>JBGVPG010000024.1:0-112424 GCA_045126855.1 Eubacteriales bacterium | reverse complement strand
CCCACGGGACCCATTTATGGGTAGTAAGTAACAATTGCATGGCTGGCAGGCCAATCTAAAGCGCACTTGTGCGCCGCCAGTAGCGGTTAGGGCTATGCCCGAAAATGCAATACCCCCCGTTTTACGGGGGGATATTTATTTTAAAATTTTTTTCGAATATTTTTAAAAAAACTATTGACAAATAAGATACCTTATGCTATACTTGTAAAGCGATTTGCTTTACAGCACTTTTCGAGGTAATGATATGTTTGAGAAGAACATGAAAATTGCATATCTTATCGACTTCTACGAGGATCTGCTCGACTCCCACGTCCGCTCCGTTATGAGGGCGTATTACGATGATGACCTTTCACTTGCTGAAATTGCCGCTATGGAGGGCATTTCACGTCAGGGTGTTCGTCATCTGATCAAAAAGGGAGAGGACCAGATCGAGTTTTACGAGGCAAATCTCGCATTAGCAAAAAGGCACGAGGAGCTTCTCTCAGTCAGCGCTTCCCTTTTAGAGGTTTGTGCAAGACTCGAAAAGAGCGAAGCAACCGAAGACGCAAATATCATTCGCCGTGCCATTGAAGTAATCACGAAAGGAAATCAAGATGTTCCAAAGTCTTACTGACAAGCTTGCTAACGCCTTTAAGAAATTTAAGAACAAGGGTAAACTTACCGAGGCTGATGTCAAGGAAGGTATGCGTGAGGTTAAGCTTGCGCTCCTCGAGGCAGATGTTAACTTCAAGGTAGTTAAGAACTTTACGCAGTCTGTTACCGAGCGTGCTGTGGGTGCCGAGGTGCTTGAAAGCCTGCTCCCTGCTCAGCAGATCGTTAAGATAGTTAACGAAGAGCTCATCAAGCTTATGGGTGCTGAAACACCCAAGATCAATATCAGCCCCAAGCCCCCGACAGTTGTAATGATGGTCGGTCTTCAGGGTGCCGGTAAAACAACACACGCAGCAAAGATTGCTAACATGTATAAGCAGAAAAGCAAAAATCCTCTTTTAGTTGCATGTGACGTATACAGACCTGCCGCTATTGATCAGCTTAAGATCGTCGGTGAATCCGTAAAGGTTCCCGTCTTCTCTCTCGGCAGCAAGATTTCCCCTGTTGAAATTGCTAGGGCGGGCGTTGAGCACGCTAAGAAGAACGGCCATGACATGGTTATCATTGATACCGCAGGTCGACTTCACATCGACGAGGCTCTCATGGAGGAGCTTGTCAAAATCAAATCTACTGTAAATCCCTCGGAGATCCTCCTTACCGTCGACGCAATGACGGGTCAGGATGCGGTCAACGTGGCAAAGACCTTTAACGAGCTTCTCGACATCACAGGCGTTGTTCTCACAAAAATGGACGGCGACACACGAGGCGGTGCAGCTCTCTCGGTCAAGTATATCACAGGAAAGCCCATTAAATTTATCGGTATGGGTGAAAAAATGGACGCCATCGAGCTCTTCCACCCCGACAGAATGGCATCTCGTATTCTTGGCATGGGTGATATTCTCTCGCTTATTGAAAAAGCAGAGGCTGCATATGATGAGAAAAATGCAAGAGAGCTTGAAAAGAAAATGCGTGAGCAGACCTTCTCTCTCGAGGATTTCCTCGATCAGATGCGTCAGCTCAAAAAGATGGGTAACCTCGATCAGATCCTTGGAATGATGCCCGGAGTTAACGCAGGTGCGCTTAAAAACGCTCAGGTTGATGAAAAGCAGATGGCAAGAATCGAGGCAATAATCCTCTCTATGACTCCTGAGGAAAGGCTCAAGCCCGAGATCATCAACGGATCTCGCCGTAAGAGAATTGCCAAGGGATGCGGCCTCGGAGTTGAGGACGTAAACAGACTGCTCAAGCAGTTTGATCAAATGAAAAAAATGATGAAACAGCTCTCCGGCAAGGGTATGAAAAAAATGCTCGGCCGAAGAATGAGCTTCTAAAAAAACAAAAACAAAAACAAAAAATAAATTTATTCAATTTTTGGAGGAAAAAACAATGGCAGTAAAAATCAGACTTACCAGAATGGGTAAGAAGAAGAACCCCTTCTACAGAATCGTAGTTGCAGACGAGAGAACCCGTCGTGACGGTGCTCCTATCGAGGAGATCGGTTACTATGATCCCATGACCAATCCCGCAACCGTAAAGATCGACGCTGACAAGGCTACCAAGTGGCTCAACAACGGCGCTCAGCCCACTGACACTGTTAGATCTCTTCTTAAGAAGAGCGAGATCATCAAGTAATTCTTGAATAAACGGGTAACCGAAATGGATTTCAAGAAAATACTTACCGACATTGCCCGTGCGATTGTAGACACTCCCGACGCAGTTGTTGTTGAGGAGACTGTTAACGGAGACGATATTGAACTCGTACTCACCGTTGCAGAGGACGATACCGGTATGGTTATCGGCCGTCACGGAAGAATTGCTAAGGCCATTCGCCAGATTATGAAGGCTGCGGCTAACACCTGCGGAAAGCACGTTACCGTCGAGATTAAGTAATCTGCAAAAAAAGAAGACTGCGATGCAGTCTTCTTTTTTCTTTTTTAACTTGAAATAAGGAAATTAATGTTGTATAATAATGGTGAAAACAATTATCGGAGGACGTACTATGAAAAAATACATCATGGCTCTCGACCAAGGCACAACAAGCTCAAGAGCGATTATTTTCGACAAGAATGGCGGAATCGTCAGCCTTGTTCAAAGAGAGTTCCCGCAGATATTTCCCAAGGAGGGATGGGTCGAACACAACCCAATGGCTATCTGGTCAACTCAGATTGCCGCATGCACCGAAGCATTGATGCAGATTGGCGGATCGTGGGATGATATCGCAGGAATAGGTATTACCAACCAACGCGAAACCGTTGTTGTCTGGGACAGAAAGACGGGCGCCCCGATATATAATGCAATAGTATGGCAATGCCGCCGTACCGCAGAATACTGCGAAGGTCTTAAAGAAAAAGGCTATGCCGAAATAATACGCAACAAAACGGGTCTGCTTCTTGACCCTTACTTCTCTGCTTCAAAGGTAGCCTGGATTCTTGACAACGTTGAGGGAGCAAGAGAAAGGGCTGAAGTGGGAGAGCTTTGCTTTGGCACTATTGATACATGGCTCATGTGGAATCTCAGCGGCGCAAGAATACACGCTACGGATTATTCCAACGCATCGCGTACAATGCTGTTTAATATTAAGACCCTGGAGTGGGATAATGATCTTCTTAAGCTGTTTAATATTCCCTCCTCTATGCTTCCTGAGGTTAAACCATCCTCATATATCTTTGGATATACAGACAGAGCTATTCTCGGTGCTGAAATACCAATCGGTGGTGTTGCGGGTGACCAGCAGGCAGCCCTCTTCGGACAGTGTTGCTTTGAAAGCGGCGACCTGAAAAATACATACGGCACGGGCGCATTCCTGCTTATGAATATTGGCGAAGAACCACAGATTACAGATAGCGGTCTTGTTACAACCATAGCCTGGGGCCTTGACGGAAAGGTGAACTACGCTCTTGAAGGCTCTGTGTTCGTTTGCGGTGCGGCCATACAATGGCTCAGAGATGGTATGAGGGTCATCGAATCAGCCGCAGATTCTGAATACTACTCAAAGAAGGTTCCCGATTCAGGCGGAGTTCTCGTTGTACCTGCATTCCAGGGACTTGGAGCTCCCTACTGGGATCCATACGCAAGAGGAATAATTATCGGAATCACACGCGCTACCAACAAATATCATATTATCAGAGCTACCGTTGAGTCAATGGCTTATCAGACAGCCGATGTTATCGAGCTTATGGAAAAATCCACAGGACTAAAGATTGAAGGATTGTCGGTTGACGGCGGCGCATCTGCAAACAATCTTCTTCTCTCATTCCAGGCTGATATTCTTGGTACGACCGTACTCAGACCGGAGTGCATTGAGACTACGGCTCTTGGTGCCGCATATCTTGCAGGTCTTGCAACGGGCGTATATAAATCAACCGATGAGATTAAGAAAAACCGTAAAATATCCCAAACGTTCTCGCCGGAGAAGGATGACTCCTGGCGCAATGAAAAAATGGCTATCTGGAAGAAAGCCGTCGCAAGAAGTTTGGATTGGAAATAAAATATTAATGCGGCAGAATCAATTCTGCCGCATTTTTTTAGTCAATTTATCAGTACTTCTCTTAGTAAAGATGTAGATGAATAACCAAATCAAGGCATAGATCACAGCAAAAATCGCAGTGAAGCCAATGAATGGAACAAGTCCGTCTTTAAGCCATCCGTTCATAAGATATACAATGGCGTATGCGATGTAGAGAATAATACCGTGAAAAGTAATTGCTTTTGAAAGCGGAAGCTCCTCAATCTGGAAGACCTGTGTAACTGCACCGCAAAGAAATGCAAGTGCTGTGATTGTCAATATTCCAACCGTCATTTCCCTTATCGGTACAACGTCGGTAACATTAGTTAATTCAAGTATTGCATAAATTATTGCCAGAACAATCGGACCAAATCCCATAGCCACAAGACCTCTTAATAAAAAATGTTTCCAATACTTCCCTATAATTTTCATCACTTATATCTCCTTTTTATTTCTGAAAAGCATCTGCGAGATACATAATCCTTGTATCCGCATTTAAATATTGCGTCAACACCGCCGCTGAAGGTTGTTTTGTAGCAGGATATGCTTCGTTCATTGGCGATAGTTGATTTGTTAATGCGGATAAAATAATTCGGCAAAGACTTTTCTATATCCGCAAGCGTTCCTGATTTTCGGTATTTATTTGCTTTATTGTCGATAACAAAAACCTTGCGATCAATCATAGTGATACATTCTATCTCTTGGAATTTAAGCGTCGTTAACTCATAATCTCCATGTACAGTTAATCCATCATTCCCTATGTACGATAAAACAATATTTTCAATTTCGGCAGTTAACTTCGAGGCAGAATGAACTTTGGCGATTATCTCCTCATCGTCATCCCTATTAATTATCAGTTTAAATTTCATTGTTTTTTCCTTAAAAAAACTCCTTTCCACCTGCTAATTACGTTATCATTTTAGTATACGGAAAGGAGGTTTTGTCGATTTTGGTGTTTTCGGTAGTAAATTTTGATTATATGGTATTTACCAGATAAAAGGAATTAATCTATACTTAACCTTTTTCTTATAGTCTATATATCCTTCAAGCCCCTCGGAAAGAACCTTCTCTTCATTAATTATTCTCTTTCCAATAATTAACGGATAGAAAAGGAAAGGAATAATGGCAATAACCGAGCCAAGTACAATGGGCATTGATGTGAATAGTAAAAGCGTTGCAGAATACATGGGATGGCGCACTAAGCCATAAAGCCCTGTGGAAATAACCTTCTGACCTTCTTGAACCTCTATTGTGCGAGACAGATATGTATTCTCACGCAAAACCTCGGCATAAATTGCATAGGCTGCAAGAAAAAGTACTGCTCCGATAACAGATACCCAGGGCAGAAGAGGAAGCCAACCAAACCTGAAATCCAGGCCCGCAAGAACAAAGCCTGCTATAAACATAAGCCCGGAAAGCTTTACTACGGTCTTCTGCTCGCCCTCCTTTTCCTTTGCGTTCAGGCGAATTGAAAGGAGTTTGGGATTTTTAATCATCATGACAATACCAGCCACGAACATTGGAATAAACAATATCCCCATCAGTAGCCAGCCGTAAGAAAAGCTAAGAGTACCTGCGGGAAGAAAAAGCAATGCACCAATAAGAACCACGCCAAGCAAAAACTTACATATAGCGCTAACAAACAGTTTAAAACTCATTATATTCACTTCATTTCATATAGAATGTTTGAAAGGATTGCAAAATCCTCAGTAGATAATCTCTCTCCACGGATCTTAGGATCAAAGCCACCCTTAGATATAGCCTCAGCAACCTGTTCCTTCGTAAAACCGCCAAGCTTAGCTACAAGAGCATTTTCAAGAGTCTTACGACGCATTTCAAACGCAGCTTTGATGCAGTTTCTGAAAAGCTTCTCATCCTTGATCTCATAAGGACATTTATCGTAAAGATCAATCCGGACAACGGCACTGTCAACCTTGGGGGCAGGAATAAAGCATCCTGCAGATACCTTAAACAGCTTTCTTACGCTGCCATAATATCCAAGAATTGCGGTTATTGCGCCATAATCAGAGCTGCCTGCTTTGGCGGATAACCTGGCAGCAACCTCGTTCTGTACCATTACGGTGATAGTCGAAAACTTAACCCCCGACTCCAACAAATACATAAGAATTGGTGTTGTGATGTAATAAGGAAGATTAGCACAAACGGATACGGGCATCCCCTCGGAGTACTCTTCAACAAGCTTTGCAAGATCAACCTTCATAATATCCTCGTTAATAACGGTGATATTATCATATTCGGCAAGAGTCTTGTTTAGTACGGGAATAAGACCGCGGTCGATCTCAACGGCAACAACCTTCTTATATCTCACTGCAAGCTCCTGAGTCAGGCAACCGATTCCCGGGCCAATCTCAAGGATCATTCTATCCGAGGTATCTGCGCAATTATCAGCAATATCCTCCGGGATAATTCTGTTAGTAAGGAAATTCTGCCCGAACTCCTTGTGGAATGTAATTCCTGCATCAGCCATAACAGATTTAATTACCGAAATATTACAAAGATCCATACTTTCCTCCCACTTTAGTAAAAAAGAGAGGCGAGTGCCTCTCTATGCTATGGAGCTGATAGCGGGACTCGAACCCGCGACCTGTTGATTACGAATCAACTGCTCTACCAACTGAGCCATATCAGCGAACAATCGCTTATCTATTTTAGCATCTTTAGGCGCTTTTGTCAATAGCCTATAACGATTTTTTTAGCTCGGTGAATAAATCACCGAGCTATTTTCACTTCAACTTATATACAAGACGTCTGATCATCTCAAATGGAACCACGCTGGAGGCAAGTAATACTGCAAAGGTTAATTCCTGCCTTAAAAGCGGTACGCACCGAAACATTGCCCCGCCATAATAAACCATACATATCTGTATAACAGAAATCAGGATCATTATAATGATAAAAGCCTTGTTCTTTGAAATATTTGACATCATCCATAGCCTGGAGCACCTTGCCGAAAAGCAATTAAATATTCCGCAAAAAATAAACAATACGTAAAATGCGGTGTAGAACTTATCCGTCGGGTTTATTCCGCCATACATCAGTCGAATTACGGGTGATGTCAGAAATAGGATGCATATTCCAAGAGTAAATAAACCCGTAATAGCAATTTGACTTATCATTTCACGAGACAGAATCCGCTCATCTCTTCTTTTGGGTTTCTCTCTCATATAGTAATCAAGAGGCGCCTCACCGGCAAATGCCAAACCACCCAGAGTATCCATAATAATATTAACCCATAACATTTGTGTGATAGTGATTGGCGTATCTATGCCGAAAAATTGCCCAAGCAAGGATACACCGCAAGCGGCAATATTCATTGTAAGCTGAAAAGTTATAAACTTTCTGATCGATTTAAAAATCGTTCTTCCGTACAGAATGGTTTTTGATATAGCGAGAAAACCATTATCAAGTATAACTATATCTGCAGCGCTCTTCGCAATATCGGCGCCGCTTCCCATTGCAAATCCAACGTCTGATAGCTTTAGCGAGGGAGAATCGTTAATTCCGTCCCCTGTCATTCCAACAACCATATCAAGCTCTTGGGACAATCTTACGAGTCTTGTCTTATCCTGAGGCAAGGCACGATATACGACTGAAAGGTCGGGCAATAAATTCCTAACATCACGATCATCCAGCCTACGTAATTCCTCTCCGGAAATAATGATAGATTTTGTTTTTCTGGAAAAAATACCGCATTCCTCGGCGATACTTTTTGCTGTCTCCCTACCGTCGCCTGTAATCATAACGATTCTAATTCCTGCCCGCTGAACAGCCTTAACCGCGTCGATTACACCGGGGCGAATTTTATCTTTCATAGCAATCAATGCTATAAAACACAGTTCTGAATTCATCTCATCCGATATAGCAACGGCAACAACTCTCTCTCCGTGATTAACAGCTTCAAGGTATTCATTCCACACCGATGATTTATCAAATCGAATTTTTTCTCCACTTTTGTTCAGCGTATACTTGCAAGCTGATAAAATGATTTCTGCCGCACCTTTTATTATAGTTTTTCCATTTTCAAGGATTACCGATGAATATTTTTGCTCGCTTGAAAATGGATTTTTTGATCTGATTTTCTCCTTCCTAAATTTGCAATCTCTGAAGTATTCATAAATCGCACGGTCTGTTGCATTGCCTCCGCTAATGCTTCCCCCTGCCTCAACTACGTCTGTATTATATTTTGAACACGTCAAAAGATTTTCATATATTGCTCCTGTATTTTTTAATGCACCGAGACTCCTTGTACTTCCAAAGGAATATATGAATCTATCGCAGGTAGGTCTCCCCTCGGTAATAGTTCCCGTTTTATCGGTAAAAAGAATGTTCATTGATCCCGCAGTTTCTATTCCAACAAGCTTCTTGACAAGAATCTTATCATTTATCATACGCTTCATATTGGCAGATAAAACAACGGTAATCATCATTGGTAACCCTTCAGGGGCTGAAACTACAACCATTGTTATCATTAAAGTGATCGCTTTTAAAATGGTTGAAAATAACTGAGGCGCATTGGTTAAATAGTTGATGATAAGATCTGCATTAAACTTATTATCTATTACAATCGCGTTAAACAAATAAGAGAGCCCAACAATTAATGATGCTACGTAACCGATTCTGCTTATCTGAGATGCCAGTTTCCCAAGTCTTAGCTTTAAGGGACTTTCTCGAGTATCGCTCTGCACGTCCTTTGCAACCATACCGTAATAGGTTGATTGACCGATTCGCATGACGCGCATTAAACCCGAACCGCCTACTACGACCGTCCCTCGAAAAATCTTAGATATCGAAGCAAGATCCCAGGATGTATCCCTTCCCACCGATTTGACGATTTCCCTACTTTCCCCGTTTAAAGCCGACTGGTCAACGTATATTTTTCCGTCGATCATTTCTCCGTCAGCAGGAACGATGTCCCCACCGGAAAGATATACTAGATCCCCAACAACTATATTTGAAGCGTTGATCTTTTCTAGTTTTCCGCCTCGTAATACAGATATTAGCCCATCCTTGCTCTCACGTACCATTTTCTCAAAGGAATTGTCGCTTCTGTATTCAGAGATCGTCGAGACGGTTGTTGATAGCAATATTGCTACCAAAATTCCACCTAATTCAAAATAATTTACGTTTCCCAAAGAAACTATCAGCTGAAGCCCCAATGCAAGAAACAAAATTCTTATAATCGGATCGGATAAATTCTCAAAGAATCTTTTAATGAACCCCTTTTTCTTTTCTTTAACCAGGGAGTTATCCCCGTGAAGATTATATGATCTTACGACCTCGTCCTCACTTAATCCAGTGAATTTACTTTTCATATAAACCTACCTTTAGAGTTTGTCTTTAAACTATATGAAAATTCATCCAAAAAAATGAGAAGACCGCCCAGAAAGGCGGTCTCCTCGCTACTGAAAATTATAGACCCGCATGGCCGTGTAACGCAAAGCTTTAACCCGGTCTGACCAGGTGGGTGTCCTCTCTGCCACTTTGCGCTTCCAACGTCCGCTTAGAGGGGGTCATCAATTAAGATAAGCGCCCTCGGCGGGAGGCCTGCATCCCGTTGCCAGAAGTTATCAAGACTCCCTTAATTTGTGTGTAGGTTCAAATATCGCGTTATTCACGCACCACGCAGGCATAAAATCAATTTTCGTCGTAATCAACCTCACCAAAGAGAAGATCGTTGAAATACTCCTCTACCTTCTCGAACTCATCGTCATCATCGATGGACTCAAGGACGATATCTTCGCCATCCTCGGTAACACGAAGGATAACGTACTCCTCGCACTCCTCGTCATCAGCAGGAATAAGTGCGAAATAAAGAACGTCATCAATAGTCGCTCTTGCGATAAGCTGAAAATCAAGCTCTTCGCCAGTTTCCTCATCAGTAAGAGTGTAAATAATGTCGCCGAGCTCGTCTACAAGCTCTTCCTCGTTAAGGTTCTTTTCCATATCGGACATATCAATTCTCCAATCTTATTGTTTATTTTATTTTATATTTTATTCGTTGTTTTGTCAAGTGCCTTAAATTAAATCACTTAAAATATTATTGCTGACGTACATACCTTTCTCGGTAAGTGATAATCTGTCGCCGTTAATGATAAGCAAATCATTATCCATTAGCATTTTAAGAGTGTCCTCTCTACCTAATCGGAAATCAACTCCAAATCTTTCAGTATAATCAGAAAGCGAAAACCCCTCGGCAAGGCGAAGAGAAAGCATAACGTACTCGTAAGCACGAGTCTCATCGTCAATTATCTCGCCTTTAGCATAATTTGCAAAATTTCCTGACAGATAGTCGTTAATATTATCGGTGTTGGCAAATCTTCTCCCGTTAAAATAGGAATGTGCAGCAAGTCCAACGCCAATATATTCCTCATCATGCCAATATTTAAGATTGTGTTGGCATGAAAATCCTTCTCTGGCATAATTTGAAATCTCGTAGTGCCCATACCCTTTTTCACGAAGCATTTTAGCTGCAAGATAATACATATCGCACTCAGAATCTTCGCTTGGAAGTTCGAGGTCGTAACGATTATTATAGAAGGGGGTGCCCTCCTCAATTATTAAGCCGTAAAGCGAGATGTGATGGGGTGAAAGTGATGTAACAGCATCCAAGGTTTTAGAAAAGCTTTCCATCGTCTGCTCAGGTATGCCATACATAAGGTCAATGTTAATATTGTTGATTCCAAGGTCAATCGCCATGCTGTATGTCCTAAGGAAATCATCGAAATTATGTATTCTGCCTAGTATTTTCTGTTCGTTATCGTGAATTGACTGAAGTCCAATGCTCAGTCGATTTACTCCGCAGGAAATGTAGGATGAAAGCTTTTCTTCTGTCAAAGTCTTAGGATTTGCTTCAATAGTGAATTCTGTATCGGCATCAACCGTAAAGCAATCGTTGATTGTATCAGTTATTCTCTTGAATTCATCAACTTTAAGAAGGGACGGCGTGCCTCCGCCAAAGAATATGCTGTCGAGAGTGATATTTCTCCCTTTATAGCATTCAATTTCACGGCAGAGGCTATTGATATACTCTTCTCGCCAATCACAATCTCCCATTGCGAAAGAACAAAAATCGCAATAATTGCACTTTCTGACACAAAACGGGATATGAAGGTATAAACCGATGGGCTTAGTTGTCATCATCAAGTCTGAGAACTGCCATAAACGCCTCAGGCGTAACCTCTACGCTGCCAAGCTTACGCATCTTCTTCTTACCTTCCTTCTGCTTTTCAAGCAGCTTTTTCTTTCTGGTAATATCTCCGCCGTAGCACTTTGCAAGTACGTCCTTGCGCATCGCCTTTACAGTCTCTCTGGCAATAATCTTAGAGCCAATGCAAGCCTGAATCGGAATCTCAAAGAGCTGACGTGGAATATTTTCCTTCAGCTTTTCGGCGATTTTTCTTGCTCTGCCATATGCGCGATCCTCGAAAACGATAAAGGAAAGGGCATCCACTACCTCGCCATTAAGCATAAAGTCAAGCTTAACAAGCTTTGACTGCTTATAACCCTTCAATTCATAATCAAGCGAAGCATATCCTTTTGTACGGCTCTTAAGTGCATCAAAGAAATCATAAATTATCTCGTTAAGCGGAAGCTCATAATGAAGCTCAACACGCTCTGTATCGAGATATTTCATATCAATAAATACGCCGCGTCTCTCCTGACAAAGATCCATAATACCACCAACGTAGTCGGTCGGGCTGATAATGGTGGATTTCATAATAGGCTCATATGCCGTCTGTATTTCGTCCGGAGTTGGGAATTTTGAGGGATTATCGATCATAATGGTCTGACCATCCCTCAGATCAACCTTATAGATAACCGACGGAGCCGTTGTAATAAGATCGAGGTTGAACTCACGCTCCAATCTCTCCTCAATAATCTCCATATGAAGAAGACCAAGGAAACCGCAACGGAATCCAAATCCAAGAGCAACCGATGTCTCAGGCTCAAATACGAGAGAGGCATCATTCAGCTGCAACTTCTCTAGTGCATCACGAAGGTCACCGTACCTTGCACCATCAGCAGGATATATACCTGAATAAACCATAGGATGAACGTCACGGAAACCGTCAAGGGGTTCTGCCGCGGGATAACCTGCCAAAGTAACGGTATCTCCAACCCTGGTTTCACCAATAGTTTTTATAGACGCAGTAATGTATCCAACCTCACCGGCAGAAAGAGACTCCGCCTTTTTCAGGCCAAAAGGCTCCATCGTACCTACTTCAACTACGTCGAACTCTGTTCCCTGCGCCATAAGACGAATCCTGTCACCTGCTCGTATAGCTCCGTCAAAAATACGAATATATACGACAACGCCGAGATAGGAATCGTAATGCGAGTCAAAAATCAATGCCTTAAGAGGCTTTTCGCTATCACCTTTAGGTGCCGGAATGTCTGTAACGATCTTCTCAAGAACGTCTTCTATATTGAGACCGTTCTTTGCCGATACCGCAGGGCAATCATCGGCAGGAATGCCGATGATATCCTCAATCTCACGTCTAGCGCCTGCAATATCTGCAGATGCAAGGTCGATTTTATTGATAACGGGCAAAATTTCAAGGTCGTTATCTATTGCAAGATAAGCATTTGCAAGAGTCTGTGCCTCAACGCCCTGGGTCGCATCAACCACAAGCAACGCGCCCTCGCAAGCCTTGAGCGAGCGAGAAACCTCGTAACCAAAGTCGACGTGACCGGGTGTATCGATTAAATTGTAGATGTATTCTTCCCCATTCTTTGCCTTGTAGGAAAGTCTTACTGCTCTCGCCTTAATGGTAATTCCGCGCTCACGCTCGAGATCCATATTATCAAGCAGCTGCTCTTCCATGTCACGGGTCTCAACCGTTCTTGTCTTTTCAAGAATTCTGTCAGCAAGGGTTGACTTTCCATGATCTATGTGGGCAATAATGGAAAAATTCCTAATATGTTGTTGTTTATCTGTCACTTTTGTGTCCTGAGGCTTAAACCTCTGTCATCTTTCTTGAATCTATTTCGTATGCATTAAGCTTCGCATCAAGAGCGCCCTTATCCTCGTCATGAGCAAGAACGTAGATCTTAATCTTAGGCTCGGTTCCCGAAGGACGAACGATAATCTTGTCTTCATTTACAAGGGTGTAATAGAGAACGTCAGAGGAAGGCTGGCCGGTGGAAGAAACAGCATCTGTCTGAAGATCACGAACTTCACCGCTCTTATAATCGCCGGCGGTCTTAACATTAATACCACCAATAATTGCAGGAGGATTATCACGAAGTCCCTGCATAACCTTCTTTCTGTTAGCAATACCGTCAAGACCCTCCATATAAATGTCGATAGTCTTTTCGGCATAGAGACCATAGGTCTTATATAGCTGCTCAAGAGCATCAGAAAGGGTCATTCCCTTTGCCTTGTAGTATGCGGTCATCTCAAGAATCATCATGGAGCCTTCAACAGCGTCCTTGTCTCTGGCATAAGAGCCAAGAAGGTATCCGTAGCTCTCCTCAAAGCCAAGAAGGAAGCCGCCGAACTTACCCTCTGCCTCGTAATTCTTAATAACCTCACCAATAAACTTAAAGCCTGTCAGAACGTCGTGAAGCTTGACACCGTTATCCTTAGCAATCTTGTATGCCATGTCTGTAGAAACAAGACTCTTTACACAGTATGCGCCCTCGGGAAGAATACCGAGATCACGGCGTGCCTTGATTACATAATCAAGAAGAAGTGCGCCCATCTGGTTTCCTGAAATGGTTGCAAATTCGCCGGAGGAGGTTCTTGCCATAACGCCAACACGATCGGAGTCGGGGTCGGTAGCAATAATAAGGTCGGAGCCTACGTTATTCGCAATATCAATACCAAGCTTAAATACGGCGGGATATTCCGGGTTGGGCTTTTCAACCGTGGGGAAATTACCGTCGGGAATCATCTGCTCGTCAACGGTATAGAGATACTTGAGGCCAACACGCTTGAATACCTCGGGAACAAGTCTGTATCCTGCACCGTGAAGAGGAGTATACACAACCTTAAGCTCATCAGCAACGTCCTTAACAGCGTTCGTATTAACAGCGGTAGCAATTACAGCGTCAAGATATTTCTCATCGAACTTCTCATCGAGAATGGTGATAAGTCCTGATTTCACGCCCTCGTCAAAGCCCATAATTCCAGACATATCAAGAACGTCGAACTTTGCTCTCTCAGCAGAAACGATCTTTGCCTGCTCAGGAGCGATCTGTGCGCCGTCCTCCCAGTACGCCTTGTAGCCATTATATTCCTTGGGGTTATGAGAAGCTGTAATATTGATACCGGCAATGCATCCAAGTTCACGAAGAGCAAAGGAAAGCTCGGGTGTAGGACGAATGCCATTGAAGATAAAGGACTTAATACCTGCACCTGCAAGAACGCAAGCGCTGATTTTAGCGAAGTCCTCGGAATTATTTCTGGAGTCAAATGCGATTGCAACGCCTCTGCTTTCGCCATGGGACTCTTTGATAAGAGCTGCAATACCACGGGTTGTGTGCGCAACGGTATAACGGTTCATAGAACCAAGACCCACGTACATGGTTGATCTAAGACCGGCTGTTCCAAAGTCCATGGGAGCGCTGAAGCGAAGAGCCTTTGCCTCCTCGTTATTTGCGATAGAAAGAAGCTCTGCGTGCTCGCTTTCGGTAAGTACAGACGAAGCAAGCCATCTTTGATATTCGATGTTATACATAGTAATTCCCTTTCTGCCTGGTTTTATATTGAAAATTAATTTATCAGAGCGATTCTTCGAGAGCAATTGCAAGCTGATCGGGACAGGATGTGCCCTTAAATCCACACTTAATTCCCTTGATCTTTTTGATAGCGTCCTCAACCTTCATGCCAACAACAAGAGCTGCAACGCCCTGGGTGTTGCCTGCGCATCCGCCGATAAATTTACAATCGGTAATTACGCCATCGCTGGTCTCTACTATGATCTTTCTCGAGCAAACACCCTTTGTATTATATTCAATTCGATTTGCCATTTTCCTTTTCTCCTATATACATAGTTTATCAATCATATTATAATATATATTTATTTAAATTTCAAGGGGTAAAAACAAATATTTTGCCTAGTGATATTTTTTTTAGAAACGTATTGATTTTTTCCTTTCTTTATGATATAATACTTCCTGCGACCAAGGGTTGCACCATTTGCCGGTATGGTGGAATTGGCAGACGCGTCGGACTCAAAATCCGAAGGTAGCAATACCGTGTCGGTTCGACCCCGACTACCGGCACCAAAAAAAGAGGAAATAGGCCTTGTGTCTGTTTTCTCTTTTTTAATGTTGTTTTATCGGGTCGAGCCGCTTATTTTCGCCAGAAAATAATATGGTTTTCGCCCATCATACATCAAATCGGTAGATACACCTGCGAAAACCAGGTTCTGACCCCGACTACCGGCACCAAAAAAAGCACTTGCATTTGCAAGTGCTTTTTTCCTTTATTCAAATGTTATAATGATATTTCCGGTATCGGTATTGATTTCGCATAGCGCTCCGACGGTCGAGTGGGGTATTTGCACTCTTCCAGTATCCGTTGAAGCATAAACGATCTTGTCCGTCAGAAAGCTACCGCGTACGTCTCCTGTGTCGGTTGTAATCTTTACCTCGGTTCCATCGCATCTCTCGAAGGAAATATCACCCGTAGATCTATTAATAGTTAACAATTCCTCGGCAAGAACGGATACGAGCTTAACATCTCCCGAATCTCCGTTGGAAGCAAAGCTCTTGCATGTAACGTCAGATAAATCAAGATTGCCTGTATCTACAGCGGTCACAAAGTCATTTCCACAGTTTATATTCGAAGCCGTAATATCGCCGGTATCGGTTATTGCAGAGAACGTTTTGCATTCACTATTGTATATCGCAATATTTCCAGTGGCCGTTTCAAGCTTAACATCTTCTGCTGTGCAATCATTGATTTGAACATCCCCTGTATCAGACTTAATGACGATCTGATGCTTAGCAGAAGCGTTACAAACCACGTTTCCCGTATCAAGACTGATGTTAATATGATCAAATGTAAAACCCGCGGGTATTATTATATCTCCGGTATCACCGGTCACTAAAAGTGACGTTTCTATATCGGTAGGTAAGTACACTGTAATACTATTTTCCTCTGTGCAAAAAGCAAAGAACTTCTCTACCCAATTTCTTCTATCATCCGATTCAATCTTAAGCTTTCCGTCGTAGACTTTAACCAAATGCTCAAGTTTGTTTTCTGCATAGCATACTACCTTGCATTTTCCATCTACAGAAGGAACAAAGGTAATATTTTCGACGCCAACGTCAATTATGGTAATGCAAAAATCTTCACTTACTTCGTGAATTCTTTCTTCATTACCGATAGAAGAACAGGAAATAAACAGCATAAGAGGCAACGCTACTAAAACGGAAAAAACAAATTTTTTCATTTACCAACCTCCTAAATTGTCAATGTTAAGATCATTTACCCTCAATACAGGAATATATCACGTTAAGAAGTCTTGGAATAACAATGGCGTTCATTCCGTCAATGCTTTCAGCATGGAAGATTGCTATCTTATTCTCCGGGTCACTTACAGAAAGGCACATTTTCTTTCCGTCCCAGCCGAAAGCACCCTTAGGAATAAGGCTTCCCGCCTTTGCAGGATCACGCATAATGCGTACACCGAGTCCGTAGTCATATCCAATATTATGTGAATACTCAAAGTAAGACAACTGCTCCTTTGTAAGGGAGGAAGATGTAAGAAGCTTTACCGATGCAGACGACAAAATTCTATTTCCGTTTTTCCCCACTCCTCCGTTTGCAAGGGCATCTGTTAACAAGATAAAATCATCAACGGTGGAAAGAAGGCCTGCGCCTCCGCTTTGATATTCAGGACCGAAGCGAAAAACGTTAGAGTCCTTCAGCACCTCAATAGCACATCTTCCAACAGAATCATAGTCATACTGACAGGCTAAACGCTCATAAGTCTGGGGGGTTATGTCAAAGGTTGTGTCCTTCATTCCAAGGGGCTCGAATATGTGCTTCTTCATATAATCACCGAGCTTCATACCTGAAATGAGCTCAACAATTCCACCTAGAACATCATGAGAAAGTCCATAATTATATCTTTCTCCCGGTTCAAAGAGAAGCGGATCGTCAGCAAGCGCACGTACAATGCTTAACGTAGGACATTTTCCTTCGGTTTCCTGCTTAACTCTTTCAATTCCCGAGCGTCTGATATTATAATCTAAACCTGACGTCATAGAGAAAAGATCTCGAATAAGAATTGATTTCTTTACCTTTTCGGTTCTTATTTTTCCGTCGGCACCTTTACGAGCAACAGTCAGATTCTTAAATTCGGGGAAATAAACGTGAAGAGGATCATTTATGAGTATCTCGCCACGTTCAATCAACTGAAGTGCAGCAACACAAGTAGCAATCTTAGTACAAGAATAAATTGTGTATATTGAATCAGGTCGCACGGGGGTACGGTATTTAAGATTATCAAATCCACTCTGATGGCGGAAGATCTCTTCGTGATTCTGATAAATTACTGTATCCGAGCCCGGAACACCGAGCATCGGCAGATAGTAATCAAGAAAATCCTTTAACTTTTCAAAATTCATTATTCCCTCCGTTATTTTCCAAGTGTAAGAACAGTAACACCTGCATCGCCCTCACCGTATTCTCCGTGACGGTAAGACTTAATGCGTTTATCGCTCTTAAAGTATTTCCAAAGGGCGGCGCGAAGAGCACCGGTTCCCTTTCCGTGAATGATGCGGATTGTGGGCATACCTGCAAGCACAGCATCATCAATATATTTATCAACGACAAAACATGCGTCGTCGCCAATCATACCTCTGACGTCAATTTCAGGCTTAAAGGTAGAGGTAATAGTTTTTTTCACTTTACCTTCGCTTACCCTTGGCGTATCCGAAACATATCTAATGCTACCATCCAGAAGCCTGAGCTTATCCTCGGAAACCTTAGTTTTAAGTATACCTGAGGTAACAGAGATCTGTCCCTTCTTATCGGCAAGGGCGGTAACAACGCCTTCCTTATTGATGGTTGTAAGGAAAACCTTGTCTCCAACCTTCAGAGGACGAGGTAACTTGTAGTTTTCGTCGTTAGCAATTTCCCGAATATCGATGCCCTGCATAAGCGACTCGCTCTCGCGCATTCTTTTTCTCATTTCATCACGAGCAGCCTGCATCATTTCATTGCGCTTGTCCTTATCCTCGGCTTTTCTGATATCCTCAAGCTGGCGGAAGATGAATTCGCTCGATGCCCTTGCGCTTTCAAGAATCTGCCTTGCTTTAAGTGTCTTTTTTTCGATTTCTTCTTCGCCGAGAGCTATCTTCCGCTTCAGTTCATCTTCGGCATTTTTCTTAAAGGCTTCGTAATCAAGGCGAAGTTTTTCTGCTTCTTCACGAGCCTTTTCCATCTCGATTCGATTGGTATCAAGCCTCTCGATAACGTCCTCAAAATTCTTATTTTCACGCTTAATGAGCTGGCTTGCACGAGAAATTATTTCATCAGAAATACCGAGCTTCTCGGATATTGCGAAAGCGTTTGATTTTCCAGGCGTACCGATAATCAGCTTATAGGTCGGTCTAAGCGTATCAACATCAAACTCACATGATGCATTCTGCACGCCCTCTGTCTCTAGAGCGTAAACCTTCAGTTCTGCATAATGCGTTGTTGCAGCCGTAAGTGCTTTACATTTTGCCGTGTGCTCGAGAATTGAGATTGCAAGAGCTGCGCCTTCAATAGGGTCTGTTCCCGATCCAAGCTCATCAAAAAGAACAAGCGACCTGTCACTAACCTTCTTTAGAATATCAGCGACATTTACCATATGAGACGAGAAAGTGGAAAGCGATGCCTCTATGCTCTGCTCATCGCCAATATCAACTAAAATCTGACCAAAAACACCAACTGTGGAGCTTTCAAGCGCTGGAATCTGCAGACCCGATTGCGCCATCAGAGAAAACAATCCAAGCGTTTTAAGAGTTACGGTTTTTCCGCCCGTATTAGGACCTGTAATAATCAGCGTATTATATTCTCCGCCAATCGTAACGTTAATAGGAACAACCTTATCGCGGTCAATCAGCGGATGCCTTGCTCTTTTAAGATCAATGAACTGTTCATTTACAATGTTCGGCATCTCTGCCTTCATTTGAATGGCAAGAGTTGCGCAGGCGTAATAAAAAGCAAGCTCGGTAATACTGTGATAGTTGATCGAGATAACCGAGGACGCGTCTCCGCAATCTGCAGATAGAGAGGCAAGGATGCGCTCAATTTCCCTATCCTCCTCGGCAGCGAGTGTTTTAAGCTCGTTATTCGCCTCAACGACGCTGATGGGCTCAACGAAAAGGGTTGCTCCCGATGATGACGTATCATGCACAAGACCCTTGATTTCGTTTCTATACTCAGCCTTGACAGGAACAACGTATCTGCCGTTACGCATAGTAACAAGATTTTCCTGAAGATATTTTAGTCTAGCACCTCCAACGTAGCTTTGAAGGGTGTCCTTAATTTTATTGTTTGTAAGCCGAATTTTACGCCTGATATCCGCAAGCGTGGTGCTTGCCTCGTCTGCAATAAGATCCTCGGATATGATAGATCTTGTTATTCTATTTTCAAGATCACGCAGGGGCATAAGTCTGGTAAACAATTCGTCGAGGCTTGTTTCAAAGGTTCTGTCGGTGCTTGAGTAGTCAAGGACCGACCTTGCCGATCTAAGCAATGCAGCAATTTCAAGAAGCTCCTGGGGTGAAAGTATTGCGCCCTTATATGCTCTGTCGGCTGCCGAAACAACTCGATCGTGTGCCGTGAATGAGGGATAGCCCTTGGTGTTTATTAATCTTTTAGCATCGTCCGTCCTTCTCTGCCTTGCGAGAATCGTCTCGTAATCATCAGAGGGAGAAAGACTCATCGCCCTGGCCTTTGCGCCCTCGGTCGAAGCGCAATCCACAAGCATATTTATTATTTTGTCATATTCCAAGGTGGAAAGTGTTTTTGCTGTAAATAACATTTTAGTCTCCAAAATTTTCAGCGTATAAGACTTTTATAAAAATCAAGAGATTTGTAGCCGTGTCCCATTTGGTTAAGGATGTATTCCTCGGTTGCACGAGAAAACAGGCGCATATCCTCATTGGAAATCTTGAAAGAAAACGCTCTTTCAATCGGTGCATATATAGCATATCCAAGAGCAATCTTTGCCCCTTCTGACAAAATGCATAAAATATGCGTTTCATGAGGATCGGCGTGCTCGATGTGACTAATAGACTTTTTCTCGTGACATGTGCGACATTCGATAACGCCACCCATAATGTCAAAGAAAAAGTCACCTTCCTTAGACTCGCACTCATAACAAGCCAGAACGTTTGGCATAAATCCAAGAATAGAAACGGCACGTATCTCAAAAACTGCTTTGATCTTCTCAATCGAATGAAGTCCCTTAGATATAGCGTAAAGGGAGTTCAAGGACAATCTGAGAAGATCCTCTTCAGCCTCCTCAACGGTTACGTCAGAAAGCACCTCGCAAATGTAATTTGCCAACGCAAGTCCCTCAATAGACTGGCGTATATCAAAGAAGTTCTCAATAAGCTCCGCCTCTTTTATCCAAAGCTTGTCCCCTTGCTTATACAGCACGTATTTTCCGTAGCAGAACTGCATCGTCGCTGCAAGCTTCCTGCTTTTTAACGATCTGGCACCTCTGGCAAGGGCTGTAATTGCTCCGTGCTCCTCTGTAAAAATAACGACGAGTCTATCGGTTTCCTTTATGTCAACGGTGCGGATTACTAATCCGCGTACCTCCTCGGTCATTATTCCTCTTCCTTGAAGCCGAAGTCGGAAATATTGAAGCCTGAATCTCTCCAGTTTTCCTTAACTCTTACGTACAAGTCAAGGTAAACCTTGGAATCAAGCATCTTCTCAATATCCTGTCTGGCGTATGAGCCGATCTTCTTGATAAGAGATCCACCCTTGCCAATAATTATTCCCTTGTGCGATGCCTTCTCACAGTAGATCTCGGCGCGGATAGAGACAAGGTTGCCCTCCTCACGCCATTCCTCGATAGTAACTGCCGTGCCGTGGGGAATCTCTTCCTCCAGCATCTTAAGAAGCTTCTCACGAATAATCTCTGCGGCAACCTGTCTTTCGGGCTGATCGGTTACAATGTCATCCGGGAAGAACCAATCGCTTTCGCGAAGGAATTTCTCGCATTCCATAACTACTGTATCAACGCCCTTGCCTCCTTTTGCGGCAATAGGAACAACAGCCTCAAAATCAAATGCTTCGGCATAAGCCGCAATAGTCTTGGCAATGTTCTCGGGACGAACGGTGTCAATCTTGTTTATACAAAGAATTGCACGAATCCCCTCGGATTTGAAGCGCTCGATAACCTTAGCCTCAATGTCACCAACCGCCTCTCTCGCCTCAACCACAAGGATAGCGGTATCAACGCCTGCAATAGTCTGTGCGGTGGTTTTTACCATGTAATCACCAAGCTTTGTTCTGGGCTTGTGAATACCTGGAGTGTCAAGGAAAACAAACTGATTCTCCCCAACTGTATGTATACCTGTAATACGGTTTCTTGTGGTCTGGGGCTTCTTAGAAACGATAGCCACCTTCTCACCAAGAATGGAATTCAAAAGAGTGGATTTTCCAACGTTAGGACGTCCAACAATTGCTATAAACGCTGTCTTTTTCATTTTATTTCCTCTTAAAACTTAACTTTGTCCATTATTTCTCTCTGCGCAAGGCACTGTGCCTCGTCATCGTCCTGGCTTCTTTCGTGATCGTAGCCGAGAAGATGAAGGGTCGAATGCACGGCAAGGAAGCAAATCTCTCGAACGGTAGAATTTCCCACTTCCTTCGCCTGCTCTCTTGCTCTTTCTACGGAAATAACAATATCTCCAAGAGTCAAACTACCGTCGGGGTTGAGTGGAGGCTCCTCCTCACCTTCGAGATCGAACATCGGGAAGGAGAGCACGTCTGTAGCGCTGTCCTTATTTCTGTATTCATTGTTCAATTTTTTGATGTATTCATTATCACAGAAGGTAACCGAAACCTCTGCACCAAAAATGAAATCCTCATAGTCAAGAGTCGCCTCAATAGCTCGTCTTACGGCAAGCTTTAATTCGTAATCGCATTCCTCAAATTTGTCCGTTGCTGTGAAGCTTATAAAAAGTCTGTTACCAAGCATAGTATTTATCCCTTTCTTTTTTCGTCCTTATGTTTTGACTGATTTTTCTCATAATTCTCGTATGCGCTGATGATTTTCTTGACAAGATGATGTCTCACAACGTCACGCTCGGAGAACTCAAATATTCCAATACCTTCAATGTTACCTAGAATCCTAGCGGCAATTCCAAGACCACTCTTCTTACCCATAGGTAAATCGGTCTGTGAGAGGTCTCCCGTAACGACCGCCTTGGTATTGTAACCAATTCTGGTCAGGAACATCTTCATTTGCTCAGGCGTTGTGTTCTGCGCCTCGTCAAGAATGATGAAGGAATCGTCAAGAGTTCTTCCTCTCATATATGCCAGGGGAGCTATTTCTATCGTGCCTCTCTCCATGTGTCGCTGATAATTCTCCGCTCCAAGCATTTCAAAGAGCGCATCGTACAGCGGACGAAGGTAAGGATCAATCTTACTTTGCAGATCGCCCGGTAAGAAGCCGAGATGCTCGCCTGCTTCAACAGCAGGTCTTGTCAGAATAATTCTGTTAACGCTCTTATTTCTAAGGGCTTCAACAGCCATAGCAACCGCAAGGAATGTCTTACCCGTTCCGGCCGGGCCCAATCCCAATACAATGGTATTATTTTTTATAATTTCAACGTATCGTTTCTGACCAAGAGTCTTTGCCTTTATCGGCTTGCCGCGGTTCGTTACGCATATAACGTCACTGCCAAGAGTTTCAAGACTGTCATTGCAGTTATCACTGACTAGCGAAATAACGTATTCCACACTTTGCTCGCTAATGGTCTCTCCGTCACCGCTCATATGCTTCAGATATTCAAGAGTTCTTCTTGCTTTCTCGGTATTTTCGGCTTCTCCGCTGATAAGAATAGCATCACCGTCCTCGGTCTGTACGTTTCTGTTTGAAATGCGCACGTCAAATGCACGCTCAATCTTTCTGGCGTTAGCATCAAATGCGCCGAAAATCGATGCAGTTGCAGCGCTTGAATTTGTCATTACGATTTTCTCGGTCACTTACTGTTCTCCTACTGATATGTTATATCAAAGGCTCTCTCGCTTCCAATATCTACAACGTAGATAATATCATTTGACATTGTATAGCCCGTATCGGTGAATTGCCCCTTTGTGGAAATGCGAACAAGATCTGCTTCAGCAACTCGAATTATTGTCGCCAACCGAATTCTGTCCGATGCGATAGCAACCATTTCTTCATCCGTTAGCGTCACCTTCTCGGTTTCGTATATTGGCGTATATTCCAAAACAACCGATACAGGGAGTTTTGCTCCTCGAACGAGAGAATATTCCTTTTCATTTTCTATTATATCACAGTTGTCTGCCAAATTTCCATATGTTTTGAAAATATTTACTAAAAAATTAAAGACTTTTATTTTTATCGAAACAATTCTTTGCCCCTTAATGCTTTTCTTTTCATATTCTCTTTCCACACTCACGCTAACAGTATCAGAGACCCTTCCCTTAATTGTTCCCTGAGCTCTGCAAAATCTTGCATTAGCGGAATTGCTTAACGCCCCTATTATAAGAGGATCGCCTGCCTTAACGGTATCCCCTTGCTTAACAACTGTGCTACCTGATATTAGGTGTATTTCCTCTATCACAGCATCGCGTTTCGAGAGAATATTTGAAAACTGTATTATGCTTTCATCATTCTTCTGGTATTCATTTTCGTTTTCACTTATTTTGACGTAGATAACAGTTCCGCGCCTGTTAATATTCATCCAGGCAACATCATTGTATTTTGAAAGAAAAAGATTTTCCACTCTAGAAAGGTCTTTTGTTTTCCAAAAATCGCCAATCGATAAACCGACGTCTGAAAGCCTGTGAGTTATTTCAGCATCAGCCAGATTTTCATTTCCATCCACCCTGACGTCCCAAACGATTTGGGAAGACAGAAGCATAATAATAACAGATAATAGAACTCCAAGCAAGACGGCACCCTTATTTTTAACGCATTTCCATTTGCCGTACAATCCCAAAGGTTCTGATAGGTTAAAATCAATTCTGCCTGAAAATATATTTGCAATTTTTTGAACATCTCTTTCCTTTACGGCTATTACACCTCCCGATTTGATTACCCAAGGAATGCCTTTCCGAAGCAAAATTGACATAGCCGTTGCTATTTTATTTTCATCAATAGTAACCAACCGATAACCGAATATAAGATAATCAGGTCTTAGAATAATCAAAGCCTATTCCCTCCACTCTGCCCAATATTTCAACATAGTTATTATCAAGAGACATGACACTTATTTTAGATCCCGTTACTCTTATACTTCCTCCGTGGGTTTTCAGCACCGCAATTTCGCAATTATATTCGACTATACTTATTACGCCTGAAAGTTTGATAACGATCTGATTATTCCTTTTTGTCGCCTCCATACTAAAGGAAGGTGGAACTGCTTTATTTCCTACCGTTTTCTTTGTCATAACCTCATATCTCCGTTCATAAAATTCATTAATAAAATGTATGCTTGGAGAATAAAAAAATGACTGTGGAAAAAACGCTGACAAAAGCAAGGTCAATAAATATTTCTTATCCTTCTTTCTGTTGCATAATCATATGCTTTTTTATGCTATACAGAAGTTATGAACTTAAGCAAGGTGTAATAGAGGGACTTAATCAATCCTTTCAAATAATCATTCCAACAATATTTCCGTTTTTAATTTTATCAGATTTGTGGACAGCCTATTTCACAGTCAACAATGACTCATTGGTTTCCCGTATGTTCAAAAAGATCTTTCATATATCACCGAATGGCATTATTGCATTTCTATGTGGTGCCATATGCGGTTTCCCTTTGGGTGTAAAAATTGCTCGCAGTATATACGAAAGAGATGAGATAAGTGCAGATCAATTGACTTTTTTATCAGGCTTCTGTAACAACCCATCCCTAGCTTTCATCGTATCGGGTGTCGGGCTGGGACTGTTTGGGTCGACCGGCGTTGGTATCAGGTTATATCTCTGCTGTATAGCATCTGCTATTTTCTGTGGTATACTATTTAGATCAGACGATCAAAAATCGAACAATTTGCCATATAAACCGAGGCAGAGCTTTGATTTGGTTGTTTCCATAAAAAATGCAGGTATGTCATCTATTATAATTTCCTCGTATATTGTTTTCTTTTCCGCTGTATTTTCCTCTGTTAAGTCGATGATCAATTCCCAGATACTTTCCGCTTTGATTTCATCCCTGCTCGAGATCTCTACTGCCTCAAAATACATACTTTATGCATCTGATATATCATTTATGTTAAAGAAATTATTCATAGGCTTTGCCATTGGCTTTTCCGGCCTCTCCGTTCACCTGCAAGCTTTCTCTATATTGCCAAAAGAGTGCTCACGTGCAAGGTATCTTGTCATGAAAGCCACACAAGGATTGATCTGTTCAATATTATCACTAATCACCATATGAAAAGGGCTATCTCATCTGAGATAGCCCTGATATTTTATTTATTCAACGCTAACAAGCAATGCTGCTTTAAGCTCAATAACACTGTCGGTGTATCTATATACCGTGGAACACACTATAATTGTGTCTCCCTGCACAGGCTTATTGGGAATATATCCATATTTGTTGCCTAAGGAATCATTTAATCCATATACGTATATCTCGTTTCCATATTCATCAACAAGATAAAAATTGCCATAAGGCTCGGTTGGAACGTCCTTTATTACACCCTTTACATAGAAGTACTGGCTGCTGCTTTGACCTACGGATAGTTTACTTCCAACATCAAGTACATCCTTTATGCTAGTTAAGGAGAAAGCCTCGTGCTTTGTTTCCAGCCTACCTGCAACAATAGCATCTGCGAGAAGGTCTCTTGCATAGGTTGTCTCGTCATAAAAGTCTACAATAGTGAGTCTGTTAGGTCCATAGAGCGCCGTATAGGTATCCACAACAACGTAGTAAATGCCATTATCAGATATATTCTGTACATTAGCATTTTTGCTGATGGCCACGTGATAGTCATTGCTGGTGGAATTGATAAACTTACTCTTTAGATATCTGCCCTGAATTGAGCAAAGGGCAAGCTTGTTATTGAACGGGAAGAGGGATAAAAGGTCTGCGTATCTCTTAACACCCGAGGAAAGGTCGTAAGGCGTTCTTGTTCGTAAGAAACCGCCACCAAGGATTACGTCGTATTCTTCTCCCCATCTCTCAATTCCTGCCTCGAGATAGAGCTGTGCAACGAAATCTTCAATCTCGCTATCGCTATAGTTCTTTGAAACTATTCCAAGATCGGCGTATGCATATTCTATAAGATCTGAGTACTTGTCCTCGAGCGCCTCTGTCTCGGGATGATCCTCATAATCAGAATATGTATAACTACTGATAACTCTGCACTGTGTAACATTATTGTTATGACTTGCAGGATTTACAGCGATCTCAGCATGGGAAATGCCCTTGTTTTCTCCGCCGCCCTGTACGTGATATACACCGTAGGAGTCCTTTTTGGTATAACTGCTGTGTGTATGTCCCTCAAATACTATATCAACGTATCCGTTGGAAAGAGCGGAATCATAGCCCTCGGTACCGTCGTGTAAGGAGTATACTATAAGGTCAGCGCCGGCGTCACGAAGCTTCTGAGACTCGGCCTTAACGAGAGCGGTAAGCTGACTTCCCACCTTGAAGTGCACATTTGATACCATATCAGACGAAATTGATGAGTAGCAATCTCCAATAGCACCGATAATTCCAATCTGAACACCGTCACGTTCGATCATTATGGAAGGCGTGCAGTAATCAGCAAGCTTTCCGGTATTATTATCATAAACGTTGATCGCAAGGAATGGGAACTCGGCTTTTTCAAGATTATCTCTGATTGCATCCTCTCCCCAATCAAACTCGTGATTGCCAAGAGTCATCGCCTCAAAACCAAGAAGATTCATCCAATCGACCAAAATAGTTCCAAAGGAAAGCGTTGACTCGGCACTTCCCTGCCACATATCGCCCGAGGAAAGAAGAACTATATTATCGTCCTTGGAATTCATATCCTCGATGAAACTTCCGAACTCGTCTACGCCGGGCTGAGAATCTGTATCACAGAACTTGCCGTGGAGGTCGTTAAAAACGTAAAAATCAATAACGACAACAACGTATTCGTTGCAGAGATCGCAATAATCATTATTATCCTCGTCAATATGATCATCATTATCACAGTCGGGAACTATTGGAGGATAGGTAGGTTTATTGTCTGTGTTGTTGCCTGTGTTGTTGCCTGTGTTGTTGCCTGTATTGCCGTCCGTGGGCTTATCCGGCTTTATTACACCGTCACTAGGAGTCAAGCTCTGATCCAAATAATCCTTAAGTAAGTCACAAGATACAGAAGCAAAAGTCGTAACAACGAGTGTAGCGATGAGAAGAATTAACGCTATTATTCTTTTCATGGTTATAGCTCCTTGGTTTTATGTTTCGGGCAGCCCGAAATACGAACTGCCCTATTTTATTGTGTTTTTTTACTTATTAAGTCTAGCCTCGAGAGCCTCAAGCTCCTCATACATTTCCGCAGGAACACGATCGCCCACCTGCTTATAGAACTCACGGATACCCTTGCAATCGTCAAGCCAGAGCTCCTTATCGACACTAAGAAGACCGCGAACTGTTTCGATGTCGATATCAAGACCTTCGATGTTAATATCCTCGGCGTGAGGGAGATATCCAATAGCTGTTTCTACTGCATCAACCTTGCCTTCGCAACGATCGAGGATCCACATAAGAACTCTCATATTATCACCGAATCCGGGCCAGATGAAATGACCCTCGTCATCGGTTCTGAACCAGTTAACGTGGAAGATCTTGGGAGGATTCTTAATTACCTTGCCCATATTAAGCCAATGTGCCCAATAATCGCCCATATCATAGCCAACGAAGGGACGCATAGCCATGGGGTCACGACGTACTACGCCAACAGCGCCAGCGGCTGCGGCTGTAGTCTCGGATGCCATAACGGAACCCACGAAGCTACCGTGCTGCCAGGATGTGGACTGATATACGAGGGGGGCTGTCTTTGCACGTCTTCCACCAAATACGATGGCGGAAATGGGAACACCGGCAGGATCGGCAAACTTATCGGAAATACAAGGGCAGTTCTCTGCCATCGCAGTAAATCTGGAATTGGGATGAGCGCCGGAGGTATTCACCTTATCACTCTTATCATACTTGGTGTAGTCCCACTTTTCTCCCTTCCAGTTAAGAGCGTTCACTGGAGGATTATCATTAAGACCTTCCCACCATACGGTATTATCGTCAAGATTGTGGCAAACGTTAGTAAAAATAGCATTCTTCATAGAGGTATGAAGCGCATTGGGGTTTGACTTTTCATTTGTGCCGGGAGCAACGCCGAAGAAGCCGTTCTCGGGGTTAACTGCCCAAAGTCTGCCGTCCTCGCCTACACGAAGCCAAGCAATATCATCACCAACACACCATACCTTATAGCCCTTCTTCTTGTAGAACTCAGGAGGAATAAGCATAGCAAGATTAGTCTTACCGCAAGCAGAGGGGAATGCAGCACTTATGTACTTAACCTCACCGTCAGGATACTCAACACCAAGAATAAGCATATGCTCTGCCATCCAGCCTTCCTTTCTACCAAGATAGGAAGCAATACGAAGAGCAAAACACTTCTTACCAAGAAGAACGTTTCCGCCGTATCCGGAATTGACAGACCAGATTGTATTGTCCTCAGGGAAATGACAAATATATCTCTTCTCTGCATCGATATCGGCTCTTGCGTGGAGACCCTTAATGAAATCAGCACTATCGCCAAGCGCATCAAGAACGTTAAGCCCAACACGGGTCATAATGAGCATATTAAGAACAACGTATATAGAGTCGGTTAGCTCAATACCGTATTTTGCAAAATCAGATCCCACAACAGACATGGAATAAGGAATAACGTACATAGTTCTTCCCTCATACGATCCATTATAAAGCTTAGAGAGCTTCTCGTAGCACTCCTTGGGATCCATCCAATTATTGATATTACCGGCATCCTCCTTCTTAGAAGTACAGATGAAGGTTCTGTCCTCAACACGTGCAACGTCATTAACGGCAGTTCTGTGAAGATAGCAACCGGGGAGAGCGTCCTGATTAAGTTTAATCAGCTCACCTGTTGAGCAAGCCTCGCGACGAAGCTCCTCTGCCTGCTCATGAGAACCGTCAATAAGAACAATGTTGGAAGGCTTTACAAGTTTCACCATTTCCTTTATCCACGAATTAACGTGACAATTCTTGGTAATGTTAGTATTCATACTCTTTCTCCTTATGGAAAATACAAAATTTTCTACATTTAAATTATATCACCAAATAAATTCATTTTCAAGGTATTTGTTAAATATTTTTTCAATACATAATATTCTTTTTGTCTCTCCCCTGCAACATAGTCATAATTTGTAAAACAAAATGGTCCTTTGTCAAATTTAGGTGTATATAGTACTAACTTGGTAACATTTACCATATTATGCACAAAAGAACTTTGGTATTTTTTGGCATTTTTACACCTTGATTTTCTTGTTATTGTGTGATAAAATGATGATGTTCGCAAAACTTACCATTTTTTACCACTAAATCATCAAAATAAGGAGAAAGAAATATGGAAAACAATGCAAAAATACTACTTTGTGACGAAAATGCAGAAGAAAGACGCAGGATTATTGACTTTTTATCGAAATCAGGACTACATAGCATTGACGAGGTTTCTAACGGAGAAAGTGCCTTGGAAAGGATAGGCTCCGGAGGTTACAGTATTGTTATCGTAGATCTATGGTTATCGGGTGTTGACGGTATTGGAATAATACGCAATACACTTTCCTCAAATATTAAAACAAAACCAGCATTTATTTTACTGTCCCCTATTAATAAACAATCAATTCTTGTTGAAGCTTCCGAGGCAGGCGCTGACCTGTGCCTTCTCAAGCCATTTGACTACTCTTCTCTTGTGGGACATATCGATTCACTTCTAAGAATTCAGTCGAGAAAACAACTTAGAAGCGACATCACAACATCGCCGGATATGGAGGCACAGGTTACAAAGATCATTCACCAAATCGGAGTTCCTGCTCATATTAAGGGATATCAATATCTTCGTACGGCGATCCTTATGACTATTGAAGATAACGATGTGATAAACTCGGTGACCAAGGTTCTCTACCCAACAGTTGCAAAGAAATACCAGACCACAACCTCCAGGGTTGAACGTGCAATCAGGCACGCTATTGAGGTTGCTTGGGACAGAGGAGATATCGATACTCTCAACTCTTACTTCGGATACACAATTCAAAACAGCCGAGGAAAGCCAACGAACTCTGAATTTATCGCAATGATTGCCGATAATCTTCGCCTGAAATATAAATGCGCGGTAATATAATAAAAAGGACGAGTATAAACTCGTCCTTTAAAATCAATTATTGAAATATCTTCTACCTTCCATAGCACGGTAAAGAGTAACCTCGTCGGCATACTCAATATCACCGCCAACAGGTATACCGTATGCAAGTCTTGAAACGCTTACGCCGTAAGGTTCCAGAACTCTGGCAAGATATGCTGCCGTAGTATCTCCGTGGGGAGTCGGGTTTGTTGCAATGATGATCTCCTCTACATTGCCACCCTCAACACGGGCTATAAGCTCTGCAATAGTAAGATCATCGGGAGTAACGTTATCAATGGGAGAAAGAGTACCGCCTAGAACGTGATAGCTACCGCGGTAGCCGCGAACCTTTTCCATAACAATTACGTCCTTCGGCTGCTCGACAACACAAATAACCGAGTGATCACGGCTTTCACTGACACAAATATCGCAGGCCTCAGGAGAGGTGGAAAGACCAAAGCAAACCGGACAGCGGTGAACATCACGTTTGATGCCATTGATGGCATCAGCAAAGCCTGCTGCCTCGTCCTCGGTAAGATTAAGAACTGCAAAGGCATATCTCGCCGCAGTCTTACTGCCAACGCCAGGAAGTCGCCTGAACTCCTCTATAAGTCTTTGAATAGGGGCAATATACTCAGCCATATCAGAACATTCCTGCAGGAAGATTCATAGAGCCGGTGATCTTCTGCATTTCCTCAGCGGAAACCGCCTCAACCTTCTTTATAGCCTCGTTTACACCTGCAACGATAAGATCCTCAAGAGTCTCAACATCATCGGGATCAACGACCTCCGGATCAATTTTAACAGAAAGGATCTCCTTCTTACCGTTGATCTTGACGTTGACAACGCCGCCGCCTGCAGCTACGTCGTATTCACGCGCTTCAAGCTCAGCCTGCTTCTCTGCCATTTCCTCCTGCATTTTCTGCGCCTGCTTAAGCATGGACTGCATGTTGGAAGGGCCACCGCCCATTCCCTGGGGTAATCTGACTTTCATTTATATTTCCTCCAAAATTATTATTTAAACATATCCTCGATATCCGAGGGAGTACCGTTGGACTTATCCTTGTTTTCTATAACAAGCTCGATCTCTGCCGCATTTTTTCCTTCGTTTTCTGCAATAACGCCTCTGATAATGGCGAGATCGGTTTCGCTGGATTTAAGCTTTTCACAGAAGAATCCGCTCATTTTAATGATATATTTATTGGCTCCGTCTGTATAAACAGAGGCACCGGCAAATCCTGCAGAAAGAGATCTTTTAAGCTCGGCAATCTTCTTGAGAGCGGTTCCCCACTCTCCGTAAATCGAAATCGACCTTGGTTTTTCTGTTTCCTTCGGAGCATCGGCAGGAATTGTCTTTTGCACCTTTTTCTCAACGATTTGCTTAGGTTCTGCGGCAGGCTGCTCAACCGTATGTGTAGGTGTTACTCCGAGAGACATCATACGAACTGTCTTCTCAAGTGCCTCTATTCTTAAAAGAAGCGACTCGTTAGACTCGGAAAGCCGCGTATCGCACATACGTGTCAAAGTAATCTCTGCGATAGCTCGCTTGGAATTAATTGCACGCTGCATATCTGCCATAGCAGACTCAAGCATAGAGGTATGATAGGACAAACGGGCCATGGTATAGCTCTCGGCAATTTTCGACAGCAAGGAATATTCTGCATCGGTAAGATCAAGATAACTCTTAGCTCTTTCGCTATTCTTAACGATCATAATATCACGGTAGGAATCTATAATTTCCTGCCAGAACACCGAAAGGTCTCCGCTTTTCATTACAATATCGTTAACTATTGAATAAACGGTTTCATAATCCGAGGTGCTGATGGCTTCAATTATCTTGAAGCTGCTCTCACGGTTACCGCTACCAACCGTAGCAAATACAAGATCCTCGTCAATTCGTGAATTCGCTCCTGCACAAAGCTCAAGAAGGCTGATTGCATCACGCATACCGCCTCTGGATACTCTTGCAATAACTCTTGCCGCATCATCGGTTAACTCAATACCCTCAGACTTTGCAATACTGAGAAGCCTGTCCATAATAACAGCCGTTGGAATGCGCTTGAAATCAAAACGCTGACAACGGGATACAATCGTGGTAGGAAGCTTGTGATGCTCGGTTGTAGCAAGGATAAAGATAACGTACGTAGGAGGCTCTTCCAGTGTTTTAAGCAATGCATTGAAGGCCTGCTGAGACATCATATGAACCTCATCAATGATGTATACTCTGTAGTTGAGGAGCGCAGGAGTAAATGCGATCTCATCCTGCATATCACGCACGTCGTTAATACCGTTATTGCTGGCGGCGTCCATTTCAATTACGTCTGTGGCAATACCTGCATCAATGCTTCTGCAGGCTTCACAGCAGTTACACGGGTTTCCGTCCTTAGGATTTTCGCAGTTTACAGCCTTGGCAAGTATCTTGGCGCAGCTGGTTTTTCCCGTTCCTCTGGAACCGCAAAAAAGATATGCATGAGAAAGTCTGGAATTTGCAACTTCGTATTTCAGAATATCTGTAATTCCGTCCTGTCCGCACACGTCATCAAAGTCCACGGGACGCCATTTTCTATACAACGCTTTGTAATCCGACACAGCCACACCTCCAAAATAATAAAAGAAAAGCACGCGACAGCATAATATCTGCCGCCCACGTGCAATATCGATGTGTCGGACAGAGCCATACACCCATCCGTCGAAAATACCCTTACATACGGAAACCGCCACCTCTGCTCCGAACAGGCGACCTCGCGGCACACGCAATAAACCGCTTAATGCTGCTTGGTTCCCCACCTGACATGGTTCACAGCCTCACGTTGCGCAAGACCCATTCTTCAACACAGAGAATAACGGCGCAGTCTACACAAAGGCAAGCCTCGGGACGGGAATTAATCCCTGCTATAGCGGATTTCAGGTACAAGGCACCGCTACTGCCCCGACTGGTATGGCTCCATCCGACACACCGACCCGTCGTTTCTCAACGACTTTAATATTTTATCATATTAAATAAAAAAAAGCAAGTATTTTTTTGAAAAAATAAAATAATTAAATAACGAAACCGCCACTAATATTCATTACCTCACCCGTAATGAAGCCTGCCTTATCACTTGCAAGGAATAAAGCTGCGTTTGCAACGTCCTCGGGAGCACCGATCTTCATAAGAGGAGTTTCCTCTGTCAGCTCTGTAATAGCCTCCTCAGAAAGCGTCATATTCATATCTGTAGCTATAACTCCGGGGGCAATTGCATTTACCCTTATACCGGATGGGCCAAGCTCCTTTGCAAGTGCCTTAGTCATTCCAATAAGAGCAGCCTTTGCCGTAGAATAATGAACCTCACAGGAAGAGCCAACAAGTCCCCACATAGAGCTTATGTTGATAATAGTGCCATTTTTTCTTGATACCATGGGCGGAATAACAGCTTTTGAATAAAGAAACGCACCCGTAAGGTTAACTCTCAGACAGTTTTCCCAATCGGCAAGAGTCAGATCTGTGAAAAGCGAGAAGGAGGAAATTCCTGCATTATTAATAAGGCAATCAATTTCTCCGAGAAAAGCTCTGGCTGTGTCTACAGCAGAAAGAACCTCTGCTTCAACACCGGAGTCCGCCTTGATAGCAAGAGCTCCTGTGGATTCTGCCAAACATTTTGCCTCGTTTTCGGATTTTTTATAGGTAAAGGCTACCTTATATCCTTCCCTTGAAAAAGCTTCTACCATTGCTCTGCCGATTCCGCGAGAGCCACCGGTAATTAATACGGTCCTCATAAAACCACCTTAAAATTTTTTTATATCGTTATTATACAACTATTTTCGCTTTCTGTCAAGTCGATTTCCTTGACAGAAGGGTTATTTCATTGTATAATCATAATAGAAAGGTAGATTGATTATGCTATTAATAATTTGTCAAAACAAAAAGGATGCTAAAAGTGTTGCGGATACCTTCCATTATATGAGCATTCTCGCATACGCAGCAACACCTCACGAAGCATTGTCTGAAATTTCAAATATTTATCGCGGCACATTGATTATTAATCCCGATGCTATGCCCGACGTTATCGATTACGTTAATAGACTTAAATCCTATAAGAGCGATCTTCCGATTTTTGCACTTGCCTCAAATAATACTAAACCGTATTATCCCGACGTTTTTGACGCCTGCTTTGCTATACCGACGTTCACTCCTTTTATTGCTGAGAGCATAATCAAATATGCCAACGAAAATAATCGTGCACGCATTGGCGAATATTTTCTGGCCGGATTCGACGCCTCAAGCAATAACGTTGGGGTAAATTATTTCTACGACAAGCTGGCCTTAACAAAGACCGAAGCTATGATTCTCCGATTTATGATCAGAAAGTATCCTGTTCCTGTAACCTGCAAGGAAATCGTCAAATACGCCTTTAAACAATCTCGTGCACCCGAGCCCACAAGCATACGAACACACATATCACTTATGAATAAAAAGCTTGAAAACGCCATAGGCAGGAAAATGCTTACTTTCGTTCCCCGCCGTGGATACGTTATTATCACCCCTGAGTACGATAAATTATTCTCATAATCAGTTAATTAGACAGGCTTTCTCTCATATAGTTTTAAAAAACGAAAGGAGATGCTATGCTGAAGCTTGGAAGCCTGTTTTTACGCTTTATTTCACTAATACTTGGATTGGAGGAGAATCAAAGCTTTCCGCCGCCTCTTTCTAAAAACGAGGAATCAATGCTGTTTGAGAAAATGGCAGCAGGCGACGAAAAAGCAAGAGACAAAATCATTGAACACAATCTCCGCCTCGTATCGCATATTATCCGCAAATACTACTCATCCTATGAATATCCAGACGAGCTGCTCAGTGTCGGGAGTCTTGGGCTGATTAAAGCCGTCGACTCCTTTAACCCAAGTTTTGGAACAAGATTTGCAACTTACGGCGCCAGATGTATCCAAAACGAGATCCTGATGATGTTCCGCAGTAAGAAAAAACGTGGAATGGAAATTTCTATTAACGATCAGATAGACGTTGATAAGGACGGCAATCCCCTTACCTATCTTGATATCATAAGCGTTAACGAATCCATTGAGAGTGATCTGGATATGAAGGTTCATATCGAAAAAATAAGGGGTCTTGTTGATGAGGTTCTTTTACCAAGAGAAAAGGAGATCGTTATTCTTCGTTATGGATTAAAGGGATATCAGCCAAGGACTCAAAAAGACGTAGCCGCCTATCTTGGAATATCAAGATCGTACGTTTCAAGAATTGAGAAAAAAGCTCTGGAAAAGCTGAAGGATGCCTTTGGTGATACGATTCCTTCATTTGATGACTAAATTCATGAATAAAACACCGCCTTCGTGGAAAAATAAAAACGGATCCTGACGTTTACCACGGAGGCGGTCCTATATTCAGAAAGGTGCGGTCATATTTATGATGATTGTAAACAAGATCGCGCTGGCACTTATTATCGTCGGCGCGCTGAACTGGGGTCTCGTTGGACTCTTCTCCTTCGACCTGGTAGCTTGGATCTGCGGCGGTGCAACCGCTATAGTGGCAAGAATTATATATACAGTTATAGCTCTTGCCGGTATATGGAGCATTTCCATGCTGTTTATGGGTGACGAAGAGGTCGTGAATACTCACGCATAAAAAAGATACGGAGCAAGCTATACGGCTTGCTCCGTTGATTTTATTTACAGAAGGATTCGATATAATGATCAATCGCCTCGGAAATGATTCTTATGGCCTCAGATCTTCCCTGCACCTCATCAACTGCAGTATCCTTGTTTTCGAGGTTCTTATAAACCTTAAAGAAGTGAGTCATCTCGTCGAATATGTGCTTGGGCAGCTGATCAATGCCGGTATACTGATTGTAATTCGGGTCATTGAACGGAATGGCAATAATCTTCTCATCGAACCTACCATTGTCTATCATTGAAATAACGCCGATAGGATAAGCACGTACAAGCGACATAGGCTCAAGAGCCTGATTGCATATAAGAAGTACGTCAAGCGGATCTCCGTCATCGCCATAGGTTCTGGGAATAAAGCCATAGTTAGCGGGATAATGAGTAGAGGTATAAAGTATTCTGTCAAGAATAATATAGCCGGTCTCCTTATCAAGCTCGTACTTTTTCTTTGATCCCTTAGAAACCTCAATAACGCAGATGAAGTCCTCTGGAGTTATTCTTTTTGGGGATATGTCATGCCAGATATTAGACATAATATTTACCTCCTCTGTATAATTACATAATCCTTGAGTACGATTAAATTATATAATAAAAAATCTAAATTGTCAAGTTGTTTTATTAATAGCGCAAAAAAATACACAGCATACAATGATAATAAGCACTTTCTCAAAAATAACGTGTTTAAAACGAAGGTAAAAATGACAGAATAACTGTGAAGAATAAAAAGGAGAAAGCCCAAAGGGAAAGATGGTTAAATGAACATAAAACGCGGTGATATATATTATGCAGATCTCAGTCCAGTAATCGGCAGCGAGCAAGGCGGTCTCAGACCGGTTCTTATCGTTCAAAATGACGTTGGAAACAAATACAGTCCGACCGTAATTGCGGCGGCAATAACGTCAAGAATAAGTAAAACTAAGCTCCCGACACACATTGACGTACCCGGCGAGGATGCAGGTCTTGCAAAAGACAGCATCATACTGCTTGAACAGATCCGTACAATCGACAAAAAAAGACTCAAGGAGAAGATGGGGCACCTGGACGATGCAACAATGATAAATGTTAACAACGCTATTGAGGTCTCTTTTGGATTAAACGGTGCTACGGAGGGCTGACTAAGAGAGGAATATTTAAGATATCTCGGGCATAGATTAAACTATCGAATACTTAAAAGAGAGTTAAGGAAAGGTAGTGGCTATGAACGACTATATGCCCGAAGGATCTTTAATAAGGACGGCAAGAAATTACGATTTCATCTCATCAAGAGCGGGCCTTGAGCTCGCTCTTGAAAAACAAATCATTCTAGAAGCTCAGGTGGTTCTATGTGACCACAATTTCAATCTGCACGTCGAGCTTGGCAACGGAATATCCGGTATAATTCCACGTTACGAGGTAGAGTATTCACCCGATGGCGAGCAACCAAAGGATATTGCCATACTTACTCGAGTTGGTAAAACCGTTTGCTTTAAGGTTATGGGCTTTAAAGAAAGTTCCACGGGAGAAGTCGTTGCAATGCTTTCGCGCCGATTGGCGCAGCTTGAATGCATAGAAAACTATATTAAAACTCTCCTACCGGGAGACGTTGTCCGTGCAAAGGTCACTCACCTCGAAAGTTTTGGTGCCTTTCTTGACCTTGGATGCGGACGCATTTCCCTGCTCTCTATTGATGCAATTTCCGTTTCACGAATCTCACACCCATCGGCAAGACTTACAGTCGGAAGCATAATATATGCCGTCGTAAAGACGGTTGATTCAAAGGGTAGGATCTACCTTTCCATGAGAGAGCTTCTCGGCAGCTGGGAGGAGAACGCTGCAATGTTCTCCGAGGGGCAAACGGTCAGGGGAATTGTAAGGAGTGTGGAAAGCTACGGAATCTTTATCGAGCTTGCACCAAACCTGGCAGGCCTTGCGGAATATCGGGAGGACGTTTACCCCGGTCAAACGGCAGCGGTATACATCAAAAGCATTATTCCAGATAAAATGAAGATCAAGCTGATTCTTATAGATACAGACGACGAACCACAAAAGCCCGGAACAATTAATTACTTCGTTGATCCGGAAAACGTTTTACATATTGACTACTGGAGATACTCCCCTGATTGTTCTAACAAAACTATAGAAACAATATTTCATTGAATGCCCGATTATTCGGGCATTTTCTATTGACTTACATACCATAACTGTGTTAAAATATAAAAAAACATTCAGGAGAAAACCATGGTATTTCTGGGAAACGATTGGGATGACCTTTTAAAAGATGAATTCAATAAGGATTACTATCTCGCTTTAAGGGAATTTCTTAAAAGCGAATACTTCTCACGAAGGATATACCCTCCAATGAACGACATCTATAATGCACTCAGATATACCTCCTGCGAGGATACCCGTGTTGTTATATTGGGACAAGACCCTTATCACGGTTACGGTCAGGCTCACGGTTTATGCTTCTCTGTAAAGGAGGGCACTCCCCCTCCCCCTTCGCTTAAAAATATCTTCAAGGAACTAAAAAACGAACTGGATATTGACGAGCCTAAATGCGGAGAACTTGTTGGCTGGGCAAAGCAAGGAGTTTTACTTTTAAACACCACTCTTACGGTCAGAGAGGCATCACCGCAAAGTCACAAAGGACGTGGATGGGAAATTCTTACAGATAGGATCATTGAAATTATCAACAAGAAGGATCGTCCTGTTGTCTTTATGCTTTGGGGCGGAAATGCAAGAGCAAAGAAATCACTTATAACAAACTCACGGCACTTGGTGCTTGAGTGTGCTCACCCCAGCCCTCTTTCAGCATATAATGGCTTCTTTGGATGCGGGCATTTTGTTAAAGCGAACGTCTTTCTTTCGTCAAAAGGAGAACCAACTATCGACTGGTCAAAAATCAATAATCTATAGAAAAAGCGAGGCAGATTACAATGCCTCGCTCTTTTATTTACTTTTTTACTTTTGGCTGATACTGCATCTCATTGACCGAATACACGGTAATAAACGCCTTTGGATCGTGCTTTCTGATGAACTCCATAAGCTTACGGTATTCGCCCTTATCGACGATTGTAACGATCTCCTTGCGTGGGGTGTTATCGTAAGCACCATAGCTTTCATAGATCGTTGCTCCGCTATGAAGCTCGTCAAGAATGTACCTTACGAAATCGTCGTGCTTAGACGAGAGAATACATACTCTTCTTTTAAGCCCAAAGCCAAAAATGAAATAATCAAGCATCATTCCACAGAAATATGTACCTATTACGCTTAAAACGACTGTTTTAGTGTCATAAACAAGTGCAGAAGTCAGCGCTACGGCTATACCGGAGAAGGACATCGCCTTACCCAGATCCATTTTAAGGTACTTGTTCATGATCTTTGCAACAATATCAAGTCCACCTGATGATGCATTTCTTGAAAACAAGATAGCCGATCCGACACCCACCACAAGGATATATCCAATCATATCGAGAAGAGGATCGTCAGTTAACGACTTGAAGTTTGGAAAAATCCTCTCGTAAATCCACATGAACACAGGAACCATTATTGCGCTATACACCGTTTTCGTACCGAACTCGGGTCCAACACAAATAAAACCTATTATTAAAAGAATGACGTTAATAAATAGCGTTATTATTGATACGGGAAGAGGAATAAAATTGCTGAGAACCATTGCAAGAGCTGAACCGCTTCCTACAACAACGTGGCTCGGTATCATAAAAAAGAATATTGCAGCGGCAGCAACCGCAACTCCGAAATTAATAATCAAAAACTCGGGAATAAACTTTTTAAAATTTACTTTTTTCATTGACATTTTCATTATTTACAGGTCCAAAAGCACACTGAAGCTTTCGGGAAGGATCATTCGCCAGGATTCCTCGTTATGAGGCTTTTCGCTGTCGTAGGTTTCAAATACTTTATTGGCATCATATCCGCAGGCAACCATGAGAGACTTCATACTCATTGCGGCAGGTAGCAGTTGTTCCTCCAAAAGGTCGCCGCCTCCGCAGTAAATATGGATTTTAGGAGCATTTTCATCAAAAGTATTTTTAGCAAAATAATCTTCAAATGCACCGAGATCATAAAGACCAAACGCCGGGGAGTAAGAAAGAATATACTTGTAGAATCCGTACTGGTGAAGACCGCAGTAGAATGCCGCAATTCCTCCCATTGATGAGCCGCCAAGTCCAATATTATCTTCCTTAATACAATAGTTTTCCTTGATGAAGCTGTGAAGCTTACCAACCATAAACGCCGAAAGATTATCAAGATAACCCTTTGAGAAATCATCATCGGGAATGGCGGTTGCCAGAGGTGAGAGCTTACCGAAATTATCGGGATTCATAAACAGCTCGTGGCTTCTGTACATATCGGCATTATCAATACCGACGACGATTATGTTCTTACCGTACTGGCGATGAAGCTGAGAGATAACAATATCAAGCTGCCAGGAGCCGTAAGGATCTCCGTTTTCGGTGTAGTGACCTGCACCGCAAAACAAGTTCTGCGCATCAAAGAAGTACAACACGTCATGGGGAGTTGTGCCATCATAACTATCGGGGAGAAATACGCTGATTTTCTTAGACATATCATCACGATATGAGAGATTATCCTCGTCGATAATAACGTGGTTTTCAACCCTTCCTGTTTTCTCTATTCCATGTGCGAAAAGGTATGCAAGATCTCTTCCCATTTTTTCATTTCTTTTGTTTATAGCCCCAATAGAAAGCTTACCCGGGTAAAACGTTATTTTTTTCATTTTAACACCTCGATCCACTCATCATTTTCCTTGTAAAAGTAATGCTCGGTTATAGCGTCATCCAAAAAGAGATTCAGCATGTTATTCATATTGTCGCAAAGCTTCAACTGACGAATTGTGTTGATCGGTGTCCAAAAAACCTCTCCTTCGTCCGAGGACTTGATCTCGCCCGAAAAGGTTGATGATTTATAGCAGGTCACAAAATATCGGGATCCGTCTGTATCTGCCCAATTTTTTATTCCGCATAACGTGAGATTTGAAACGGTGAGTCCTGTCTCCTCATATACCTCACGAACCATAGCGTCAACAAAGGACTCGCCTTTTTCCACGTGACCGCCCGGGAAGGCTATTCCGGGCCAATCGGAATCTAACCTGTCTTGCACAAGCACGTTACCCCGTCCATCGGAAATCATACACATATTCGTAAACGTAACCTTCTCAGTTCTTGCCATGATATTACCCTACAACGATAGTTTTAATGATAAAATAAATGAGAACTAAAGCGCCAAGACCAATGCGGTAATAACCGAAGATCTTGAAATCATGACGCTTCACGAAATCCATAAGGAATTTAATAACGAAAAGCGAAACTACAAAGGATACGACAAGACCGATAAGCAGCAATGCAATCTCGCCGCCCGATGCGGTGAATCCCTCTAGAATAAACTTCAAGATTTTAAGGCCTGATGCACCAACCATAATGGGCATAGCCATAAAAAATGAAAACTCCGCACTTGCAGTACGGGATACACCCGTCAACATACCTCCGAGAATGGTAGAACCCGATCTTGAGGTACCGGGAATAAGAGAAAGGCACTGGAATGCACCAATCTTCAACGCATCTTTATAGCTCAGCTCCTCAACGGTATTTATGCGATATTTCTTTTCTGCCCTGTTTTTTTCTACGAAAATAAAGGCGATACCGTATGCAATCAGTGCTATAGCAACCACAACGTAATTGTAAAGATATTTATCAAGAAGGTCGTCAAGCAATACGCCGAGAATCGCAGCCGGAATTGCTCCTACAATAACCTTTCCCCACACGTTCCATATAGCAAGGTTTTCCTCTTTACTCTTTTTCTTTGAAAGCGGATAGAGCTTATCAAAAAACAAAATCGGAACTGCAAGTATTGCTCCAAGCTGAATTACTACAAGGAAAAGCTCCAGGAACATAGGCGAAACCTTCAGATGAAGAAGCTCGTCGAAAAGTATCATATGACCTGTAGAGCTTATAGGAAGCCACTCGGTAATTCCCTCAACTATGCCAAGAATAATGGCCTTAATGATCTCTAAAATAAACATAATTACTCCTTACTTTGCTCTTAAAATGTCACCGACCTGAACTTCGTTTGACACCTTCATATAGAAAGTCATATACGGATGAGGAGTGCTTTCAATAGGATTCATATTTTCATCATACAACTCACCGATTACAAGCTGCCTGCCGATCTGCCCCGGAGTAAGAAGTTCAGCAGGCTCACCCGAGGACATTTTATTCCTTTGGGTAAATTTTGCAAGTCCGCTTTCAGCATCATATCCAACAGCAACAGCAAGGTAAGCCTTATCCTTAATATATCCGTTATTCGGTGCTAGATTTGCATCCATATGCGAATCGGTGAAATAATATCCCGTATGATAATCTCTGTGGCTTACCGATTCAAGCTCACGGTACCACTCGGGATTATACTCGTAATTTCCCGAGAAATAAGAATCAAGTGCCATTTTATACGCATTGGTTACAACCGCAGTATAATAAGCCGACTTCATTCTTCCCTCGATCTTGAAGGAGTTTATACCTGCCTCAACAAGCTCGGGAATATGCTCAATAGTACAGGTGTCACGGCTTGCCATAATAAAGGTCTCGCCGTTTATCTCCTCAATAGGCATCTTACAATCGGGGCGCTTTTCCTCTTCGATTTCATAGTGCCTGATGGTGTAATTCCATCTGCATGGCTGAGCACACATACCGCGGTTTGCATCTCTGCCTACCATATGATTGGAAAGAAGACATCTACCGCTGTATGAAACGCACATCGAACCATGCACAAAGCATTCTATCTCTAAATCCTCGGGAATGTTGGCTCGAATAGCCTTTATCTCATCCAGAGTAAGCTCTCTTGCAAGCACAACCCTTTTAGCGCCCAAAGCATACCACGCTCTGCAGGCGGCGGAACTGGTAGCATTGGCTTGAGTGGAGATATGAATCTCCATATTTGGAAGCATCTCCTTAACGAGATTGAGGACGCCAACATCTGCAATAATCATCGCATCAATGCCGATATCACTGAGATCGAAAAGATATTGACGCAAAAGTGCATATTCATTCTCCCGAGGCATGGTATTAAGGGTAAGATAAACCTTAACGTCACGCTCATGAGCATACTTCACGGCCTCACGAAGCTCCTCGACGGAAAAATTATCAGCAGCGGCACGCATTCCAAATATATGTCCCGCAAGGTATACGGCATCTGCTCCATAACGGATGGCAGCTACCATTTTTTCAAAATTTCCTGCGGGTGAAAGTATTTCAGGTCGATTCATCAGATATTTCCTTTCTGATCATTTACACATATTAAATCAATTTCCCATGCGGGAAGACAACGTAATCTACGTAAATACAACGCATATTCGGGATATATCTCGGTGACCGAATTTATCAACTCAAATATATCTCTGCTTCGATGATAAATGGAAATAAGAAGCTCGGGGTAATTACGAGTGATCGTCTCATGCGACCCGAGAATTGCCTCACGTTCAGCGCCCTCTACATCATATTTAATATAATCGACACGATCAACACCAAGAGAATCAATTTTAAGCATTTGTACTTCATCCTCGCTGTGCTGGTACGAGACAGTTGCAACGGCGGTAGAATTTCTGTTTCCGCTGCCAAAGAATGCTCCTGCTGTATTTTCATTCCAGACAGCTGCATTGATTGGTATCACCTTATTATGTTCTTCTGCCTCGGAATATCTTGTGAGTTTTTTAAAGGTTTTTCTATCGGGCTCAATAGCATATATATGTTTCACATTGGGAAAATAGCCAAGCATTTCCCTTGCAGTGTCACCATTATATGCCCCTGCATCAACGCAGACTTTTATCCTTTGGCAATCAAGTAGCGAGTATATTTCATCTTTTTCAGAAAAGCATTCTAATAAATATTTGATCCTTCCGCTCAGCTTGTAATTGATAATTGAGCTGTATATATCTCTGGATTTATCGTCTGCCAAGCTCTCATAGGCCTTAACAATCTCGTCATAGTGACTGTTGTAGAAATCCTTGTCAAAGTATTCTTCCACTGCGGCGACAGGCATATCGGGTGCATACATATCATACTCAGAGTCAATTTTGGAAAGCATATCTATAACCTCCGCACGGTTAGATGCAAAGGAAAGGACGATTACAAAGCTCGGGTAGTTCTCTTTTATCTCTGAAAAGGAACGTACCTTATACCCACGGAAGGAGTGACCACGAACAAAACCATCCGAGGCAAAAACCTCCGAAACACGAATTCCAAAGGTAGCAAACCTTTCAAACAGCTTGTCAGCACCGTTACCCATACCGTACACCATAATTGGTCGGGTTTCATTTTTCAGTTCTTCCCACATATCGTTTGCAAGAGGATACTTCGGCAAACCATAATTCTTATACGGCATAATGCCTCCAAAAAAAAATTATATAAAATAATATTATAACAAAATTATGAAAAAGTCAATATGTTATTAAAAAGTCTTGAATTTCATTTCCGATTATGGTAAAATCAATATGAAAAAGAAAGGCGGTTTTTATTATGGATTGTATTTTTTGCGCAATAATCAACGGAGATATTCCCTCCACAAAGGTGTACGAGGATGAAAAGTGCTACGCATTTCTCGACATCGAACCCCAGGCACCCGTCCACTGTCTCGTAGTTCCAAAGCTCCATATCGGCTCTGCAGACGAGATTAACGAGGATAACAACGCCTACGTATCAGCAATATTCACTGCTATTCCAAAAATTGCGGCAAAGCTGGGTCTCGAAAACGGATACCGTGTTATTACCAACGTTGGCGAAGACGGTGCGCAGACTGTAAAGCATCTCCATTTCCATATCCTCGGAGGAAAGAAGCTTCCTGAAAGAGTTGTATAAATATAAAAAGCAGGGCAAGCGCCCTGCTTTTTATATGGCAGATAAGGAGTGATTAAACCTTCTCCTTAACCTTTGCTGCCTTACCAACTCTATCACGAAGGTAGTAAAGCTTAGCACGGCGAACCTTAGCCTCGCGGAATACTACAACCTTCTCTACGTTGGGAGAATGAAGGGGGAAGGTCTTCTCTACGCCTACACCGTAAGAAACACGTCTAACGGTAAAGGTCTCGGAGATGCCACCGCCATGTCTAGCGATAACGGTACCCTCAAACATCTGAGTTCTTTCCTTCTCACCCTCGACGATTTTAACGTAAACCTTTACGCCATCGCCGATACCGAACTGGGGAACGTCGGTCTTAAGCTGCTCACTAACAAAAGCCTGGATCTTTTCCATTTTTATGGCCTCCTTTAAACTTCGGACGTTCATACAGAGCATCGCAGAGGACCGTCCTGATAATATTACTGCTTGCCGTATAGGCATAATCACAGATGTAGCCATTATATCACAAGGATTTTAAAAAATCAAGAGTTTTTTTCAATATTTTCATATTTTTTTATTTTCGTATTGAAAAGACGGAAAAAGCGTGATAAAATATAAACAAATCAATCATTGGAGCTACCTATGAAATTACTAATTGTTTCGGATATACACGGTGACATTGACAGTGCAAGAAGAATTCTTGAAATCTACGATTCTGAGAGATGCGATAAGATGCTCATTCTCGGTGATATTCTTTATTTCGGCCCAAGGAACAAGCTGACAGATAGCTATGATCCACAAGGAGTTATCAAATTACTCAACGAAAGACGTGATATTATTCTCGCAGTACGTGGAAATTGCGATGCTGAGGTCGATCAGATGGTTCTTGACTTCCCTATTATGGCAGACTACTGTTATTTGTCGCTTGACGGACTAAATATTTTCGCAACCCACGGTCATATTCACAACACGAGTAATCCCCCACCTCTCAGAGCAGGTGAGATTCTTTTGCACGGACACACTCACGTATTGAAATGCGAAGAATTTGGCAATAACAACTTCTACCTTAATCCCGGATCACCAACCTACCCCAAGGAAGGTAATCCAAAAACCTACATGCTATATGAAAACAGATGCTTTACTGTCAGAGCCTTTGATGGTGAGGTCATTCTTGAAAAGAAATTCTGATAATTAAAGGTGAGCTGCGCGGCTCACCTTTTTTTCTTCAATAAATATAATATTATAACGAAGGGAGAAGACAATGAACTCTTTTGCATATTACAACGGAAAATTCGACAGACGTGAAAATATATCTATACCGCTTTCTGACAGAGCGCTATTCTTCGGGGATGCAGTTTACGACGTAGCAATGGGTTGCTATGACAGAATACTCTGGGAAGATGAGCACCTAAAGCGCCTACTAGACAATGCGAAGGCAATTGGCATAGTATCTCCATATTCGCTAAAATACTTGTCCGAGCTGATACACGAGGTTGTCATTAAATCAATGGTTGAAACATATGCGATTTACATTCAGTTATCAAGGGGTAAGGACGAAAGACACCACGCGGCTGATAACTGCAAAGTAAATTTGCTGATTACGGTCGATGAAATTACCCCCAATTTGCTTTCCCCGCCTATGAGTCTAATGACCCATGCGGATAATCGATACGGTTATTGCAACATAAAAACCGTTAACCTGCTACCTGCAGTTTTAGCTTCTACAGAGGCAGAAGCAATGGGCTATGACGAAGCGGTTTTTATAAAAGATGGCACCGTTACAGAATGCGCAAAATCAAATATTTCGATCTTAAAGCAAGGCAGACTTATTACACACCCCAAATCAACAAGAATTTTACCAGGTATAACCAGACAACACCTTATAGCGTCCTGCAATAAGCTTGACATACCTGTTTTGGAACGACCGTTCACGACTGATGAAATGTTTTCAGCCGATGAAATCATCGTAACAAGCAGTACAAAGCTTTGTCGACGTGTAAATCTAATTAATGAAAAAAGTGTCGGTGGAAAGGCAATTACGCTATTTAATAACATAAGGAATCAGTTAAATCACGATTATTTGATACTTTCCAAATAAGTGAATTTTATTCAGTATTTTTTCGCAAAAAAATACTTATTTTCGAGTTTTTTGTATTGATTTTTTTATTTTATTGTGATATAATTTTATAGATTTTTATTGCGCGCGCCGCATATATTAAAGGAGTAAAACAAAAAATGCTGAAAAAACTTTCCACAATTCCCTTCCAGGGGACCGAAGAGCAGGAGCAGCAGCTTAACGCCATTATTGAGAAATACAAAGGCGATAAGAGCAGACTTATGGCTGTTATGCAGGAGGCCCAGGGTATTTACGGATATCTTCCCATTGAGGTTCAGGCTAAAATTGCCGACGGAATGGACGTTCCCCTTGAAAAGGTTTATGGCGTAGCAACCTTCTACGCTCAGTTCTCCCTTTCCCCAAAGGGTCAGAATCACGTTGCTGTATGTCTCGGTACCGCATGCTACGTTAAAGGCTCCGGTCTGATTTACGACAAATTCCAAGAGCTTCTCGGTATTGGCGGTGACGAATGCACCGCTGACAGAAAATTCTCGCTTACCGCATCCCGTTGTATTGGTGCTTGCGGTCTTGCACCCGTTCTTACCGTTAACGAGGACGTATACGGAAGACTTACCGTCGATGACGTTCCCGGCATTATTGCTAAGTACAACTAAATCCTAATATTCAGGACGGAATAAAAATGAAGATTTCTAAGATTCAGGAGCTTCTTGATGCTAAGGTGCTCTGCGGTGAGGAATATATTGGCAGACACGTATACTCTGCCTTTGGCTGCGACCTTATGAGCGACGTTCTCGCTTTTGCAAAAGATCAGGTCGTGCTTCTCACCGGTCTCGTTAATGCACAGGTGATCAGAACTGCTCTTATGATGGATATGAACTGCATAATCTTCGTTCGCTCAAAAAAGCCCGACGAGGATATGATCAGGCTCGCAAAAGAACATGAGATCGTTGTCATGACTACCGATAAGAATCTCTACGCCGCATGCGGCGTGCTCTACTCCAACGGCCTTGCCGAATCGAGGGAGGCACAGAGATGAGTGACAATTTAATTTTTCATTTCGACGTTTCCGGAAACGACTTTACCTCCGCAGGTCAGGCGTCCGTTCAGGTTAAAAAGAACCTTAGGCAGCTTGGCTTTACCCCAGAGATAATCAGACGTGTTTCTATTGCAATGTACGAGGGAGAAATTAACATGGTCATTCATGCCGGCGGAGGAACGGCTGACGTTATTGTAAGCGAAAAGTATATCGAGATTGTTCTTCAGGATAGCGGACCCGGTATAAAGGATATTGAGCAGGCAATGCAAGCAGGATATTCCACTGCTACCGACACTATCAGATCTCTGGGATTTGGCGCCGGTATGGGTCTGCCCAACATGAAGAAGAATACCGATTCTATGGAAATCAAATCCACGCTAGGCGTGGGAACATGCATAACAATGAGAGTACTTCTGTAAGGAGGACAAGCGATAATGGCCTACGAACATTCGGTTCTTCTCGACGAGAGCAAATGCACCGGCTGTACCACTTGTATAAGGCATTGCCCTACCGAAGCCATTCGTATCAAAAATGGCAAAGCAGTCATAAAATCCGAAAGATGTATCGACTGTGGCGAGTGCATCAGGCACTGCCCCCACAGCGCAAAGCGAGCGGTAAGCGATCTGCTCTCCTCCATGGATGAGTTTAAGTGGAAGATTGCCCTGCCCGCCCCCACATTATACGGACAGTTCGATAATCTCGACGATGTTGACTACGTTTTAAGCGGACTTCTCAAAATCGGTTTTGACCAGGTTTACGAGGTGTCAAAGGCAGCAGAGATCGTGACTTCATACACAAGGCTTTACCTTCAGACCGAAGGAGTTAAGAAGCCTGCCATAAGCTCTGCGTGCCCTGTTATTATGCGTCTTATCTCTCTGAGATTTCCGTCCCTTGAGGAGCACGTCATACACATGCTTCCGCCCATGGAAATTGCCGCTAAACTGGCAAGAGAACGTGCGTTAAACGAACATCCCAACCTTAAGCCCTCTGATATTGGAGTCTGCTTTATCACCCCTTGCCCTGCAAAGGTAAGTTACGTTAAAAACGGCTTTGGCAGCTACAAGAGCCAGGTAGACCGTGTTGTTTCCATAAGCGACGTTTACTTCCTGCTTATCAGCACTATGAACGCCGACGAGGCTCCAATGGACCTTTCGGAATCGGGTAAAATCGGTATAGGCTGGGCGAGAAGCGGTGGCGAGGCTACTGCTATATTTAATGAAGATTATCTTGCGGCTGACGGAATTGAGAACGTTATTCACGTTCTTGATCAGATCGAAAACGGTAATATTCCACCCCTTGAGTTTATTGAACTAAACGCCTGTGCAGGCGGATGTGTAGGTGGAGTTCTTACGATGCAGAATCCTTTTATTGCAAAGGCAAGATTGCTTTCGCTAAGAAGATATATGCCCGTTTCCCAAACCGTTTTACCCAAGGAAATAAATTACATCCCCGACAGTTTCCTCTTTGAGGATCTGCCGGAATACGATCCCATCTCACGTCTTGGAGGAAGCATTGCTGAATCCATGAGAATGATGGCGGATATTCAGAATTTCAAAGCAACTCTTCCCGGCATAGATTGCGGTGCTTGTGGAGCTCCCACCTGCCGTGCCTTTGCCGAGGACGTTATCAAGAAAAACGCATGTCCTGAGGATTGTAAGCTGAGAGAGTTTATGCAATCCAAAGGAGGAAAGGCAGAATAATGACCGTTAAAGAGCTTGTTTTTGCGAGTGATTTTAATGAGATATCAGTGCCTGTCCCCGAAAAAGAAGTCAAGGGTGTTTACATCGGAGATCTTCTCAGCTGGGTTATGGGTAACGCTAGCGCATCAAACGTGTGGATCACAATTATGTCAAACATTAATACCGTTGCCGTTGCAACGCTTGCTGACGTCAGCTGCATTCTTCTTGCAGAGGGTGTTGTGCCCGACGACGATATGATTAACGTCGCCAAGGCTAAAGGAGTTAATATTCTCTCCACAAACCTTCCTGCCTACGAATCTGCGATTAAGATTCACGGTATTTTAAATTGAAATTTTATTACGATCTACACATTCACTCCATACTCTCTCCATGCGGCGATGATGACAATACGCCTAACAATATTGCCGGTATGGCAAGCCTTTGTGGGCTTAACATCATTGCGCTGACCGATCATAATTCTGCAAAAAACTGTCCTGCTTTTTTTGAGGCGGCCAGAAAATACGGCATAATTCCCGTTGCCGGAATGGAATTGACTACCTCTGAGGATATTCACGTCGTTTGTCTTTTCGAGCAGCTTACTGATGCCCTTGCTTTTGATAAGTATGTGGAAGAAAACCGTCTGAAGATAAAAAACCGTCCGGAAATTTTCGGTAGACAGATCATTATGGACGGAATGGACGAGCAAACGGGTGAGGTCGATGACCTTCTAATCAATGCAAGCAATATTTCGGCTGACAACGTATGCGAAATCCTATCCAAATTCGGTGGCGTATGCTACCCTGCTCATATCGACAGAGATGCCAACGGAATTATTGCAATTCTCGGCACGCTCCCCGATTGTGGATTCAGCTATTACGAGCTACATGAAAGATCTTGTCTGAATCACTACGCTGATAGGTTTTCTATTCCCGATGATCGTTTTATTATAAGCTCCGATGCGCACAGATTGACGGATTTACAAGACGGTGAAAACTACTTCGAATTTGACTGTGATCCTAACGACGAGAATGCCGTTAGACGTGCATTGTTTGATCATCTCAGGAGGTAAGCAATGAAGGAACTTTCGCTGAATATACTCGATATTGCAGAAAACAGTACAAAAGCCAAGGCAGAATTAATTTCTATTGAAATCAATGAAACCGAAGAGCTTTTAACGATAAAAATTACCGACGATGGAACAGGAATGAGCGAGGAGGTCCTGCGCTCGGTTTCCGATCCATTTTATACGACCCGAACAACACGCAAGGTTGGCATGGGTATTCCCCTTTTTCGTCTCGCTGCAGAGCAGACAGACGGATATCTTGAAATTTTCTCGACCCACGTAGACGTTGATAGCGAAAATCACGGAACGACCGTTTTTGCGAGCTTCAACAAGAAACATATAGACTTTACTCCCCTGGGTGACGTCGTTTCAACTATCGTGACCTTGATCCAAGGGCATCCCACCGTGGATTTCCTTTTCCGTCACAAACTATGTGGAAACGAGGTTTCTCTTGATACAAGAGAGCTTCGCCTTGTGCTCGAGGATATTCCGCTGGATAGCTTTGAAATCCTTCAATGGATAAAAAGCAATCTTACGGAGCAATACGATGAAATTAAATAAAAATAAAATATATGTCCTAGAAAGGAAGCAAAAAATGAAATCTTTGGCTGAGCTTCAAGCAATCAAAGACAAAATGAAGAAAAAAATCGTTCTTCGTGAGGGCAGCGGCGATATTCGCGTAGTAGTTGGTATGGCTACCTGTGGAATTGCTGCAGGCGCACGTCCTGTGCTCTCCGCCTTCGTTGAGGAGGTAAACAATGCGAATCTTACCGACAAGGTAACCGTTTCGCAGACAGGCTGTGTTGGCTACTGCCAGCTCGAACCTATCGTGGAGATCCACGAGGCAGGTAAAGATAAGGTTACCTACATTCACATGACCGCCGAGAAGGCAAAGAGAGTCGTTGAGGAACACCTCAAGGGCGGAAAAGTTGTTGCGGAATACACCGTAACCGACGATAACTGATAGGAGGACAAGCATAAATGATTCGCGCACACGTATTGATTTGTGGCGGTACAGGCTGTACCTCCTCCGGCAGTAAAACTCTCCAAGAGGCATTCAATCAGAGCCTTGCCGATTTCGGTCTCACCGAAGAAATTAAGATGGTACAGACAGGTTGCTTCGGCCTCTGTGCTCTTGGTCCGATCGTAATCGTATATCCCGATGGTACCTTCTACAGCCGTGTAACTCCCGATGACGTTAAGGAAATCGTTGAGGAGCATCTTCTCAAGGGTAGAATCGTTGAGCGTCTCGTATACAGAGATGAGGCAACCGACGAGATCGTTGAGGAGCAGGCCAAGAACGTTTCGCTTTCCGATACCAAGTTCTACAAGTCTCAGAAGCGTATCGTACTCCGTAACTGCGGTGTTATTGACCCCGACAACATTGACGAGTACATAGCTATGGATGGTTATGCTGCTCTTGGCAAATGCCTTACCGAGATGACTCCCGAGGACGTTATCAAGGTAGTTTCGGATTCCGGTCTTCGTGGCAGAGGAGGCGGTGGCTTCCCTACCGGCCGCAAGTGGGCTCTCTGCGCCCCCAACAAGGCAGACCAGAAGTACGTTGTTTGTAACGCAGACGAGGGCGACCCCGGTGCATTTATGGACCGTTCCATTCTCGAGGGTGATCCCCACTGTGTAATTGAGGCTATGACCATCTGCGGATACGCAGTTGGAGCGACTAAGGGATACGTATACGTAAGAGCCGAGTATCCTATTGCCGTTACACGTCTTCAGAAGGCTATTGACGATGCTAAGGCATACGGCCTTCTTGGTAAGAATATTTTTGACAGTGGATTTGATTTCGACCTTGTGATCAAGCTTGGCGCAGGCGCATTCGTTTGCGGTGAGGAAACTGCACTTATGACCTCTATTGAGGGTAACCGCGGTGAGCCTCGTCCCCGTCCTCCCTACCCTGCAGTAAAGGGTCTCTTTGGCAAGCCTACCGTTGAGAATAACGTTGAGACCTTTGCTAATATTCCCCAGATCATTCTTAAGGGTGCTGAGTGGTTCTCCTCTATGGGTACCGAGCGTTCCAAGGGAACTAAGGTATTCGCACTCGGTGGTAAGATTCAGCATACAGGTCTTGTTGAGATTCCTATGGGTGTAACCCTTGACACCATCATTAATGAGATCGGTGGCGGTATCCCCGGCGGTAAGAAGTTCAAGGCTGCCCAGACCGGTGGTCCTTCCGGCGGATGTATTCCTGCAAGCCTTATCAACACCGAAGTAGACTATGATAACCTTGTAGCTCTCGGCTGTATGATGGGCTCCGGCGGTCTTATCGTTATGGATGAAGACAACTGTATGGTTGATATGGCTAAGTTCTTCCTTGAGTTTACCGTTGACGAATCCTGCGGTAAGTGTACTCCCTGTCGTGTTGGTACCAAGAGACTCCTTGAGCTTCTTGATAAGATTACCGAGGGTAAGGGCACGCTTGAGGATATTGATAGACTTGAGGAGCTTTGCAACTACATCAAAGCAAACTCTCTCTGTGGTCTTGGACAGACTGCTCCCAACCCTGTGCTTGCAACACTCAAGTTCTTCCGTGACGAGTATATCGCTCACGTTGTAGATAAGAAGTGCCCTGCAGGCGTATGTAAGAGCCTTCTCTCCTTCGTAATCGACCAGGATAAGTGTATTGGCTGTGGCAAGTGCGCAAAGAACTGCCCTGTTGACGCTATCACAAAGACCGATTACGTTGCCCCCGGTCACAAGCTTCCTTCCTATACTATTGATACCTCCAAGTGTATCAAGTGCGGTGCTTGTGTTGCCGGATGTAAGTTTAACGCTATTTCTAAGAAGTAATGAAAGGAGTACGCTGAAAATGGAAATGTTAAATGTAAAAGTTAACGGTATTGCTGTAAGCGTACCCAAGGGCGCAACCATTCTTGAGGCTGCCCGTGTTGCAGGTGTGGAGATTCCCACTCTCTGCTATATGAAGGAAAAGAACGAAATCGGCGCTTGCCGTATCTGTGTTGTTGAGGCTACCGGCGCTCGCGGTCTTGTTACCGCCTGCGTATACCCCGTTACCGAGGGTATGGAGATTCAGACCAACACCGCAAAGGTCAGAGCCGCAAGAAAGACAACTCTCGAGCTTATCCTTTCCACCCACGATATGAACTGTCTCTCCTGCTCTCGTTCCACCAACTGTGAGCTTCAGAAGCTCTGCCTTGAGTACGGAGTTGACTCTCACGCATTCGAAGGATTCAAGCCCACTTATGAGCTTGACTACTCTACCCCCCACCTCGTAAGAGACAACAACAAGTGTATTCTCTGCCGTAGATGTGTTGCGGTTTGTGAGGAACAGTACGTTTCTGTTATCGGTGCCAACAACCGTGGTATCGATACCTGCATCGGCCAGCCCTTCGCGCTGAATCTTAACGATACTCCCTGTATCTCCTGCGGTCAGTGTACCGCTGTATGTCCTACCGGCGCTCTCGTTGAGCGTGACGACACTGACAAGGTATGGGCGGCGCTTGCTGATCCTACCAAGCACGTTGTAGTTCAGACCGCCCCCTCCATCAGAGCAACTCTTGGCGAGTGCTTCGATATGCCTATCGGCACTAACGTTGAAGGCAAGATGGTTGCTGCTCTCCGCCGTCTCGGTTTTGAGAAGGTATTTGACACAAATACCGCGGCAGACTTCACCATCGTTGAGGAAGCAACCGAGCTTCTTGACAGAGTTAACAATGGCGGTACTCTTCCCATGATTACCTCCTGCTCTCCCGGATGGGTTAAGTTCTGCGAGCTTTACTATCCCGATATGACAAAGCACCTTTCCTCCTGCAAGTCTCCCCAGCAGATGGGCGGCGCGCTTATCAAGACCTACTGGGCTGATAAGATGGGCTATGACCCCAAGGATATCTTCGTAGTTTCTATCATGCCCTGTACTGCAAAAAAGTTTGAGGTTCAGAGAGAGGATATGTCCGCTGCAGAAGGTACCGTTGACGTTGACGTAGCGCTCACCACCCGTGAGCTTGCAAGAATGATCGGCAGAGCCGGCATCAAGTTCACTTCCCTTCCCGACGAGGAATTTGACTGTCCCCTTGGCGTTGATACCGGTGCGGCTGTTATCTTCGGTGCTACCGGTGGCGTTATGGAGGCTGCTCTCCGTACCGCTAACGACGTTCTCACCGGCAAGGATAACGCTGAAATCGAGTTCCACGAGGTTCGTGGTACCGAGGGTCTCAAGGAAGCTACCTACAATATCGCAGGTATGGATATTAAGGTATGTGTTGCATCCGGTGCCGCTAATGCAAAGCTTGTTATGGACAAGATTGCAAAGGGCGAAGCAGATTGGACCTTCGTTGAGATCATGGGTTGTCCCGGCGGCTGTGTAAACGGTGGCGGTCAGCCTATCCAGCCTCAGCACGTTCGTGATACTGTGGATCTTAAGGCTGTAAGAGCAAAGGCTCTCTACGACCAGGATACCAAGATGGAGATGAGAAAGTCTCACCTTAACCCCGTTATCAAGGAAGTTTACGACAACTACTTCAAGGGCGGTTACGGCTGTCACGCAGCACACCACGCACTTCACACATCTTATGTTGCTAGAAAGAAGTTTAACTTCTAACACAAATGATAAAATGGCTGTCTCAATCGAGACAGCCATTTTTAAAATAAAAAAGTCCGCTGGGTTAAGGCGGACTTTATCTATTTGGCTTACGCCATTACGTTGAACTTCTTGGTGAACTCGGACTTCTTGTGAGCCGCGTTGTTCTTGTGAAGGATACCGTGAGCAACTGCCTGGTCTACCTTCTTAACAGCAAGTCTGTAAAGCTCGGAAGCTGCGGTCTTGTCGCCAGCCTCAACAGCTGCGTTGAACTTCTTGATAACGGTCTTAAGCTGGCTCTTAACCATCTGGTTCTGGAGTGCCTTGGTCTGGTTAACAAGGATACGCTTCTTTGCGGACTTAATATTAGCCATTTTGTTTCTCCTTTTAAATTTTACGCGATAAATGCTATGTTAAAACCAAGGCTGAGAGGGTCCTTAGGCACTCACAATGCATACTATCACATTTTTCCTGAAGTATTATAACATAACTATATAAAAAAATCAAGTGTTTTTGAAAAATTTTTTATTTTTATTGCCGTACTTGAATTGTTAACATTTATTTGGTAAAATTATAGTAAATATGTTATGGAAAGCGAGGAATTATTATGCCAGGACCAGGCGGAGGAGCTAGAGGCGGCGGATTCGGAGGCGGATCCCGTGGCGGAGGATTTGGCGGTGGACCAAGACCCGAAGGGTTCGGTAGCGGTCCGAGACCCGGAGGATTTGGTGCGCCTCATCACCACCATCATTACCATAGACCTCATTTCGGATTCTTCCCTTTCTTTGGCTTCCGTAGACCCTATTACGGATATCACGGCGGATGCTTTGGCGGAATGATGGGACTTGCATTTATTCCCATTATTATTTGTATTGTTCTGATCACCACGCTAACTAATATCTTTGGTGTTGTAGGTACTTCCATCACCAATATCTCCCGAGGCGGTCAGATCAAATATAACGAATCGGCAATGCAGGACTACGCTGACAATCAATATGCCAAGGAATTCTCCGTAGCCAACGAATATGAGGACAACATCCTTATCGTTTTCCTTGTAGACGAGGAGCGTGAGGGCTATTACACAATAGCATGGGTCGGAGATAACATTACTGAAGATGTATATTCTATGTTCGGAAACGAATACACCGAATTCGGATACGAGATGAAGGGGAAAATCTCGTCATACTACGAGAATTCGCTGAGCAAAAACCTATCCTCTGTTATTGACGGTATGACTGACCGAATTGTAAACCTTAATCTCAAATCAAGCTTTGACGTAGAATCGGGTTCTCCTGCCGGATACAAATCACATCTCACAAATCACAGTTCTCTTGAAATGAACAGTGACACGGTAAACCGTGCACTTCTGGAGTTCACAAGCGAAACCGACATTCCCATCGTTATCGTTGTCGAGGACATGGAGGAGGTCTTCCCTAAGACTTTTGCATCCCGTGATATTTTCGTGACTATTTCAGTAGTACTACTAAGCGGTGTTGCAATCTATTTCATTTACCGCGCATTCAAAGAAAAGAACGAAAGACCCGAATAAAGAAAAGTGCCGAATAATCGGCACTTTTTCTATTTAAATAACTATATGCTTAGGAAGTCCGTTTTCAAATTCAGGGAAAACCTCACCAACAATCAGCGGCGCGAGATATTTCACGCAAGCAAGAGTAATGTGGTTACCTTCGGCGTTAATAAATTCCCGTGGTACACGCTTTACTCCGTTTGCAATTTGTGAAATGTCAAAGGAATCGTAAAATACAGAGTATTTATCCCCTTCTGCCCTATTAATAGTCATCATTACTCCGGTTTTACCTTTGGTGGCAGCCTCAACTGCTGCACGTCCAACGCCAACCGATTCATCAATATCTGTTTTCGAGGCGATATGCGCGGCGCATCGCTGGGGAAGATTCAGTTCAATGGATCTTACCTTGCAACCTATTTCCTGCTTAACAAGATCTTCGAGCACTCTGCCCGCCCCCGAGAGAGCTACGTGGCCGAATGCATCAACCTTTCTTCCACCAAGGCCTTCTCCGACGTAGCGTCCGTCGGCGAACCTGATTCCCTCGGAAACCGCAACAAGCACAGCAGGATGCTCCTCCTGAATTCGTCTTATAGATGAAAGGAACTCATCGGGATCAAACTTAACCTCCGGCAGGTATATAAGATCCGGCTCGGCAAGAGCAGCGGAAGCGGTTAGCCAGCCTGCATCCCTTCCCATGATCTCAACGATAGTGACCGCCTTGGTCGTATAAACCGATACGTCACGAAGAATCTCTTTCATTGTAATAGCCACATATTTTGCGGCAGAACCAAATCCAGGTGTATGATCGGTAATCATAAGGTCGTTGTCAATAGTCTTTGGAACGCCAACGACACGCATCTCATATTCGTGCTCAGCTGCATATTGCGACAGTTTTAGTACGGTATCCATAGAGTCGTTTCCACCGATATAGAAAAAGTATCTGATATCGTATTTCTTGAAAATCTCGAAGAGTCTTTCGTAGGTCTCAGGGTCATCTTTGGGAGACTTCATCTTTTTTCTGCAGGATCCGAGTGCGGCAGCAGGAGTAAGTTCAAGAGTCTCGATGTCCTCTTCGTTGGCAAAAAACTCGGTAAGGTTAACCATTCTTTCTTCAAGGAGCCCCTCAATGCCGTTTCTCATACCATATATCTTATCGATTACGCCTGCACAGTGAGCTTCAAATGCGCCTCTGATAACACCTGCGAGTGTTGCATTAATGGCAGCAGTAGGACCGCCGGACTGACCAACAACTGCATTACCTCTTATGATTGCCATTTTTATACCGTCCTTATGTTTTTATTTAATTATACGCTTTTCCCTGGGAATTGTCAAGTACTCTGCCTATGTTTAAATGGTTAATAGCATTTTTTAGATATTTGTCCTTATTATATCCGTAATCCAAAAAGTATGCGTGCTCATAAAGATCAAGGCAAAGAATTTTACCATCAAAATTTTCAAATCGGTTATTCTCATCAGAAAAGGAAAGCTTAACGTTGTCGCATTCGCCTGAAATGCATATGAATCCGTGGTCCTTGCTCATTCCTAAGGAATAAATATCATATAACATTTTTTCCGACATTGTCCTTTTCCTTGGATTGACGTAGGGATTGACCCTAAATGAATCAAAATAAGCCTCATGAGAATTTATGCACCATAACAGACTGCAAAGCTCTTCTCTAAGCGATCTGTCTCCCCTGAGTCTTCTTGCCTCATCAAGGGTAATTCCCTTGAGTCTGCTATCGCTTTTATGTAAAATTGATAATTTCAACCTTGCCGTATTAAGAAACTCCCTATGCCTCTTTATGTTATCCTCGGATAAAAAGCAATTTAATCCCTCAAAATTCATACAATCACCTCAACCAAAAGAAATCCTCGGTTCATTATATGCTCCGAGGATTTCTATGCTATTATACAAGCTCTTTTTCGCTGAAGGTATATTCGCTATTACAGAAACGGCAAATGGCAGTAAGCTCACGGGCCTTGCCCTCTGCAACCTGTTCGTCAAGCATCTTGAGGATCTCAGCTTTACCAAGGCTCTTGATCTTTTCCTGCATACGATGAGCCGAACAGTCGCACTTGTAGCCAACTTCAATACTGTCGAAAATATCAAATGGAATATCGCGCATAGCGATCTCCATTATTTCTTCGTTAGTTTTGCCATCTCTGAAGTATCTGGAAATATTCACAAGATCTGCCGCATTACGCTCAATGAGGTCAACGGTCTCCTCATCGGGAAAAGGCATAAGCTGAATAAGCACGCCTCCCGAAGCAAGACAGGAATAATCGGTATCAACGAGGACTCCCAAAGAAAGCACAGTAGGAATCTGCTCACTCTTTGCAAAATATGTCGCAATGTCCTCTGCAATCTCTCCCGAAACAAGTTCGATAGTTCCAACCTGAGGCTCAATAGCTCCGACCGACTTAACAAAGGAAATAGTTCCCTCGCCTACTGCTGCGCCAACGTCAAGCTTTCCGTTTGGCTTCTTGGGAGGATTTGCAAGAGGGTTCTGAATATATCCCTTGACGTTACCGAAATAATCGCCAACCGCAAGTAGTCTGCCTGCCTCACCATCACCCTGAATACTGATTGTTACATTGTCCCCTTCCTCGGGAAGCATTGTACCTATCATCGAGGTTGCAGTCAAAAGTCTTCCAAGAGCGGCAGACGCGGTTGGAGAGGTTTTGTGGAAACCGATAGCATCGTTTACAATTTTTCTTGAATTAATTACCAGAACACGAGCAGAGCCATCACGTGTCATGGCTCTAAGTATTGTCGAATTTGCAATATTTTTATTTTCCATATTATTCACTTTCTGCATTTTGCTACTATATATATTCGTTCATTATCATCACTTCCGGGAGAAAATTCGAAATCGCCGTATGCGCCAAGAAATTCCATATCACATTTTTCAAGAGCATTTCGCAATTCTTTTAACGTATACATTCTCTCTGACTGCGTTTCGTCATATCTCTCATATCTGCCGTCAGCACACTCCTTAAAGAGAGTGATGTAAAAATCGCAAAGCTTTGCTTCGGGGTCGTAGTAATTCTCCCAAACACAAAGTCCTCCATCCTCCTCCATAGCATAGGTATTGTCGGCATAAATATTCTCAAATTTATACCTTCCATTCACGTCAAAAATAAATATTCCGTCCGGAATAAGATAATTGTGCATAAGAGAAAAGCATTTTATGAGATCATCTTCATCTTCAAGATGATTAATACAATCTAGGCAGCTTACTGCGGCATCTACCGTACCGTAAAGCTCGAATTCACGCATATCCTGGCACAGCCAAAGAATGTCGTGTCCTTCATTTTCAGCCTCAGACCTGGCAATATCAAGCATTTCGGGGGAATAATCAATACCGGTCATATCGTATCCACGTCTTGCCAGCTCTATGGTCATTTTCCCAGTGCCACATCCAAGGTCAAGGACTAGCTCAGGGCGAGCTTTGCACTCTCTTTTCAATATTTCCTCAATAAAATCTGCCCACTTCCCGTAGTTTATATCAGCGTTGATCGAATCATAAAAAGGGGCGAGAAGGTCGTAAATCATTAGTAATTTCCTCCTTCAGAGGTGGCAACAAAGGCAACAAAGCCAGCATCCACAAGTCTGTTTCGAGCCTCAGTTGCTACATTCTCGTTCTCGAATATACCAAAAACGGAAGGACCACTTCCACTCATCAAAACCTGTTCTGCTCCGTTTTTTATCATAATTTCTTTAATACGGCCTATTTCATCTATATCAGTTACGCTCTCAAAGATATTGTAAAATGATGTTACATCTATCTTAGGCGTGTAGGATGACGAGTAAAAGTTGTTATATTTATCATCTAGCATAGCATATGCCTTAGGAGTGGAAACCCTCATGTTTCCTATAGAAATAACAAGATGATAATTGTTCCCCTGTATTCTCTCCATTTTTTCTCCCCTACCGGTACATATTGCCGTTCCGCCAACAAGGCAGAAAGGAACATCACTGCCAAGGTCTGCCGCCATAGAAAGCAACTCTGTCTCTGTTGCATGACCAAATATCTTATTCAAAGCACGCAGGGTTGCTGCTGCATCGCTCGAGCCTCCTCCCAGGCCTGCGCCGACAGGGATATGCTTTTCAAGATCAACATCTATCTTTGCTCTTATGCCAAAATGTTTGAGATATTTTACGGCAGACTTATAAACTAAATTGTTTTCATCCAAAGGAAGATCGGAGTGATTCGTGGTTATGGATATCATTGTTTTTTCGCTTACCTCAGCGCTTAACCTAATGTAATCGCAAAGGGATACCGATTGCATAACACTCTTAATGTCGTGGAATCCATCTTCCCTGCGTGACGTAACGTCAAGGAAAAGATTAATTTTAGCATTTGCCTTTTCGAGTACTGTCACCCAAACCACCTCCTTACTGCATTTCTACAATATTATACAATATTATTTCATAAAAATCAACCTATAATAAAAAATATTTTATTTTGCTATTGACAAAGTGAATTGCTTGTGATATAATACTCAGGTAGTTTGGGCTAGTGTGCTCAACCCCTTGCTGCCACGCGGCAGCCAAATGACCAAAAGGAGGTAAAAATCAGATGGAAAAGAAGATTTGTTCTTACGAGACTCTCTTTGCAGTAAGCGGCAACCTTGTTGAGGATGATGCTAAGGCTGTTATCGAGAAGTTCGTTAACCTCATTAACGACAACGGTTCTGACGTTGAAGTTAACGAGTGGGGCAAGCGCAGACTTGCGTATCCTATCAACTACATCACCGAAGGATACTACGTGCTTGTTTCCTATAAGAGCGAACCCAGCTTCCCTCTTGAGCTTGAGCGTGTGCTTGGCATTACCGAAGGCGTTCTTCGTTACATGACCACCACCAAGATCGAGAAGGCAGCTAAGGCTGAGGAAGTTGTTGAAGCTCCCGAAGCTACCGCTGAGGTTGAAGTAACCGAGGCTTAATTTCGCAACTAAGCAGTTTATCTGCATACTTTTTATTGAAAGGATGGTCATATAACTATGGCAGATTTAAACAAGGTCATTCTTATGGGCCACATGACGGCAGATCCCGAGCTTAAGCAGACTACAAGCGGCATTTCCGTTTGCAGCTTCTCTATCGGTGTTAACCGTCGCTATTCCAAGGCTGAGCAGGGTCAGCAGTCTGTAGACTTCATTAACATCGTTACATGGAGACAACAGGCTGAGTTTGTTTCCCGTTACTTCAAAAAAGGAAGTAGCATTGTAATTTGCGGAAGCATTCAGACAAGAAATTGGACTGACAACAACGGCCAGAAGAGATACGCCACCGAGGTTGTAGCCGATGAGGTTAGCTTCGGAGCACCTGCCGCTTCTCAAAGCAACGGCGAGGGCAAGCCCCAGGGACAGAATTACACTCCCTCGGCATACGGCGCTCCCTCTTTCAACAGCACAGGCAGTGCTGATTTTGAAGAAATTCCCGGCGACGAGAGCCTTCCCTTCTAATTTGGGCAACTCGTCCATCAGCCGCTAGGCTCACTGTGGTTGATGCAATATAGAAATCGTGAGTCGGAAAGGTGATAAAACTCATGGAAAACAATAATCGTCCTGCATTCCGTCAGAACCATAGAAGAAAGAAGGTTTGCATCTTCTGCCAGGATAAGGTTACCGAGATCGATTACAAGGATATCGCTAAGCTTAGAAAGTTCACCTCTGAGAGAGCTAAGATTCTCCCCAGACGTGTTTCCGGCAACTGCGCTCTCCACCAGAGACAGCTCACCGTAGCTATCAAGAGAGCTCGCCAGATGGCACTTCTCCCCTACATTTCCAACTAATTATTAAATTGGATATAAAAAATGCACTCTTTCGAGTGCATTTTTTTATTTTACAGGTTCGAGCTCCTCGAAATATCCATGATACTGAATATCCACCTTGCTTCTTGGGAACAAGAACTTATAAAGCTCAGTGCAGTAATCATCGGTCATTGATGCAATATAGTCCACAACGATCTGATTGGGTTCCGTCTCAAGATAGGGCTTGCTGTGTGCATAATGATTATTAAGAACAAAGTCCACGTGATGCTTAAAAATGGGAGAGGACTTCTTTCCTGACTTCAGATCGCTAAGAAGCTGATAATACATTCTGTGCATCATAGGTCTGACGGTCTCATCGAGAACCTTAGATACGTGATCCTTCTTGTAAATCTGCTCGTAATTATCACGCTTTGCCTGGCTCATGCTCTGATAATGCTCTGCATCAAGCTTGATATAGGGCTCTCCGTAGCTGTTTTCGATAATATTAACCATAAGGTTATTCATAATATCGGAGTTAATTGTACCAATGCCAGCATCACCAATGTCGAGCGAGGAATCAAGCAACCCTGCTCTTACCGCATCCTGGCGGTCCTTGCCGAGATAGGCAATTATATCCGATACGCGAACAACACATCCCTCAAGTGTAGAAGGAATAATCTTGATTATATTTGATTCATCAACGTAGCAGCTCTCAACCATTTTGTCAAAGGCTTCAAAGTTCTCCAAAGTCGCAGGACGATATTCGTCCATTTCAAACTCACCGTTATGGCCGATAATTCCGTCAAGTGTATCTAAGGTGATGTTATGATCAAAAATCCTGTCAAGAACTCTGACGCTGTGTACGTTATGATTGAAATAACGACCGGTCTCTGCGTGATATACCTCGCTGATGTATCTCTCACCTGCGTGTCCAAAGGGGGTGTGACCGATATCATGTCCCAAGGAAATAGCCTCAATAAGATCAAGATTTAAGCCAAGAGCAGCTCCAAGTGTACGGGCGGTTCTTGAAACAAGCTGTACGTGCAAGGCTCGTCTTGTAATATCGTCATTCTTATAGAACGAGAAAACCTGGGTTTTATCCGTATACCTGTTGTAATATGGGCTATGAAGTATCTTGTCAACGTCCCTGAGATATGCAGGGCGCCACGCAGATTCTCTATCCGATAACATATCCCTTCTCTGTGCTTTACTTCCGTCTGCCGCAAAATTTGGGCGGATTCCATGCTCTCTGTCATATCTGATACGATCAGACATTTCCTGACTCAAGTGCTCATAGTTTCGACTTTTCATATTTTTCCTCCTTTCAGAAGGTAATCTTATTTTCTATTTTAATTTTATCATAGATATTATGAATAGTCAAGAGTTATTTTACTCCTCTGTGATCAAGTCACAATTATATGCTCATTATTTTTATCTTTTTTTAAATAACCACTTGATTTTTTGTGTAAAGTATGATATACTCATTGAGCGTGAAAATGCAAACGGAATTTTTGGTAGGCAGTGTTTTATCAAAGTTCCTTAAATAAAATGTACACAGTACGCATCATAAAGAGGTATTTCGCCCTTGGCGAATATATCCTCACCCTACGCCTGACAAGGATGCACGCTGTTGCATCATATCTATGCAGAGGTATCGAAGCGGTCATAACGGGGCTGACTCGAAAGAAACTCGGTTTCGTCACTATTTCGTATCTCTAGTTCCTTGTAAACTCTCACTTTTCCGGAATTTAGTGTGAGGATTTTTTGAAGGCTGGTTGACAGTTTTCTATCAAAATTCTGTAAAATTTAATATGTTTTTTATACGCAGAGGTATCGAAGCGGTCATAACGGGGCTGACTCGAAATCAGTTTGTGCCAAAAGCACACGAGGGTTGGTTTGGGTCCCTCTGCGCCAACAAGGATACTCTATGCGGGTATCCTTTTCTTTTGCCAATTTTATGGCAAATCATAAAAAGCCCGAAATGCTTGACAAATCTGTCAAATTGTAGTATAATTAGCAGGACTCTTATATTTTTACTTTATTTTAAGTATTGCTGATTTTATATCCCCTTTTCAGCATAAAATTATCATTGATAAAAGTATAGGAGAATAAAAATGCAAAACTACTCTATTATCTGCGATTCCTCATGCGATCTTACAGCGAAGATGCTCGATGAACGTTCTATGCCTTCTGTTTCACTTTCCTTCCGTTTTGACGGTGAAAAGAGAGAATACAAGTGTAATGAAATGGAATGCAAGGAATTTTACGACAAAATGAGAAAAGGCGGAGTCGCCAAGACCTCCGGCGTCAACACTGCAGAATTCATATCTGCTTTTGAAAGAATTCTCAAGAACGAGCAGGATATAATTTATATTGCTTTTTCTTCTGCACTAAGTATGACATACCGGGCAGCGTGTATTGCCTCTGCCGAATTGAAAGAAAAATATCCGAACAGAAAAATTGCAGTCATCGACAGCCTTTGTGCCTCAGCAGGAATCGCCCTGCTCATCGACCTGGCAAAAGGAAAGCAAACCAGAGGAGCAAGCTTTGAGGAAACTGTGGAATATGCCGAGAGTATGAAAGGAAAGGTCTGCCACTGGTTTACGGTTGACGACCTTGAATATTTGAAGCGAGGCGGAAGGATAAATCCAAGTACCGCTTTCTTTGGTAATATGCTTGGAATAAAACCCCTGCTCCACGTCGATGACAAAGGACGTTTGATCAACGTTGGTAAGGTCAGAGGCAGACGGGCTACTCTCGTTGCAATGTGTGATAAATACGGCGAGCTTCACGAAGGAAGCCACGATGTATATATTTCACACGCTGACTGTATAGATGATGCAAAGCTCCTTTCAGATATGCTGAAATCTCGCTTCGATGTAAACACACGATTAATTACCGATGTCGGACCGGTTATTGGATCTCACTCCGGCCCCGGCACGCTGGCACTCTTCTTTATTGGAAAGGAGAGATAACCACGACAATATAGGAGATTAACTATGTCCAAATCTATAAACGATAATAAGGAAACTAAAGCCGAAAAGGCCCCCTCAACCGCCGAAAAGGTAGTGAAGGCAATCAAGGCAAAAACAGAGCCAAAGCCAAAGAAGCCCGCCAAGAATGATGCTGCCAAGGAAAAGAAAACGGCAGAAGCTAAGGCTAAAAAATCGTCTAAGGACGAAAAGAAAAAAGACGTAAAGGCTGAGCAAAAAAAGCCCAATAAAACCACCGAAAAGAAAACCGACAGCAATAAAAAGACCAATTCAAGTAAAAAATCCAACGATAAGTGGAGCATTAAACAGCTTGGAGGTTATCTTTTCGCCAAAATGATGCGTGGCGGTGCTTCTTCCCTTCAGGCTAACGCAGAGGAGGTTAATAAGCTTAACGTCTTCCCTGTTCCCGATGGTGATACCGGCGACAATATGAGTATGACTATCCAGAGTGGTGTAGCCTCTCTCGATAATATCGATACCGACGACCTTGCAGAGGTTCTCAGAGTAGCTTCCAAAGGAATGCTTCTCGGCGCAAGAGGTAACTCGGGTGTAATTCTTTCTCAGTTCTTTGCAGGAATGGCAAAGGGTCTTGAGAACGTCGAGAAGGCTGATGCAAAGAAGCTTGCACATGCACTTGAGCTTGGTGTTGAAAAGGCATATATTTCCGTTATGACTCCCACCGAGGGCACGATCCTTACGGTTGCACGTGAAGCGGTTGAATATGCCGTATCCCGTGTCAACTCCAAGAGTACCGTTCAATCGCTCTTTGCCGACCTTGTAAAGGAAATGAACGCATCTCTTGAAAGAACTCCCGAGATCCTCCCTGCCCTTGGCGAGGCAGGCGTTGTTGACTCCGGTGGAGCAGGTCTGCTTTATATCATAGAGGGACTTAACCGAGTTCTTAACGGCGAAGACGTTGAATTTGCAGATGCATCACCCCTTCCCAAGCCCAAGATGCCTACAGCAACCGAGGGAAGCTTTGGCCCTGACAGCGAGATGGAGTTTGGTTACTGCACCGAGCTTCTCGTTCAGCTTATGAACAGAAAGCTTCTCGAGCACCCCTTCGATCTTGACGAGCTCAAGGCACACTTGATGACCCTTGGTGATTCAATAGTCTGCTTCCAGACAGATACTATAGTTAAAATTCATATCCATACCCTTCGTCCCGATAAGGTTATGCGTCACGTTCGTAAGTTCGGCGAATTTATTAACGTGAAGATTGAAAATATGTCCCTCCAGCATACCGAGCTCAAAGCAGAGGATATTGCAAAGGCAGAGGAATCTCAGCCCAAGAAGAAATACGGAATAGTCGCTGTAAGCAATGGTGATGGTATTTCCAATCTCTTCGTTGAGCTTGGAGCAGACAGAATCGTTGAAGGAGGACAGACAAACAACCCCTCTACTAACGACTTCCTCGATGCATTTGCGAGGGTAAACGCTGAAATCATCTTTGTTTTTCCCAACAACGGCAACATAATTATGGCTGCAACCCAGGCTGCCGAGATATACGAAAGCGCCAAGATATACGTTGTACCAACCAAGAGTATTGGCGCGGGATACGTGGCAATGTCCTCTATGAGCTTTGATTTTGCAGAGCCTGACGAACTGATGCAGGAGGCGGAGGACGCCATCGGCAGAATCACCGCAGGATCAATTTCCCCTGCTATCAGAGATGCAGATATGAACGGCGTACACGTTACAGAGGGCGATACCATGGGCATTATTGCCAAGGAAATAGCAATTTCCGGCCCTGACAAGATGGTATCCACCTACGGTCTCATAGATATTCTCCTCGCTGAACAGGATAGGTTTATGATAACTATCTTCTTTGGCAAGGATGCTACGAATGAAGAACGCGAAATCCTTAAAGACTATATGTCACGAACCTATCCCGCGGTCGAGGCCTACTTCATTGACGGCGGTCAGGAGATTTATCCCTTCCTTATAGTTGCTGAATAATCAAGTTTAAACTTAGGCAGAATAAAAAAGACCTGTTTGATTTTTCAAACAGGTCTTTACTTTTTATATTAAATCATCTTGTTTTTAGACTCAACGAAGTAGGTTGCTTCACTATCCGCCGTGGAAAGTGCAAAGGCAAGCGGAAACATCTCAAACGCCGCAGAGACGTTACGCGCATCCTCCGTTGAAGAATATCCCATGTGATATCTGATAGCAAACGCCTCCTCGCGTGTAAGCCTCATATATCCTGAAATGATATATACGCTCTTTTCGCCATGTCCGTAAGGAAGTTTGTCATCGTATTCAAAGGTATCGACTCTTTGCCACATACCCTTCTCGTCCTTAACGTTTCTGAATCCCTTTTTATAGATATTGACCTTACAAAGATCGTGAAGCAGAGATACTATTGCAATGCTCTCGTCGGAATACTCAAATCCGAACACTTCCCTTACTCTATCGGATTTAAGATAGGAGTCAAGGCACTCATAAACGTTTATTGAATGATCGCAAAGTCCTCCCTCGTATGAGCAATGGAATCTGGAGCTTGCAGGAGCTGTAAAGAAATCCGATGCATCTGAAAGAAGATACTCGAGCAGTTTATCTGCTCCCTCACGGGAAATATGTTTTTTGTAAATAGCTATAAATCTTTCTTTGCTAGTCATATTATACTCCTTTAGTTATAATCGTCAAGTACAAGCTGTTTCGTAACACCGGCACCTGCGTACATTTTCACAAAGCCGGGAACATCCTTGGCATCAAGCATAACCGAAACGTCCGAACGATTGTTTTCTGCATCGTAATAGAAAAGATCAGGATTTATATCGAATTTAGAATAATCGGTTTTCTTATCCGGCTTGCAACCGCTTGAAACAGCCTGGTTACGAGAGGCTGCGATGGTTGCTCCGGTATTGCCGGAATTCTCAAAATGGTCCCCATAGGATTTTACAACACTGGAGGATAGGATAAAGGGCTTTTTAGTGGAGTTATAGTAATTTCCTTCGCTGAAAATATAGGAGTTCATTCTTATGTCAGAGCAATTTCCGCACTGATCGAAGTAATTATTATAAGAATGAATATTTACGTTTCTACCCAACGGAAGTCTGGAATCAACCTTATAAAAGTTATTATGATGCATGGTGAAATTCATGCAAGCCTCAGAATCACCGCTACCGAAGAGCATGCTCTTCTTCGTATTATTAAAGTAATTGTATGCAAGTGTAAGGTTAGAGACGTTATTAAAATCTATCGAGCCGTCACCGGCAAATTTATCACGCTCTCCTGAGATGTCCCAGGCATTATAGCCACGGTTAAAGCTGCAGTTGTGAACCCAGTATCTGCTAAAGCTTGCCAGATCTTCCCTCTTTCCACCAAGGAAATTCAACGCATCCTCAGGATAATCGGTGAAGGTAATGTTTTTAATTTCAATATTATTGCATTCCTCAAAGCTAATACCGAACTGGAAGAACTCGGCATTCGCACCAACGCCCTCAATGGTTATGTTTTTGGATCCCTTAACCTCAAGCATATTGTAGTAGGAATCATCATCAAAAACGCTCTTTCCTGTGAAGGATGGGAAATCGCTTCCCTTATAACTGGTATATTTAGTGCCGCCGTTGGTAAGTCTGACCTCGGTAAGTCCCTCAGCGGTTGTTCTGTAGTTGTAGGTTTTGGCACCACCGCCGTTACCCTTCATTTTAACTATAAGGTTAGCCAGGTTTTCACCATATTCTGTAGAGAAGGTGTTTTCAAAGAAATCGGCGGTTGCGTTGGAACCATCGCTAAGTCTTGGCTCAACGTTTTTGTAGTTCCACTGATTAGTTGTGATCTTACCAATAACTCTTATAAGCATAGGTGTCTGAGACTTATATTGTGCCTGAAGAATATTGACAAGACCGACATACTCTGTCCCCTCTATCTCACAGGTAACGGTATTCTTATTCTCATTGGTGACGTAAACTATCTTCGCGTCATCCTTAACAGTACCGTCATCGTTATAGGCACCAACGCCCTCGGTAGAACCGAAATGGGCATATCCGCTTCTGTCCTGCGCATCAACGAACACGCCCTCGTATACCTTAGATGCGGTGGTAGTTTCGTTTTCTGCCTCGATTTTTATAGTGTAATTCCCTTTTTTTATACCTAGAATATAACAATCGATTTTATCTCCTGAAGCAATCATCAAGTTGCTGTCAAGCTCGGTATACTCGGTATCGCCCTCATGCATATAAGAAACCTTGTATGAGAAATTCTCAGTTACAGTTATACCGACCCAGATCTGCTCGTTGAGTCCCCTGGCACCATAAACCTTAATGAGAGAAGAATTGTGATTCTCATCAGGTGGAGTTGTGGGCTTATTACCACTATCATCAGGTTTTTCAGGATTCTCATTATCCCCCGGCTTTTCAGAATCGGAGGGTTTCTCAGGCTCCCCTTTATCTCCCACGTCTCCCGAAGGCGGATTATTACCCTTATCGGGATTAATGAATCCTTCAATTATATTGCAGGAAACAAGATTAATAAACAACGTTATTAAAACAAGTACAAAGGCTATTTTTTTCATAAAAGTCTCCTTATATTTTGCTTGTTAAAATAATTATATCATATAAATATCAATTTTTCAATAATATACGTAAAAAAGCGAAGTGTCTTTTTGCTTCGGGCGCAACATTTGCCAACGGGTAAACCGAACTTGGTTTGCGTAGCAAACATCAATGCCTGGAGACTGCCTTAAAAGGAAAAAGATGCTTGATCGTTGTACGACAAGCATCCTTTTGTGTGAACAATCTAAAATTTGGATACCATTTACAATGGGTGCGAAATTTAGAGTTATGGGTGCATTTCGGTGAAAGAGTTTGCGCCCATTTTAATTTGATAAATTGGAAGTTAATACATTAGTCGCTGTTGTTTTCATGTATACAATATGGCTCGTTAAATGCTCCGCTATATATGGATAACTTAATTGTATCATTTATCTCATGGCTATAATATGTTGTTTCAGACACGCCTATCGTAAAAGTAGTGTCGTCTTTTTTGACTTCAAACTCATAAGTTGTTGCCTGCCTTGAACCTGCTCTAATATCTTTGTCCATAATGATATATTCCTCATATGTAGGAGCAGACGTGTCCAAATAAACATTCATAGATGAGACTGTCAACCATACAAATACAAAGCTGCACAGCAACGCCGAAAAAGGCACGCCGATGACGTTCTCCCACTCTCTATATGGCATATAATATTTTATAGCATAAATTAAAAACGGAATAAATACTATAATTGATACGATTATTGCCGCCCACATAAAAGGTGAAGTAAACTCATCGTGCAAGTATTTTACCCTTAACACAATAAACGCAGTTGATAAATATGAAAAGGCACCGAATAGCCAAACGCTTTTATAATCAATACCGTGTTTTTTATATAAATATATAGCGATACAAACATTAACTATGGCGTATATAAAAAAGAATAACATTTCTATTCTTCCAAAATCGAAAATGCCCGATAATAAAAATAACAATCCATATACCCAAACTGTGATTTTACCTAACAACGGCATACTGATTTTACGTGATAAAGTTACATACAGTATTATTCCTGCTAAAACCAAAAAATAAACTATTAATCCATATATAGAATTTCGAAAGTCAGTAAGATCGGGATGTATTGAGTAAATAAATATTCCAAATCCAACAATTAAAATAACCAAGCAATTAATTACAAAATATATATTTTCATTTTTTGTCGTCTTTATTGCCATACTTGTCAACATCCTCCTCGCCATAATTTTATTTATAGGTGAATATATTATAGCATAAAATTTGACTAAAATCAAGGAATTTTAAAAGATCAATAATTGAACGATATCCCATAAATTTAACGAAAGGGGTATAAAGTGAACGATTTATGTTTTACGGATAAAAATAAAAAGCTTGCATTTTAATCACTTTCGCAGAAAGTGTATATCATCAGGTACGAAGTGGCTGGATATCATCAATGTAAAGCATTGTATACACGCTCGTCCCTCGCTAATCCGTCGCTTCGCTCCTCACATCAAACCGCAGGAAAATACACTCTGATGAGTGATGATATACAGCCCAAAGGGCTGATGAGATACACGCTGAAGCGTGATGATATGCCAAACCTGCGGTTTGGATAAAAAAAGTCGTATCAAAATGATACGACTTTTTTGGTGCGGGTAACAGGAGTCGAACCTGCACGTGTAAACACCAGATCCTAAGTCTGGCGCGTCTGCCAATTCCGCCATACCCGCATAACAACGATTATTCTATCATATGAAAAAAGGAATGTCAATAGCATATTATTAAAATGTCAAAATTCGCCATTTTTCATATACTATATTCGGGAGGAAAACTCCCATAAAAACAAGGAGAGATAAAATTGGCAACATTTTACAATCAGGCAACTCTCACCTTTGGCGGTAGAGTAACAAATTCAAATATTACCGAAGGAGAAATTGTTTCCGGCATAACATTAACCAAAACCGCGGTCAGCACAAGCTATGGTGTGGGCGACGGAATTGTTTACGCAATCACTCTTTCCAATGCCGATGCGACAGCAAAAACGAATTTAACTCTCATCGACGATCTTGGCGCATATTCCCTACCCGGCGGAACGGAGCAGTTGGTTCCTTTAACCTACGTAGAGGGATCGATTCTCTATTATCAGAACGGCCTTCTTCAGGCACCCCCCACAGTACAGGCATATAATACTCTTGTCATAAGTGGAATCGAGGTTCCTGCAGGCGGTAACGTTATAATCCTTTACGAGGTAAGAGCAAACGAGTTTGCTCCCGTTTCCCAAGGATCACAAATATATAACTCCGTTACCGTAAGTGGCGAGGGACTATGTGAAAACCTTAGCGCAAATGCCGAAATAGGCACAAGAGATGAGCCCAATCTTTCGATCGCAAAAGCAGCTACCCCCGATACCGTTACCTGCGGAGAGCAGATCACCTACACCTTTATCATTCAAAACTCAGGAAACAGCGAGGTTATTGCAACCGACAATCTCCTAGTTTCGGATCTCTTCAATCCGGTACTCAGTAATATCACCGTAGCGCTGAACGGAACTTCTCTTGTTGAAGGAATTGGCTACACATACGACGAAGCGAGCGGTCAATTCACCACTATTGGCGGTGCAATACCCGTGCCTGCCGCAACCTATACACGTGATCCTGTAACGGGCGCACTTACAAGCACTCCAGGTGTTGCGATTTTAACTATAACAGGCATAATATAGTTTCTGCCTAAAATCAAAACCGCGTTATTGAATAACGCGGTTTTTTACTATTCTGAAATTTCAGGAAGTGGTTTGCGCTTCTGAGGCTGAGTTCCCTCCGTCACGGTAAACCAGAATTCGCAGCCATCTTCTTTCGGTTCGACTCCAATAGTCTCACCGTGTGCATCTATGATCGTCTTACATATATACAAACCAAGACCTACGCCACTCTTATCTAGACCACGGCTTTCATCGGTTTTATAGAACCTATCAAAGATCAACTTAGCATCATCTTCTGTGATGGTCTGACCCTGATCAAAGACAGATACTCTAAGTTTCGTGTCGGTAATACGTGTTATACTGATACGGAACTTCCCCTGCTCTGCGGCAAATTTCACCGCATTATGACAAAGATTGTAAAGCACCTGGTATATAGCATCCTTGTCAGCAAGAGCATACATGCCGTCAAACTCCGCATCAAACTCGACGTCAAGCTTTTTATCCTCAATCTTCTGCTCAAAGGAAATAAGGATTATTCTCGCCACCTCGGCTATATCAAAATCTGTATAATTGAACTTCCGTTCACCACTCTCAAGTCTGGAAACGTCAAGCAGCTGACTTACGAGACGCGAAAGTCTGTGAACTTCTGCGGAAATAACGCCAAGATAATATTCATGCTTTTCGGGTGGAATTGCACCGGAATTTATTCCGTCGATAAAACCGGAAATAGTGGTCATCGGAGTACGTAAATCATGAGAGATATTTGCAAGGAAGGAGTTTCGCATTTTTTCAAGACTTTCAAGAGAATCAGCCATGTTATTAAATGCCTTTGCCAGCTCTGCAACCTCGCTATTTGGTTTAAAGACCTCTACCCTGGTTGAAAAGTCTCCTCGGGCGAATTTTTTTGCCGCATCAGTCATCTTACGCAAAGGATGAACGATTCGTTCTGTGATGAAGTAAGCGGCAACTACCGCTGCTATCATAACACCGATAGAGCTATTAATTACAACCCTACGGGTTACGCTTACAAAATTGTTTTCCCTGTTAGTGTTAGCGAGAGTCATGACGTATGCAATTATCTCACCATCAGTGGTTACAGGCCTTGCATATACCATATACTGATCCTCAAGGGACTCTCCGACCTTACCGTTATAAATATATCCAACCTGTCCGTTTTCGTCGGTCTGCCTTTCAAAATAGGAAAGATGAATCTGTCCAAGCCCCTTTTCGGTATTAATTATAGGAGTTTTGTCATCGCTGTCAGAATGAGCAGTAGAAAGAAGCGTCTTTCCAGTTGCATCTGTTATTACAACGTCATAGTCCGAGTTAAATCGTACCATAGGTCCGATCGACGTTGCGACGTCATAAAGCTTCTCATTCAACGTTTCGCTATCTACGTCTGACATCAAATTGACTACAATTGCGCACTCCTTGCTAAGTCTGTTTTCTGTATCGCTGAATGCATAGTTACGAACCAGTGCGGTTATTACACCGGACAGAATAGCGAAAGCTATAAAAATCGTTATAACAAACGCAGCCAAATATTTTGAAAAGGACGTTTTAAACATACGGCAACCTCCATTCGTGATCATTTCATAGTATTTTAACATATTTTATCATGAAATGTCAAATAATTTTACACATTTGGATTGACTAAATATTAATTTTGTGTTAAAATTATAAAAGAATTTTCGTTTTTTTAAAAAAGGAGTAAAAAAATGACTGTAACAAGATTTGCGCCTAGCCCTACAGGTTATATGCACATCGGTAATCTCAGGACCGCGCTTTATTCTTATCTTATCGGAAAGCATGACGACGGTACATTCATTCTTCGTATTGAGGATACCGACCAGCAGCGCTTTGTTGAGGGCGCAACTGACGTAATTAAGTCTACCCTCAATATGACCGGCCTTCTCTGGGACGAGGGTCCCGACGTTGGAGGTGACCACGGTCCCTACGTTCAGTCCGAACGTAAGGAAATATATATGGAGTATGCAAAGAAACTTGTTGAAATGGGCCACGCATACTACTGCTTCTGTACAAAGGAGCGTCTCGAGGCTCTTCACGAGGCTGACGCTACCGGCGGCTATGACAGGCATTGCCGTAATCTCTCCAAGGAAGAGGTAGAGGCTAACCTCAAGGCGGGTATGCCCTTCGTTATCCGTCAGAAAATGCCTACCGAGGGTGTTACCAGCTACCACGACGAGGTGTTTGGCGATATCTCCATGAACAACGAGGAGCTTCAGGATCAGATCCTTATGAAGGCTGACGGTTATCCCACGTATAACTTCTGCCACGTTATAGACGACCACCTCATGGGCGTTACCCACGTAGTTCGTGGCTCGGAGTATCTTACCTCCACCCCCAAGTACGTTCTTCTCTACGATGCTTTCGGTTGGGAAAGACCCACATACGTTCACCTTCCTCTTCTTATGGGTAAAGATGCCGAGGGCAATATTTCCAAGCTCTCAAAGCGTCACGGCGCAGTTTCCTTCCAGGATCTTGTTGCTGACGGCTATCTTCCCGAGGCAATTATCAACTATATTTCCCTTCTCGGCTGGTGTCCTAAGGGTGGCGAGCAGGAGTTCTTCACTCTTGATGAGTTGAAGGAAGCCTTCACCATTGACGGTGTTTCAAAATCCCCCTCCGTATTCGACTTTGAAAAGCTTCTTTGGTTCAACGGTGAGTATATTCACAAGCTTGACGACGAGAAATTTAATGAGCTTATTGAGAAGTTCATTAAGGTCGAGATTCCCGAAAATATCAACAAGAGCAAGATGCTTGGTCTTCTCAAAACCAGAATTGCAAAGCTTTCTGAAATCAACGAGAAAATGGAGTTCTTCATTACTCTCCCCGAGTATGAAAAGGAACTCTTCCTCAATAAGAAAAATAAGATTGCTGACTTCGAGATCGTAAAGACCGTTCTCACCGAGGCTAAGGATATCCTTGGCGGTGTTGACAGCTTTGATAACGATACCCTCTTTGCGGCGCTGATGCCCATTACCGAAAAGCTCTCAATCAAGACAGGAACACTTATGTGGTGCGTTCGTATTGCAGTTTCCGGTATGAGCGCGACCCCCGGCGGAGCAACAGAGATTATGGAAGTTATCGGCAAGGAAGAGTCTCTTAAGAGAATCGATCTTGCACTCACAAAACTTGCATAATTCAATAAAAACAGTTAAGGCGAGTCCGTTTGGACTCGCCTTTTTATATTAATCAAGTTCTTTTAAGCCTGTATAAAGCTCGTAGTATCTGCCCTTCTGCGCAAGGAGATCGTCGTGGTCACCGCGCTCGATAATCTCGCCCTTCTCGAGAACCATAATTGCATTGGAATTACGAACCGTGGAGAGTCTATGGGCAATTACAAATGTCGTTCTATCCTTCATAAGTCTATCCATACCACGCTCGATATGACGCTCTGTTCTCGTATCGACAGAGGATGTTGCCTCGTCAAGGACAAGAATAGGAGCTTTAGAGAGTGCCGCACGCGCGATATTAAGAAGCTGACGCTGTCCCTGAGAGAGGTTTGCACCGTCACCCTCGAGAACGGTATCATATCCCTTCTCAAGTCGCATAATGAAGCTGTGTGCACTTGCGGTCTTTGCCGCCGCGATAACCTCCTCATCGGTGGCATCAAGTCTGCCATAGCGGATATTCTCCATAACAGTTCCTGTGAAGAGATGTGTATCCTGGAGAACCATTGCAATATTCTGGCGAAGGAAATCACGCTTATAGGATTTCAGAGGCTTGCCATCAATAGTAATAGTTCCCTCCTCAATATCGTAGAAGCGGTTGAGAAGATTTGTAATTGTGGTTTTTCCTGCACCTGTTGAGCCAACGAAGGCAATCTTCTGACCCGGTCTTGCGTAGAGAGAAATATTCCTAAGAACAGTTTTATCGGAATTATATCCGAAGGTAACGTTCTCCATAATAACGTGGCCAAGAATTTTTTCGTCTGTTGCGCCCTCTGCGTCAGCAGGCTCGGGATTTTCATCCATTACTGCAAATACACGCTCCGCACCTGCCATAGCAGCAAAGAAGGTAGAAACCTGCTGAGAAAGCTGGCTTATGGGCATAGAGAACTGTTTTGAGTAATTTGCGAATACGGTAAGCGCACCTGGAGTAAAGCCTGTAAGAACAATCAGAATACCACCCACACCGAGAGTTACGGCATAGGAAATAAGGCTAATGTTGTGCATAATAGGACCTGTAACACCGCCCCAGAACTGCGCCTTCTGCTGCTTATCACGAAGGTCCTCGTTAAGTGAATTCATCTCCTCAATACACTCATCCTCGTGAGTGAACACCTTAACAACCTTCTGACCGCTTATGGTTTCCTCGATATATCCGTTAACAGCACCGATAGCCGCCTGCTGTGCGCTGTAATACTTTGATGAGTTCTTTGCAATAGTGCCTGCGGCGAAGAACAAAAGCGGCATAAACGCTACGGTGATCAAGGTCAACCACACGTTGGTGGTAAGCATAAAGATGAAGGTACCAACAAGAGTGATTACTCCGCTGACGATAGATGTCAGCGAGTTGTTAAGCATTACGTCAATATTGTCAACGTCGTTGGTAAATCGGCTCATAATCTCACCCGTGGGATGAGAGTCAAAATACCTTACGGGAAGCTTCTGAAGAGCTTTAAACAGGTCGTCTCTTATACCTGCTACACAGTTTAAGGAAACCGAAAGCATTAATCTACCCTGAACATAGCTTCCGAAGGCGGAAATGGAGTACACCACAGCAAGAATGATCAATGCAGCAAGAACGTATATACTAACCTCTGCCACGGTGTTAACCATGAGCCCTGAAATAAACGGTGTAGATGCAAAGGCTTCTATTACCCTGTCAGCCGCAATCTCAAGAGGGCTGGGGTCAAGCACGGCAGCAGGATTAACTGCAAGAGTAATACGGTTAATGATAGGAGCTATAAGATATCCTGCACACAGAGAGCTGACAGTGGTAAGAATCATACAGGCAAATACGAGAATCAGCCTTGCCTTGTATTTTCCAACGTATGAGAGAAGTCTTTTAACGGTATTTCCAAAATTCTTGGGTTTACCTTTTGCTCTGGAGCCGTGACGATGACCGGGGCCACCGCCTCGCAAGGACACACCGTGGGAGACGCTGTTATATTGCTTTTTAAGTTCATCGAGATTTCTAGCCATATTTTACGCCTCCTTCCTGTCCATCTGCGAGTAATAGATCTCGCCGTATTCCTCGTTATTCTGAAGCAGCTCGTCGTGAGTACCGACACCCGTTATTCTTCCGTCGTTCATAACAATGATCTGGTCGGCATCCTTTACCGAACTGATACGCTGAGCAATTATTATTTTGGTACAATCGGGCAGATCGGTGGCAAATGCCTCTCTGATCTGCGCCTCGGTTGCGGTATCAACCGCACTTGTAGAGTCATCAAGAATAAGAATTTTAGGCTTCTTCAGAAGCGCTCTTGCAATACAAAGTCTCTGCTTCTGACCGCCTGAAAGGTTCATACCGCCTTTATCCAGGACGGTGTCGTATCCCTCGGCAAAGGTTGAAACAAACTTATGTGCGGCAGAGTGAGATGCGGCACGGATAATATCGCCGTCGCTTGCATCCTCATCACCCCAACGAAGGTTGTAGCCAATGGTTCCCGAGAAGAGAAGATTTTTCTGAAGTACCATACCGATGCCATTACGAAGATGAGTCAGCGAATATTCTCTGACGTTTTTGCCATCAATAAGGACCTCTCCTTCGTCGGTATCGTAAAGTCTGGGGATCATAGAGACGAGCGTAGTCTTACCACATCCTGTAGAACCGATAATACCTACGGTAGAGCCCGCCTTTATCGTAAGATCTATATTATCCAGAACCGCTTCATCACTGTTCTTATAATAGCGGAAGGAGACATTCCTAAATTCGATATCTCCACGGCTGATTTCAAGTTCTGCCGAGGAATTAGTGTCGTTTATATCGATTTTTTCATCAAGCACTTCACACACACGCTTACCGGAGGCGATAGCACGTGAGGCAAACATAAACAGCATAGAGACCATCATTAGCGAGGAAAGTATCTGCGTAGTGTAAGTAATAAACGCCGAAAGATCTCCGACCTTCATACCTCCGTCAAGAACGATATTATGTCCCGACCAGATTACGGCAATAACGGTAACGTACATAAATATGTTCATAACGGGACCTGACCAAATTAGCACCTTAACCGCTGACATTGCGGTGTTTTTGAGAGCGCTGTTATCCCTTTCAAACTTTTCGGTTTCATATCCTTCACGTACAAAGGATTTTACTACCCTAACGTTCGTCACGTTCTCACGTACAGTAGAATTAAGCTTATCTACTCTTGTCTGCATCTTCTCAAATCTCGGGAAACCGAGTCTGATAAGGAAGAAGAGAGTTATGAGCATAAGAGGCATTGTAACTGCAAGAATCACCGAAAGGCTGGGCTTAAGCGATACAGCCATAATAATTCCGCCAATAAACATACCGGGAGAACGTAGCGCCATTCTGAGAAGCATATTAACAAAGTTCTGAAGCTGTGTAACGTCGTTGGTCATTCTGGTAACCAGCGAGCCGGTGGAGAACTTATCAATATTAGCAAAGGAATACTCCTGAACCTTAGCATACATATCTCGTCTGAGGTCGGCAGCAAAATTAACCGAAGCCTTCGAGCCAAAGTATGCACCTGCAACACCACCGCTCATCATAAGCAAAACTATAACTATAAGGCCAAGAGCAAGCCAAATACTTTTGCCAACAGTGAGCACACCGTCGTTTGCGCTATTTATCAGCTCTGCAAGAAGCAGGGGCATAAACATTTCTCCGATAACCTCGACAATCATGCCCAAGGGGCCGAGGATGAAGGATGATAAATAAGGCTTTACGTATTTATACCATCTTTTCATTGGTTTTCCTTCCTTTCACACTGTTTTCTGATATTGCCCTGCAACTTTTCAAGGCAGGAAATGTAGGTGTCGAGCTCATCATCGGTGAAGCCCTCAAACATAGAGCTATCAACCTCACAGAAGAGACGGCGAGTCTTTTTCACCAACTCCCTTCCCTTGTCGGTTATACGAAGCTCGTTGTATCTGTTGTCATGACCGAGGGTACGCTCAACGTATCCGTCAGCCTCAATTTTCTTAAGTGCACCTGTAACTGCAGCCTGGGTAACGTCAAGATGCTCTGCCAACTCCTTTTGCGAAGGCAACTTATCATGTCTTGCAAGATGCATCAGAATTCTGTGCTGCGTACGATGAATGCCAAGAGTCTTGACACGGGTATCGATCAGTGCCTTATGCATATGATCGGTTTTAATCATCATCTCAATGGCACGGGAAAGCTTAGATTCCGTCATTTTTTCTCCCTTTCGTAAATTGTTAAGTTGTTAATAATTAACTACTTAACTATTATACACATTTTACAAGAAAAGTCAAGTGGTATTGTCATTTTTAACAAATTCTTTATACTTTATTATTTTGCTTGAAAAAGCCTCGGTAAAATGATAAAATATAATGGAAAGCGAGGATATTATATGTTCAACACCACACTTTGTTACATAGAAAAAGACAGCGCATACCTTATGATACACAGAATAAAGAAGGAAAACGATCTCAACAAGGATAAGTGGGTCGGAGTAGGCGGAAAGCTTGAGGAAGGAGAATCTCCCTTTGATTGTGTACGTCGTGAGGTATACGAAGAGACAGGTGTCATTATAAAAGAGCCTCGCTATCGCGGAATAATCACCTTTGTTTCGGACAAATGGGGCACAGAGTATATGCATTTGTTCACAGCAACCGACTATGATGGCGAAATTGATTACGACTGTGACGAGGGAAAGCTTGAGTGGGTAAAAAAGGAGCTAGTCCCTTCACTCCCCATCTGGGAGGGGGATAAAATATTCTTCGACCTTATGGAAAAAGAGGAACGCTTTTTCTCACTGAAGCTTTGCTACGAGGGTGACACTCTCGTGTCTCACACCTTGGAATTTTAGCAGAAGGACCGTCTCATTACGAGACGGCCCTTTTTTATTCATCGTGTAAATAGCATCCTGAATTGAACTGTTTTTTTCCTCGGCTTCGTCCAACGTACACTCCCTCAGGCAAGGAATATTGGAAGAATGGCAGACTGTAGTCAATCGGGCGCTTCTCATATCTTCCAACATCACGGAAAACGTATTCAGCGTCGGTAATTATGATCTCCTTGGGGAACAGACGGTCATCGCACCTGATAAGCGATATAGGCACCAGCTCGTCCTTCGGACAGCCGTCGCAGGCAACTCCCTTAGTCAAGGGATCATAATAACAAACTACGTGTCGGTTGCATTTCATCTGCGGTTTGTTGTCCTCGGTGAAATATCCGTACTCTATTCTGCTGCCACGTGGGTCGTAGAGGCAATTTTCGGAGAAAAGCTCTCCTGAATCCATACAGTACGGCAGGCAACTCAATCCTGCGGTCGAAAACGTTTCTCCCCTATAATTCTCATCGCAAATCAGCAACATAACATCGTCCCATATTCTTAAATGACTTTTGGATAATGCGCCGGCGGATGCACCGTTATCGTATCCGCACCAGATGCCTGAAGTTAAAGACGGTGTGTATCCTATGAATAATTTATCACGGTTACCGCTTGACGTTCCTGTTTTTCCGGCACAGTCTACATAATTCTTGAGTTCAACGCTTGAAGCAGTACCGCTTTCGGTAACCCCCATCAGCAGTTGATTCATTATCCTTGCCGTGCTTTCCTTGAACACCCGTTTCTCTTCCGTTTTGTTTTCCAAAATCAATTTTCCGTTATGATCCAGAACGTATAAATAACTTCTCGCTTTATGCCACCTTCCATCCGAAGGAAAAGTGCAGTATGCCTCGGTAAGTTTAACAAGCGGAATTCCATGGCTAAGCTGTCCAAATGCCATTGGTGCGTAATCAACGTCCGTGAGATTTCCATCCCTCTCAACAAGGTTGTCAAAACCGAATTTTGCCTTCAGGAAATCGAAAATTGTTCTTGGAGTTCTTATTTTTGCAAGCCTTAATGCAACCGTGTTTTTTGACAGTTTTATTGCGTCCTTAACTGTCGTAAGACCTGCATAGACGTCGGGTGAGTTTTTTGGATACTCTATATATTCACCATCCCTCTCAACAAACTCCAGCGGAACGTCATCAAAAACTGTTGACCAGTTGATCCTCCCCTCATCTATCAACGGTGCGTAAAGAGCAAGAGGCTTCAAAGTAGAGGCTGGAATATGATTTACGGTTGCATGGTTCAGTAATCTGTTCCCCTCCTTCTTTCCTGCGTTTCCTATAATTCCAAGAAGGTTGCCGCTACCGCTGTCGCATACGACCATGGCGTAGTTAAGTCCATTACTGACCTCGGTTGCAAGGTTTTCGGTATTTTCAAAATAGTCTTCCATAATTCCCTGCACATCCGGATTCATAGTAGTATATACCTTATATCCTCCACCAAGCAGCATCATACGAGCAGCGGATAGAGATATTCCATATCTATTAACAAGATCTGAGCATATTTCGCTTATTGCCGTTTCCACAAACCATGAATCGAATCTATCCTCCATTTCTGCTCTTGGAACAACCGTGATAGGTCTTGCTATAGCATTCTCGTATTCCTCATCTGTAATAATTCCCTCACGTTCAATCACTCCAAGAACAATATCCCTTTTTCTTTTGCAGGCATCGGGATTAAGATATGGGCTATATGCCGTAGGGGCATTCGTAACACCTATAAGGGTTGCCGCTTCCTCCACCGACAGATCTGATGGCTCTTTTCCGAAATACGCCCTTGATGCCGCACCTATACCGTAAATATTATCACCCATAGGAACTATGTTAAGATATACCTCAAGTATCTCATTCTTGTCATATACTCTCTCTATATGAAGGGCACGAATGATCTCACTGACTTTTCTCTTTAGAGTCAGCTGATTATCACCGCTGATATTCTTTATAACCTGCTGGGTTATGGTTGATGCGCCAAAGGTCTTCTCACGTTTGGTAATAAGATTTATTGCAGCCAGAAGTGTTCTCTTTACATCCACACCCGAATGATCGTAAAATTTCTTATCCTCAACCGCAATAAAGCCATTTATGATAAAAGGACTTATCTCATCAAGATCATAATGGATTTTTCTTATACTTCCCGACGTCTCTGTAGCAACGGGATCGTAATCCGTCCCTTTCCCCGAATCTGCATAAAACACGGTTGATTCAAAGCTGCTTGAGCTATCGAAAAGGTTTTCATCAACAGCAAAGTCTATATCCTTGTATATTATCGCTATAGATACACCAAACACTGCTGCAACAACCGCCGCCAAGGAAAAAATCGATATGGCGATAATTGATACGAGCCTCTTCTGTCTTGTCATATTTCTTCCTTTCATAAAAAACTCCCCATGAGAATCTTCTCACGGGGAGGAAAATTTATTAATTTAAATTTCTGGTATGAATGGAAATTAATATTTCACAGAGTTTAAGTATAGTCCCTCAGCGGGAGCGGTCATACCTGCACGGCTTCTATCCCGTGATGCAATTATTTCGGGCATATCCTCTGGAGCAAATCTGCCGAATGCAGTTTCAACCAAGGTGCCAACGATAATGCGCACCATATTATAGAGAAAGCCGTCTGCAGCAATGCGGATCTCAACGAAATCGCCGTGGCGTTCAACCGAAAGTCGGTTAACATGTCTTACGGTATCCTCAACGTCAGAGCCCTCTGCCATGAAGGTTGAGAAATCCTGCTTGCCCACAATATGACTAGCAGCTGCCCTCATCCTCTCAATGCCCTCGTCGGTTATGGGTCTCGGAACAAACCACACTCTGCCGTACTCAAACGGGTCGTATATGCGGCTGTTCATTATACGGTAAAGGTATTCCTTCTCCACCACATCATACCTTGGGTGGAAATCCTCGGGGCATTCCTCAGCGTAAAACAGAGACAAATCCTCGGTCAGAAAGCGAGATACGGCAATGGGAAGCTTATCAGGGGGGATCGTGCCACCCTCGCACTCTACGGTAAGGCAGAACTCGTTGGCATGCACTCCTGCATCGGTGCGGCTACAACCGGTTACCTTGCACGGCAGACCAAACGCCTCGTTAAGGGCATTGTTCAACTCTCCCTGCACGGTACGAAGCTCGGGCTGAACCTGGAAGCCGTGAAAGGCGGTTCCAAGGTATTTTATCTTAGCAAAATACTTCATACGTCACCTATACCTTATAGAAAAGGATCTCGAAGATACGGCCTGACAAACCAAGATTATAAGGTAAAATCGAAAGCGTGATAAGTCCTGCGAGAAGCAGAACGAAAAAGATCATAAATATGAAATCTCTGCCACGGTACTCAAGCTTGACGAGCTTGGTACGATTATTATCACCACGATAGCATCTGCATTCCATTGCCGTTGCAAGTTCCTCGGCACGCTTGAAGGAGGAGACAAACAGAGGCACGAGAATGGGAATAAGCGCCTTTGCGCGCTGAACGAGGCTACCTGTGGTAAAGTCAGCGCCACGGGACTTCTGGGCGTTCATAATCTTCTCGGTCTCTTCAACAAGGGTTGGGATAAAGCGAAGAGCTATAGACATCATCATAGCGAAGGTGTGGACGGGGAGATTGATCTTCTTCAGTGGAGAAAGGAGCGCCTCAATGCCGTCAGTCAGAGCTATAGGAGAGGTTGTATAGGTCAGAAGAACGCTGGAGCCAACGATAAGGATAATTACACGCAGAGCCATCAGTATTGCTCTTGCAATTCCCTCCTCATATATTTTAAGCACCCAGAAGGATACCAGAGGCTCACCGTCACCGACCGTCATAAAAACATTGATTATTGCCGTGAACAGGAGAATAAAGACGATAGGCTTTATGCTCTTCACAATTACACGGAAGGATATGCGGCTGATAGCAATAAGGGCAAGAGTCACAGCCACAAGAAGCAGGAAGCTTACGGGATTATTTGCCACGAAGACAGCGACTATAAAGAGGGTGGCAAGAATAATTTTTGTTCTCGGGTCAAGCTTGTGAACGGGAGAGTAGCCCGGGAAAAACTGACCTAGGGTAATATCTGAAATCATCTGCCTGCCTCCTTCACGTATTGGAGTATTGCACGCTTGACGCCTTCAACAGTATAAAGCTCGCCGTCAAGTGCGATTCCACGTCTGCGAAGCTCTGCCGCAACACGGGAGATCATAGGCACGTCAAGGCCGACGGAGATCAGCGAGTCAGCCTCCGAGAATATCTCTTTCACAGTTCCTGTACGATAAACCTTGGCAGAATTCATTACAACCACGTTATCGCAGTAGTGAGCCATATCCTCCATAGAGTGGCTGACGAGGATGACGGATGCGTTCATACGGTCGGCATAGTCACGCAGACTGCCGAGAATCTCACGTCTGCCCCTTGGGTCAAGGCCTGCCGCTGGCTCGTCAAGAACGAGGACGTCCGGACGCATTGCGATTATACCTGCAATAGCAACACGTCTTTTCTGTCCACCCGAAAGCTCAAAGGGAGATTTATCAAGCAGATCGGTGCTGACACCGGCAAAGCGAGCCGCCTCGACGACTCTCTCCTCTATCTCCTCGTGAGAAAGACCGAGATTGCGAGGTCCAAAGCCGATATCCGCCCTGACGGTTTCATCAAAGAGCTGATACTCGGGGTACTGCATTACGAGACCTACACGGTATCTGATTTTTGCTATTTCCTTGGGATTTTCCCAAATATCCTTGCCCTCAAGGTAAACCTTGCCAGACGTAGGCTTGTTAAGACCGTTAAGGAGGTTTACCAGAGTGGACTTACCCGAGCCTGTGTGTCCGATAAGCCCTGTTATCTTTCCCTTCTCAAAGGAGACCGTCACGTTGTCAAGCGCAACCTTCTCAAAAGGGGTTCCCTTTCCGTAGACGAAGGAAAGGTTTTCAATTCTTAGTATTTCGTTCATTTGTTTTCCCTTGTCTTACGAAAGAAATTTGTAGAGAGTCTCTATGCACTCAGCCTCGGTAAGCGAGTCACCCTTGATTTTGAGGCCAGCCCTCTTTAGCTCAAGAATAAGCTCGTTGCCCTGAGGCGCCTCAAGTCCCATTTTACGAAGAGCATCAACCTCCGAGAATACCTCTCTCGGTGTGCCGTCAAGGGCGATCTTGCCGTCGTTGATTACGATAACACGATCTGCCCTGGCAGCCTCCTCCATATAGTGAGTGATGTTGAGGACGGTAATTCCCTCCTCACGGTTAAGTCTCTCCATTATATCAACCACCTCGCGGCGACCCTTGGGGTCAAGCATAGCGGTAGATTCATCAAAAATAATAACCTTAGGTCTCATAGCGATAATGCCTGCAATGGCAACACGCTGCTTTTGTCCACCCGAAAGCTTGTGTGGCGCATGTCGAGCGTATTCGGTCATACCGACAAGAGCCAAAGAGGAGTTGACCCTGCGACGGATCTCCTCCCTCGGGAGACCGAGGTTTTCAGGACCAAAGGCAACGTCCTCCTCTACCACCGTAGCTACAAGCTGGTTGTCGGGATTCTGGAATACCATACCGATCTTGCGTCGAACGTCAAACACCTCGTCCTCGCTGAAGTCCTCACAGGTAACGTCGGTATCCTCGATATATATTTTACCGACCGTAGGAGTAAGTATTAAATTCAAAAGCTTGGCAAGGGTTGATTTACCCGATCCGTTGTGACCCAAGATAGCAACGTACTCACCACGCTCGATATTTATAGAAACACCCGAAAGGGCGGGAATCTCGTTTGCTACCGAAAGCTCGTCGCCGTCCGAATAGGTAAAGCCGAGATTTTCTGTTCTGATAATATAATCCTTCATTACTTTTCCATTCTTATTTCTTAAAGGTTACACGTACGCTTGATCCGCAAGGGAGAGCAAGTCCGGAGTCTCCAACAGGGAGTCCAAGCTCGTCTGCCTCGGAATATCCTCCTCTTTTTGAAAGAAGGCGCACCGACGTTATGTATTTCATAGTAGAAGCGGAGAGACCTGTGGTATAGGAATTAAGGAGGAAGAAGAGGGGCTCGTCCGAGAGAAGGTTGGCAGTAAGTGCAACAAACTCGTCGATATTCTCTTCTATCTTCCACACCTCACCCGTGGGTCCTCTACCGTAGGAGGGAGGATCCATAATAATGCCGTCGTACTTATTTCCACGGCGGATCTCACGCTCAATAAACTTCTTGCAATCGTCAACAATATATCGAATGGGTGCGCTCTCAAGACCGGAGAGACGTGCGTTCTCCTTTGCCGCCGCAACCATACCCTTGGATGCGTCGACGTGAACGACCTGCGCCCCCGCTTTTGCCGCCGCAACGGTTGCACCGCCCGTGTAGGCAAAGAGATTGAGCACCTTGATAGGTCTGTTCGCCTTCTTGATAAGGTCACCGAACCAATCCCAGTTTGCCGCCTGCTCGGGGAAAAGGCCCGTATGCTTAAAGCCCATAGGCTTTATACGGAAGGAGAGGTCTCTATATGATATTACCCAGCTCTCGGGAAGCTTATTATCACTCCAAGCACCACCACCCGAGCGGCTACGTTTGTAGCTGGCATCGGCGGTACGCCAGAGAGGATTTTTCTTTTCAGTTTTCCATATAACCTGGGGGTCAGGTCTTATCAGAGTATATTTTCCCCATCTCTCAAGCTTCTCGCCCGAAGAAGTATCTATCACTGTATAGTCTTTCCAATTATCTGCAATCCACATATCCTTATCCTATCTTTGATTGAAATATTTTCCAATGGCAGAGCCTGCGCACTGAGAGTGGCAAATTGCTATTGCCACCGCATCGGCAGTATCGTCGGGCTTCGGGGGATTTTTCAGCTTCAGAATAGAGGTTACCATTGCAATAACCTGCTGCTTCTCTGCCTTGCCGTAGCCTACTACCGCCTGTTTTACCTGAAGGGGGGTATATTCGCTGATCTTCAAGCCCTTCTCGTGGGCAGTACAAAGTATAACACCTCTCGCCTCGGCAACGGCAATACCCGTCGTGATATTAGTGTTGAAGAAGAGCTCCTCTATCGCCATTTCTGTGGGAGAGTATTTCTCTATCACACTTTCAAGATCCTGCTTGATCATAAGCAGGCGTGACTCAAAGTTAGTATGCGCAGGCGTGGTTATCGCACCGTATGCAACCGGCTGAAGTCTGCCGCGATCGCTGTCAATAACAGCCCAACCAACGATAGCAAACCCCGGGTCAATGCCAAGTATTCTCATAGAAAATCCTCCCTTCCTTCATTTGGCCATAGAAATCCATAATAATGTATTATACCATACTATTTTATTTTAGTCAATTGTTAAAGATAAAATATATTTAAAACTTTGTAAAATTTTCTAAAAGTATAGACTTTTATTTTTTATTATGTTATAATATAATGATTTTATATACGCATACGATAGAAAGGTTATTACAAATGTCGGAAAAGATAGATATATTTGAAGAATTGACCCTGCCCCTGATCCCCCTTCGTGGTCTTGTTGGCTTCCCTGCGGTGCAGCTGAATATTGAAATCGTGAGGCCCATTTCGCTGAAGGCGTTTACCGCCGCAGCGACGCTTTACGATGCAAAAATTCTGCTTGTGGCACAGAAGGATATTGCCACCGAGGACCCCACAGCTGACGACCTATTCAGAATGGGCGTTGTTGCCGAGATCAAGCACGTGGTAAAGAATCCCCACGGCAATATTTCGGTAATCTTTGAGGGCCTCTCAAGAGCCAAGGTCGGTCCAATTCGTGAGGAAAACGGCTACCTTGTGGCATCGGTCATCGCCAAAAAGGAAAAGCAGTCCTTCAGAGCATCATCATCCCTTGATGCCCTTATGCACGAGGCGAACAGTATTCTGCGACAAATGGTTGGAATGCACCCCAGCTTTGACGAGGAGATGCGACTCGCGGCAGAGGCTATCAAGTCCCCCGGATATTTTGCAGATTTCGTAGCTTCCTCTGCCCTCATCGATTTCAAAAACAAGCAGACCGTACTTGACGCCATCACATCGAGAGCAAGACTTGAAAAGCTGCTCGTTGCACTTGGCGAAGAGTTTATGATCCTTCAATGCGAGAGAGACATTCAGAAGACGGTACGAGAGAAAATAGACAAAAATCAGAAGGACTATTTCCTTCGTGAGCAAATAAAGGCACTCCAGTCCGAGCTTGGCGAGTTTGAGGATGACGACGAGCTCAAGGAATACGACGAGAGAATTGCGGCGGCAAAGATGCCCGAGGAGATAAAGGAAAAGCTCTATAAGGAGCTCTCAAAGCTTGCAAAAACTCCCTTTGGTGCGGCTGAGGGAACTGTGCTTCGCACCTATCTCGACACCTGCCTCGACTATCCCTTCGGCATAAAGAACGACGAGACGGTTTCGGTTGATGATGCGAAAAAGATACTTGATCAGGATCACGACGGCCTTAACAGAGTTAAGGAGAGAATTCTCGAATTCGTTGCCGTAAGACAGTTTACACCCAACGTAAAGAATCAGATCATTTGTCTCGTGGGCCCTCCCGGTGTAGGTAAGACCTCTATTGCAGCTTCGGTTGCACGTGCTCTTGGCAGAAAGTACGCCCGAGTTTCGCTTGGCGGTATGCACGACGAGGCTGAAATCCGTGGTCACAGAAAGACCTACGTTGGTGCAATGCCCGGCAGAATCGTTACCGCAATTATCAACGCCAAGAGCGAGAATCCCGTCATCGTGCTTGACGAGATCGACAAGCTCTCATCCAATTTCCGTGGCGATCCCACCTCTGCCCTGCTTGAGGTCCTTGACCCTGAGCAGAACAAGTCCTTCCGCGACAACTTCATGGAAATCCCCATCGACCTCTCGGATACCCTGTTCATTGCAACGGCAAACAGCTACGATGGTATTCCCTCTCCCCTCCTTGACAGAATGGAGATTATAGAGCTATCCACCTACAATGACTCCGAGAAGATGGATATTGCAAAAAATCACCTTATTCCTAAGCAGCTGAAGCGTAACGGCGTTCCTGCAAAGGTGTTCAAAATTACAGACGACGGTCTTCTTGCGCTTATTCGTAACTACACGAGAGAGGCAGGCGTCAGAAATCTTGAGAGAGAGATCGCATCCCTCATTCGTAAGAGCGCAAAGCGAATTGCCGAGGGCAAGGTTAAGACGGTGAGAATAACGGCAAAGAACTTGTCCGATTATCTCGGCAAGCGCAAGGTTATTCCCGAAAAGCTTGAGGCGACCGATCCCATCGGTATCGTAAACGGACTTGCATACACCCAGAGCGGCGGAGACCTGTTGAAGGTTGAGGTTGCGGTTATGGAGGGAAGCGGCAAGATCGAGCTTACCGGCTCACTGGGTGAGGTTATGAAGGAGTCGGCGAAGATAGCCCATTCCTACGTCAGAACGGTTGCGGATAAATACGGTATTAATCCCGGATTCTACAAGGATTGTGACATACATATCCACTTCCCCGAGGGCGCTATTCCCAAGGACGGTCCGTCTGCAGGCGTTACCATGGTTACGGCTATGGTCAGCGCACTCAGCGGAATTGCAGTAAGACGTGACGTTGCCATGACCGGTGAGATCACCCTGCGTGGCAAGGTTCTTGCCATTGGAGGACTGAAGGAGAAGACCCTGGCAGCATACCGTGCAGGCGTAAACACCGTGCTTATTCCCGAGGACAACATGCGTGATCTTGACGACATTGATACCGAGGCAAGAGATCATCTGACCTTCATCCCCTGCAAGACGGCTGACGACGTGCTTCTTAACGCTCTTTGTCACTAAAAACATCAAAAGGACTAAATAATAATGAAAATCAACGTCAATAATTGCGATATAGCTCTCACGGCAGGTACGCAAAAACAGTTTCCCCGTGATCCCAGACCGCAGATAGCCCTTTCGGGCAGATCCAACGTTGGCAAAAGCTCGCTTATCAATACCCTTCTTGGCAGAAAATCGCTGGCAAGAGTGTCCTCTGCTCCCGGAAAGACTATCACAATCAACTTCTATAACGTTGACAAAAAGATATATCTCGTTGACCTGCCCGGATACGGCTATGCAAAGAGGTCTATGGACTCCAAGCGTTCCTGGAGCAGCCTTACCGAGGATTATTTTATCAAGAATCCCTCGGCAGATGCGCTGAAGCTGGTCATTCAACTTATGGACATCCGCACAGGACCTACCGACGACGACATTATGATGATCAATATGATGATTGACCGTGAGATTCCCTTCATCCTGGTAGCAACAAAAACCGACAAGCTCTCAAAGACCGCTCTTAGAAACAGAATCGACGAGCTTACCGCCGAGTTCTTCGAGGGTACGGGAATTGAGATCATCCCCTTCTCGTCGGTGACGCGTGACGGCAAGGACGAGGTTTGGAAGAAGATTTTCGACGCAATTTCTTAATTTAGTGAGGATTTTTTATGGATAGATTGGTATACTATCTTCTGTCAGCCCTTGCCGCGCTGATTGCCCTGACTGTACACGAGTACTGCCACGGCTACGCTGCATACAAAATGGGTGACAACACAGCCAAGAATTTTGGCAGACTTACTCTCAATCCCATTAAGCATATTGACCCCTATGGCGCAATTTGTATGGTACTTTTCCACGTTGGTTGGGCGAAGCCCGTGCCGATCAACTCCAGGAATTTCAAGGACCCCAAGAAGGGATTTGCAATTACAGCTGCTGCAGGTCCTGCATCAAATCTTATCTTAGGTTTCTTCTCTGCCCTGCTTTATCTTTTGCTTTTCGCATTGGTTAGGGATATCCCCTTTGAATCCAAGAACTTTGCATATCATCTTATCAACAATTCCCTGAGCTTTCTTTTCATATTCCACTCAATAAACATCGGTCTGGGACTCTTTAATCTGGTTCCCATTCCGCCATTTGACGGTTCAAGATTGCTTTACACCTTCTTGCCCGAAAAGTACTATTTCGGAATAATGAAGTATGAAAGAAAGATTTACTTTGGCGTTCTTGCCTGGCTTGTGCTTGGCGACTACGTTGCAGACGCCATCAGAATGATCCCCGTTATCTACACCAATCCCATTCTCTACTGGATTGCAGGCATTTTCTCGCTGTCGGGAATGATCGGCACGGTGATCGGCTGGGTTTCAAATGCCATCTTTGACTTTTGGCAGCTTATTCCCTTCCTTAAAATCTGACCCTTGTGAAAGGACCTTTTTATGATTAATCAAGTAACCTACCGCCTTGACCAATTCGAGGGACCGCTGGACCTGCTCCTGACCCTCATCAGCAAGAACAAGGTGAGTATTACGGATATACCGATCTCGCTGATATGCGATCAGTACATGGAATATATTGAGGGTGCGCAACGAATGGACCCCGATATTGCAAGCGAGTTTATCGTTATGGCAAGCGAGCTGATGCTTATCAAGAGCCGCATGCTCCTTCCCCACGAGGAGGGCACAGAAAACGACCCGAGACGTGAGATCGCCGATGCACTTATGCTCTATCAGCAGGCAAAGCTTGTTGCAAAGGAGCTTCGCCCAAGATACGATGAATACTCGGGCAGATTTGTAAAAGGAACCGACGACGTGCCCCCGGAAAAGGGTCTGCCGCTTAACCTCGATGCAGGAATGCTCGTCAAGGCACTTGAATCGGTGCTGAAGCGAATCAAGGTTGCTGAGGCTCAGAGAAAACCAAGCGAGCTTGTAAATCCCCTTATCAAGCACAAGGTAATTTCAGTTGAGGAAAAGATCGGTGAAATGTGCGAGCTGCTCGAGGAGCAAGGCGAGGCATCCCTATTCTTCCTACTGAAGGATTCGGAGTCACGCTCTGAGCTTGTAGCAAGATTTATGGGTGTGCTTGAGCTAATCAAGCTGCGCAGAATACTTATAACCACAGTAACCGTTATTGACGACGTGGTTGAATACAACGAGCGTGGCCTTGAGATGATGTTCAAGCTGAACCCCGACTATATTCCCGCTGAGGGTGGCGAGAGCGAGTTTGATGCTCTGCCGGAGACTGACAACCAGGAGGATAATAAAGTAAAATGAGCGAATTAATAGATCAGATCCAGGAGGAAAACGAGGTAAAGGTCGTTGACCTTCCTACCGAGGAGCGAGAGGTGGTGTTCGAGGAGGCGCTTGAGGCAATTCTCTTTGCCGCAGGACATCCCATATCCTACGCTACCCTTGCCCGTGTGTTTGAATCTACTCCCCAGAACGTAAAGGAAAAGGTACAGGCATACTGCGAAATATACAACAACACCGAAATTCCGAGAGGAGTTATTCTTCTTACATACGGTGAATCCTGCCAGCTCTGTACCAAGAAATACTATCTGAATGAGATCAGAGAGGCTCTTGGCATCAAGAAGAGCGGTTCGCTCTCCACCTCGTCCATGGAGGCGCTCGCTATCGTGGCGTACAATCAGCCCGTTACGAGAGTGTTCGTGGATACCCTTCGCCGTGTGGACTCATCCTATGCGATGAACAATCTCATCGACCGTGGACTCATTGAATGTAAGGGCAGACTTGACGCTCCCGGACGTCCTATGCTCTACGGTACAACGCCCGACTTCCTTCGCGCCTTCGGTCTTTCCTCTATCGAGGCACTTCCCCAGACCGCCGAGGAGATCAAGGCTATGTTTGCCCGTCTTGACGGCGCCGAGGAGGAGGCTGACAAGCAGAGCGACACCCAGATAAGCCTTGCAGACGAGCTTCTTATGGCTATTGCCGAGAGCGAACAGCCTGAGGAAGTCACCGAGGAAAACGGTGAAGTCACGATTGAGCCCGAGAGCAGCGCTCAGGACGACTACGATAACCAGCCCTCTGCCGAGGACGATATTCAAATCGACGAAATATAAGGAGCCTTTATGGCAACGATTTCTATTCTGCTGATACTCTCCTTCACTCTTTGCTTTATTTTCACCCGCGATAGCATAATAAGGTTAAGAAAGGAGGAGGGGCTCAGAGTAGAAATACATTTGCAGCTGATTGCATTTGTAATTAATCCACAAAAAAAGGAAAAGCCCTCCGAAAAGGGCAAATCGGAAACGAAAAAAATAGTTCTCAAGGCGGTGAGGCAACTTTTAAAGAGAAGCCAGGTAAGACTGACCCGCCTTGCTATTCCATGTCCCCACGAGGACGCTTCGGTGACCGGGCTTGCGAGATACAGAATTCTCTCTGCTGCCGCCATCTCCTACGTCGAGACACTTTCAAACCAATTTATCCTTTGCGATAATGCGATCATCCTATCCCCTGACCTATCATCCATTCAATACGACGTAAGTATTAAATGCAGGCTTTATCAGATTGTCTACCCCCTTATAAAGCTTGGATTACACAAATTTAAGGAGAAGATAAATGTCAGAGAATAAGATGAGCGACATTATCAGAGCTTCGATGGACTCCATAAGAAGCTTTACCGATATGGAAACAGCAATAGGAAACGCCATTTCCACGCCAAGCGGTGTTACCGTAATTCCCGTATCGAAGGTTGCCATGGGTATTGCCACAGGCGGCATTGACTACGGTGACAAGAAAAGCTCTTCCAGCCAAAATTTCGGTGGCGGAGGAGGCACAGGCTTATCAATAACCCCAATAGCCTTTCTCACGGTTGGACCTGATGCCGGCGTAAATATAATTCATATCGAAAGCAGTGCCGACGAGGTGGACAGAATAGTTTCACTCATCGAACGATCCCCCGAGATCATTGAGAAGATAAAAGGCGTGCTGTCATAATTTACAAGGTATATTTCATTCGTCTCCTCCAACAATAGAAAAAAAGGAGGCGGAGATATGAATTGTAAGCGAAGGATTTGCATTTTTCTTTTGGCGGTAGCTGTAATGGGCTTGTTTACCCCGATTATGGCATCTGCAGATGCCGGTATTTCGGTCAGCGCAGAGTCTGCCGTGGTTTATGTGCCCGAAACAAATACTTTTCTATATGAAAAGAATGCAGATGCACGTATGCCAATGGCAAGCACCACAAAGATAATGACCGCTCTAATTGTTCTTGAAAACGCTGAGCTTTATGATAAGGTCAAGATCCCTATGGAGGCGGTTGGCATCGAGGGATCGTCGGCGTATCTACGAGGCGACGAGAGACTTACCGTTGAGGAGCTGCTCTACGCTCTTATGCTTCAGAGTGCAAACGACGTTGCGGTCACCCTGGCGTACCATATTGGCGGTGACGTCGAAGCCTTTGCCGATATGATGAACGAGCGTGCCCGAGAGCTGGGACTTCAAGACACGCATTTCACAAATCCCCACGGCCTTGATAACGAGGAGCACTACACCTCTGCCCACGACCTTGCGATCATAGCTGCAGAGGCGTTGAAAAATCAAGATTTCAAAAGAATAGTCTCTGCAGGGCGAATGACCTTTGCCACCGAGGAGAGACGCCGAACCTACGTTAACCACAACAAGCTTCTTCGCCTGTACGACGGCTGTATAGGAGTGAAGACCGGATTTACCAAAAAGAGCGGTAGATGCCTTGTCGGTGCGGCAGAAAAGGACGGACTTACTATGGTAAGCGTCACACTCGATGCGCCGAACGATTGGAATGACCATGAAAGGCTTTTGGACCTTGGCTACTCTACCCTTGAAAAGATAAACTTTTGCGATATTGGTGATTTCAGCTTTACTCTGCCCGTTCTTGGAGGTAAGGTCGACAGCCTGAGTGTTCAGAATACCGAGACGAGAAGCATTATTATCGAAAAAAGCGAGCACGAGCTCTCTGAATACGTTAAGCTCGTTCGTTACGCTATCGCTCCCGTAAATAAAGGAGATATTCTCGGTGAGGTAATATTTACCCTTGACGGAGAAGAGGTAACCAGGGTGCCTATTGTGGCTACGGAGAGCATACCCAGCGAGAAAGAAACCAAATTTATAGACAAAATCCTATCAATATTCAAATAATCACTTGGAGATAACAATGGAAAAGATCAGACTTCAGAAATTTATAGCAGATGCAGGCATTATGTCAAGACGTGCCGCAGAGGGCGAGATTGAGCTTGGCAACATCTCGGTAAACGGTCACGTCGCAGGTATTGGCACAAAGATCGATCCTGCAAGCGACGTTGTAACCTACAAGGGCAAGCGTATCAGATATGAAAAGAAGCAATATACCTATATAATGCTTAATAAACCTAGAGGATATCTCTCCTCTACAACCGATGACAGAGGAAGAAAGTGTGTCACCGACCTCCTTGACGGCGTGGATGCGAGAGTTTATCCCGTGGGCAGACTCGACCTTATTTCCGAGGGTATGATCCTTCTCACCGACGACGGTGAGCTGAAGAACAGACTTACCCACCCCAGCCACTCAATACCAAAGGTTTACCGTGTTAAGGTGGCAGGCTCAGTAAGCGAGACCCAGTACGATATTCTCACCTCACCTCTTGAGATCGACGGCTACAAGATCAAGCCCGTTGACGTTGTTATTACGGGTGAGGATGATAATGGTACAGTGCTGAAATTCACTCTCTTCGAGGGCAGAAACAGACAGATCCGTAAGATGTGCGAGGCTGCTGATCTTACCGTTAAGCGTCTTTCCCGTGTTTCTATCGGAAATCTGAAGCTTGACGGTCTTCCCGTTGGAAAGTGGCGATATCTTGAGCAGAGCGAGGTCGACTACCTTTACAAGGCGACCAAGGAGCACAAGTAATGTTTAAGATCACCCCCATTCAGGAAAAAGACAGACAAAGAGAAATCTGCCTTCTTTGCGGTGCAGACTATCGCCCCGAAGCCTTTGCATATCAGATGTTTGATATGGAGAGCGGTGATATTATGGGTATGTCTCAGTTTGAAATTTCTGACGTTGGATACATATACGATATTAAGGAGGCGCCCGAGCGCTCGGACTTTGAGGCAATGTTCATTCTGGCAAGACAGACAATGAATTTCATTGACCAATGCGGTGCGCACATATGCCAGGCTTCCCCCTCCTCTGCCCCCGAGGATTTTCTTCGGGCGGTAGGATTTAAGAAAACCGACGGGCAATTTATCTGTGATATGACGGGAATGTTCGACGGCAACTGCGGATGCAAAAAATGAGGTAAGCAAAATGCTTACCTCATTTTTTTATTTTTCAAGGAAAATAAATATCTTTTCCCATAGTTCCTCATCCTGCTCGGTCATGCTGTACCAATCCTGAGATTCGACAAGCTCTGCCTTCTGCTCATCAGTATTGAGCAGACCCTGTTTTTTAAGCCTTTTCAATTCTTTGAAGAACTCACGCTTATACTCTGCCGCCTCGGTGGTATAGCTTACGTTATGCCCCTTTCCGTTCTGGAGAATGAACTCAACGTTCGTTCTCTCGCAGGTGATCTTGCGAAGCTTCAGTATGTTTCTCTTTGCACTGACGGTCTCGTCATCGAGAGAGTGAATGATAAGAATAGGCTTATTACTTCTGTTAATAACGTCGAGAGCCGAACTGAGTGCGTGAATACGGTTTGTCTCACGCTCGATCTCCATAAGTCGCTTTCTAATGAAAAAGGCAAACGGCGGAACGAGCTGACTGTGCATCACAGGAACCGAGATAAAAGCCGACATAGCCACAACCGAATGGACGTCGTGGTGGAATCCGAGTATATTCAGTGCCGAATAGCCGCCCCAGCTGTGACCAACAACAGAAATCTCCATACCCGATAGCTGTTCTACCCTTTTCAAGGTACGGATACAATCGTCAAGATCGGCAAGAGAGCCCGAAAGGCCCTGCACGCTCTCACCCTCGGACTCACCGCAACCGGTGTGGTCATAGGAGTAGACCATATATCCCCCTTTACAAAGGGTTTCTATCTCACGCATATACGCTCTGTGTCCTGTGCCAAGACCATGATCAAAGACGATCAACCTATCCTGTCTCGGTGTGCCATAGTAATAGAATCCGCCCTTCAGTACGTGACCCTTCCTAGTTTTAAAATCAAAGGGAAGCTTGTTTAACCCCTCAAAATCCTCGTTTGAAAAATAGAACATCGTTCCATCAGGATCATGACGGACAAAGAGAACGCTTCTATAAGTTTTCTCAAGCTGCCTTGAAATATATCCCATTTTTAGTCCTTTCTGCGTTCAGCAAGAAGATCAACGTAGGTATGATAAAATTCCTCGTAGCGACCCTCGTCCAGGGCGTCACGAATCTTTTGCATAAGGTCGTTGTAGAAATAAAGGTTATGAAGGACCGCAAGACGCATACCAAGAGCCTCTCTTGCCTTAAAGAGATGACGGATATAGCTTCTCGAATAATTACGGCATGCGGGACAGCTACACTCCTCGGCAATAGGTCTTTTGTCCTCGGCGTACTTTTCGTTCAGGAGATTGATCTTACCTTTCCAGGTGAAGAGGTTGCCGTGACGGGCATTTCTCGAGGGCATTACGCAGTCGAAGAAATCAACACCGCGATAAACAGCCTCAACAATATTCTGAGGAGTACCGACACCCATAAGATATCTTGGCTTATCGGTAGGCATATAGGGCTCGACGGTCTCGATAATATGATACATAACGTCAGCACTCTCGCCAACGGCAAGACCGCCTATCGCATATCCGTCGCACTCGATCTCACGGATAGCCTTCATATTCTCAATACGAAGGTCCTCGTAAGTGCCGCCCTGGTTGATACCAAAGAGCATCTGGTGGGGGTTGACAGTTCCCTCCTCGGCATTAAGTCTATCCATCTCCGCACGGCATCTCTTGAGCCAGCGGATTGTTCTCTCGTGGGAGTTCTTAACATATTGATAGGGTGCGGGGTTTTCAATGCACTCGTCAAATGCCATCGCAATAGTAGATCCAAGGTGAGACTGAATGCGCATAGACTCCTCGGGACCCATGAAGATGCGTTTTCCGTCCATGTGGGAGTTGAAGGTTACACCCTCCTCGGTGATTTTACGAAGCTTTGCGAGGGAGAATACCTGGAATCCTCCCGAGTCGGTAAGAACGGGTCTGTCCCAATTAAAGAATTTATGAAGCCCGCCCATACGGTAGATAAGGTCGTCGCCGGGACGGATGTGGAGGTGATAGGTATTGGAAAGTTCTACCTGACAGTTGACCTCCTTGAGATCCATTGTTGAGATACCTCCCTTAATTGCTGCGGAGGTACCAACGTTCATAAACACAGGGGTTTCGATCGTGCCGTGGACGGTCTCAAATCTGCCGCGACGAGCTCTTCCCTCTGTTTTAAGTAAAGTAAATTTGCCCATATATAAACCTTTCAAATTGCTTATTTAATACGCTCAAACTGTCTGTCAAGCTCGGATTTTGTCAGCTTGTAGGCTATCGGTCTGCCGTGGGGACAAACGATAACGTCGGGAAGTTCAAGCACTTTTTTAACGATCCACTCGGAAACAGATTTGTCATAAACCCTGCCACCCTTGATTGCCGCCTTGCAGGCGATCTGATAAAGGGCGGTCTCACGGCGGATCTTCTCAGTAACGGCAGGGTCGCCCTTACCCTCGATTATGTCGTCCACCATCTTAACAAAGAGGGTTTCTGCCTCCATACTGCCGATGGAGGAAGGAATTGCGGTAAGATTAGCATGTCCCTCGCCGAGGTCGAACTCGAAGCCAAGTGCCGATATCTCGTCCTTAAACTCACCTGCGCAGGCCATCTCATCGGGAGAAAGAAGGACCGTGATCGGAAGCAAAAGCGCCTGGGATGCCACCCTTCCATCACGCTCTGTGATCCTTTTCAGATCCTCAAAAATTACTCTCTCATGTGCGGCGTGCTTATCGATCACAAGCATAGCTCCCTCGTATTCACAGAGAATATAGCAGTTAAACGCCTCACCGATGTATTTATAGTCCTTAGCTTCGGAGATTTCAAGTGCTTCTTCCTTCTGCCTTGATTTTTCCTCGACTTTAGGAGTGTAATCCATACTAGGCTGTGCCTTGGAGTACCTCTCGAGAAGCTCAACCGAGCTCTTGGGAGTCATAGCATCACGACGAAGCGTATCGCCTGCGGAGCTTGCGACCTTCATAGGTCGGGAGTAATCCACGGGTGGTGTATACTCTCTGGGCTTTGCCATAGGTGCAGGCGCAGGGGCAGGTGCGGCGAAGGAAAGCTGCTTACCCTTGGTATCCTCTCCGATAGGAACGAAGGCACCGTTATAATTACGCTCGCTCTTCTGTCCTCCCAGAATAAGCTCGGGACGGTATTCGTGCTCCTCAATGGCACGCTTTACCGTGTAATAAATCGCCTCAAACACAGGCTGCTCGGAGGCGAACTTCACCTCAAGCTTTGCAGGATGAACGTTAACGTCAACCATAGTTGGGTTCATCTCGAGGAAAAGAACGCAGGTAGGAAATGCCTCGTGGGCAATATAGGAGGTATACGCCTTCTCGATTGCCGCCATCGCCGTAAGGCTCTTGACGTATCTGCCGTTGATAAACACGTTCTGATAATTACGGTTCTTGCGAACGTTGTCGCTTCTGCCGATATATCCGTACACACGGACGCCGTTGGCACTTCCCTCCGCCTTTATAAGCTTAGAGGAGAATTCCTTGCCGTAGACGGCGTAAATGGTGTTAAGCAGATCTCCGTCACCCGGAGTCTTGAAGCGCTCCTCACCGTCAACCTTCAGCTGAATGGAGATATCGGGGCGAGAGAGAGCAACCTTTTCCACAAGCGCCGCACAGTTCATTGCCTCGGTAGAGTCCTTCTTCAGGAACTTGCGCCTTGCAGGAACGTTGAAGAAGAGGTTTTCAACCACAACGGTAGTTCCCTCGGCACAGCCGACATCGGAAATATCGAGAATTCGTCCTCCCTCGCTGACGAGCATAGAACCAGACTCTGCCTCGGAGGTCTTGGTGATAATAGTCACGGCGCTTACGGAGGAGATGGCAGCAAGAGCCTCGCCACGGAAGCCGAGTGTTGCTATTTTCTCAAGATCCTCACGGTTTTTGATCTTACTTGTAGCGTGACGCTTTATAGCCACGGGAAGATCGTCTGCCGACATACCGCAGCCGTTATCCGACACACGGATGAGAGCAACACCGCCGCGCTTTATCTCAGCAACGATGCTCGTAGCACCCGAATCTATTGAGTTTTCGATAAGCTCCTTCAGCACCGAGGAGGGGCGTTCAACCACCTCGCCTGCGGCAATAAGGTTAGCTATTTCAAAATCTAATACGTTAATTTTTCCCATATTATTCCTATTTACAGAAGCTTTTTCAGCTCAAACAGTAGATTCATAGCCTCAATAGGCGTCATTGTATTTATATCTGCCTCACGAAGGCGGTCTGCCACCTCGCTATCCTTAGACGCTTCAATACCGCTGAAGAGATCGAAGCCCTGCGGCTCAGCCTGACGCTCAATAACAACTCTCGGCTTGTCCGACTCGATCTCCGAGAGGATCTCCCTGGCACGCTTTACAACGTCTGAGGGCACGCCGGCAAGCTTTGCAACCTCAATGCCGTAGGAATCGTCGGTTCCTCCCCTTACGATCTTACGAAGGAAGGTGATGGAGTCGCCACGCTTCTTTGCCGCAATATTGTAATTCACGATGCCGGAGAACTCCTCCTCCATATCGGTGAGCTCATGATAGTGTGTAGCAAAGAGTGTCTTTGCGCCAATTTTCTTTGAGTGGGTATACTCAACCACCGCACGTGCGATAGACATACCGTCGTAGGTGCTCGTTCCCCTGCCCACCTCGTCGTAGATTATAAGCGAGCGGGCGGTTGCGTTTTTCAAAATTGCCGCAACCTCGGTCATCTCAAGCATAAAGGTGGACTGACCCGAAGCAAGATCGTCGGAGGCACCAACTCTTGTAAAGAGCTTATCCACGATACCGATCTTTGCCTCACGTGCAGGAACAAATGAACCGATCTGCGCCATAATGGTGATGATAGCAACCTGGCGCATATATGTAGATTTACCAGCCATATTGGGACCGGTGATGATCATTATTTTGTTATTTGCGGTGTCGAGAGTGGTGTCGTTGGGAACGAAATAAGAATCGGTAACGAACTTCTCTACCACAGGGTGACGTCCATCCTTAATGACTATCTCGGTAGAAAGGTCTACCTCGGGACAGACGTAGTTATTCTTGCTGGCAACCTCGGCAAGCGAGCGGTATACGTCGATTTCCGCCACGAGAGCGGCTGCGTTACGGATTCGCTCCTGATTATCAACAACGAAATTACGAAGGCTTGTAAAGATATCATACTCAAGAGAAACAAGCTTCTCATCTGCCGAGAAGATAGTGGACTCCATCTCCTTCAGCTCCTGAGTAATATATCTCTCGCAGTTTGCCAAGGTCTGCTTTCTGACAAATCTGTCGGGCACCTGATCAATAAAGGATTTGGAAACCTCAATATAGTAACCGAATACTCGGTTATAGGCAACCTTCAGGGTTTTGATTCCCGTCGCTTCCTTCTCTCTGCTCTCGATAGACGCCATAATGTCGGTACCGCCATCCTTGATGGAACGATAGTAGTCTACGTCGGCGTTGAAGCCCTCCTTGATCATGCCGCCCTCACGTACAGTTAGAGGAGGATTATCGTCGATGGCGTTGTAAAGGAGCTCGGAAATATCGTCAAGAGTATCAAGCTTCTTTGTAATGCCACGCATTGAATCCGAAGGAAGTGTGGAAATAAGAGCTTTAATATCGGGCAGAACACGTATGCTGTCACCGATAGCCTTCAAATCTCTTGCATTTGCAGTACCGTATACTGCCTTGGCGCAAAGTCTCTCAATATCCCTCACCCCAGAGAGAAGCTCGGAGAGCTCGTCACGAACACGGCGCTCCCTTACGAAATCTGATACCGCCGACTGTCTGTGTGAAATGCGTGCAGGATCAACCAAGGGACGAAGCACCCAAGAATGAAGCAGACGTGCGCCCATTGCCGTCTTTGTATTATCAAGAACCCAGAGAAGCGAGCCACGCTTACTCTTGATACGCATAGCCTCTACAAGCTCAAGATTGCGGATAGTATTAAGATCAAGGTCAAGATACTGACCTCTGGTATATACGTTAATTCCTCTTGCAAAGGCGGTCTCGGTCTTCTGCGTTTCTGCAATATATCCGAGGAGCGCACCTGTTGCCATAAGCATTTCTATCTCGGTGAGGCTCGACACCTCCTCACCGAACTGCCTTCTGCAAAGCTCCTTCGCTCTCTCAAAACCGAAAAGTCTGGATGCATTACCGCTGACAAGGGTTGAAAAGCGCTCGCTCGCAAAGGCGAGAACATCGGACAGCTCTCCTGCACCGTCGTTCAGAATGATCTCCGCAGGCTGATATGCACCGATCTCGTTACGAATAAGCGACTTCAAGTCCTTTCCCGAAAGGAAGGTGCAGGACATCTCGCCCGTTGAAATATCTGCGGTAGCAATACCTGCGCCGCTCTTACTGAGGCAGATCGCCATAAGATAGTTATTCTGAGTATCGTTGAGAAGTGCTGCATCGGTAACCGTGCCGGGTGTAACGACTCTCGTCACCTCACGCTTCACAAGTCCTGCCGACTCCTTAGGATCGCTGACCTGCTCACAGATTGCGACCTTTATGCCCTTTTCAACAAGTCTGCCTACGTAAACGTCGGACTTGTGGAATGGGACACCGCACATTGCCGCCCTCTTTCCGTCACCACAGTCACGGCTGGTGAGAGTAAGCTCCAGCTCACGGGAGGCAATTACCGCATCCTCAAAGAAGCACTCGTAGAAATCGCCGAGGCGGTACATAAGGATATGATCCTCATACTCCGCCTTAACGTCAAGATACTGCTTCATCATTGGAGTGACTACAGTCAGCTGACTTCTGTTTTCCAAAATAATATGCTCTGCCATAAGGCAAATACCTCAAATTCTAAAGATTAATGACAACCCTTGCAGGTGGAGCAATCATGGGTGCAATCCGAGGGACGCTCTCCCGTGATGCAATATTTGATTTCGGCGTTAACGTCAGCCATAAGAGAATTCATAGCTCTCTGTGCCTCAGCAAACTTAATATACTTGGGATGAGAGCCGATCTCGGAGGAAAGGGTCTCGATCCTTGCACGAAGGTCGGCGATAGCACGCTGATCAGCCTCGGAGGGATCCTTTGCAAACTCCTGACCGAGGAGCATTCGCTCTGCCTCGTACTCGCTCATCTTGTTCTGAAGCTCTGCATCCGACTGAAACTCAGCCTTAGCCGCCTCAAGGTTGGTTATTTCATCGCTCTTTGCAATCTCAAGGCCAAGAGCGTGTGCAAGCTCAATAATTTTCGTCATAATATATCCTCAGCTTTCTGCCTCTCCCAGAAGGTGATAGGGACAGGCTTTAGTAATTTTTACGTTAATAAATTCTCCGACGCACTCACTTTCAGCAGTAAAATACACCAGCTTATTGGTAAGAGTTCTGCCCGAGTAAATTGTTTTGCCGTCCTTAACTTCGGAGGAATCGACAAGAACGCGCTCTATACTTCCCTCATAAGCTTCATTAAGTCGAAGGGAAAGACTATCCTGATACTCAAGAAGCTCTGCCATACGCCTATCCATATCGGCACGAGGCACGGGATTATCCAACTTAGCTGCACGTGTACCCTCTCTCGGTGAGAAAAGGAAGGCATAAACGTTGTCAAATTCAACCTGACGAAGGATATCCATGGTATCTGCAAAGTCTCTTTCCTCCTCACCGGGGAAGCCAATAATAACGTCGGTTGAAAGTGCGATACCCGGAATATTCGCCTTCAGGCTCTTAGCTATCCCAAGATAACGATCTCTGTCGTAGGTGCGGTTCATAGCCCTCAGAATTCGGCTGCTACCCGACTGCAGGGGCAGATGGAAGAAAGGAGCAATCTTCGGACTATGCTTTTTCATCACAGAAATAAGCTCCTCAGAGGTATCCTTTGGATGGCTGGTCATAAAGCGAATGATGAAATCGCCCTCGATCTCGGCAACAGACGAAAGAAGCCTCGGGAAGGTCATATCGGCATTGTAGGAGTTGACGTTCTGACCAAGGAGGGTTATCTCCCGAACTCCGCTATTTACAAGCGCACGGCATTCCGCAAGAATATCTGCGCTGCATCTGCTTCTTTCCCTGCCCCTGACGTAAGGAACGATACAATAGGAGCAGAAATTATTACAGCCGTACATGATGGAAACCCAGGCACGATGACTCTCACGCCTTACCGACGGTGAGCCCTCGTATATATCACCCTCGTCGCATCCGAAAAGGAAGCTTCGCTTTCCGTCAAGCAGCTTTCTCGCCACAAGCTCGGGAAGTCTATGAAGCAAATTGGGCTCAAGCGTGAAGGTGACGTAGTGGAAATCCTTTTTCAGCATATCCGCCCTGTGGGGCTCGGCTGCCATACATCCAACAACACCAACGATAAGCTCAGGCTTTTTCTTTTTCAACGCCTTGAATCTGCCAAGTAGAGACAGAGCCTTTACCTCGGCGTGCTCACGAATAGCACAGGTGTTTACGATAATAATATCCGCCTTTTCGCTATCCTCAGTTTTAGTGTATCCCATCTCCTTGCAAAGGCCGAGAATAGTCTCGCTGTCACGCTCATTTTGCTGACATCCAAAGGTGATGACCTGAACGAACCTCTCCTCGCCTCCAAGGTGATTTCTGACAAGGGAGATATATTCATTTGTTTTTGCGTCGTTTATGCTATGTATCATATTCTCCCCCACTTAGGTTTATTTAAGCATCTTTTGTGCAAGCTTCTCTGCAGAAAGTCCGACGTAATCGTAAATATCGCAAAGCTCCTTCGGTGATGCGAAATTATCGTCGATAGCGGCAATTTTATACTCTGTTTTGGTCGGGTCAAAGCCCAGGGCGATAAGCTCGTCAATGGTAATCTCAGCGGCACCGCCGCTCTTAATTCCCTCCTCGGCATATACGATTCGGGAGCAACCGTCCGTAAGCTTCAGAAGAAGCTTTGAGGTTTCCTTATAAGGCTTCAATGTCTCAATAAGAATGACACCTACCGAGCGACCTGCCTCACGGACAAGCTGCTCAGCCTGACGGACACGGGTAAGAAGGGTGCCGTAGGTGATGAAAACGCACTCGGGCGTAGTGTCAAAGTCGGCGTATACGCGGCAGAGATTGTCGCCCGAAATAAGCTTCATACCGTCAAGCGACGCCTTGTTCTCTGAAGCGTTGGGATATCTAATAGCTATAGGACGGTCATAGTCCTTAGCGAACTCAACCATATCTCTAAGCGAATCATAGCTGACGGGAGCAAGGAGAGTCATCTCGGGAATGTGCGAAAGAAAGGCAACGTCAAATATACCGTGGTGCGTTGCGCCGTCCCCGGGAGCCAGCCCTGCACGGTCGATTGCCATTTTAACCGGAAGTCGCTGCAAACAAACGTCGTGAAGAATATTGTCGTAGCAACGCTGCATGAAGGTAGAGTAAATGCCGATAAAAGGCTTATATCCGCCTGCTGCGAGTCCTGCCGCAAAAGTCATTGCATGCGGCTCGGCAATACCCACGTCAAAGTATCTTTCGGGATACTTTTCACCAAAATTATCAAGGCCTGTGCCAATTCCCGTTGCCGCCGTAACCGCAAGTATACTATCGTCAGCATCCGCAAGCTTCAGAAGCTTCTCAGCCATCACCGAGTGATAGCTATCCGTCTGCTTAGACGTCGAAACGCTATGATAATCGTGCGGAGAGTTTTCTGCCGGAGAATATCCTCTGCCTTTTTGGGTTTTAACGTGGACAACGCAGGTTTGTCCCGTTTGCTTTGCGATCTCGAGCGCCTCGCAGAGCTTTTCATAATCATTTCCGTCAACCGGTCCGATATAGTAAAGGTCAAGAAGCTCAAAATAATTAGGCTTATAAATTATATTTTTAGTGGCATTTTTTACTTTTGAAACCACAAATCTAATCGGTCTGCCTAAAAGCGGAACCTTGTCAAGGAAGCCTTGAGTTCTGCTCTTTAAATTTCTATATCCACCCGATACTCTTACTCGTGAAAGGTAGGATGCGAATGCACCCTTATTTGTAGATATAGACATTCCGTTCTCATTGAGAATAATGATCATCGGCAAATCGTTGTGACAGTTATTTAATGCCTCATGCACCATTCCGCCGGTGTATGCACCGTCTCCTGTCACACAAACGGTATGACATTTTCTACCGGCAAGCTTATCTGCCTCGGCAAATCCAAGAGCTGCGGAAACAGAGGTTGAGGAGTGACCTGCGCCAAATGGGTCGTGCTCACTCTCGTCACGCTTGGTAAATCCAGAGAGACCGCCCGGACGACGGAGATTTTTAAACTCTTCCCTTCTGCCCGTAAGCAGCTTGTGTACGTAGGACTGGTGACCAACGTCAAAGATGATGCGGTCCTTTGGAGAATCAAACACGGTGTGAATTGCAAGTGTAAGCTCTACAACGCCAAGGTTTGATGCAAGATGTCCTCCGTTTTTCTCGGCACTCTCAATTAGAAATTCACGTATCTCCCTTGAAAGCTCGGGGATCTCGGACTTATTAAGTTTTTTAAGGTCTGACGGAGAATTAATTCCGTCAAGAATTTTATAACTCATGGTCTCTCTCCCCTTAATTTGCTGTCGGCGATTTGCCGACGATTTTAACGTACGCACGGTAGAAGGCAGAATAGTCACCAAAGCCAACCTTCTCAGCAGCTCCCGATGCGGTTTCGCCGCCTTCGATTAATTCCCTAGCATACATTATACGTTTATGATTTATGTATGAATGAACCGATATGCCGCAATGCTCTTTAAAAGCGCGGCAAAGGTGGTATTTACTCACGAAAAAGTGCCTGGCAAGCTTGTCAAGGCTGATATTTCGCTCTATATTCTTGTTAAGGTATCTCATAACCCGTGCGCCAAGGCAATCTCCGCTGTGAGAGATGCTATCTCCCCTAGCAACCGAAAGAAGAATAATCAGCTCAGAAATAAGAGCCTCTGCAAAAATTCGCCTCTGCTCGTCAGGAAGGGTGCTCGCAACGGCAAATCGATTAAAAATCTCCTCTGCCCCAACAAGGCACTCGGCTGGGAAAAATTTACCGCTGTTGTCTTCATCACCGAGAATGACGTCAAGCATTTTAGAAACGTTTTCGGGAAGAACACCGCGAGTAAATTGTATGCTCCATACCTCCGAATTCACATGGTCCTCGGTTTCGACCTTATGATAAGCGAAGGGAGTTATTAACAGAATACTGCCGGCAATTGGATCATACCGCTTTCCTTCAACGGTGATGCTACTACCGAAGGTGAGATAGTATACAATCTCAAAACGGTCATGGCAGAAGTTTCCGTTTGTTGGCTCAGCCTGTCTTTCGGATAAAATGTGTTTGACGCTAAGGTTCTCAAACATAATAACGTCTTTTTCCATATCGCCGAGCCTCCCTTCAAAAATTTCGATAACAATTCATAATATTATACCATAAACGAGCAATTTTTGCAAGGGTTTTACTTTTATATTATTTAAAATATTTTTATTGACAATGGAAATGAGTTATTGTATAATTTATGTAATAAATATTGTATTAAACATCAGTTATCGGCAGAAAAGGAAAATAATATGAGGCAGAATATGAAATTAATTAAGGCGTCGGCTGAATATGCTGAACAGATACAAGAGTATCGGCAAGAGTTCCTTGACGCAGGCGACTCAATGGATGGCTGCGGATCATTAAGGCGTATCGCCGATCCTATGGAGTATATTAAGAAATGCAAGGATTACGAAAGCCCGGAAACTCTTCCCGAGGGTCTCGTCATCGCAACCCAATTCTTATTCGTAAGAGAGGAGGATAATCGACTTGTTGGAATGATCCAGGTAAGGCATTATTTTAACGATTATCTCTCAAAATATGGTGGAAATATAGGTTATTCGATCAGGCCCAGCGAAAGACGAAAAGGATATGCCAAAGCCATGCTCGGAGCAGTTTTACCATTCTGCCGTGAAATAAATCTCGAAAAGATTCTAATTACGTGTAATGACAATAATATTGCAAGTGAGAAAACCATTCTTTCTAACGACGGAATTTATGAATCTACCGTCTATGAGCCGGGCGAAAACATAAACCTGAAAAGGTTCTGGATTACTTTAGAATAACAAAAAAGCAGATTGCAAATGCAATCTGCTTTTTTATTAGCAAGGACGGCGCTTCGCCTCAAGGTTCTTTAGTACCCTAACAGCTACGCCAACCACGTGTACCTTATCAACTACAATATCAGAGAGCTTGGAGTTCTCGGGGTGAAGTATGTATCTGCCATTTTTCACGTCACGGTAGAAGCGCTTCAACGTTGCATTCCAACCATCGCTGCACTCATCCTCCACCATTGCTACAACGATTTCACCGTCAAAGGCGGTGTTTTGTTTTCTGACGTACACAGTATCTCCATCGTAGATACCGGCATCTATCATGGAATCTCCACGGGCAATCAAACCAAAATACTCGCCGTATCCCAAAAGGCTTACGTCAATAGGAATATACTCCTCCACATCCTCTATTGCAAGAATGGGCTGACCGCAGGAAATAGATCCTACGACAGGCATCATAACGTAATTTGGAGGAAGAACGGAATCGGAGTCATTGATCACCGTCTGATATCTTCCATATTTCTCTATGAGACCGTCGTCAATGAGTCGATTCATATATTTTGAAACGGTAGATTTAGCCATGCCGAGTGTATCGCCGATCTGTTGAGTGGTGGGACAAACTCCACGCTCCTTCATAAAATCGTTAACGAAGCGGTAAACCTCCATTTTCCTTGCGTCATTCTTTGGTCTCATAACATAACTCCTCTGTTAAAAATCATACCGAACATCTGTTCGTATCGATATTATAACACACGAACATGAGTTTGTCAATAGTAAATTACCGATTATTTTGAAATTATGGCATTTTTTTCGCGAGCTACTTCAAGATATACCTTATCGTCCTCAGAATACCCCCACTCGTTTTTCAAGCAATCAAGTATTCTGTCATAGGTTTTCTCCGCCTCATTAGTTCTACCAAGTATTTTGTATATGGTAGCAATTCCCTGTAGCGCATCCCAAAACCGAGGTTTTTCATCCTCTTCGGCTGCCCATGACCGTTCGTACAGCTCGATTGCCTTTTCATAGTCGCATTTTCTTGCATAATATTGTGCTGCTTCAAATAAATAACCGCCATTGTCAGGATGATTGGTTACGTACTTTTCAATTATTGAGTCAGCTAATACCACGTCATATCTTCCAAGAGCTATATAGGCTGGATAAAGGTCAACCAGCACGGGGGTGGCAGATGGGAGCTTTGCAAGGTCTGAAAGGTACTTCTCTGCTTCGACCGTTCGGTTGTCTGCCAAGAGGTTATCTATCAAATAGTAATACGGCAAGGAGCTTTTGGGTGAGATATTATCGTTTTCAATCACCGATTTATAGAAATCGATGGACTTTGTGTGATTTACGCAGTTCCAATCCCACATAACCTGGCCTTCCGCCTTGTCAAGAAGCCATTGGCATTCCTTCTTTGCAGGATCAAGCATAATTGCCTCTCTGGCATATTTACTCACACGTCGGCTATCCGCCTCCATGCGATTGTGGTATAGGTGCGCAAGCAGAGACAAAGCACGGAGTCTGTCGCTCGAATTCAAACGATCGGACAAAAAGACCTCGTACTCATCAAACTCGGATTGCGGGAGCTCCTCTTTAATCTCAATCCTGTTCTCTATTCTGTTAAGCTTTTGTTCAACGGTTATGTCAAAGAACTCGTCAATAGTGATGCCAAAAATTTCGGCAATCAATGGGAGTAATGTGATGTCGGGCATAGAAACCTCATTCTCCCATTTTGAAATCGACTGAGCGCTAACACCAAGTCTGCTCGCAAGCTGCTCTTGGGTAAACCCGGCCTTTTTCCTCATCTGCTTTATTTTATCGCCTATTTTCATACTTTTCTCCTTTTATTTAAAGCTTCAAGAACGTTCTTACATCCCCATTATACACTACCGTTATGATAAAATCAATAACTTGTTTTTATTGTCAAATCAACCAAACGGAAAATTCACTCCCATCTGTACAATCTAAAAAAAGAAAACACAGGAAAAATTCCTGTGTTTTCTTTACCTTGCATTATTTAAAATAATCGGATTTGCCATTCATAAATTCTTCTATATCTTCTGAAGCACTTTCTACGTCATAAGGGTGCCAATGCACCCCCTTGTTCTGTACCTCGTCCAACACATCCATAACAAACATATCCTCGCATGCATATAACCAGATCGTTTGGCCGTGATCCTTACCTACTATTATTGGACAATCTATGGTAAATCCTTCATCCAATAAGGAGGTCCGGGTAATAACTAAATTGTATTTATCCTTCAATCGCTGATATACAGCGAAAACGTCATCCTGTGAAATACTATACATCTTAATTTTTCCTTTACAGTTCATTTAACTACGCATATAAATTAGCAATATATAAACACAAACACGCGACACCGATAACAAAGAAAATTATCGGAACGCCATAAGCATCCGACTTCTTAACCCAACCCCAGCGTATGTTATCAGGTGTCATTGACAGGCGATATGCATTTTGATACGAGCAAAATATATGCTTCCACCTGAATTTATATCCGACGTATGACCATATTGCGTATGCAATAAATCCAACGCTCCAAATAAGAAATATAGCCCTTGGATAAATAGCTACACAAGCAAAAAGTAAAGCTATCCATCCGTATCTGTGAAAATACGCTAATGCGATTATTTTCTTTTCTCTATTACCATGCTTACTCATAGATAACCTCCTTTTCTACCTTCTCATAATATATTGTATCATATAAATGGTGTAAAATCAAGTATTTCCTAGGCAAGCCTATGCTCCCGAACTGGGTGAGCGAGGATAAAACGATTGAGTATCGTTTTACCGAAGCGAAGTCAACGAAGCAAGGAGTTATAGGAGTTGGCTTGCAGACGACGCATAACGACTATGCGACTTGACGGGCGCATGGCGGAACCAGTGACAGTTTGCGTAGCAAACATCATCTGGCGAGAGCCGGTTCGAGGAGCTTGAACCATGTGACACAGTGGTTGGCAAGCCAACCACGCGACGTTTCCCTTGGGGAAACAGTCGTCATGTGCGCTAAAGCGCCATGATGTCGCTAAACCTCAAGCCAAGTCAAAGAAACAACAAAAAAACCACGCACTAAGCGTGGTTTCTTTATTGGCTCCCCGAACTGGGCTCGAACCAGTGACATCATGATTAACAGTCATGCGCTCTACCGACTGAGCTATCGAGGAATAGGTGGTGCACCTCCAGGGACTCGAACCCTGGACCCACTGATTAAGAGTCAGTTGCTCTACCAACTGAGCTAGAGGTGCATGTCGGTAATGGGTAAATGCCCATTAAAAACCGAATAAATAAGAAACGAAGCTCAAGGAAATGTGCGAACTTGCTTCTGTTGAGTTATTCAAGACAACAGTTCAAGCCCTCGGTCTATTAGTATCGTTCAGCTGAACACATTACTGTGCTTACACCTACGACCTATCAAACTCGTAGTCTAC
>JBGVPG010000023.1:0-17767 GCA_045126855.1 Eubacteriales bacterium | reverse complement strand
ATCATGGAATCGCTGATTTTCGAAGTCCATATTTACGAGGAACGCCAGCCGAACGGTCAGTGGCTTAAATCCATCAAATTCAAGCTTCCGATCATTGAGGAAGATATGCAAATAAGTTTGGACAATGATACACAAGTCGAGTCCGTCGTGTGTCTCACACGACAAGACTCGAATTAGGTTTGCCTGACGGCAAAATGATGTGCCTTCGGCAATGATGACGCTTTGCGAATGATGTTTCGCTGACGCGAAAATGAACAAGCAGGCAAACCTACATCATTTGGCGAAGCCAACATCATTTATGCGGAGCATAACACAATTTGCGCCTTGTCGCAACATCATTTTTCAGCAGGGGCAAAAGTGATTTCCAGCAAAACTCGAAACTTCAATTTACAGCTGTTTAGTAAACAAAGCGAAAGGAGTGGCTATATGAAAAAAGAATTCGAAGCGTATTATTCAAAAGCATATGCATGGATCTTTGCAGTTTTAGTGCTATTGCTTCTGTTTGCAATTGCCATACTTTCGATTTTTTGGATTCCCAATATCTCTTTAATAGCTATCGTTGCTCTATCCATCATTTCAGTGGGTTTGGCTTTTGTATTTGTCACAACGATCTTGAAAGATGGTGTGGCGGTTCAAATAACGGATAACAAGCTAATTTTATACAAGAAACATCTTATTGAGATTCCTATCAAAAACATATTGAAAATCTCGATTCACAACGGCAACGGTTCTTTTGATATTTCAATCAAAACATCAACGCAAAAATTCAGTATGCATTGCTTCATAAAGGAGCAAAGAAAAAAGAAGGACGAACTGATAGTGTTACTTAAAAACAAAGGAATCGATGTTGATACTTTTGATATCGGTGGGGGAGATTGATATTTTGACTTTGAAATATACCTTTTGGAGTCCCCTCCCACGTGGAAAGTGTCATTTGTCTGACGAGAAAGGAGTAAGTATGGACAATTTTCTTATAACGATTCAAAAATTTACCGAATTAAATGACTTCTACTCTGTCCTGTCCTTTCTTCGAGAAAAGGAAAAGGAAGGCAAGATCGTTTTATATGCAGGAACATATTGCTTTGAAATGGCTTTAGAAAGTTTTGGTAATTACGATGATGCTTCTTTTTACATTTACACCACACAAGATAAAAGTGGATATTGTGTTTATATAAACAGAATGGGCTGTGGAATCCGTGAGGATAACAAAATCTTCAAATTCTCGCACCGTTACCTATACAATAAGAACCATTTAAGCAACTGCTTCTTTGGCGAAAAGGATTGCCGTTCTGGCGAATATTTTAAGAAAAAGAGTAAAAAGTGAGACTTTTGGGAGTGTGATAAAAATGTTTAACAATAAAACTTTTGATTTTGAAGAGTTCAAACGATTGTATGACGCTGCAGACGGCGAGCCGGAATTTGAAATTATTTTTGAAGATAAGAAATCAGATTTTATGATTATAAAATATTCGGATGGACCTAGTTTTCAACGCCAAGGTTTTGAGAATGGAAGCGGAGAAACACAGTACAATAGTTTGGATGAGCTTTACGAAGCAGATTTAATAGATGGCATAAACCTAAAAAGAGATTGGTATAAAATAAAAGAAATATACCCCACTGGGAACAATGATTTCGAGACATATTGTGCATATTGGAATATCGAATATAATGGCGAATTAAATCGAGGTTAAAATATACCTTTTGGAATCTTGACCCACGTCGAGAGCGTGGTTTGTCTTGAGAGGAAAGAAAAATGAAAAAGCTGCTTATTTGCATTATTACTCTGATACTTGTATTTTCACTATCCTCTTGCATTTCGATTAACAAAAAGCTGAGGATTATCGGTAACACTGAGGATATTATCGCCATAGATGTTTACTATATTGATGTAACGAACGAGAAAATTGTCACGGAAACAATCGACGAATATGAACCCGTATACAGCGTTCCCACCGACGAGTTAGTTGCCTTTGCCAACAAAATAGAAACAATTATTTACAAAAAAAATTACATCATTGTTCCCGTAGACTACAGCGTAGTATTTGCACCGGGTTATATCGTTTGCATAAAGTTTTCTGATGGCGAGCGTGAGATTTTTTCCGAACAAGGAACCCTGACACATAACGGCTACTATCCTGAGAAATACAACGGACCACTTTCCTGGGCGGAGGAAATAGAGTCCTTTATAAGACAGGAATTGCCTTGAAATAGTGTTCAAGGAGTGTTTAATATTATGTTAAAATGAGACTTTGCGAAGTCTCGACCCATGTGGATAGTGTCGTTTGTCTTGAAAGGAAGTAGAATGAAATCAAAAACATTTGACGAGCTGACGGCTCGGGAAATATATGAGATCGTGCGGGCGAGGCAGGAGGTGTTCCTGATGGAGCAACAAATCGTCTGCCGTGACTTTGACGGGGTGGACTACGATGCCCTGCACTGCTTTATGGAGAGAGACGGCAGAGTGTACGCCTATCTGCGTGCCTACGAGGCGGAGGGCGAGGTGCATATCGGCAGAGTGTTGACCATTCCCCACGGCGAGGGGCTCGGACGGTCGCTTATGGAATTTGCGATGCCGAGGATAGTTCAGCATTTCGGCTGTGAGAGCCTTACCCTTCACTCGCAGTGCCACGCCGAGGGCTTCTACAAGAAGCTTGGATTTGTGCGTGTGGGCGATGTGTTCCTTGAAGAAGGGATTGAGCATGTCACTATGAAAAGAGGTGTATAAACACTATGCTTATTCTGTTGTTGATCGTAATTATCATAGTTGCTATTTGGTACAGATACAAATATTTTGTTTTAAACCACAGCAAGGCACTAAAAAAGATTGATGAAATCAACCGCTCCTACGCCTTCACAGAAATAACTAACACATATATGAAGCACTCCTACGATAACGAGGTATCCTTCGCAAACGTAAGCCCTAAAGACTATCTAACATACCAACTCATGTATAAGAAAAAGGAAATATGCAGAGCTATTGAGCTAACTGAGGAAAATGCTAAAAAATACGGTCCTTACATAGAAGAAGTAAATAGCTGTGCCTTAGGGGAATACGATACCGATAAGCTTCCGGCAATCGCAAAGCTTTTGTGTTACATGGAAAGCAAATTATTTAGTTCTCAGATAAAGCACCCCGTTGTTAAATACGTAATGACTGTTGATCTTAATCAAACGAACATACGAGGCAGATACCTTCGTGGCAAAACCTCGAGTTTTGAAAAGGACCATATATATGAAATCCTCGAGCGTATGAGTAAAAGACGCGGTGATTTTTATCTTGATGAAGAAATCTGGCAGGCAATATGCCGGGTTGAGCGCGGCAGGGTTTCCAACAAAATGCGCTTTGCCATTTATGAACGAGACAACTACCGCTGTCGCAAATGCGGTGTACGATCGAATGATTTAGAAATCGACCATATTTTCCCCATAGCTAAAGGCGGAAAATCTAATTTTGAAAACCTTCAAACATTGTGTCACAGATGCAACTCGCTGAAATCTGACACTGTTGAGGTTGGAGCTGTCAATCCAAAAGCAAAATGGCAGGGCGTTAATGAAAACTGCCCCCAGTGCGGTGCACCGTTAGTGCTGAAAAAGGGTCGGTACGGTGATTTCTACGGTTGTACCAACTATCCCAAATGTAGATTTACGAGAAAAAATCATGAGTCTTGACTCACGAGCAAAAGACAATAGAAACGGAGCAAGAAAATGAACTACAAAATTATTGAGCTTAACGAGAGACCCGAGATGAAGAATGAGGCGGCGGAGTGGTTTCACTCGAAGTGGGGCGTGCCCACCGAGGCGTATATTGAGAGCATGGACAGCTGTCTTTCGGGCGGGGTCGACCGCTGGTATATGGCACTTATGGGCGAGAGGATCGTTGGCGGCTGCGGAATAATCGAAAACGACTTCCACAAGAGACCCGACCTTACCCCAAACCTCTGCGCACTCTACGTGGAGGAGGACTGCCGTGGCGGCGGAATTGCAGGGAGTCTGCTTGATTTTGCCTGCCGTGACAACAAGAGCCGTGGGGTCGACACCCTTTACCTCATCACCGACCACACATCCTTCTACGAGAGGTACGGCTGGGAATTTCTCACCATGGTTGAGGAGGACTCGGGCGAGCTCACGAGAATGTACGTAAAGAATGCAAAGTAAGGCTTGCCCTCACGAGCAGTACGACTATGTTTCAATTTAACTATGAAAAAAACATTAATTGATAAAATACCCTTGGAGCTGCCGAGGGAGATCGAGACGATCCTTTCGGGCACGGAGATCTACGACAGCTCATCTTCACCCGAGGCGAGGGTGTATTACACCCCAAGGGAGGGCGGAATATATCTGAAGGTCGGGGCGGCGGAGTCACTTCGCCGAGAGGCCGAGATGACGGCATATTTTCATAAAAAGGGCCTTGGCGCAGAGGTGATAGACTATATTTCGGGCGAAAAGGATATAATGCTCAGCCGTGCGGTGGTCGGCGAGGACTGCACAAGCGAGAAATACCTTGCCGAGCCAAAGAGGCTTTGCGACCTGATGGCCGAGAGGCTGCGTGCCTTGCACGAGCTTGACGCATCCGACTGTCCTATAAAGGACAAAGTGGGCGAATATATCGCCACGGCAGAGCGCAACTTTGCCCGAGGAACATATAACACCGATCACTTCCCCGACTCATTTGGCTACGCCTCGGGCGAGGAAGCCTTCAGCGTGGTTCAAGGGGGCAAGCATCTACTCAAAAATGAGGTGCTTATCCACGGCGACTACTGTCTGCCCAATATAATGCTTGACGACTGGAGATTTTCCGGCTTTATCGACCTTGGTGCGGCAGGAATCGGCGAGAGGCACATCGACCTCTTTTGGGGCAGGTGGACGCTTCAGTTTAACCTGCATACCGACGAGTTTGGCGACAGATTCCTCGACGCCTACGGCAGAGACAAGGTTGACGAGGAAAAGTTAAGAGTGGTCGCGGCGGCAGAGGTGCTTTATTAAATTCGGAATTAACTATAAATAGGTGAAGTTTCGACTGTGTCGAAGTGAAGTTTTGCCTTTTGGCAAAGTGAAGTTGCTTCGCAGTGAAGTTTGCACCAAGGGTGCAAGTAAAAATGATTTACATTTTCAAAGGAGATATATTATGAGCAAGAATACTGTTTGGTACAAGGACATGGTATTTTACCAGATATGGCCGAGGTCATTTAAGGACGGAAACGGCGACGGCATGGGCGATCTTCTCGGCGTTTACGAGAAGCTTGACTACATCAAGAGCCTGGGCTGTGACGGAATCTGGTTCTCCCCCCTTTATCCCTCTCCCGGAGTGGACTGCGGATACGATATTTCGGACTACATGAATATTGCCGACGAGTTCGGCGGCATGGAGGCATTCAAGCTTGTGCTTGACGGCGCACATAAGAGAGGCATGAAGGTCATTATGGACCTTGTTGTCAACCACACCTCCACCGAGCACGAGTGGTTCAAGAAGAGCCGTGAGAGGATCGAGCCCTACACCGACTACTACATCTGGCGTCCTGCAAAGAAGGGCGGAAGGCTCCCCAATAACTGGGACTCGCTCTTTGAGGGCAAGGCATGGCAGTGGGACGAGGTGAGACAGGAATACTATATGCACCTCTTTGCCATTCAGCAGGCAGACCTTAACATGGACAATCCCCTTGTGCGTGAGGAGGTCAAGAAGATACTGAAATTCTGGCTTGATATGGGCGTTGACGGCTTCAGAGAGGACGTTATCACCTTCATTTCCAAGCCCGAGGGACTTCCCAACGACTACATTATGCCTGCGTCCAAGGGCATTTTCATGTTCAACCACGGACCCCACCTTTACGAATACCTTGACGAGTTCAAGCGTGACGTATTCTCGCAGTACGACTGCATGACCCTGGCGGAGTCGCCTATGTGCGGTCCTAAAACTGCGCTGAAGTATATTACCGAGGGCGAGAGCCAGGTGCTTGATATGATCATTCAGTTCAAGACCATGGAGGCAGACTGCCTCTTCACCGATTTCAGACATCTTCCCTTCTCGCTTCGCAAGATGAAGCGTGCATTCTCAGCTTGGCAGAACAAGCTTTCAGGCAAGGGCTGGAATATGCTCTACCTTGAAAACCACGATCACCCGAGAATCGTCTCCCGTTACGGCAGCGAGAAGTTCCGCACCGAGTCTGCAAAGATGCTTGCAACCAGCTATCTCTTCCTTCAGGGTACGCCCTTCGTTTACCAGGGCCAGGAGATCGCAATGACCAACTGGCGTCCCGAGCGTGCGGATATGTACGAGGACGTGCAGACAATCTGGCAGTACAAGAACGTCAAGACCCGTCTCTCCGAGAAGAAGCGCCTTGAGATCCTCTGGAGGGGCTCCCGTGACTCGGCACGCACGCCCGTACAGTGGACGGCAGGCAAGAACGCAGGCTTTACCGAGGGTGAGCCCTGGTTCTACGTGAACGAGAATTACAAGGAGATCAACGTTGAGGCTGAGGAGAAGAATCCCGACTCGGTGCTTAACTTCTACCGCCGTGCTATCGAGCTCCGTAAGTCTCTGCCCGTTGTGAAGGACGGCGTATACAAGGAGCATTTCAAGCGTTCAAAGAAGCTTTACGTTTACTCCCGTGAGAACAAGAAGCAGAAGCTTCTCGTGGTATGCTCCTACTCCGATCAAAACGAGAGCTTTGAAGCGCCCCGTGGTTTCAATCTTGTGCGCGGCGAGATGATTCTCTCCAACTACAAGAGCTGCGCTCCCAAGACCCTGAAGCCCTACGAGACCAGAGTTTATCTGTGGAACAAATAAAAGTTATAATGAAATTTGCCTTCGGCAAATGAAATGGCTTAGCCTTGAAATACTTGCTCCGCAAGAATGAAATGCGTGCGGCTCTGCCGCTACGCATAGGTTTCAATGGCAAATGAAACGAGAAACAAAATGAACGAAAAGCAATTAATCGAGATAAAAAACAGAGTCATCGCCCTCACCGAGGCGGTGGCGAAGGAGATAAAGGACGCCCCCTTCAGCGTTGACGAGAAGGAGGGGGTGCTGAACATCGTGACCTCAAACGACATAAAGTCCCAAAGAATGCTTGTGGAGGGGCTTAGCGAGATACTTCCCGAGGCAGGCTTCTTCTGCGAGGAGGAGGGACTCAGTGACACCGAAAGCGAGTATATCTGGGTCATTGACCCCATTGACGGCACGGCGAACTATGCAAGAGGCATCGGCGACTCTGCCATTTCGGTGGCACTTATCAGCGACGGCGAGCCCCTGGTGGGAGTGGTGAAAAATATCAGCCGTGAGGAGTGCTTCTCGGCTGTCAGGGGCCTTGGTGCCGAGCTTAACGGCAGAGCCATCAGGGTCTCCAAAAGGAGCTTTGACAACGGTCTTTTATGCACCGCAATGAGCCTTTACAAAAAGGAGCACGCAAAGGTCTGCTCCGACATTATTTTCGACGCATATCTTAGGTGTAACGACGTAAGGCGATTCGGCAGCTGTGCCATCGAGCTTTGCTACCTGGCGGCAGGAATGTGCGAGCTTTACTTTGAGATCCGAGTCTTCCCCTGGGACTTCGGTGCGGCACTGCTTATCCTCCGTGAGGCAGGCGGTGTGGCAAGGGGACTTCAGGACAGCGAGCTCTCCTACACACGTCCCACCGTGGTTATCGGCGCAAATAATGAGGAAAATTACAGAATACTCAGCGATACTGTAAACAGTCATTTACAAAATACCCCTTACGAGGACTAAATTATGACGGACAGCAAGAGAAACGACTGGGAATTTCCCATAGATAATTCAAAAATTAAGGAGAAGAAGGACTACGACCTGAACGGCATTTACGAGCACGCACACTCCGAGCTGTCGCTCCAGCAGAGCAAGAGAGACCAGATAATCACCATCTACCTTGCACTCTGCTCTCTCCTTCTGCCCTTTGCCCTTGGCGAGGAGATAATAATTACCGAAATGAAGGGTCTGATATTCCTGATGCTCGGAGTTATCGGTATGCTCTTCTCCTTCATAATTGTGAGATACCGAGAGTACAAGGAGGTCTACTGGCTTTGCTGTCAGTCGCTGACGGTGCTGCTCAGCTTCAAGGCTGATCAGATGGACAAATCTCTTGTTCAAAGCACCTTCCACCATTGCCTGCGCAAGAAGGGCAAGGGCTATCTCCGAGACCGCCGTGGCGATAAGCTGCTCAACAAGGCACTGTACGTAAAGAAAAACCTCTTCTCCTCCGAGACCCTGCACTTTGCGATCATCGACCTGATGTGCTCCTTTATCGGAGGGCTTGGCGTTTCGCTTATCTCAGTCTCCCTTGAGGGCTGGAATATTGCCTTTGGCATTATCTTCGGTCTTCTCACCTTCATACTTCTTTTCTCGGTATATTTCAACACCTGCCTGAAGGTATACGCTGCTCTTGAGGAGAGAAGACGCGAGGGCGACACCAAGAGGCGAAACAAGGCGTTTAACAAGGCCTTTTCCAAGGCTTGGTTCTTACATTTCTACTACGACGAAAGGTGAGGTTATGAAAATGAAAAGCTGTAACGATATTATAATGAGCCGTGTGAGTGTGAAAAAATACACTCCCGAGATGCCGAAGTCCGAGGACATTGACAGCGTTATCACCGCAGGTCTGCGTGCGGCAAGCGGCAGAAATCTTCAGGCGTCTATTATTATTGCGGTGACCGACAGGGAGATACGCGACCGCCTCTCAAAAGCTAACGCAGAGATCATGGGTGCAAGTGGCGACCCCTTCTACGGTGCGCCCTGCGTGCTGGTGGTCCTCGGTGACAAGAAGGCGCACACCTATGCCTACGACGGCTCGCTGACCCTCGGAAATATGATGCTCCGTGCCCACGAGCTGGGGCTGGGCTCCTGCTGGATACACCGTGCAAGAGAGGTTATGGATCAGCCCGAGTGGCGTGAATGGCTGAGATCACTGGGTCTTGAGGGCGAGTACGAGGGCGTCGGAAATCTGGTGCTTGGCTATGCCGACGGCGAGCTTCCCCCTGTAAAGGAGACTAAGAAAGGACGAGTAATTTACGTATGAAAATGTTAGAGAAAATCAAGAATTTACGCCCTAAGATCAGGCTTATTGCCATTCTTTCGGTGGAATTTATCGCTATAATCACGATTTTGCTGCTTGTGCTGTTCGCAGGCAAAAAGACCCACACGGTCACCTTCGACCTGAACGGCGGTGTGCTCCTTGGCGGTGAGGTTGTCCAGCGTGTTACCCAGGGTCAGAGCGCAACTCCCCCTGCGGTGGCAAAGCACGGTCACTACCTGCTCCGCTGGTCGGGATCCTACAAGTCGGTGACCCAGGACGTCACCGTAAGGGCGATCTGGGAGTACGAGACAAGCCCCGGTATCGAGTACTACGTGCCCGACAACACCAACTACTGCGAGATCTCAGGCTCTTACCGTGAGATCCAGGGCGACGTTTATATCGGCGCATACTACGAAAACAGACAGGTTATGGGTATTAAGGAGGCCGCCTTCAAGGACAGAGTGGGCGTGACGGGAGTTTACCTGCTCGACGGTATTCTCGGTATTGCCGACGAGGCATTCGCAGGCTGCACTTCCCTTGAGGTCATCGAGCTTCCCTCCACCCTTGTCCGTATCGGCAAGGAGGCATTCCGTGACTGCACCAGCCTTAAAGAGATAATTCTCCCCGCATCCTTAAAGTTCATCGACGCCTCGGCATTCGAGGGTTGTACTTCCCTTGAGAAGGTGACCTTCTACGAGGAGTTTGAGATTGTGGACGAGAACGAAAAGGGCGACAAGGCTGACAAGGCTGACAAGGCTGACAAGGGCAACAAGCCCCAGACACCCGAGGTAAGGTCAAAAATTGAGACCATCGGCGAGAGAGCCTTCTTCGGCTGTGAGTCTCTCAGGGAAATTATCCTTCCCGAAAGCCTTAAAAATGTCGGCGTTTCCGCCTTCAATACCCCTGAAATGACAATAAAGCTTTACATTACAGAGGAAAATATCCCTCTCGGCTTCGCAAAAGGCTGGTGTAACGCAGACGCAATTATCCTCTACGACTTCACGAATATACCCGAGGAGGACGAGGAGGGGGATACCGAGGAAAACGGCAAGGATAAGAACGAGGGCGACAAGAAGGATAACGACAAGCCCTTCTGGGAGGGACTTAGTCTATGAATATGATGCAGATGGTCGCCTTTATGGTGATCTGCTACTTCATAACCCTAACTCTGCTCTGCGTTTACCGAAGGATCATCAACGTCAAGATTGCAAATTATATCTTTATTGGGGTTGATTTAGTGTTCTTCTTCTGCTGGAACTACGCCGCATACCTTCGCGGCTGGCTGAATGACGGCTTTATGACCCTTGAGAACATCTCGCCCTTTATAATGACACTCATTCCCCTGACGCTGTTTATGGGTGAGCGTGTCAGGAAATACTGCAACAGTGCAATAGCCTTTCTCTGGCTCGGAATGTTCCTTGCCCTGATGATCTCGCCCCAGCACGCCTACATCTTCAACTACAATATTGAGGCGACCTTCATCTACGCCTCCGAGGCTGCCTGCCACCTTATCGCATCGCTTTACGGTGTGTGGCTCATTATCTCGGGGCAGGTGGAGTGCAGCACCAAGAGCCTCGGGCGGAGCGTTGCCTGTATGTATCTTGTCATCGGATACGGCGTGTTCTTAAACTATTTCTTCCATACCCGTAATTTCGGTATGGACCCATACGGAAAATTCTCCATTTATATGCTGGATATTCTCGGCAGCTTTGAGGCGACCCTGCTTGCATACCTGCTCGGTGTGCTTGTGGTGCTGGTTATCGGAATACAGTTCGGCCACGGGCTGAAGAAGCTGGTTGACAGCTTCCACGAGGAGACGCCAAGAGAAATTCCCAAGGGAGATAACAAGGAAAACGAAGAGTTTATTTCATCGATTAAGGAAGTAGAAAATGACTGAGAAAATAATAGCCTTCTTCTCGGGTCTGCCGAGAGAGCTGTACGTATTCGTAATATCCATACTGCCCATAGTGGAGCTGAGGGGCGCAATCCCCGTTGGCGCTGCCATCGGGCTTCCCTTCTATATTAACTATCCCGTGGCGGTGATTGGCAATCTTCTGCCCGTGCCCTTCATTCTGGCATTCATACCATTTATTCTGGAGTTTATGCATAAGCATAGAATTTTCCCGAAGCTTGTTGAGTGGGTGTGGGCAAAAGCGGAAAAGTACAAAGATAAAATTATCAAGGGCGACGATGAGATCGGAAAGGCAAGGCTGACGAGGACCGTATTCCTTGCGCTGATGCTTTTCGTGGCAATTCCCCTGCCCGGTACGGGTGCCTGGACGGGCTCGCTCGTGGCATCGCTGTTCGGTCTGCCTAAGCGTTCATCCTTCCTTGCAGTTACACTCGGCGTTCTCATCAGCGGAGTGATAATGTGCCTGGCGTCCTACGGAGTGCTTGGTTTTTTAAATTTCTTGATATAGAAAAAAGGAGCTGTCCCAAGACAGCTCCTATTTATTTTGAGTTAACGGCAGTACGTACCCGTCGGGTGAGGCGGAAGAAATATCGCAGGCGACGATCTTCCCACGGTAGACGAAAAGATTGGCGTAGCCGTCACCGTCGGAGAGGCGGTAGGTATAGCGTGTGACACGCTTGCCCTTGTATTTTGAAAGGTCCAGACCCTGCCTTTTCTGAAGCTCGTTGTAGCCGAGGATCACACGGTCAAAGTCGGCAGGCATACGGAATTTCTCCTCGCTCTCGCTTGCCTCGTCAACCCTGACGCCGTATTTTTCCATAAATGCGATGCGATCCTCACGGGTCTTTATTCCGCTGTAATCAATCTCGGTATTTGAGCCTACCGCAACCGTCCTCTCGCCACCGACGGAGAGAATTACACCTAATGTCAGCACAATGCCGAGAAGAATTATACCAAACAAACGCAAGGTCGACGCACGAATAGAATATATGAACATAGAAAATCTCCTTTCCTGCTTAATTATATTAGGAGAGATTCCGTATTATGACAAAAGGACTGCCAAGGCAGTCCTTTTATTTATGCCGAAATATCGACGTCTTAGTGATTACAGCAGCAGCAAAAAACAATCACTATCGCTAAAATGATGATCCATGTGCAGTTGTCGTCAAAGATGTGGCATAAGCAGTTGTTGTTCATTATGTTTCCTCCAAGGTCTTGTGTTGAGCGTGTTGCTCAATACTATATTATGCCTATTGGTCGGAATTGGTGAAATCAAAAACTGCGTTGCCCTCCTTCATAATCAGGCGTGCCTTGAAATACCTGCCGTTCTTGGAAACGAAGCTGGTCATGGTGTCGGTTGCGCCCTCGGTAAGAAGCCTTCTGACCTGGGATATGGGAATATCACGCTTGCAGATGTTGATGCCCACACGGAAGGTACAGCCGTCGTTATAGCCCATACAACCGTAGCTCTGCTTGCCTCGCACCACGTTTCTTCCGCAGACGGGACAGCTTCCCACGATCTCGCCGTATTTTCCCGTATCAACACCCACGACGGTGGCGTATGCGCCACGATCCGCCTTGAATACCGAGTCGATCTCAGCCATGGCGAGGGATACGCTGTCGGAGATGGTCATCTCACCGCGGTATACGCTCTTCAGCGCCTTGCCAAGCTCGCTGGTCTTATATTTATCCATACTTATACCAAGTCTGCCCAGGGACTCGATGAAATGCTCACCGCCCGGTAGAATGGTATAGACGTCCTTTTTCAAGGCGATGTATCCGCTCTTTTTCGCATTGTCGATAATGCCCGAGCGTGTCGCCTCGGTGCCCAGCTCCAGACCCTCGAAGATAGCCTTGTAATCCTCTGCATCGTCCACCTCACCGCTCTCCTGAAGCTCCTTTGCCTTTGCCTTATCCTCCTTGAAGGGGTTTTTCAGGTAGTTGTTCAGGGTGGTGATGGTATAGTGCTTGGGCGGTGTGGTTTGCTTTTCCTGTGGCTTGAAGTCGATCTTCACCTCGTCGCCCACCGAGAGGTTGGGAAGGATCTTATCCTTCTTATTATAATCATCGTACTTGGTCCAGCCCTTCTCGAGGATAACCGTACCCTTGAGGGAGAATTCCTCGTAGTCGCCCACCTTGATCTTGATCTCGGACTTCTGCGCCAGGCAGTCCTCCGAGCAGAAAACTGCCACGAAACGGCGGAAAACGGTGGAATATACCTTATTTTCCTCCTCGGAGAGCTTCTCCCTCGGGGGGATTTTGTAGGTCGGGGTGAGGGCGGAGTGTGCCTCGATCTTAGAGTCGTCGAAGATAGACTTGGAGTCCTTCAGACGGACGGGATAGCCCATTTTCGAGATATTTGCGATGATCTGACGCATCTTGTCCTTTTCGGCGGTGGCAAGATACTCCGAGTTGGTTCTCGGGTAGGTGAGATATCCCTCCTCGTACAGCTTCTGTATAATACGGAGGCTGTCGGTCATGCTCATCTTGTATTTTTCGCCGAGGACGTTCTGCAAGGTCGAGAGCGAGAAGAGCTTGCCGGGGTAGATATTCTCCTTTTTACTAGTGACGTCGGTGACGATTGCACCTGCCTCGTTATACAGCTTTGCGCTGTCCTCAGCCTTAGAAAACTCGTCTTTTGTAAACTTTTGTTTGCTTGTGAGCTCAATTTTCTCCCCACGGGTCTCCTCGGAGGAGGAAATTACGTAGTATTTTTCAGGGGAGAAATTGCGTATCTCCATATCTCTGTCGTATATGGCACGGACGATTGGAGCGATTACCCTGCCCACTCTGAGAAGTCTGCCCGTCTTAATGGTGGCGTACCTTGTCAGGTTCACGCCGTAGAGCCAATCTATATAGGTTCTGGCAAAGCCCTCGCCTGCCAGGTTGTCGTACTCCGACTCGTCCTTCATTTCGAGCAAAGCCTTGGCAACCGTCTCGGGTGTCTGGTCTGGGAGCCAGAGGCGCATCTGCCTTTTTTCGCCCTCAAGGGCATTCATAACGCAAAGGCGAACGATGATCTCACCCTCACGGTCGGCGTCCCCCGCATTGATGATACAATCGACGTCGGGTCGGTTACAAAGGGTCTTCAGGGTGTTGAACTGCTTTTTGACGCCCGAGTCAACCCCCTTTTTGTTGTCGGCACGGCGAAGCTCGAACTTAAATTCCTTTGGGAAGCAGGGGAGATTATCCAGCGTCCAGCGTGTGCTTTCGCTACCCGTATAGCTCTCAATGTCGCAGAGTGAGAACAGATGGCCGAAAGCCCAGGAAACTATGTAATTTTCACCAATATAATAGCCGTCCTTTTTGTCCATCTTACCGCCAATGCCTGCGATAATATTTCTGGCAAGGCTTGGCTTCTCGGCAATAATAAGCTTCATCGCTATCTCCCTTCTGCAAAATTCACGTACTTATCTATTGTAACACATTTTGGAAGAAAAAGCCATAGCTTTATGTGAAAAAGAGAAAATTTATTTTTCTCGTGGCGTAGCCTTTGAGAGAATGTATAATATGTTAGTTAGTTAGTTAGTATTATTAGTATTATTATCTTTATTATATTCTTTATTATTGTCAATCACCGTGATTGTATCATACTTGCATTTTGATTCAATCATCGGTAGTTTTGATTCAATCATCGGTAGTTTTTACCGATACCCTTCCGTCATGATGAACAAAAATTTTTTACACCTAAATATATTTACTTTTAAGTATTGCTATGTTATAATATATTATGAGATAATATCGAAGGAGAATAGATATGGCAAAGCTTTACTTCAAGTACGGTGCGATGGGCTCGTCCAAGACGGCAAGCGCACTTATAACCAAATTTAACTACGAGGAGCGTGGAATGAAGGTCTGGCTCATTAAGCCTGCTACCGACACCCGTGACGGTGACGATCTAATTAAGTCACGTATCGGTCTTTACGCTCATTGCAGGGCTATCGACAAGAGCGAGGACGTTTACGACGTTTTCAAGACCGAGGCAGGCAGGGTTGATGCCATTATCTGCGACGAGTGTCAGTTCTTCACCACCGAGCAGATCGACTCACTCAGAAGGATCGTTGACGAGGACGACCTCCCCGTTTTGTGCTTCGGTCTGCGCACCGACTTCCTGACCCACTCCTTCCCCGGCTCGGCAAGGCTCTTTGAGATCGCCGACTCTATTGCCGAGATAAAGACCATCTGCGAGTGCGGAAGAAAGGCGACAGTGAACGCACGTATCACCGCTGACGGCAGGGTGGTTACCAAGGGACGCCAGGTTATGCTTGGCGGTAACGACAGGTATATCGCCATGTGCCACAGATGCTGGAAAAAGAGAATAAATGTCGAAAGGACTAACGATAATGAAAATTAATGAAATTCTTGCAAAATGCGACCACACCCTCCTGCTTCAGGGCTCTACCTGGGAGGAGATCAAGGGAATCTGCGACGACGGTATGAAGTTCTCTACCGCATCGGTATGCATCCCTGCATCCTTCGTTAAGCGTGCAAAGGAGTACGTAGGCGAAAGACTGGCTATCTGCACGGTAATCGGATTCCCCAACGGATATTCCACCACCGCCGTGAAGGTTTACGAGACCGCCGACGCTATCAAAAACGGCGCTGACGAGATCGATATGGTTATCAATATAGGCGACCTGAAGGACAAGCGTTACGACGAGATCCTCTCCGAGATCAACGCTATCAAGGCTGCCTGCGACGGCAAGATCCTGAAGGTGATTATCGAGACCTGCCTTCTCACCGAGGAGGAGAAGATCAAGATGTGCGAGATCGTGTCTGCCTCTGACGCCGACTACATCAAGACCTCCACAGGCTTCTCTACCGCAGGCGCAACCAAGGAGGACGTTGCCCTCTTTGCAAAGTATATGACAAACGGCAAGAAGATCAAGGCGGCAGGCGGTATCGCCTCCCTCAAGGACGCTGAGGACTTCATCAACCTGGGCGCAGACAGACTCGGCACGAGCAGGATTGTAAAGATTGCGAAGGCTGACGTTAATGCCACAGGCTATTAACGTCAATGCCCCAAAGGGGCATTAACTTGCGCAGGAGTTGAAAGCAACTTCGCGCAAACTTCACTCACGGAGTGAACTTCACTTGCGTCCGAGACGCAAACTTCACTGCGAGTGAAACGAGCAACTTCACCCATTTAACAACTGCTATTTTAAGACGGTGAAGTTTGTCTTCGACAAGTGAAGTTATCCTTCGGATAGTGAAGTTTATTAAATAAGTGAAGTTTTTGCTTCGCAAAAGTATTTATTAAAAGGAGAATAAAAAACAATGGATAACACAAAGTTTTATACCCCTCATATAAAGGCGACACCCGATGATTTCGCAAAGACCGTGCTTATGCCCGGCGACCCTCTCAGAGCAAAGTTTATCGCAGAGACCTTCTTAACCGATGCCAAGCTCGTCAACAACGTGCGTGGTATTCACGGCTACACCGGTATGTGGAAGGGTCAGCCCGTTTCGGTTATGGCAAGCGGTATGGGTATGCCCTCTATCGGCATCTACTCCTACGAGCTTTTCAACTTCTTCGGCGTTGAGAACATTATGCGTATCGGCTCTGCAGGTGCAATTTCCACCGACGTTAAGGTTCGTGACATCATCTTCGGCATGGGCGCATGCACAAACTCTAATTTCGCAGTTCAGTACAACCTTCAGGGCGCATTCGCTCCCATCGCAAGCTACGATATGATGAAGGTTGCTATCGAGGAGGCAGACAAGATCGGCGCAAGATACTGCGTTGGTAACCTCCTTTCCTCCGACACCTTCTACAATGCTGACGCAGAAGCTACCATGAAGTGGGCGAAGCTTGGCGTTCTCGGTGTTGAGATGGAGGCGGCGGCTCTCTATATGAACGCTGCATACTCGGGCAAGCGTGCTCTTGCAATCTGCACCGTATCCGACCACATCGTAACCGGCGAGGCTCTCGACGCAGACGCAAGACAGAACTCCTTTACCGAAATGATGGAGATCGCGCTTAATACAGCCATAAGGCTGTAATACTTTGCCGTAGGCAAAACTTCACTTTTGCATAAGAGTTGTTCTTCAACTCCGCAAAAACTTCACTGCTTGCAACTTCACTGCTTGCAACTTCACCCATTTAACGACTGCTACTTTTAGATAGTGAAGTTTGTCTTCGACAAGTGAAGTTTACTATGTAAGTGAAGTTCGCCCGGGCGAGTGAAGTTTGATTTGCTGACAGCAAATCAAGTGAAAGGAGAAAATAATGAAAAGAGTATTTATAATCGTTCTTGACTCTGTGGGAATCGGTTATGCGGCAGATGCTGCCGACTTCGGCGACCTTGGTGCCAACACCATGAAGCGCATCTCGGCTTCCGAGAAATTTTCCGTGCCCACTCTTCTGAGTCTCGGACTTGGAAATATTGACGGCGTTGACTACCTGCCAAAGGCAGATGCGCCTAGAGCCGCTGTGGCAAGGCTTATCGAAAAGAGCCGCGGCAAGGACACCACCACGGGACACTGGGAGATGATGGGCATTATCTCCGAAAGACCTATGCCCACCTACCCCGATGGCTTCCCCGAGGAGCTCCTTTGCGAGTTCTCCCGCCGTGTGGGTCGTGGGGTGCTTTGCAACAAGCCCTACTCGGGAACCGACGTGATCCGCGACTATGGCGAGGAGCATTTGAAAACGGGGAAGCTGATCGTTTACACCTCCGCGGACAGTGTGTTTCAGATTGCCGCCCACGAGGATCTTGTTCCCGTGGAAACGCTTTATCGCTACTGTGAGCAGGCGCGCGCCCTTTTGCAGGGAGAGCACGGTGTGGGCAGAGTGATCGCCCGTCCCTTTGCGGGGGAGTATCCCTTCCGC
>JBGVPG010000022.1:0-21592 GCA_045126855.1 Eubacteriales bacterium | reverse complement strand
TGGGCGAGCAAAAATGGGCGCATCATTATTGAAGACGATTTCGAGTCTGAGTTTTCTGTTTCCTCAAAACCGGAGGATACGCTGTTTTCACTTTCCAACTATGACAACGTAATCTATATGAACACCTTTTCCAAGACTATCTCTCCCGCGCTCCGCGTTGGATATATGGTTCTGCCCAAATGCCTTGTGAGCGAATTTGATAAAAAGCTCGGCTTCTATTCATGCACAGTGCCAACCTTTGAGCAGTTTGTTCTTGCAGAGCTTATTAACAGCGGAGACTTTGAACGTCACATCAACCGAGTCAGACGAAGTTTGAGGAAGAAGCATTAAAATAAATACGATAGCCCTCGCTCTATTTCGGAACGAGGGCGGTTTGATTCTACTCGGTTAATGTTTCAATGGCAATCTGCATCCCGAGCTTGAAAGCGTATTCAAAGATGGCAGCCTCCGCCAAACTCATATACTCACTCCAACAATCGTGGAACTTTTCGAATACCTCTTTTTGCTCGTCGGTAAAACTCTTTTCCAAGTCCTCGTGGTGGCGCGACATATAGCCAAGAAGTTCTTTCATTTCCTTTGAGTTCGTCCTGCTATCCTCTTGCGGTATGATGTTTCCGTGCCAAAGCTCGTTGATAATCGACTTCATTGATAGATCACCTCCCGCAAAACGATCTCTTCAGCGCTCGCCTTGATGTTGTTCATCTCAGCAACCCATTTGAGGGGATCAGAAGCCTTTAATTCTTCATCTATGCCGCGTTCGCGGGCAAGGTTAGCAACTATGGCTTCTACCATTTCATTGGCTTGTACGTCGATTTCGTGAAGGTGCGCGTTGAGCTTGTCTTCCGTGAGAAGTGTGGTGTATGTACCTCTTTTGTGCTGCTTGATATAGTCGCGGTGAAGAAGTCCGTATTTGCCGATTTTGTGTTCTTCATGCTCGGAGATTTCAAGCATCGGGTAGTATTGCTCTCCGCGAAGCTCGTATTTAATGCCGTTTTGAGTAATGTACTTTTCCATAATCATATTCCTTTCGTGTTACAAAATTCCTTGTAAACACAAACATTTTCGGTACTTTGGGAATATGCTTCGACCACCTCGGCACTATGCCGTAATATTAGGTCTGTTATGAACACTCGTACCATAAAGAAACCATAATATTGATACGAAAAATATCGGTATTATGGCTTTTTTATTGCCTAAATAGGGGTATTTTTCCCTTTTTCATAGGTTTTATAGCAAAAATGTTGGCTTGTTTGGATGTTTTTCGTCTTTACAAGCTTTTTTGATTTTAGCCGTAAAATACAAATCGTTCACTTTATACCCCTTTCGTTCAATTTATGGGATATCGTTCAGTTATTGTCTTTTTATAAAATTTCTCTTTTTATACACTAAAACTATTGAAATATTCTCTAGAAAGGTGTACAATAAGTATGCGAAACAAAATCGAATAAAGTAGAACTTGGGGTATTTTTATCTTTTTGGGGATATTATACTCTTTTTTCGGCAACCATAGCGATATGGATTTGGTAAAATCGCAAATTCCACTCACTATGGTTTACGAGATTATATCCCGTTCTATTTTTGATTTTGTTTCGCGACAATCGGAGTTTGCGTTTTTCAGTGCGGTTAACTTCGGTTGCCGCACTTTTTATTTTTGGAGGGGACATCAATGTTAAAAAAGAAATTTGTTCTAGATATTAATGCGCATATCAAAAACATTTGCGTTTCAATCAATAACACATCATTAGGAGCAACCGTTTCGTTTGATAATCTTGGTTACGGTATTATTACGGCCATCAAATTTAAGGCAAAAGGATATAATTCCTTTGGAGATGTAGTAACCATTAATGGTAAAGATTCTTTTTATTTGGTTATACAAGATTTAAACATCCCTAAAAACACTTCCGCTAAAGATGTAAAAATTAATTTGCCTAATAATGAAATTCGAAAATTGAAATTGGAAGAGTGCCAAATTTGCTTTAGTGATGGAAGTATTTGTACATATGCCGGAGTTGATTGCCGAGAATTTGAAGTGGATGAATATGAATACAATGGTGAGGACAACGAAACAATTCTTGCGTTAAAAGATAAATTCGGTAGCCAATACAAATACAAGCCAAAACTTTTTGATTGTGGCTGGATATGCTGTTGTGGCACTTACAATAATGCGGAACGTAGCACGTGCCATCACTGTGAATGCAATAGAGATGAACTTTTTCAAAGCAATGATGATGTTAAGATTGCTGATTTGATTGAAAAATATCGTATAGCAGAAAGAAAGCGAACGGAACAAAAAGAAAAGGACGCTCTACAGAAGGCAAAAGACGCAAAGAAGAAGAAAATCAAAATTGGTGTTGGTTTAGTAGCCGCCGTTCTTGTGTTAGTTTTCATAATTAATGCCATTGTTATGGGTGGCCGCACAACATATTCTTCAGAATCAGAAATGCGAGAATCACTGCAAGGACGATACACCTATTATGATGAGGATGGCGATGCAATGCGTCAAGTAGTTATTTCTGGCGATACCATGCAATATATTTATAAATATTCAGGGCACGACCCGCTTTTGGATAGCGAAATCGAATGGAATCCGAGCAAAGGCACCTTTGAAACTTTCGAGAAATGGGTCGTTCTAAGTAATGGATCTTTGAAAAATGACGGTGATGTATATAAGAAAGGTGGTTATATGTCAACCGGGTCAAGCAGTTCCGGGTCAAATGAGTCAGCGTATTCCGTTTTGAAGATTTCAGGAGTCAAGGTAACCACTAATTCAAGTTATACAGTGTGTACAGGCACTATAACAAACAACGGTAAAAAAACATATAAGTTTGTTAAGGTTAAGGGATCTTTTAAAAATTCTTCGGGAACTGTGATAGATACCGATTGGACTTATGCGGTAGGTTCGGAAGGCCTCGCCCCAGGTGAATCTAAAACATTTAGGATGTCTGTTCCGAAAGATTATGACATTAAATCTTGTTCGGTAAGTATTACTGATTACGATTAAGGAGGTAACTATGTTTTGCGTAAAGTGCGGAAAAGAAATTCAAGATAATAGCAGATTTTGTCTACATTGTGGTGCAAGTGTAACCCAACTCAACGAAAATAGCACACCATTTGGCACAGATAATGCTGCCGATGATGTTGTAATCTATGTCTCGGCAAATCCACAAGAAGAAAAGCCCAAAACAAATGACAATATCAACTCAAAAAGCAGAGGCAAATCTCTTGAACTTCTTTGGTCTGGATTGGGAATACTCTCATTTATCATTATGTGTTTCAATTATGCAACTATAAACATCCATCTATCATATACTACATCAGAGTCCGCCTTTACGGGCTTCCGCTTATTAGATTGCATGGACGGCACATTAGGAACAGCTGCCAGAATGATGGTTCTTCTTATTGTAACAAACATTTCTTTCATCGTAACAGGATTAATAATATTAAGAACCACTAAATTTGATAGAATATTAAACAAAGTGGTGTATATAGAAGCATCCCTTTCTATATTAGCTTCATTAGTCGCAATAATTAACATAAGCACGGAAATGAGTGAATTTAACGCTTCCTTAACAGATGCTTATGTTGGGGTTGGAGCATATTTGAATTTGATTTTATCTTTTTCCACTATTATTTTTGCTTCCAAATTAGCTAAATATTTAACCCAACGTATACATGCAAATGGTAGTGATCTGATTGAAGATTCAAACCAAAGCAATGAAACACACCTAATCTACAGAAATAGGATTAAAGATTATTTAAAAATGGCGGGATTAAGCGCACTGTTTTACGGTCTGTTTATGTTGGTTGGTGGCAGGAGTTTTGGAATTGCGTTATTTTCGGGTTTGTTCTTTGGAGCGTTATTCTCTTTGGCGATGTTTGGAGTTTCTCGTTTAGTAGAGAAAAAATTCAAAGCATTACGAGATGAATTAAGAAAATCGAGTACTATCATATGTGAAGGCCCCTCTACATACAGAAAAGGGATAAACGGAATTGGCGGATGGTTGTTTTTAACTGAAAGTTCGTTAGAATTTTATCCCCATAAACTTAATTTTGGAGGTCAAAATCTTCAAATTCTCATCGATGATATATCAAACGTTGAAACAAAATTAAATCAGCTAATAGTACATACAAAGACAAACGGAACCTTTACTTTAGTGGTAAACAAAGCAAAACTTTGGAAACAATCAATAATAGAAGTCTTATAAACTACGTACTAATTATGAATGTATGAGAGGTGTTTTATGACAAATAGGTGAAAATTTTTCACCGAAATGCACCCATAACGCTAAATTTTGCACCCACCCGAAAATTGTATCAAAATTTTAGATTACTCACAAAAATGAGGACTTGTCTCGAAGAGATCAAGTCCTTTTTACATTTTTGGCCAGGTTCCGGTCCTCGATGTTTGCTTTCGCAAACCGAGTCTTGTTTCGCCTGTGGCGAATGTTTCATTCCGACCAAAAAAGTCGTATCATTTTGATACGACTTTTTTATTTTTAGCCGTAAAATATAAATCGTTCACTTTATACCCCTTTCGTTCAATTTATGGGCTATCGTTCAATTATTGATTCGCTTAAAAATTTGTTGATTTCTAATAGATATGTGATATAATAAACTCACTGATAAATAAGAATTTGTAGGAGGATTACTATGAAAATAAGTCATTCAGTAAGTGGAGCTGTTAGGCAGTTTTCGTATTGGATTGCAAACGGAACTGTTGGTTATCCATTGTTAGAAGGAATTGATTATTTTGACGAATTTAGAGAATGTCCAAGTTTGCTTGAAACAGTATATGCTATTTTTATTAACAATCTTGAAGTCGATGAAAATGGGGAGGTATTAAATGCAAAATATGCCGAGCAAAGAGCTGCACAATATATAAAGCAGTGGTGTGTTAAAGATTACAAAGCAGAACCTACTTTTGATGGGTCAGAAGAGGTGGAGTTATACTGACAAATTCCAATTTGTCTAACTAAAATGGTTGCAAACCCTTGTAGGAAGATGCACCCAACATTCTAAAATTTGCATTCATTTTGAAATGGTATCAAAATTTTGGCTTACTCACAAAAGGGACGTTTGTCGCACAGCGATATAACGTCTTTTTCTTTTCTTGGCAGAATAAATATCCTTCAAGAAGAAAATAATTTTAAGGAAATTTAATAAAATTTAAGCCATTAATTAACATTTTGGTCTTGATTTTATCGAAGAAGAGGTTTATAATTTATATATAAATGTAAAAAATTGTCTTTTTTAGGAGGGTTTGGCATGGATGCGGCTACCGGCAAATACAAAGACAAAATAATCACGATTCCAAATATTCTATCACTCTTCAGATTCTGTCTGATCCCTGTGATAATCTGGATTTATCTCGGACTGGAAAATTATATCCTCGCAGGATTTATGATTTTGTTCTCCGGCTTTACAGATATTGTTGACGGATATATCGCCAGAAAATTTGATATGATAAGCGACGTGGGAAAGGTTCTTGACCCAATCGCAGATAAATCAACCCAGGGCGTCGTCGTGCTCCTTTTGGCCACGAGGTTCCCGCTTATCCTTGTCGTAGCCGCGCTCATCCTGATAAAGGAAGTTTTTATGGCCATCAGCGGATATATGGTTGTAAAAAAATGTAACATCGTTCTCGCGGCAGAATGGTATGGAAAGCTATCCACGGTTATTATCACCGCTATGATGGTATTACACCTGTTCTGGCCCGAGCTTAACCCTATTCTTTCCAACGTATCAATAATCATCACGGCGTTATCCGTATTAATGGCGCTGGTGCTCTATGCTATCAGAAACTTTGGATACCTAAACTCCGTTAAATGACCTTTTAAGAAGCGACCTTACTTTGGCCGCTTCTTTTTTTATTATAATTTTGATTTATTATGAGAAAGACACGTGAGAAAAATAAAATGATAAAGAAAACCGAATTTATAGTACTGCTGGGCTTGGTGTTTGTGCCTGCCATATCCTTCTTGTTCATAATGATAAGCCCGGAAAGTCCGCTTTACACCTCAATTTCACGCATTGCCTGGGTGCACGACAGGTGGCTTTCCACCTTTTTGTGGGCAACGGTAGTTATGGGAACTATCGTGTGGCTGACCTACAAGCTAATTAAAATCGGACCTATGGAGGAAAGAAGCAAAAGGATATTCTTCATAATCCAGCTTATCAGCATTTGCCTGGTTTTCGTGGGTTGTCTGCTATTCCCTGCAAAGCCCAATCCCGAGACGGTCAAATTCGTACACTATATGCACGATTACCTGACGGCGATCGCCTGGGCAATGTATGGCATTGGTCTGATCGTTTATTCAATAATTGTAGGTCGGAAAAACAAATTTCTAGGGTTTATGGGATGCTCTATAATGGTTTTTGTAGTTTTCTCTTCCCTGTTCTTCCTGCGACAGGTGATTGACCCCACCACCTACGTTGGCGCATCGGCGGTCAGCGAGGTGTATATAATCAACAGCCTGCTTATATATCTTGTGGTAATGTACGTGTTGGAGGAAAAAGAAAATTCAGCAAAAAAGAATTAGGTTTGATCCACGGCTTCACCAAAGCAAAAGGGACACCACGAGGGTGTCCCTTTTGCTTTGGTGGAAACGGGTGGGCTCGAACCACTGACCCCCTGCATGTCAAGCAGGTACTCTGACCAACTGAGCTACGCTTCCATAACGGGTTAATTATACAATACTATTTATATTTTGTCAACATATTTTCATCAAATAATCATTTTTTTACAAACCCTTGATATTTCATTTTTCATGTGATATAATAAAAATGCCAAACAAATCGAATATTTTATTGGGGTATTTTTGTATTTAGGGGATATTATACCTTTTTTTGACATACTTTACATGAAAGGATTTAGCTATATGAAAAAACTGGTTTGTTTCTCGTTAATACTTTTTTCTATATTAGGATGTTTAACAGCCTGTAACGTTAGTCAAAGTATAAATGGAATAAAGGACAGCGCAGAAGCCACACCGAAGGTGGAAGAAATGATGAATGCTCTAGCGGAAGAGAAAATCTCGGATGCGAAGGCGTTGATGCACCCACAAGCCTCTGAAAAGGCTGACACAGGTTTCGTTCAAATGCAAACCTACCTTGCCGGCAGAAAGGTTGCCGCCCTTAATATTCAAAACATCAATATTACCTCCTCCGTCGGTACAGCCGGCAAAGCAAGGCAGGAGCAGTTAGCATACAAGGCGACTCTTGAAGATGGCGAAGTCATTTACTTAAATGTTGTATACCTTTCGAATGACAAAGGCGATGGATTTGTATCCTTCCAACTTGTTCTTGGAGCAATTTAATATATGAAAAAGCACCCATAAGGGTGCTTTTCTTATTTTCCCACAAAATACTTAATCAACGCTTCGCAGCCCTCGGTGACGTCGCGGTAGGTTGCCTCAAAATTGCCCGTGTACCATGGGTCGGCAACGTCGGCGCCACGGTCTGTGAGGTCAAGGAGCTTCAGGATCTTGCCGTCGGGGTCGGAGCCGAAGATACGGTGCATATTGCGGATATTTGCGCTATCCATACCGACGAACAGGTCGTATTTGCCATAGTCGTAACGGGTAAGCTGAGTTGCTTCACGTCGGTTAAAGGGGATATTGTATTTCGTCAGAATGGCTTTTGTACCACGGTGAACGTCATTGCCGATCTCCTCGGTAGAGGTGGCGGCGGATTGGGCGGTCAGAACGTCAGAGAGACCACGAGATCTCACCATATCAAGAAACACAAATTCTGCCATTGGACTGCGGCAGATGTTGCCGTGACATACGAACATTATCCTCTTCATAACTTCACCTCAACGGGTTTATCAATAGTCATTGTATCGGGGGTGACGGTGCAATCATAGGCGTAAATCTGCACGCCTGATGCCGCCGCACGGCGGAGAGCATCGCCAAATGCAGGGTGAGTTTCATCATTGGGTCGGAATTCAGTAATTCCCTTCATCTGAATAACGAAAAGAATGGCTGCGCCAAAGCCCTGCTCCTTTAAGGCAATCAGCTCCTCAATATGCTTGACTCCACGCTCTGTGGGGGCATCGGGAAATGAGACTATACCGTCCTTTTCGAGGGTGACACCCTTGACCTCCAGATAGGTCACCCTTTCCCCTTCCTCAATTCGGAAATCAAAGCGTGATTTACCCACGGTGAACTCACGGCGAATTACCGTAGCATCGAGGTAAATGCCGCCCTGTCGAAGGAACTCCTGGGCGGCGTGGTTTGGCATCTGGGAGTCCATATTGATAAGAATTTTTCTTCCGTCATCACAGATCTTCTCTACGGCAACAAGGTCGTATTTCGTCTTACGATCCCTGCCCGTGGGCTCGTCAAGATAGACTGTTGTACCCGGAACGAGAAGCTCGCGGCAGCGGCCTGTATTCTTAACGTGGGCGACGACTCGCTCCCCCAAAATGTCACATTCGGCTATAAATCTGTTGGGTCTGTTTATAAAGGTCGCAGACCTTATATTTTCGTATTTCATATATTCTGCTCTGTTTTATTTTCAGTTTTTCGTTTTCCTTCGCTATCCTTAGCCAAAGCAACAAGCTCTCGCTCCACCTTGATATCCGCAATATACGGGCTGGTCTTTGCCGCCTTTTCAAACAAAGCAAGCTTCTTTTCAGCCTCGGCAGTATTACCATCGTGAATAAGAGATAATGCATATTCGGTACGAATGACGCTCATGAAATTTTTCATAGCCTTTCTGAACGTCATCATCTCAGGAGTGTTTACTAAGCCCACGTCAGCCGAACTGCCGTAATTTACAAGTCTGCAATATGCAAGGTCACAATTGAGAAGGTTTCTATGAAGTCCGATGATGTTCCAATCGCTGTTGAGGAGCTCCTCGATCTCCTTCTCCGACTTCAGCGTATCAAGACTTTCAAAGTTGCGATTAACTCTGAAAACAGCTATAGATGAGTATGCGGTATTCTGTCGATCTGCACCGTCGGGAATAGCAAACCACTCATCGGGCATATCCGAGAGCTTTTGTCCGCAGATCTGTCCCCTGTTCATGCGGAGCTGATTCAAAAATGCAGTTTTTGCACTTTTATCTTTTCTGAGCGAAAGGGCGTTCATACCGTCGTTGGCAATTCCGCCTATATACATAGGAATTCCGTTCGTCAAAAGAGTAAACGCCGACAGGACCGCCGTGAGAAGCAGTGTACATGAAAGGATAATCACGTCGGGATGTGCAAAATAAAAATATAGGCAGACTAATGACAAAATAAGATTGAAAATTACGCCGCCGAGATTATAAAGCAGAACCGGTGCGTCCTCGTCTCTGCCCTTTGGAGGAGTCATCAGACATTGACCTCCGGTGCCTGCAAGCTTATAGCGCTTAAATTCAAGTCCGCGCTTTCCCTTTAAAACCATAAAGCTCCATATACGGAAGGAGGAAAAGCCATACCCCGAAAGCAAGCCGAATACAAGATGCCCTCCCTCGTGGATGATCACCGCAATATTGTATCCCAGAAAGGCGGAGAGAAAAAACTCAAGAAAGCCAAAGTCGAAGATAGCAATTACAACTCCAAGCAGAGCACCCACACCTATAGCCATAAGGTGAACCAATACCTTAGCAAGCTTTTTATTTTTCATCACTCAAGTCCTCCGTAATTTTTCTGCCTCAGAACCTCGTAAACCGCTATGGCAACGGAGTTTGAAAGGTTGAGACATCTGAGAGTTTTTCTCATTGGAATGCGCAAGGCACGGTTGATATTTGCCCTGACAAGCTCCTCGGGAAGGCCCACCGACTCTCTGCCGAAAACAAGATATACGTCGTCGGGATACTCAACCTCTGCAAAGCTCCTCTCTGCGTGTGCCGAGAAGAAGAAAAGCTCGGCATTTTCGTTCTGCCTAAGAAAATCCTCGTAATTTTCATAGTACGTAACGTCAAGCTTATCCCAATAATCAAGACCCGCGCGCTTTAAGGTGCGGTCGGAAATTTCAAATCCAATAGGCTTTATTATGTGAAGGCGTGCCCCTGTAACGGCACAAGTACGGGAAATGTTCCCAGTGTTCTGCGGTATTTCGGGCGAGTAAAGAACTATGTTTATCATTTTGATCCCTCGAAAGATTAATATAATCATTGTACCACAAAGAAAGTATTATTTCAAGTGGGTATTGGGTATAAAATACTTGACAACTCGAAAGGTTTGGTATATAATGTTATGTGAAGTAAATTATTCACGAAAGGACGTATTATGTATAACTCACCCAGCGTTTCAACCGTATTAAAAACCTTCGTATATTCTATAGTTGTTCTTCTTATCCTCTGTTGCGGAGCTGCAACACTTGGATTTTTATTTGCAGACAAGCTTGCCTTCCTTCCCTTCGGAGTAGTTGACGTGTGCATGAAGCTCTGCACGGTGGCAACCGTACTTCTCGTAATCCACCTCATCTGCTTCGTTCTCGTAACTATCTTCCAGATTGCAAGGCTTACCGATTGGCTCGGATACATAATTCTTTCGCTCTTTGCTATCTGCCTCTATATCGAGGCGTGGCTCTCTACTCCCGAGCTCTTCGAGTTCTCCAAAAATCTTTTCGGATTCTAACAGCAAATTAAGGCGCTCAGAACGAGCGCCTTTTTTATTTTAAATAAATTTTCAAAATACTCTTTATTTTTTATGTTTTATGTGATATAATAAATTGGTTTAATATATTTTCCCGCGAAAGGAAAGGTTATAAAATGGGTTTATTCAAAACTTACAGCGAAAAACAAATAAAGAAGCTTATGCCCCTGGTTGACGCCACCGAGGCGCTTGCACCCAAGTTCAAGGCGATGAGCGACGGCGAGCTTAGGGCATACACAGATAAACTTAAAGGAGATCTTGCGGCAGGCAAGACACTTGACGATATTCTTCCCGAGGCATTTGCCCTAGTGCGTGAGGCAGACGAGCGAGTTCTTGGAAAGCGCCCCTTCCGTGTGCAGATCATCGGCGGTATTCTTCTCCACCAGGGTCGAATCGCAGAGATGAAGACGGGCGAAGGTAAGACCCTTGTCGCTACCCTTCCCGCCTACCTTAACGCACTCAGCGGTAAGGGCGTTCATATCGTCACCGTAAACGATTACCTTGCAAAGCGTGACTCCGACGAGATGGGCCGTGTATACGGCTTCCTCGGTCTCAAAACCGGTCTTATCGTTCACGGTCAGAAGGGTAACGAAAAGCGCGAGGCATATGCCGCAGATATCACCTACTGTACCAACAACGAGCTTGGCTTCGACTACCTTCGTGACAACATGGTTGTATACAAGGAGAATATGGTACAGCGCGGCCACAACTTTGCAATCATAGACGAGGTGGACTCGATCCTTATCGACGAGGCGAGAACTCCCCTTATTATATCCGGTCAGGGCTCAAAGTCCACCGACCTTTATCAGATGGCTGACAGACTTGTAAGAACGATGTCACGCCACGTGATCAAGGAGGTTGACACCAAGCAGGACCTTGACGTTTACGACGAGGACTTTATCGTTGACGAGAAGGCGCGTACCGCCGTTCTTACTCAGCACGGTATTGAAAAGGCGGAAAAGTTCTTCAACATCGAGAACCTCTCCGACCCCGAGAACACAAGCATTTATCACCACGTTAACGTTGCCATCAAGGCACACGGCGTAATGAAAAACGAGGTTGATTATATCGTTAAGGACGATAACGTAATCATCGTTGATGCATTTACAGGTCGTCTTATGCCCGGTCGTCGCTACAACGACGGTCTTCACCAGGCTATCGAGGCAAAGGAGGGTGTTGACGTTCAGCGTGAGAGCCGCACTATTGCGACCATCACCTTCCAGAACTACTTCCGTATGTACTCAAAGCTTTCCGGTATGACGGGTACTGCCCTCACCGAGGACGACGAATTCAAGAGCATCTACGCCCTTGACGTTGTCGAGGTTCCTACCAACAGACCGATGATCAGAATTGATCAGAACGACCAGGTTTACCGTACCTACAGAGGCAAGATAAGCGCTATCGTCAACCAGATCAGAGCCTGCAAGGAAAAGGGTCAGCCCGTCCTTGTCGGTACTGTATCCATTGATAAATCCGAGGAGCTTTCCGCAGTTCTTAAAAGAGCCGGCATCCCCCACACCGTGCTTAATGCAAAGCACCACGAAAAGGAGGCTGAGATTGTTGCTCAGGCAGGCCGATTCGGTGCGGTAACCATTTCCACCAACATGGCGGGACGTGGTACGGATATCATGCTCGGCGGTAACCCCGAGTACATGGCGAAGGCTGATATGCGCAAGGCCGGAATTGAAGAAGGTCTTATCGCAATGGCGACCAGCTCTGCCCCCTCCGAGGATGAGGCTGTGAACGAGGCGAGACGTACCTACGCCGAGCTTTACGCCAAGTACAAGGAGCAGATCGCTCCCGAGGCGGAAAAGGTAAGACAGGCAGGCGGTCTCTACATTCTCGGTACAGAGAGACACGAGTCAAGACGTATCGACAACCAGCTCCGTGGCCGTTCGGGCCGTCAGGGCGATCCCGGTGAATCAAGATTCTACCTCTCCCTTGAGGACGATCTTATGCGTCTGTTCGGCACAGACAGAATCGGTATTATGTGTGAGAAGCTCGGCCTTCCCGAGGACACCCCCATTGACGCAAAGATACTCTCCGGATCTATAGAAAACGCACAGAAGAAGATAGAGGACAACAACTTCCAGCGCAGAAAGAACGTCCTCACCTACGACGACGTTATGAACCAGCAGCGAAACGTTATTTATCAGCAGCGTGGCGAGGTTCTTCATAACGATAACATTCAGGAAAAGATTACGGCGATGATCCGCCAGTCGGTAGAGGAGACCTTCGACTTCTGCTTCGGCGTTGACACCCCCGAGGATTGGAAGTTTGACGAGTTCAAGAACCACTATCTCGGCCTTCTTACCGACAAGAAGAACTTTAATTATACCCACGATGAGCTTCTTGCCATCGACAAGGACGCTTGGCGCGAAGAACTCGTTGAGCGCGCGCTTGAAATATATCATTCCAAAGATGCCCTCTTTGCAGCCGTTCCCGGTGTAAAGGAGGATGCGATGCGTGAGGTTGAGAAGGTTATCCTTCTTCAGAACGTAGATAAGAAGTGGATGGACCATCTTGAGACCATGGATGAGCTGAAGGAATACATCGGACTGAACTCCTATGCACAGCGTGACCCCGTTGCAATGTACCGTATTCAGGGTGCGGATATCTTCGACCAGATGGTTGACGATATCAAGGAGGACACCGTAAGGCAGATCCTCTCGGTTATTCCCAGACCCCAGGCTACACAGCGTGTGCAGGTTGCAAAGCCCACCTCTGAGGGCTACGCAAGCGGTACACCCATTGTGAGAAAGCCCGTGGTTAAATCGGTTAAGGTTGGAAGAAACGATCCCTGCCCCTGCGGTAGCGGAAAGAAGTACAAAAAGTGCTGTGGTCAAAACGAGACCGCAGACAGAGATTAATTTTGAGGTAAAATATGACTAATTCAAAATATGGCAGAATCATCTCCATCGCAACGATGGTATGTACGGTTCTGCTTGGAATAGCCTTTATCGTCTCGACTGCTCATCTGTATTTTACAGGTGGCAGCGAGCCCTATTCCAGAGAGCGTGTGGGCGAGTATCTCGGCTGGCTTATCATTCCCTCCGTGATCACCATACTGCTTGTTATAGCAGGTATCGTTTATAATGCGGTTACCCGAACAAGCGATAGCGATGGCACAAAAAGAACCAACGTCGAGCTGCTCCAAAGTTTTGAGAAAAGATATGATCCCGCTGATTTTGACAGTGATGCGGTAGCCCTGGTAAAGCAGGAGAAAAAGGGGAATAAAACCCTGAATATATGCTTCCATTCGGTTTCTGCCGTGCTTTTTGTGGTGAGTTTCATATATCTCGTCTTTGTCGCTGACTTTACCGTGGAGAATCTGAACGCCGACGTCATGTCTGCTTTTGCGATTTCCTTGCCCCTTTGTGCAATAGGACTTGCAGTACAGGTTCCCAGGATCTATCTCTCTGAGCTCAGCGCAAAGCGTCAGCTGGAGCTTATGAAGGAATCCATCAAGAAACACGGTGCTCCCAAGGTAAGAAATGCTGAAAAGACTGAGAAATACGCTAAGGCGACCTTGATAACTAGATACGCTATTCTCGGAGTTGCCCTTCTTCTCGTGGTGCTTGGCATCTTCAACGGCGGCGCTGCTGACGTTCTCGGTAAGGCGGTAAAAATCTGTACGGAGTGCATAGGACTTGGCTGATATGAAAAATACGTTTATTAAAATGAAAAACTGGTGGACCCAGCACGGTCCCACAAAGAGAAGACTTATTCAGCTCTACTCCGCCCTGCTCTTCAACTGCTATCTGAAGGGCTACGTTTCGGGCACAATATTCAAGGGTCCCACAAAATATCTCTGCACCCCCGGTCTTAACTGCTATTCCTGTCCCGGTGCGGTGACAAGCTGTCCTATGGGTGCTTTGCAAAACTCCTTCTCGGCATCGGATAAGACTGCCCCCTACTATATGCTGGGTATCATTATGCTTTACGGCATAATCTTCGGCAGATGGATCTGCGGCTGGCTCTGCCCCTTCGGTCTTTTCCAGGACCTCTTACATAAGATCAAGACTCCCAAGCTGAAGAAAAGCCCTCTGACACGGGTGCTCTCCTTCCTGAAATACGTTATCCTCGTGATTTTCGTTGCGATCATCCCTCTCGTATATATGATGCGTGACCTGCCTCTTCCTGCATTCTGCAAATACATTTGTCCTGCAGGAACGGTTGGCGGTGCTATCGGTCTGCTTATCAACCCCAATAACGAGGGTATGTTCGGTATGCTCGGCCCGCTGTTCACCTGGAAATTTGCTCTGGCGTGCAGTATAATCGTAGGCTCCATATTTATTTACAGAATATTCTGCCGTTTCCTCTGCCCCCTGGGTGCACTTTACGGCTTCTTTAACAAATTCTCGCTCTTCGGCATCAAGCTTGAAAAGAGTAAGTGTATAAACTGCGGAAAGTGTATCTCTGTCTGCAAGATGGATATTCATCACGTCGGTGACCACGAGTGCATCAACTGCGGTGAATGTATAGGCGTTTGCCCCACCAAGGCAATAAGCTACAAGGGTGCAAGGATCATTCTGCCCGAAAACGAGCTTGACGCTGCCAAGACCGACGAGGCAAGGGCAACTATTGAGGAAAAGCGAACCAAGAGAGTGAAGCTTGCTTCGAGAGTTACCGCTCTTGTGCTTTCGGTAGTTCTGGTGTTCTCCCTCGTTTACGTTAACTTCATCCACGACGACGGAACGAGCGAGCCTCCCGTGGTCGATACGCCCGACGAGGATGATATCGATATTCCAATGGGCAGTGCCGTTGGTCAGATGTGCCCCACCTACTCGCTGGATCTTGTTGACGGAAGCGGTAAGGTAAACATCAAGGATTACAGAGGCAAGATCGTTATCGTCAACTTCTGGGGCGTGTGGTGTACCCCCTGCAAGAAGGAGCTGCCCGACTTTAACGAGGTAGCTACCGAGTATAAGGACGATGTTGTTGTTCTGACTATACACACTACCACCGACAAGAACAAGGCGCCTGCGTATATCGAAGAGAATTTTGCAAACAGCGATATGTTATTTGCCTACGACCTTCCCCTCTCGAAGTACGTGGATATGTATTACAACCTCCTTGGTGGTAATGGTCCGTATCCCAGAACTCTTATTCTTGACAGAAGAGGTGTTATCACCTTTACAGAGAACGGCGAGGTTGACCATGCTAAGCTTGTAGAGGAAATTGAAAAAATCCAACAGCAATAGTTAAAAGGCGTGCTTCGGCACGCCTTTATTTTTCGTATATGATCCTGCTTTTCGGCGGCAGAGAATGAGTCAGCCAGACGTTGCCGCCGATAACACAGCCGTTACCGATCACCGTATCACCCCCAAGTATGGTTGCCCCTGCGTAGATGACGCAGTCGTTACCTATGGTTGGGTGACGTTTTTCCCTTCTCCCCTTCTCCTTGTCAATACTTTTTGCACCGATAGTTACGCCTTGATATATTATCACACGGTCACCTATGACCGCAGTTTCGCCAATGACGACGCCCGTGCCATGGTCGATGAAAAAGGGAGAGCCAATAGTTGCACCCGGATGAATATCAATGCCCGTCATACTGTGAGCGTATTCGCTTATCATACGCGGCAGAATAGGAACGCCGGATTTATATAGCTCGTGAGACAGGCGATAGACGGCAATGGCGTAAAAGCCGGGATAACAAAGTATGATCTCATCGGTTGAGGATGCGGCAGGATCCGACTCAAAGGCAAAGCCGACGTCGGCTATCAGCTTTTTTCGGATATCGTTTATAGGCGGAAGAATGACGTCGCAGGGCGATGATGAAGCGTCGAAATGGCGTGGAAAAAGTCGCCATAGGTACTCCGAGATGATCTTCTCTGCATCGCTTCCGGTCGGGAATATATTATCCATATAGATGTATCCTTATAACAGATGTAAAATATTTTTACTTTAATAAGAAAATCCGTTGATTTTTATTTATTTATGTGGTATAATTTTACTTGTAAAAATCTGTAAAAACTTCGGGGAGTAAAAGCACAATGGGTAAAAGCATATACACCTATTACAAAGAACGCCTGATTGAGATCGGCGGAAAAAATAAGTGCTTGTATCTTAAAAATATAGTTCGCAAGAGCGCATACGATATCGGAAGAATTTTCGAGGGCCGTGAGGACAAGATTGCTGAGCTTCTCAGCTTCCTTTGGTCCGCAGGAAAGAATCCCCTTACCCTCATCAGCCTTAGCGAGGCCGCCGAGCTGGTGGACAATATCGGCGCGAGCGAGGAGATCGCCGAGATCTCTCCCGACGAGGCAAGCTCTGCTGAGGAATATGAAAAGGCAGTTAAGAAGCGCAACAAGAAGATCGCCATGGGCAATTCCCGTATTATCGAGAACGAGGTGGCGAAGATCAAGGAGCTGAAGCGTGAGGTCGAGGAGATCCAGCGTGAGACGGGTAAAGACGAGCTTTACATCGGATATCCCTTCGTATTCGGCTCTCTGCCCCAGGGTCCCAGCAAGACGCTGATCAAGGCACCCCTTATGCTCTTCCCCGTGAAGATCGACATTCCCGACGAGGAGACGGTTGAAATCCGCTTCAATTCCGCAGAAAAGATCCAGATAAACAAGGCTCTTATTTTCGCCTACGCACAGTCCAAGAAGATGAACGTTGACGATCTGGAGACCGAGTTTGACGATCTCACCTCCTTCAGAAGCCTTCTCTCGGTCATCAAGCATCTTGCCGAGGGTAGAGTCAGAATTGAATGCGCCTCCTCCAAGAATATCTACAATTACCAGAGATTCAAGGAGCCCGATGCCAACAAAATCGGTCTTTCGGTAAGATACGCAGCAGTTCTCGGCAGATTCCCCATTTCCAACTCCATCTACAACGATTACACCGTTCTTGAGAAAAAGAATCTGACCAACGATGCTATTGACGAGCTTCTTCGCACCACAGGCCGCTTTGGCAAAAAGAAGAAGGTCAAAAATAGATTCAAAAAGCTTCGTCCCAAGGCAAAACGCCATATAACCCCTGCCAGCTATATCGTCAAAATGCTTGACTACGCTCAGTCCGAGGTCGTCAAGAAGGTTGACGAGGTTGGTAATATGGTTATCTACGGACCTCCCGGCACGGGAAAATCCCAGACGATAGTTAACGTCATTACCGACGCCCTCTCGAAAAACAAGCGTGTGCTTGTTGTCTCCCAGAAGAAGGCGGCGCTGGACGTTGTATACTCCCGTCTCGGAAACCTCAACGACAAGGCGATGTACCTCTCCGACGAGTCGAAGGAAAAGCATGCCTTCTTCGAGAGATGCTTTACCGCACACAAGCGTGCGCTTGAAGCAGGCGAGGTCAACGTGGATTCGCTTATGGCAGAGTACAATTCCCTGCAGGCGAAGATCGACCTTGAGGAAAAGTCACTTAATGAAATATACCATCTGTTAAGCGACAAGCGTGCCTTCGGACTCTCGCTGTCCGAGATGTACTCGGCATCCAGCATGCTTCAGAAGAATACCGCCGACTATGCGGCATATTCACGTATGATAGAGTCGAAGGACCTGGTTTCGCTTAACTACAAGACCCTCTCCGACGCTATGTTTGCCATTAAGGCGAACAATATCGCAGAGACCTACTATTCCTTTGCCCTGGCGAAGGAAAAGAACCCTATAATCGACAGCATGCTGCCCGATATCGATATACCCACCATTGCCGAGGTAAAGGCAAAGCTCAGTGAGGTACAGAGATCACGCAAGGGCTTCTTCAACATTGCAAAATATCCATACACAAGACAGGTTCTGGCATACTACGCTATGCTTGACAAGCCTGCCGCACTCAGCGCAGTTGCCAAGATGGAATGCAAGCTTGAAAACCCGAATTCCCTCTTCCGCTCCTTCAAATCCAAGGCGGTGGAAAACAGCATGCGAGAGACTATGGCGGCGATCAGCGAGTACGTTAAGGAGTACGATTTCCTGCACAAGGTAATGACCAAGGAGGGATACGTTTCGATCATCGACAACGTTCTCCACGGTAACACCTCCTATATCAAGCTGGTACACGAGGCGCTGGACAACTACATTTCCCAGCGTGACGTTTCGAGATTGCTCGCCAGCCTTGATAAGAATATGCTCGCAATTCTGAACTTCGCATACGAGGTCGGAAGAAATTATAATAACTATCTTGAGATAATCGACAAGCTCCCCTCCCTCCGCATCTACCACGAGCTTACAATACTCGAGGAAAAGCTGAAGGATCAGCTTGCGAAGATAGTTGATTATCCCAATATTTCCGCAAGGATCTACGGTCTGAAGGAAGCCCAGCTCGGTATTTCCGCACGCATTTGCGCAGGCAAATCAGGCAAGGAATACAAGGCACTTTACGAGAGTGCCGAGGATGCCAAGGATTATTACTACCAGATCTCCAAGGACAAGAAGCACTGGCCCATCAGACGCACCATGGAGGTCTTCGGCAAGTTTATCTTTACCCTCTTCCCCTGCTGGCTGCTCTCCCCCGACAACGTATCCTCCCTGCTTCCTCTTGAAAAGAACCTCTTTGACGTGGTTATCTTCGACGAGGCGTCCCAGGTATTTATCGAGAGCACCATTCCCACCATCTACCGTGGTAAGAACATCGTAGTTGCAGGCGATGCCAAGCAGCTGCGCCCCTCCGCAACCTTCATGAAGAGATATCTCGGATCTGATCCCGATATCATAGAGGACTACTCTATGCAGGCTGCCCTTGAGGTTGAGAGCCTGCTTGACCTTGCGGTAGCGAGATACAGCAGCGCAAATCTGACATACCATTACAGAAGCCGTCATCAGGAGCTTATTGATTTCTCCAACTGTGCCTTCTACTCGGGTAACCTTCAGGTTGCGCCCAATATCTATACGACTAAATTTGCCCGTCCTATGGAGAGACATAAGGTAAACGGCAAGTGGATCGGCAGAAGGAACGAGGCAGAGGCCGATAAGGTAGTTGAGCTGGTGAAAAATATTATCCGCACCAGAAAGAACAACGAGAGCATCGGTATCATCACCTTCAACAGCGATCAACAGACCTGTATTGCCGACAGAATTGATAAGGAAGCTCAGAAGGACAAGCAGTTCCGAAATGAGCTTGCCAAGGAAAAGACGAGATTTGACGGCGGAGAGGACACCGGTCTCTTTATCAAAAACCTTGAGAACGTGCAGGGTGACGAGAGAGATATTATTATCTTCTCTATCGGCTACGCTCCCACCGAGACAGGAAAGATACACACCAACTTCGGCTCGCTTTCCACCGAGGGCGGTGAGAACAGACTTAACGTTGCCATCACCAGAGCAAAGACCAAGATCATGGTGGTTACGAGCATTGAGCCCGAGGACCTCAGGGTTGACGGCGCAAAGAACCAGGGTCCCAAGCTCCTGCGTGACTATCTGTCCTACGTAAGAGCGGTATCCGAGGGCGACCACGCAGGCGCAAGGCTTATTCTCGACGGACTCTCCCCTGTCGACAAGAGCGAGGGCAGCAGCCTTCTGAAGCTCGGTCCATCGATCGAGGAGCAGATGAAGGAAAAGCTCGAGAAAATGGGATATATGGTCGACATCGGACTTGGCAACAAGAACAGCCGTATTTCCCTCGCCGTTTACGACGAGACCTGCGAGAAGTATCTCGTTGGCGTTGAGCTCGACAAGGATGCCTTTGCCGCAAGCTCCTCTGCTATGGAGCGTGACGTTTACAAGCCCAAGTTCCTCGAGGGACGAGGCTGGAAGATAATGAGAGTATGGTGCCGTGACTGGTGGATCTCTCCCCAGAAGGTCATTCGCTCCATTATAAGCGCCGCCGAAAAGAACCGCACAAGCGGCAAGCCCCCTAAGGCACAGAGCAAGGCTATGGCAAACGAGGAGCCTTCCGAGGCAAACAGCTGATTATTTTCGCCTATTTTTCATAAATATGCGAAAAACACTTGAAATGTTCAAAATTACATTGTATAATGTACTGGAAAATAAAAAAATTAAGGAGATATTCCAATGAACTATTTAGCATTTCTTCTTGAGACCGCGGCTGACGGTGCGGGTAGCACAACTACTACTCCCGGAACCCTTGGCGGTGGCATGGGCTTCACATGGATCATCATGATCGTTATGCTTGTGGGTATGTGGTGGTTCACCTCCCGTTCCCAGAAGAAGAGAGACAAGGAAGCGCAGGATATGCGTGATTCCCTTCAGGTTGGTGATGAGGTTACCACTATCGGCGGTATCATCGGTAAGGTTGTTTCCATCAAGGAAGAGACCTTCGTTCTTGAGACCACCAAGGAAAAGACCCACATCAGATTCCTCAAGGGCGCTATCAGAAGCGTTGACGTAAGAATCGCTGATCTCACCGGTGCAACCGAGGCTCCCGTACAGGAGACCCCTGCTGAGGAGCAGCCCAAAAAGTTCGGCTTCTTCAAAAAGAACAAGTAAAAAGAGCATAAAATGACAGACCTCCGAATAGGCTTTAGTAAAGCTTGTTCGGAGGTTCTCTTATGTCAAAGCGCACGGGCGGCGGTATTTACCGTCTTTATTTTATATGTCTTGCCATTTCCTTGTTGGCGGTGGTCATTCTGTCTATGATCACGGCGGCGATACTGTCCGCATCCACCGACCCTACGGGCAGGATCGGAATATTCTCTCTTATAACCCTTATACTATCTGCCTGCGTAGGCGGTCTTATAAGCTCGGGGCTTAATCCAACCGAAAAGCCGACCTTCCCCCTGACGGTTGCCCTTGGTGTAAGCATTATTATGCTGATCTCGGGAGTTGTACTGACGGCCGGTCATCTATCCCTCGGTGCATTTATGAACTACGGCTGTTATTTCGGCTGCTATGCCCTGCTCTCGTATTTTGGCGGAAAGGGCGGAAGGAGCAAAAAAAGAAGAAAGCGGAGATGATCTGAACTGACCCCATAAAAACGGACATTGAAATAAAAAGCCTCTTGTAGTAGAATAGAAATATCTACTGCAGGAGGTTTTTTGTATGGCAGGAAGAAAAGGAATGAAGCATTATCCTGAAAGTTTCAAATTACAAATTAAGC
>JBGVPG010000021.1:0-28681 GCA_045126855.1 Eubacteriales bacterium | reverse complement strand
CCGATCTTAGCCTTGTACTCAGCCTTGAACTGGTTAGCAAGCTCCTTGAGATCGTCAGCGTTAAGCTCAACGTCAAGCTTAACGCCCTTTTCTTCCTTCATCTTATCGATGAGCTCCTCGAAGTACTTCTTTCCAACTTCCATAACAACGTCGGAGTACATCTGGATGAATCTTCTGTAGCAGTCGTAAGCCCAACGAGCATTGCCGGACTTCTTAGCCATAACTTCTACAACGTCCTCGTTAAGACCGAGGTTAAGGATGGTATCCATCATACCGGGCATGGATGCACGTGCGCCGGAACGAACGGAAACGAGAAGGGGATTTTCAAGGTCACCGAACTTCTTGCCGGTAACGCCTTCCATCTTAGTAATGTATTCCATGATTTCAGCCATGATCTCATCATTGATCTGACGGCCGTCCTCATAGTACTGGGTGCAGGCTTCGGTGGAGATAGTGAAGCCCTGGGGAACAGGAAGACCGATGTTGGTCATCTCTGCGAGGTTAGCTCCCTTACCGCCAAGGATCTCACGCATGGTTGCGTTACCCTCGGAGAAGAGATAGCAATACTTCTTTGCCATTGGTTTGTCCTCCAAATATAAAAATTTTTTTGATAAACGTAGTATGTTTGTCTTGTAACTCGCCGTGGGCGGTCTGCAAAACCAATGTATTATAGCACATATAATTTTAAATTTCTATAATTTTTGTGATATTGCTTAAAAATTTACAAATTGTTCACATTTCAAGAGAGAAAAATACGCTTTTTAAATGCATATACTGTTGAAATTTACGCCAATTTAAGATATAATAGTAGCATACTTCACTTTGAGGAGATCAAAATGGAAAAACTAACGAAAAAATACGGATTGTTTACGGCTATATGCACCGTTGTCGGTATCGTTATCGGCTCGGGAATATTCTTTAAGGCAAAGGACGTTATTGTTGCCGCAGGCGGCAACGCCCTTTACAGCATTCTCGCCTGGTTCATCTCGGGTATGATAATGGTGGTGATCGCCACGACCTTTGCATTCCTTGCGACAAAATATGAGAAGGTAAACGGCGCGGTTGACTATGCCGAGGCGATGTGCGGCAAGAAATACGCCTACTTCGTTGGTTGGTTTATGTCGCTTATTTACTATCCTGCCATGACTGCCGTTCTCGCATGGGTAAGTGCGAGATACACTCTCGTGGTATTTGGATACAGCGAAGCACCACTTGCCTTCGTTGAGGGAACGAAAAGCACTCTGAACAGCCCGGAGGTAATAACCCTTGCTCTGTTCTATCTTGTGCTTGCATTCTTCATTAACGCTATTGCGCCCCGTCTGGCAGGTAAGTTCCAGATCTCAGCTACCGTAATTAAGCTGATTCCCATCGTAATCATTGCACTCGTCGGCACGGTGGCAGGTCTTATCAACGGAAATCTCGGTGCAAATATTGCTATAGGCGAGCTTGGCGGCGCAAGCGGTAACGGCGGACTTTTTGCTGCTATCTGCACAACTGTCTTTGCATACGACGGCTGGATCGTTGCTACTTCTATTAATTCCGAGATCAAGGATGCGAAGAAAAATCTTCCTATTGCTCTCTGCCTCGGTACTCTCATTATCGTTATTGCATACACCCTCTTTAACGTAGGTCTTTTCGGACTTGCAAACATCGGTGACATCGCAACAGGCGGAACAACCGTTGCATATAATTTCTTTGGCGGAGCGGCAGCTGCGATCATCAATATTCTCGTCGTTATCTCCTGCCTCGGCACCCTGAACGGTCTTATGCTGGGCGGCAGCCGTGGAATATACTCTCTCTCTGCTAGAGGCGAGGGCTTCTATCCCGAGACCTTTGCTCAGGTTGATAAGGTAACGGGTATTCCCCATAACTCGGCAATCTTCTCGCTTATGATGAGTGGCGGTTGGTTCCTCTACTTTATCCTCCTCGGCTCGGGCCTCTTCGACTTCGGCGTGGCAAGCAAGTACGCCTTCGACTCCTCCGAGCTGCCTATCGTAACCCTTTACGCAATGTATATTCCAATTCTCGTTGCTATGATGATAAAGGAAAAGGAGCTTGGCGCATTCCGTCGCTTTGTTCTTCCTTCGCTTTCCATCGTCGGTATTGGCGTTATTGTTTACGCCTGCGTCAGCAAGCACGGTATCCGCAACGTCTGGTACCTTATAGTATTCGCTATCTTTATGGTGGTGGGAGCAATCGTACAGATGAAAAACAAGAAAGAGGCTGTCAACTGACAGCCTCTTTTTTCTGAAAAGCGAGACGTTCATCTCCGTTTTCGAGATAAATAATTCCACAATACTTAAAACCGTTCTTTTCAAGGCATCTCTGCATAGGAAGGTTATCTCTGTGAGTGTCGATTTTTATATTCGGAAGGATTTTGAAGCACTCCGAGAAGATAAAGTCGGCAATTCCTCTGCCGTGGTGCTTCACGGCAATTCTGTGAATAACCGAGTATGGCTCGTCGCTTAACCATTCGCCGTCGTAAATCTTATGATAGGTCGGGTCGTCGGCGTAGGGCTTAAAGAGAAAGGTGGCGACGATCTCACCCTCGTCCTCGCAGACGTAGCTTACACCCTCTGCGATACCCAGCTCAACGTCATAGCCCGAGGGATAATCTCCGGTCCACTGGTCGGGGTTTCCGCCCTCCTTCATAAAGGTCTTTGCCATTTTATATATACTGTCCGCTGCCGAAACGTCAAGTGCGGTCGCAGGTCTGATAAACATTTTGCACCTCTGTTGAAAAAATGATTTTTTTATGATATAATTGTAGCAGAAAATTATATGGAGTTCAATATAATGGATAAAAAATACTCTCGTGTATACGTCGAAATAACGAATATATGTAACCGAAGTTGCTCCTTCTGTCCGAAGACGACGAGAAAACCCGGTCGTATGACCCGAGATGAGTTCTCGAGAGTCTGCCACAGCCTGCTCGGTGTAACCGACTATATATATTTTCACGTTATGGGCGAGCCTCTGACTCACCCCGACCTTCCCGATTTCATTTGCCTTGCCACCGATATGGGCTTCAAATGTGCCGTTACTACTAACGGAACGTTGGTTTCCGAGGTTGGCGATAGCTTGATCTCAGCAGGGGTGTATAAGATCAATCTCTCGGTCCACAGCTTTGAGGGCGGAGAGGGGGAAAAGTACCTTTCTTATATAGAGAGCCTTTCGGATTTTGCCGACAGAGCAAGCAACTCGGGCGTTCTCACCGTTCTTCGCCTCTGGAACAAGGGTCACGATGGCGGTATGAATGACAAAACCCTTGATATTCTCAAAACACGACTTCAGGGCGAGTGGAAATGGGGCAGCCGTGGCGCAAGGATCAGGCATAAGCTTCACCTGGAATACGGCGACCGCTTCGCCTGGCCTGATATGTCATGCGAGGATATGGGAGAGCAGGTGTTCTGCTACGGCCTCGGTGACCACTTCGGCATCCTTGTTGACGGCTCGGTGATTCCTTGTTGCCTTGACCACGAGGGTGATATTACCCTCGGCAATATATTTGAAAGCCCCATAGAGGATATCCTCTCCTCCGAAAGAGCCCTTGCCATGAGGCAGGGATTTGAGAAAAGAATTGCTACCGAGGAGCTTTGTAAAAGATGCGGATATGCCCGAAGATTTGGGTAAAATGACAACTACTGTTTACAAATAGTGGCATTTACATACTCATCAATACGCTGATTGATCCAATTCAGTATCGCCTCGTTTGCTGCTTTTGACCGTCTTTTGACGTCAGGCAGCTGCCCTGCGACGGTGTCTATTGCTTCACCGCTTACATCGAAGGAGCTGTCACCGTCTGAGTCTATCTGAAGCTGAAATGAGAAGGTTATTTCACCGAATGGCATTTCTGCCAAAAGCTCTATTTCTTCTATTGTCCGATCCTGCATAAGCACTCGGCGCACCCTTCTTGCCGAAAGATGTATCGGCTTTGTAAGATGCTTTTCGATAATCGATTTTGACATAACCCCTCCTCGTTCTTTTACCAAAATTATATAATAAAAAGCAAAATTTGTCAACTTCGATTGACAGGCACATCTTTTGGTGTTAAAATAATAAAAAATGAAAGGAGAGCCAAGTGATGTTTAATCTACCGAATGACGTTTTGTATATACTCCGTCGCCTTGAAGATGCAGGCTACCGTGCCGACGTTGTAGGCGGATCGGTAAGAGACCTTCTTCTCGGTCGCTCTCCCGATGATTTTGATATTACCACCTCCGCAACTCCCGAGGAGATAAAGGCGGTTTTCTCCGACCTCCGTACCCTGGACACGGGCATAAAGCACGGCACGGTCGGTATTCTTCTGGACGGATTCGTTTACGAGACCACCACATACCGTGTGGACGGCGAGTACCTTGATTCACGTCACCCCGAGTCGGTGTCCTTTACCCGAAATATTGAAGAGGACCTGGCACGCCGTGACTTTACGGTCAACGCCATAAGCTACAGTCCCACCCACGGTCTTTGCGACCCCTTTGGTGGGCAGGGCGACCTTGAAAAAGGGATTATCCGTGCCGTCGGTGAGCCTTCATTGAGGTTTACTGAGGACGCCCTCCGTATTCTCCGTGGCCTGCGATTTGCCGCAACCTTTGGCTTTGAGATTGAGGAGAGAACCTCCTTGGCCCTTCGTGAATGCGCCCATCTGCTTGCCAACGTAAGTGCCGAGCGCATCTGGGTCGAGCTTCGCAAAACCCTTGCCCAGCCCTACGCCTACGGTATTCTGAGGGAATATTCCGACGTGTTTCTCAGAGTTATGCCGGGCATTGACAGTCTTGTGCTTCCGCCCGAGGACGCCTTTGTTTCTGCCGACCCTTTAAGCCGTCTGCTCCTTCTCTTTGTCGAAAGCGGTGAGGGGGGATTTGACCTCTTCTGCCGTGGCTTGAAAACAGATAACCACCTGCGTCTCTTGGGCACTTCTATACTGAGATCGGTAGGCAAATACGATCTCCTCGATACAACTTCGCTGACCAAGGCACTCCGTGACCTTGGCGAGGAAGCCACCCGTGGCGTGATTAACCTTGAGATCGCCCTTGGCAGAGCAACCACCGAAAGCAAAAAGCTTCTTGACGACCTTATTACAGAGGGAGTCTGCTACCGCATATCCGACATTGCCCTGACGGGTAGTGACGTTATGTCTCTTGGCATCAGTGGCCGTGAGGTTGGAATTGCACTTGACCGCCTGCTCACCGCCGTGATAGAGGGCAGGGTAGAGAACACAAAAACAGAACTGCTGAAATTTTTAGCAAAGGAATAAAAAATGGCATTTGACGCTTGTATGATGCGCGCCGTGCTGTCGGAGATAAGCCGTGAATTTCCCGAGGGAAAGATCGAGAAGATCCTGCAGCCGCGAAACGATGAAATAAATATAATTATCCACTACGGCAAGTCCTCTCGCCGCCTGGTTTTCAACGTGGGACCCAACGCTCCGAGACTTCAGCTCTCGGACAGACAGAAGGAAAACCCTCTGAAAGCGCCTATGTTCTGTATGCTTCTGCGTAAGCATTTCACGGGCGCCAGGATCGTCTCGGTTGCACAGCCGGGCTTTGACAGAATTGCCGAGTTCAGGGTTGCCTGCTACGACGATATGGGCTACCCCACCGAGAAGAAGATCATCTGCGAGATAATGGGCAAATACGCAAACCTCATCGTCCTTGACAGCGAGGATAAGATCATCTCCGCCCTGAAGGTAATTGACTTTGCCGCAAGCTCGGTACGACAGGTCCTTCCCGGTCTGAAATACCAGATACCTAAGCAGGCAGAGAAGCTCTCGCCTCTCGAAATTGACGAGAAGACCTTCAGACAAAGGCTTGCCGATTTTCCAGCCGAGCGCACTGGTGAGAAGTTCATCACCTCCACCTACTCGGGCATCGCAACGCAGATCGCCCGTGAGCTGGTCTACCGTGCCTCGGGTCACACCGACCTTCCCGTATGCAATATTGACCCCGACGCCTTCTGGCAGAGCTTCGAGGCGTGGCAGAGACTTCTTATAGAGGAAAGCTATACTCCCACCGTAGCGTTTGACAGCTCGGGCAAGCCCGTCGATTACTCCTATATGGACATCGGCTACCTCGGTGACAGCGTTACGATAAGGCATTACGACAGTCTCTCGGAAATGATGGACGTATATTTTGCCGAGCGTGACCGCCTGGAGCATATCCATCAGCGTGCCCACGATATCACCACCCTTCTGAATAATGCCGAGGCGAGGACCGAGAAAAAACTGGGTATCCAGCGCCAGGCTCTGAAGGATGCCGACCGTGGCGAGGAATATAAGAGAAACGCCGACCTTATCACCGCAAATCTCTATCAGCTGAAGCGTGGTATGGAGAGCTTCAGGACCGTCGATTACTACGACGAGTCCTGCCCCGAGGTTGAGATCAAGCTTGATACACGCCTCTCCCCCTCACAGAACGCTCAGCGCTTCTATAAGCTTTATAATAAGTGCAAGACCGCAAAGGTGGTCCTTGCCGAGCAGATAACCCTCTGGGAGAGCGAGCTGAAATACCTTGAAAGCGTGCGGCAGTTCCTTGCCACCGCCGAGTGCGAGGCAGACGTTATGGAGATCCGTGACGAGCTTTACCGCTCGGGTTACGCATCCCGTATGAAGGGATACAATCCCCCGAAAAAACAGACTTCCCAGCCCCATAAATTCGTCACGAGCGGAGGCTATCAGCTTCTCGTGGGCAGAAACAATCTGCAAAACGACCGCCTGACCTTTAAATTGGCGTCTAAAGGCGACCTTTGGTTCCACACCAAGGACATTCCCGGCTCTCACGTCATTATGCTTTGTGACGGTGAGGAACCCTCCGAGCGTGATTACACCGAGGCGGCGTCTGTTGCCGCAAGATACTCGAAGGCGACGGGAGACCTGGTTGCCGTGGACTACACAAGGGTGAAGAATATTAAAAAGCCGGGCGGCGCAAAGCCGGGCTTCGTCATTTACAAGACGAATTACACCGCCTTCGTCAGACCTGCCACCGACGAAGATATTGAAGGAATGAAAGAAAATGGTTAAGCCTTCCCCAAGATAGGGGAAGGGGGACCGTTTTGCACGGCAAAATGGTGGATGAGGATGAAACAAACCAAATCGATAAATACAGATAGGAAAAAACATGGTTGATTTAGTTGGATTACACAAGCATTTTATACTTGAACACCTTGGGGAGGGGGATATTGCCGTAGATTTTACTATGGGCAACGGTGGTGACACCCTTTTCCTCTCCAAAACCGTTGGTGAATCGGGAAAGGTCTACGCCTTTGACATTCAGGAGGAGGCACTTACCTCCACCCGTGCGTATCTTGAGGAAAACGGTGCGCCAAATAATTACGAGCTTATCTGCGCCTCCCACCATAGGGTGAAGGAGTTTGTGAAAGGCCCTATCAAGGCAGGAATGTTCAATCTCGGATACCTGCCGAGAAGCGGCAAGAAGTTCATCACCACCATGCGTGAGACTACGATGCCTGCCGTTGAGGCGGCCATCGACCTTCTCGCTCCCGACGGAGCCTTGATCGTTGCCATTTACCCGGGTCACGAGGAGGGCGCGCTTGAGGGAGATATGCTCCGTGAGTACTTCAAAACGCTCTCGAAATACCGCATCTGTGCCTCCGAGTTCCATATTCTGAACTCCCCCACGTCACCTTATTTCTATCTGATCGAAAAGAGTCCCAGATGCAAGGACTGATATTAGAAAAGCGCATTTTGCTTACCAACAGTTTGCAAAATGCGCTATTTTTATTGATTTATGAAGCCGATAAGCTTCAGCCAATGCTCGAGGTCATTTACCCAGCCTTGAACGTATGGGAACAGGGGACGCTCGTACTGTCCGTCTGCGATACCAAGACCGTGGCCACCTATGGGATATATATGCATCTCCACGCCAACGCCAAGCTCCGACAGCCTCGTAGCGTATCTGTAAGTGCCCTTAACGTCTACCGATGGGTCGCTTGAGGTGTGCCAGATGAAGGCAGGGGGCGTGGTCTCGTCGGCTAACAGGGTAGGGGTTACTTCCTCGTGACGTGCGACGTCCTCACCAAGCAGATTTTCGTAGGATCCCCTGTGAGAAGAAATGTCGGTAACAGGGTAGCAGAGTATCTGGGCGTTCGGTATAGCGTCACGGTAGCTCTCATCTCTGAAGGTTGCGCACAGCGATGCCAGATGACCGCCGGCAGATGAGCCCATAACCGCAATTTTGTTTCCGTCTATATGCCATTCCTTGGCGTTTTCTCTGACAAATCTAACCGCAGCCCACGCATCAAGAAGGGGCAGGGGATGGCGGTCTGGTGCAACTCTGTAGTCAACCACAAAGGCGTAGAGACCCATCTCGCTGATTCTGCGAGCATATCCGTCGCCCTCGTGGGGCGCACGCCAGGAGTATCCTCCTCCGGGGAAAATTATAATCGCTCCGTCTCCTCTTTTCACCTCTGGGCGGTAAATATGTATTCTTTCATTAATGTCCATAGCAGATCTCCTTTGATTTCTGTCACCATTTTATCATAAATCGGGAGTTAATGCAAGTATATTTGTGAACAATTTGTAAACTTTCTATATGCCCCTTGATATTTCATAAATAATATGATAATATATAACAGCTGTCCGACGGACAGACAAAAAATTATATCTCACACAGCGAGTAGGTTTACTGCCGGTGCTCATCTCACGAGTCGCAGTATTATGTCGCTGTGGCGGAAAAAACCAAGGAGGAACATAAAATGTTCGAAATCACAATCAAGCAGTTGCTTGAAGCAGGCGTTCACTTCGGTCACCCTACCAAGAAGTGGAACCCCAAGATGGCAGAGTACATCTTCACCCAGAGAAACGGTATTCACATCGTTGACCTTCAGAAGACCGTTAAGAAGTTCGAGGAGGCTTACAACTACGTTTCCGAGATCGCACAGCAGGGCGGCACCGTTCTTTTCGTAGGTACCAAGAAGCAGGCAGCTGAGACCATCAAGGAAGAGGCTCAGAGATGCGGTCAGTACTACGTAAACGTTCGTTGGCCCGGCGGTATGCTTACCAACTTCAAGACCATTCGCCGTTCTATCAAGAGACTTAAGGATCTTGAGAAGATGCAGGCAGACGGTACCTTCGATCTTCTTCCTAAGAAGGAAGTTGCTAAGAAGCTCAAGGAGATCGAGGATCTTGAGAAGTCCTACGGCGGTATCAAGGATATGGAGACCCTTCCTTCCTGCGTATTCATCGTAGACACCCGCAAGGAGCGTAACGCAGTTCTCGAGGCTAAGAAGCTTGGCATTCCCGTAGTTGCTATCGTAGATACCAACTGTGATCCCGACGATGCAGATTGCATCATCCCCGGTAACGACGACGCTATCCGCGCTATCAAGCTTATCGCTGGCGCACTTGCAAACGCAGTTATCGAGGCACACGGCGGCGTTCAGGTTGAGGCTGAGGCTGAGACTGTTGAGACCGCAGAGGACGCAGAGTAATTTTTCGTTAATTAAAGATTAAAGGAGAATAAGAAAATGGCATTTACCGCTAAAGACGTTGCTGAACTTAGAAAGCAGACCGGCTGTGGTATGATGGACTGCAAGAAGGCTCTCGTTGAGTCTGACGGCGACTTCGAGGCTGCTGTAAAGTACCTTCGTGAGAAGGGTATGGCTGCTACCGCAAAGAAGGCTGACCGTATCGCTGCAGAGGGTCTTGTTGATATCATGACCATCGGCAACACCACCGCTATCGTAGAGGTTAACTCCGAGACCGATTTCGTTGCTAAGAATGCAACCTTCCAGGAGTTCGTTAAGGACGTTCTTAAGACTATTATCGCTAACAAGCCCGCTGACGTTGATGCTCTTCTTGCATCTAACTTCGTTAACGGCGGTCTTACCTCCGAGGCTCTCGCTGAGCAGACCTACAAGATCGGTGAGAAGCTCTCCATTCGTCGTTTCCAGATCGTAGAGGGCACCGTTTCCTCTTACATCCACGGCATGGGCGCAACCGGCGTTGTTGTTTCCTTCGAGACCGACCTTGCTGACAAGGACGCTTTCAAGGAGTGCGCAAAGAACGTTGCTCTCCAGACCGCTGCTATGGAGGTTAAGTACCTCGATAAGGAGTCCGTTCCCGCTTCTGTTCTTGCAGAGGAGGAGGCTATCCTTATTAACCAGATGAAGGAAGACCCCAAGATGGCTAACAAGCCCGAGCAGGTTCTCCAGAACATCGTTAAGGGTAGACTTGGCAAGTTCTATGAGAACAACTGCCTTCTTGAGCAGGCTTACGTTAAGGATGACTCTATGTCCGTTTCCAAGTACGTTGCATCCGTTGCAAAGGAGCTTGGCGGCTCTATCAAGGTAACCGGCTACGTTCGTTTCGACAAGGGCGCTGGTATCGAGAAGAGAGAAGAGGATTATGGCGCAGAGATCGCAAAGATGATCCAGGGCTAATTCCGACGAATTTATTTTGGCATAACCAAAGAGGGTGCAGTTTTCTGCACCCTTTTTTATCGCAAATTTACCCCTCGCAGTATGTAAATACAGCTTCGTGGCAAAAATGCGATTTCTGCCTAAACTAAATCCGTCGGCTCTTAGCCCTGCGGTTGCTTCGGCGTCAGAACGGTTGAACGCTCTAATACTTGACTATCTATCCTGCTTATGGTATAATATTGTCGTAAATACCCGACGGGGTTATACGGAGAGAAGGGAAGCAATATGAAAAAGCTTGTATTGTTGCTACTCGTTGTATTGGCGGTGACAATTTTATTTGCCTCATGTGGAAAGTCGAACTGTAAACATGATAATCCGACGGAGATAGTAGTTGTCAAAGGGAAAACGGCTACTTGTCAAGAAACTGGTTTAACCGAGGGAATGATGTGTAATCTTTGCGGAACTATGGTCGTACCTCAAGTTATTGCCGAAACTAGTAAATGTACTGAGAGTGATTGGATTGTTGATATAGAATCGACACATACTGAGGACGGCAGAGAACATACCGAATGTACCACATGCGGCAAACTCGTCAATCAAAATGTTATTCCTTCTCGTAATAAAAAACTGGAGTATACTTTGCTAGATGATGAAACATATGCGGTCACTGGAATAGGGGTATGCAATGATACTGAAATTGTTATTCCTGCCGAATATATGGGACTTCCTGTAGTAAGTATTGGCGAGGGAGCATTCGCTCTTTGCAAGTCGATCACAAGCATAACGATTCCGGATTCTGTAACGAGTATTGGAGAGTACGCATTCAACCAATGCAATTCGCTTACTAACATAATCATCCCCGACTCTGTGACGAGTATTGGGTTTTGTGCTTTCTACTTGTGTACCTCGCTTACAAATGTAACAGTCGGTGACTTTGTGACGAGCATTGATAGGTACGCATTCCAAGGATGCTCTTCACTTCAAAATGTGATACTTGGTGACTCCGTGAAAAGTATTGGCAAACATGCATTTTCTGGTTGCGATGCTCTCAAAAGCATAGATGTTAGTGATAATAATGAGCAATATACATCAATAGATGGAAATTTATATAGCAAAAACAAAGAAATACTAATAAAGTATGCGGTGGGAAAGCAAGATGTTTCGCTAATAATCCCAAACTACGTAACGATAATTGGTGAATTTGCATTTTCTGAATGTACATCGCTAACAAGTATAATAATTCCTAATTCTGTAACAAGAATTGGTGAACGTGCATTCCAAGGATGCTCTTCACTTCAAAGCGTGGTACTTGGTGACTCCGTGAAAAGTATTGGCGAACATGCATTTTCTGGTTGCGATGCTCTCAAAAGCATAGATGTTAGTGATAATAATGAGCAATATACATCAATAGATGGAAATCTATATAGCAAAAACAAAGAAATACTAATAAAGTATGCGGTGGGAAAGCAAGATGTTTCGCTAGCAATCCCAAACTACGTAACGATAATTGGTGAATTTGCATTTTCTGAATGTACATCGCTAACAAGTATAATCATTCCAGACTCTGTAACAAGTATTGGTGAATCCGCCTTTTCTGGATGTGTATCTCTAACAAGTATAATCATTCCAGATTCTGTAACAAGTATTGGTCAACTTACATTCTTTAGATGTAATTCTATCACTATTTATTGCAAGATGGAATCGAAACCCATCGGATGGGTTGATACTTGGGACTATCAAGACTATGATTGGTCGAGTGGTAAAGATATATATTGTCACGTTGTTTGGAAATATAAAGGATAAAATCAAATAGCAAAACACTTAGAGCGTCTTACCGAAAAGTAGGACGCTCTTTTTTTACCTTCTGAATTTGCATAGCGCTGATATTCAGCTCGAAGTTTTGCCTAGAACGGTGGTTGACAAAATCTTTTGCTTATGCTATAATGTACCAAAAAACGGAGGTAGCCTTATGAAACTCGTAATAATCAGCGGCAGCGGAGCGGTCGGAAAAATGACCGTAGGTCAGGAGCTTATGAAGATAACCGACCTGCGCCTTTTCCACAATCATATGATGATAGAGCCTGTGCTGGATATATTCGGCTCCTTCAACGGTAGAGTCATTCAGCGGCTTCGAGAGGTGGTCTTTGAGGAGTTTCTTGCAAGCGGTATTGATGGAATGATTTTCACCTTTATGTGGGCGTTTGATATGCCATCCGACCGAGAGTATATATTGAGCGTTGCTGAGAAATTTGACGAGGTCTATTGCGTAGAGCTGGTTGCCGACCAGGCCGTGCGCCTCGAGCGCAACAGAACAGAAAACCGCCTTAAAAACAAGGCGTCGAAGCGTGATATCGAGATATCCGACGGCAGGCTTCTGCGAGAGGACGCAAATCACCGACTCGTAAGCGAGCCGGGAGAGATTCCCTTTGAGAATTATCTCCGCATCGATAACACCAACCTCGCCCCCGACACCGTAGCCGGAATGATAAAAGAACGGTTTGCATTGTAAATTACCATGCGCCTCGGCGTATTTCATGACGAAGTCATTTCAAGCCTTGGCATTTCAAGACGCAAGGCGTCATTTCATAGAAAAAACACCGCCACGTGGCGGTGTTTTTTCTATATTACATAAGGAAAAATGTGATAAGTATGTAAGCGATGATCGCTACGGGAATTGCGAATGCAACGAGAAGAAGCAGCAGGGAAATGCTGTTAAGTCTGTCCTTCAGGGTCTTTTTCTTCTCGGGAAGAAGCTCGAACTTGTCGTCCTCGTCGTCTTCCTTCTCTGGGAGCTTTTCCTCAACCTCTGCCACCTCTACGGTCTCCTTGGGAGCAACAACAAGCTCGGGCTCGGTCTCCTCGGCAGGCTCTTCGGCAGTCTCTTCGACGGTTTCCTCAATAGTCTCCTCAAGGGGAGCTTCAACTGATTCCTCTGCAGGGATTTCTTCAACGGATTCCTCTACGGGAACTTCTGCCTCGACCTCGGGCTCAGCCACGTCGGTAGCCTCCTCAACTATTTCATCTCTTTCGAGTAACTCGTTTTCCATGTGATCCTCCGTGAAAAATAGAATATTTTGGAAAAATAAAACAAATTCTAATTAATTTTAACACAAAATTAACGGCAAGTCAATACAAAATGTAAATTTATGCTTGAATTTTCCTTTGAGTTATGATACAATATACCTGCTTTTGGAAAGTGAGGTAAAAACATGAGCCCCAACGTAGCAATAGAAATTGAACGTAAATATATTATTCGTCTGCCCGATCTTGATGTAGTTCGTGCCCAGAGTGATCATACCGAGAGCAGCATTCTTCAGATCTATCTCCCTCACGAGCGTGGCGAGACACACCGTATCCGCCGCCGTGAGTATGCCGACAAGGTCGTATGCACCGAGACAAGAAAGGTTCGCCTTGACAATATGTCGGCAACCGAAACCGAGAGCTCTATCAGCGAGACTGCATTCAACATACTCGCAAAGTCTCCTCTTGAGGGACACAGACCTATCGAGAAGGTAAGACACACATTCCGCCTCGGCGAGTACACCTATGAGATCGATATTTATCCCAAGTGGACCAATACCGCCATTCTCGAGGTTGAACTTCCCAATCGTGATACTGTGGTTGAGATTCCCGATTTCATCGAGGTTATCCAGGACGTTACGGGCGACAGAAAGTACAAGAACTTCTCTATGTCCAAGCATTTCCCCTTGGAGCTTGTTTAATAAATAAAGGAGAGAACGCTGAGTTCTCTCCTTTATTGTATAACGAAAACCACGCGATAGTCGCGTGGTTCAGTATAGGTTAACCGATGAAAAGAATCCTCCGATTGTGGTATAATTAGAATTGACCTGCCAGTCGAAACTAAAAAACACAAACGGAGGATTATCTATGAAAAAAGTAAACATAGACAGTAATAGTTTAGCACATACGAAATGGAATTGCAAGTACCATATAGTTTTTGCGCCAAAATATAGGAGAAAGGTGTTTTTCGAAGAAAAACGTTTAGAAATAAGAGAAATACTTCGAAAATTATGCCAATGGAAAGGGGTAGAAATAATAGAGGGAGAAGTATGTCCCGACCATATACATATGCTGGTAAGCATCCCGCCCAAGATGAGCGTTTCGGGCTTCATGGGGTATCTCAAAGGTAAAAGTGCATTGATGATTTTTCAGAAATGGGGAAACATGAAGTTTGCATACCGAAACCGCGAGTTTTGGTGCAAGGGATATTACGTAGACACCGTGGGTAAAAACACGAAAGCAATAAAAGAATATATAGCCGACCAGCTAAAGCATGACAGAGAAAGTGATCAAATAGCAATGTTTGACCCACGGGACCCATTTATGGGTAGTAAGTAACAATTGCATGGCTGGCAGGCCAATCTAAAGCGCACTTGTGCGCCGCCAGTAGCGGTTAGGGCTATGCCCGAAAATGCAATACCCCCCGTTTTACGGGGGGATATTTATTGATTAATTTCCACATCATTTGTCTACAATAATCAAAAAAGAGGATTTGGATTGGACGAGATACTTTGTGCTGATTACGATGAAAACGTCGATATGATGCGACGCACGCTACGTGTTAAGGAGAGCTTTGATATTATTGAAAGACATCTGACGGTATGTGATAGGGATATGTGCTTTTTTTACATTGACGGGTTTGTGAAGGATGGCGAGATGCTGAGGATTATGCAGTATCTTCTGTCGCAGAAGACTATTTCCACAGCCGAGGAGCTGGAGAAAAAAATACCGTACGTTGAGGTTGAGCTTACCCGTGAGAGGGAAAAGCTTGTCCGTGCCGTGCTGTCGGGACAGACGGCAATATTTGCCGAGAGTTTTGTAGATACCGCCATACTCCTTGACCTCAGAACCTATCCTGCAAGACCGACCCAGGAGCCGGAGAGCGATAGGGTAATGCAGGGGGCGAGAGATGGATTTGTTGAGACATTGGTAGTCAATACCGCCCTCATAAGGCGAAGAATACGCGACCCAAGGCTTACCATGGAGCATTTTGCCCTTGGTGGCTCCTCCGACACCGACGTTGTGGTTTGCTACGTTGACGGGGTGGCTGATAAAAAGATTTTAGACGAGGTGAGGAATAAAATTTCCAGCGCATCGCCTAGGTCGCTGACTATCGGATATCAAAGTCTTGCGGAAACCTTGATACGGAGAGGTTGGTTTAATCCTTTCCCCAAAATACGCACCACCGAGCGACCCGATACCGCTGCGGCGCAGCTGCTCGAGGGGTCTGTGATAGTAATATGCGACACCTCGCCACAGGCGATGATACTGCCGACGTCGATTTTCGACTATCTTGAGGAGACTGACGATTTTTGCTTTCCGCCCCTGACGGGAAGCTATCTTAGACTTGTGAGGGCAGGAATTCTTTTGCTTTCAGTGATAATCACTCCTCTCTGGCTTCTTGCTATTGAGTATGCCGATATGCTACCGGAGGCACTTTCCTTTCTAGTACCAAGCAACCCGGGAGATTTACCCATAATCCTTCAGCTGTTTTTGGTGGAGCTTGCCATTGACGGACTGAAAATCGCCTCTATGAATACACCCGATATTCTGTCAAACTCGCTTTCGGTTGTGGGTGCGCTGATACTTGGCGATTTTGCCGTAGAGGTTGGCTGGCTCTGTGCTGACGTAATACTTTATATGGCGTTTGTTGCCATAGCCAATTTTGCCCAGCAAAATCACGAGCTTGGCTATGCCTTTAAATTTGTCAGAATGACGATTCTCCTTCTGGTTTATTTACTCGGAATATGGGGCTTTGTGGCAGGAATACTTCTGTTCATTCTTCTCGTGGCAACCAACAGAACGCTTACCTGTGGGCACTATCTTTACCCACTTATTCCATTTAGTCCGAAGGACTTTTCGAGGCTGATAATACGCAGAAAAAAGCAGGATGTAAATTAAGGTTAGAAAAAAGCAGGCTTTTCGCCTGCTTTTTATCATGTTTCGTGTTTTTCTTTTATTATTTGTACGTTTTTCTCAACCTCTGATTTGTGGAGGGGATACCAGAACCACAGCACAAGGGCAAGAAGGGCGAAGCCTATGGCAGGAATCAGCGTTGAAATGTCGAAAATTCCGTTTTTTACGCTATCGGGAAGGGGTTCTCCGGGTATTTTCTTATAGCCTATCACCGTCAGAAACAGACCTGTAAGGCCCGCCGCAGCAGCCTGGCCCATTTTTCTTGCAAAGGAGTAGAGGGAATATATCGAGCCGTCCTCACGAACGCCGTTTTTGATCTCGGAGTAGTCGATAACGTCTGTTATCAGCGCCCAGTTTACCATGGCGAATATTCCAAGACCAAGCCAGGAAAGTAGGTTTACTCCAACGTAAACCCATACGCTTTCAGGTCGGATGAAAAACAGCAGGAGGCAGATTACCGCTGCCAGAGCGCTTGAAAATGCGCTTATTTCAGCCTTACCAAATTTTACGGTGAGAGGTCTTGCCAGAGCGGCAGCGGCGATCATTCCGCCCATCATTGCAAGGGTCGATGCCGATTGTGCCCCTGTATTGGCATAATAATCGGGGTAGACGTAGTTTGCCATCTGTTGAAGGGTGAATTGGGCAAGCAGCATCAGTATCGATGCCACGATCACCGATACGATAGCGCGGTTTTTTATTGCGCTTAACAGAAGCGAGCGAATTCCAAAGCCACGGCTTTCCACTCTTTCCGGAATAACACGCTCGGTGGTCATAACGTAGCAGAGAAGGTAGGACACTATCGCCAACAGAGAGAACACCCCTGCGATAAGTGTAAAGCGTGGGCCGTTCATTTCGGCGATCTGCTCACCGCCCACCATTCTCGTATCGTATGCCAGAAGGGGTACGCCTGCGCCGACAATAACGCCTGCCAAAGTACTTCCCATGGTGCGGAAGGTAGAGAGCGACTGTCTGTCTCCTACGTCGGGGGATATGGTTGATGCCATTGAACCGTAGGGAATATTTATTGACGTATAGAATATTGACCCCCAAAGGATGTAGGTAACTGCGAGCCATCCTATGCGGAAGGGAAGGGGAGTGTCGGCAAGCGATGATTGATAAATCAGGAATGACGCTATGGCGACCGGTGCGCACATACGCAATATCCAGGGCTTGAATTTTCCGTTTTTGGTTGGCCTTGCCTTGTCGCATATTCTTCCCATCGTCACGTCTGTGAAGGCGTCAACAAATCTCGCCAGCATCATAACTATACCGACCACACCTGCGCTGACGTGCATAACGTCGGTATAGAATTTCAGGAGAAAGCTTGATGAAAGTATAAATGTGAAATCATTTCCAAAATCCCCGAGAAGGTATCCGACCTTGTCACGGATACCAAAAGGAGGCGTGCTGTTTTTGCTTATCATATTAACAAAAGCCTTTCTAAAGTTAAAGTTAGTATGGCTTATTTTAAGGAAAATATGAAAAAAATAAAAAATAGATGAAAAAACTATTGCATTTTTGAATTATTTATGATAGAATACCTGTATGCATCTTACTCGCCTAGGCGGGAAATAATATGAAAAGGAGCGCATAATGGAAATTCTTGAAATTGTACTTCTTGTACTGCTTCTTGTTTCTGCTGCATTTATCGTAGTTGCAGTCGTTCTTCAGAAAAGCAATGAGGACGGACTTTCCGGTACTATTTCCGGTGGTTCTGAGACCTTCTACGGCAAGGATAAATCCTCTCACGCGGACAGAGCCCTTTATCAGTGGACTCTCATCGCTGCAATCGTTTTCGGTGTTGCAGTTCTTGCTGTGTTCGTAATTCAGCCCGACTACGCTGAGTCTTACTCGCTTGACGCTTGGAAGGATATCGTTAACAGCAGCTATTCCCATCTGTTTAAGTAATGCAAAAAGGTGCCCTAGAGGCACCTTTTGTTTTATAGGTTTTTGAATGAAAAATAAAAGAAATTTAGCGAAAATTACAAAAAGAAATACTCACAAAAGACGGTCGAAGGAGGCTGCACGCCGAGAGCTTCTGAAGGCCATCAACGAGGTCGGCATATCAGCAGAGGGTGTTAAGATCGGCTTTTCAAACGACCGTGGACCTCGCGGCACTTACTACGGTGACCGTAGTGAGGATATACTGACACGTGGCGTTTACTCGGGCTCGAAGGTTGGCTACGGCTTCGTCAGAACCGAGGAAAGTGACAGGGATATTTTCATTCCTGTGGACAAGACCCGTGGTGCTGTAGACGGAGATCTTGTTGAGATTATCTACCATAATTATATAAACCGTGAGGGAGAAGGCAAGACCGAGGGACGAGTTACCAAAATCCTTGAGGCGGCTCGTAAGACTATTATCGGCTCGCTTTCGGAGGAGATAAGCCGTCATGGGCGCCGTGCCTTCAGAAGATACTACGTTAAGCCTGACGATCCCCATATTTCATTAACACCATATATTACCGATAGAGGCGGTGCTGAGGTTGGCGATAAGGTCGAGGTGCTTATTCGCCGTGACGGAACGAGAGAGCCCTATGGCGATATCCTTCGCATCTTTGGGGCAGATGACTCGAGAGAGGCAAACTATTCTGCCATTCTTGCCGAATGCTCGATTCCCACGGAATTTTCCGACGAGGAGCTTTCCCTTGCGGAAAGACTTGCCGCCGAGCCCATCAGCACAGAGGGCAGGGCAGACCTCAGGAGAGAAATTATATTCACTATTGACGGCGAGGGTGCAAAAGACCTTGACGATGCGATATCGCTTCGCCTTCTTCCGGGTGGCGGATTCAGGCTTGGTGTTCATATTGCCGACGTTTCGCATTACGTTACCGAGCGCACGGCGCTTGACCGATGTGCTATGTCAAGAGGTACCAGCGTATACTTTACGGACAAGGTCGTGCCCATGCTTCCGCCTGCGTTGTCAAACGGAGCCTGCTCGTTGAACTCGGGTGAGGATAAATATACCCTTTCGGCTATAATCGACCTTGACGGCGAGGGTAACATCCTTAAAACCGAGCTTAAAAAATCTATTATCAACAGCCGTGTGCGTGGAGTTTACTCCGAGGTTAACGCTCTCCTTATGGGTGAGGCTACGGCTGAAATCAAGAAAAAATATTCCTCTGTCAAACCGACCCTTGAGAAGATGTGTAAGCTTTACGAGATCCTTCTGAAGAAAAGCAAGGATAGGGGAGCTATAGACTTTGATGCCGACGAGGCTGTGATCCTCATTGGAGAGGACGGTGCGCCCAGCGATATTATCCGTCGTGAGCGTGGAGTGTCTGAGAGGATTATCGAGCAGTTTATGCTCACCGCAAACGAGGCGGTGGCGACCTATCTCACTAACCGTGGCATTCCCTGCGTTTACCGTGTTCACGAGACACCTCCGCCCGAGGGATATGCAGGCTTTATTGATTATCTCGAGAGTCTGGGATTTGACGTGAGAAAGCTAAGAAAAACCGAGCCCACACCGAAAATTCTCTCGGAAATTCTGGAGATCGCCGAGGAAATGGGCCTTTCAGACGCCGTTTCATATACTATGCTCCGTGCTATGGCAAAGGCGAAATACTCCGAGGTAAGGCAGCCCCATTTCGGTCTCGGAATAGAGAATTACTGTCATTTCACCTCTCCCATACGCCGTCTTTCTGACCTTGCAACTCACAGGATTATTAACAGGGTGGTTTTCGAGGGTAAGAGGGCTGAGAATTATTCTTCCTATGCAAGACGTGCGGCCGCTGCCGCAACCGAGGGAGAGCTTCGTGCCCTCAGCGCCGAGAGAAGAATAGAGGACCTTTATAAGACCATATATATGTCCGAGCATATTGGCGAGGAATTTGACGCTACTATAAGCTCCATTACCGGCTTTGGCATGTTTGTGACTCTTGAAAACACCTGTGAGGGACTTATTCCCATAAGCGAGCTTGTGGGTGTATACACCTTTGACGAGCGAAATCTCACGTTGAGATCACGCTACAAAACCTATCATATAGCCGAGCGTATCTCGGTGCGACTCGAGGAGGCGAACATCTCACGAGGCAAGCTTCGCTTCTCGGTTGTAGAATGATTTTATATCGAAAGGAGTATCAAAATGAAAAGAAAACTTAACATTTTAACTATTTTATACCTATTTTTCTTGGTTTTGCTATTCCTTTCGGGAAGCATTAACGGTATTCTTGGTGAGATCGTCTATTATCTTGCATTTATTTTGCCCCTTGGCGTCGGTGTGTACCTCAGCCGAGGAGAGTACTTTGATGCAGGATTTAAAATGAATAAGGAAAAGCTCAGGTTTACCCTTCCTCTGATCATGCCGACGGTTGCTGTCGTAATTGTTCTGGCTGCCCTTACAAGCTTCTGGATATACGTTATGACGGGAAGGACCAATTCCGTGGATCTTGGCGACTCCTTTGTTCTCGCCATTATAAGCCACGCTCTTGTTCCTGCCGTTCTTGAGGAATTGCTTTTTAGATATCTTCCTATACGATTTCTTTCGGGAAGGTCTGAGAGAGCGGCGGTCTTTGCCTCGGCATTCCTTTTCGCCCTGATACACCACGATCTTTTCTCGATTCCCTATGCCTTCGTTGCAGGAATAGTGTTTATGGCTATCGACCTTGCCACGGGCAGTATTATTCCTTCGATTCTTATTCACTTTATAAACAACGCCCTTTCGGTGGGAATAATAATATACGGCGACAACCCTGCATTTGTTCCCACTATGTATTCTATCATAGCTATAATGACTGTTATTTCGATAATCTTCATTATCAAGCGTAGAAGGGACTACCTTGACGCTGCTGAATTTATTTTCCAGCGTGACGGCGAGCCTATCATTACACCCGAAATGATGCTTTTTGCAGGAATCACCCTTACCGTTGCGGTGGCAATCCTGCTTTAGGAGATATTATGGACAACAATTTTGACGAGATATTTATGGAGGAGGCTATAAAGCTCGCCCTCCTTGCTGCAGAGCGTGACGAGGTTCCCGTGGGCGCAGTTGCCGTTCGTGACGGAAAAATCATCGCCTCTGCATATAACACACGTGAGGAGTCTAAATGCGCTACTCACCACGCGGAAATACTTGCCATAGAGCGAGCCTGCGCGGCTCTTGGAGGCTGGAGACTTCCCGGTGTGACCCTTTACGTCACCATGGAGCCCTGCGTTATGTGTGCAGGTGCAATCATTAATTCACGGATCGAGAGGGTGGTATACGGAGCAAAGGATCATCGCTTCGGTGCCTTTGGCTCGGCTCTTGATATTAACGAGGCAGGCCTTAATCACAGACCCGAAATAGTTGGCGGTGTCCTCGGAGAAAGGTGCGCAGAAATCCTGTCCAATTATTTTAAAAACAAGCGCAAAAAATAGTCCGTCTTGACAAAACGACATATTTGTGATAAAATTGCTATGTCTGGGCGTATGCCCATTCGTATATTTCTTCTAAAAACGTATCTTGAAACCGATGCGGCACTTCCCGACATCCCCCGATCCTGGCGGGCTGTCGCAGGGCGGATATGGCGTTTTTGAAGCCAAATTGAAAGGTATTTTTATTATGAAAAAAGCACAGGCGTTAAGAGAGAAAAGAGAATTTCTTAACATTCGTGAAATGGTCGAGTTTATCGGCGATGAGTATAAGGGTAAGGTAGCATACCGTTACCGCATCAAGGCTCACGATAAAGAGGCTATAAAGGTTACTTACGATGAAATGCGTGACCATGTTCGTGCCCTCGGCACCGAGATCGTGGCAAGAGGTCTTCAGGGTAAGAAGATCTGCGTTATCGGTAAGCACACCTATCAGCTTATCCAGTCCTACTACGCTACTATGGCGGTTGGATCTGTTTGGGTTCCTCTTGATAGAGACTGGGCAAAGGAGGATCTGCTTGAAACCGTAAAGAGCGGTGAGTGCGACTTCCTTATGTGCGACACCGATATCAGAGAAAAGTGCGAGTTCATCACCACCGAGCTTGGTATGCCTGCACCCCTCTTCCTTAACGGAGACGGTGAGGACAGCCTTGTTGCTTGGCGTGAAGCAGGCGCAAAGAAGTTCCAGGAGAATCCATCCCTTTACTTCGACGCTCCCATTGATCCCGATGCACTTGCAGAGCTGGTATTCACCTCGGGTACAACCGGTCAGGGTAAGGGCGTTATGCTCTCCCAGCGCAACTTTATGTCCGACCTTGCAGACGTTATTCCCTTTATCGACTTTTCTGTTAAGTGTATGAACGTTCTTCCTCCCCATCACACCTACGGCTCCTCCGTTTCTATTTTCGGACAGAACTCTATCGGATGTGACATTTATATCTCCTCCGGTGTAAAGTACATTCTCAAGGAACTCGCAGAGCATAAGCCCGGACACCTTGTTGCCGTTCCCCTTTACGTTGAGACCTTCTACAGAAGAATTCTCAAGGGTATTGACGCAAAGGGTAAGTTTGTTGCGGCTCTTGTAAAGGCGCTTATTTCCTTCAACAGAGTTTTCCACAAGATCGGCCTCAAGCCCTTCGACGGTCTGTTCAAGAAGATGATCCTCTCCGCATTCGGCGGCGAGCTTAATATGATCATCTCGGGCGGTGCGCCTCTTAATCAGGAGATGGCAGACCTCTTCGACGGTATCGGCGTTAAGGTGCTTAACGGCTACGGTATCACCGAGTGTGCGCCCATCCTTGCCGTAAACCACAACAACTATATCATTCCCAAGAGTGTTGGTCCTGTTCTTCCTATCGTTGATTGCCGTATTGCCGATGCAGACGATTCCGGTGAGGGCGAGATTCAGGTTAAGGGCCCCAACATCATGCTTGGCTACTACAAGAACGACGAGGCAAATGCTGAGGCATTCACCGAGGACGGCTACTTCCGCACAGGTGACGCAGGCAGAATGGAGATCACCAAGGCAGGTGACAGAATTCTTTATATCACCGGTCGTTTCAAGAACATTATCATTCTCTCCAACGGTAAGAACGTATATCCCGAGGAGATCGAGGATGCCCTCAGCGCAACTCCCGGTCTCGTTGATATCGTTGTTTACGAGGGTAAGAGCCGTCGTGGTATCGCCTTCAACACCATCGTTTGTGAGATCTATCCCGACAAGACCGTTCTTGAGGAAAAGGGCATTACCGACGCACACGCTTACTTCCAGAAGTTTGTGAACGAGTATAACAAGACCGCAGTTCCTTACAAGAAGATCGGCCTTCTCAAGGTTCGTGAGGAGGAATTCCCCAAGAATACCCTTCGTAAGATACTGAGACGTAAGATGGATATGACCATCGACTAAATAACAACAAGGGCTGTCTCGGTAGCACGGGACAGCCCTGAATTTATAGGAGAATTATTATGAAAAAAAGAAAAAGCAATAAATCAAACGAGCTTTTGACTGCCATTGCCCTTATTCTTATAGGTGGACTCTTCATCATCTATAAGGGTGAGGTGATCAGCATCGCAATGAGCCTTATAGGCATTACCCTCGTCGTTCTCGGTATCATCGATATTCTGAGAGCCAGAGTGTTTTCGGGTGTAGTTAAGCTTGTATTTGCGGCACTTGTCGTTCTTGCCGGCTGGCTGTTCGTTACGCTTGCACTCTACGTGCTTGGCGCATTCCTTCTTATTGCAGGTATTACACAGCTGATCGCTATTTCCAAATTAAAGATCAAGAAGCTGACCCTTCCTGCAGTTATGCACATCGCACAGCCTGTTATCTACATACTCGTTGCCATCTGCCTCTTCTTCAACCAGGGCGGAGCTATCTCCTGGGTATTCATTCTCTCGGGTGTGTTCCTTATCCTTGACGGTATCGCAGGTATTATTGGCGCTCTCGACAAATGATAGCAAGGTTTCCTTCCTATTATAATAAATTCAGGTGTATTGCCGATAGATGCAGGCATAGCTGCTGCGTTGGCTGGGAGATCGATGTCGATCCCAAAACCCTGGAGAGATACAGATTGGAGGGCAGAGAGAATATTCTCTGTCATATATCTGACGGCTCCATTGAGCTTTTGGAGGGGGACAGATGCCCGTTCCTATGCTCCGACGGACTTTGCAGTATCATATCCGAGCTTGGAGATGACTATACGTCAATAATCTGCCGTGAGCATCCGAGGTTCTATCACCGCGTCGGTGACATTATTGAGGGCGGAATTGGGGCAAGCTGCGAGGCTGCCGCTGAAATAATACTCACAAGTGACGATTATATGAATTTTATCGAAGTTGAAAGAGAGGGACAGGCGGCTGACGAGACCGATTTTGACACCATGTCTCACCGAGATGAAATCTATAATATTATATCAAACAGAGGTCTTTCCTTTAGCGAAAGGCTTGGGGTAGTAAAAGAAAAATACTTTCTTTCTGATGCGCACAGCGATGAGGAGTGGAATGACATTCTTTGTGATCTCGAGTATCTATACCCCGAGCATCGCGGAATGCTTAAGGTTGGCGGTGAGATTTCGCTTTCGTACGAGTATCTTGAGCGATTTTTCGCATATCTCATTTTCCGCCACGTGAGCATTTCGACCTCTTACGACAATCTTCGGGCAAGACTTGGATTTTGTATTCTGCTCACTCGTATTTTGGGTAGCGGAGCATCCTCTTTAGAGGCAGGTTGTGATCTTGCACGTATAATTTCCGAGGAGATCGAATACTCGGAGGATAATACCGACGCGCTTATCCTTGAATTTGATTCTGCTATCTAAAAAGCTCTATTATTTTGGCGACGTTGACGTAAAATAACGAGATTTAAAATATTTTAAATAAGCTCCCCATTTGGGGAGTTTATTTTTTCTAAATTTTTTCAAAAAACTCTTGACAAACCCTTGTATTGTGAGTATAATGTATCAATGGTTAGCACAGGCTAACCGACAAATTTTCAGGAGGTGCACCGTGAATCTTTTACAGGTAGAAGAAGGTATTGAATATATCGTTGACCGTATTGAGACCGACGACGAGGAGCTTGACGCGTTTCTCTTTTCCCTCGGCTGTTACAGCGGTGAGCCTATTACCGTTGTTGCCAGAAGAAGAAGCGGACTTACCGTTTCCGTCAAGGACGGCAGATACAATATTGACAAGGAGCTTGGCTCTGCTATATTCGTCAAATAAAAAATAATCTGCGGATTATTTTTTTAGTAGGTGGTTAGCCTTGGCTAACTCGCCAAAATGTAAGGTTTTACTATTTATTTACATATCTTTTGGAGGAAAAACAGATGAGAATTGCTTTGGCAGGCAATCCTAACAGTGGTAAGACCACTATGTATAACGCCCTGACCGGTCGTAGCGAAAAGGTTGGTAACTGGGCAGGCGTTACGGTTGATAAGAAGGAATATCCTATAAAGAAAAACTATTGCAAGGGCGTTGACAGCTTGATTGCCGTAGACCTTCCTGGTGCATATTCAATGTCTCCCTTCACATCGGAGGAGAGCATTACATCGTCCTATGTTAAGAACGAGCATCCCGATGCCATTATCAACATCGTGGATTCCACAAATCTTTCGAGAAGCCTTTTCTTCACTACTCAGCTTCTTGAGCTTGGTATTCCCGTTGTAGTTGCGCTTAATAAGACCGACGCTAACGAGAAGAAGGATAACCACATTGATGCAGCGGCTCTTTCCGAGAGCCTTGGCTGTCCTGTTATTGAGACCACCTCTACCACCGGTTCAGGCCTTGATAAAGTAGTTGCGGCAGCGGTTTCCGTAATTGGCAAGGGTCAGAAGGCACCTTATACTCAGGGTAATATTGATCTTGCTGACAAGGCTGCTGTTGAGACCGAGGACAGAAAGAGATTTGCTTTCGTCAACAGCATCGTTAAGAAGGTAGAGAAGAGAAAGGTATTCACCAAGGACAGAAACTTCCAGGATAAGGTTGACGAGATCCTTACAAACAAGTGGCTCGGTATTCCGATCTTTGCGGTTGTTATGTTTCTTGTATTCCAGATCAGCCAAGCTTGGCTTGGCGTTTGGATCGCTGAGGGAATTGAGTTTGAGAACGGATTTGCTATTCCCGGTCTCGTAACGCTTATCGATATGTTCAAGGAGTGGGTTTCGGGACTTCTTACCGATGCAAATCCCTTCCTTGCGGCGCTTCTCACCGAAGGTATTATTGGCGGTGTAAGTGCAGTCGTAGGCTTCCTTCCTCTCGTAATGGTGATGTATTTCCTCATCTCCTTGCTTGAGGATTGCGGTTATATGGCTCGTGCTACCGTTGTTCTTGACCCTATTTTCAAGAAGGTTGGACTTTCGGGTAAGTCGGTTATCCCCTTCATCGTTGGTACGGGCTGCGCTATCCCCGGCGTAATGGCTTGCCGTACTATCCGTAACGAGCGTGAGAGAAACGCTGCGGCTATGCTCACCCCCTGGATGCCCTGCGGCGCGAAGCTTCCTGTTATTGCTCTCTTTGCAGGCGCTTTCTTCGATGAGGCAAGCTGGGTTGGAACTCTCATGTACTTCGTTGGTATTCTCCTTATTCTTCTCGGTGCGCTGCTTGTAAACAAGATCACCGGCAACAGCAAGAAGAAGTCCTATTTCATCATCGAGCTTCCCGAGTACAAGACTCCCTCGCTGAAGCGTGCCCTTTCCGATATGCTCAGCCGTGGTTGGGCATACATAGTTAAGGCAGGTACAATTATTCTTGTATGCAACGCGATTGTATTCGTTATGCAGTCCTTCGATTGGAGCCTCCAGCTCGTTGAGGAGGGAATGGAGCACACATCTATTCTTGCATCTATTGCAAATCCTGTTGCGGCACTTCTTGTTCCCGTGGTTGGAATTACCGCTTGGCAGCTTGCAGCAGCAGCGGTTACAGGATTTATTGCCAAGGAGAACGTGGTTGGTACCCTTGCGGTATGCTACGGATTCGTTGTAAACGAGGACCTTGAGATGGTTGGCGCAGGCAACGAGGTTGCTGCCGCTATGGTTGGTCTTACCAAGGTAGCCGCTCTTGCATACCTTATGTTCAATCTCTTTTCTCCTCCTTGCTTTGCTGCAATGGGCGCTATGAATAGCGAGATCAGCGACAAAAAGTGGTTCTGGGGCGGAATTGCGCTTCAGCTGGCAACCGGATACACCATCGGCTTCCTTGTATACCAGATCGGTACTCTTATCGTTACCGGCTCTCTCGGTGCAGGCTTTGTTGGCGGACTTATCTTCGTTCTTGCGTTTGCTTCGGTTCTCACAGTGCTTTGCATCCGTGGAGGAAGAAGCATTAAGGAGGGCGCAAAGAAGTGACACAGTCGGATTACATAGTATTAGCGATAGTTCTCCTCGTTCTCGGTCTTGCAATCGGATATATAATCAAGGCAAAGAGATCAGGGCAGAAGTGCGTTGGATGCCCACACAGCAAATCCTGTAAGGGCGGTTGCTGTGGAAAATAATAAAATCGGCAGAGATTATTTTATCTCTGCCGATTTTATTGACAACGCTTTATTCAAATGATATAATAGAACGAAAAGTGTTTTTAATCAACCGTTGGGACACTATAATTAATAACCAGAAAATAATATGGATATATAGGAGCTAAATAATGGAAAAACTTTTGGAATTGCTTCAAAATGATGCGACACTTACCCCCTCGGAGCTGTCTCTCATGCTCGAGAAGGAGGAGGGTGATATAAAGGCGATGATTCGCCAGCTGGAGAAGGATGGGGTTATCCTCGGTTACCAGGCGGTTATCGACTGGGATAAGACCGACAGGGAGACCGTGACCGCACTTATAGAGGTAAAGGTTATGCCTCAGCGTGACGACGGCTTTGACAAGATCGCCGAGAAGATTCAGAACTACCCCGAGATCAAGTGTCTCTACCTCATGTCGGGTGGATTTGACTTTACCGTGCTTATTGAGGGTAAAACTATGAAAGAGGTTGCTTACTTTGTTGCGAGAAAGCTCGCTCCCATTGAGTTCGTTACCGCAACCGCAACTCATTTCGTTCTTAAAACCTACAAATACAACGGCGTGATTTATTCCATGCCTAAGAAAGATCCCAGAGAAGTTAGCTGTATATGATAGATCATAATAATATGTTATCCGAAACGCTGAAGGACATTAAGCCATCGGGAATCCGAAAGTTTTTTGATCTTTTAGCCGATATGGGCGACGTTACTGCGCTGACCGTTGGTCAGCCTGATTTCGTTACTCCCTGGCACATTCGTGAGGCGGCGATCACCTCTCTCGAGCGTGGCCAGACTTACTATACCTCAAACTCGGGCTTGCCTGAACTCCGCACAGAGGTTTCTCGCTATATGAATCGTCGCTTTGACCTTGATTTCGATCCATCTGAGGTGCTTATTACCGTGGGCGGAAGCGAGGCGATCGACGTTGCTATCCGCTCGGTTGTCAACCCCGGCGACGAGGTTATTATTCCAATGCCGTCCTTCGTTTGCTACGAGCCTATTGTGAGAATGGC
>JBGVPG010000020.1:0-21679 GCA_045126855.1 Eubacteriales bacterium | reverse complement strand
GAAACCTTCTACTTTGACAGAAATATTAAGGGCGACGTAATAGGCATATTTAACAGTTCGGGCACAAAGGTTGCAAGCTATAGCTACGACGCTTGGGGTAATTGTACAACAAAAACGCTTGTTTCCAATAACTTCTCCTCGTATAATCCTATTCGTTATAGAGGTTATTACTACGATAGAGAAACAAAGCTCTACTATCTCAACGCTAGGTATTACAATCCCGAATGGCGTAGATTTATCTCGCCTGACAGCACAGACTACATCGACCCCAATGTGCCTAACGGTTTGAATCTCTATGCATACTGTGGAAATGATCCTGTTAACTATGCGGACCCCAGTGGGCATGAGGCATTATCTAACTGGTTGAAATGGCTTATAGGCGGCGTTGCCTTTGCAGGAGCAGTATCTTTAACCGCTTTGACAGGCGGAGCACTAATGCCTGTGTTTATTGGAATGGCTAGTAGCATTGTTTTGAGCGGTTTAGCTGGTGGAATCAGTTCTTATTTACAAGGCGGGGAGTTTTGGAGCGGATTCGCAGATGGTTCGGCAAACGGTGCTTTGTGGGGTGGAATCTTTGCATTTGGTGGAGCTCTTTTAAGGACAATTAAAATGTTTAAAAATGGAGTGGCCATTGGTGAAAATATGACGAGAGTAAAAAACCTCGCTAAAATTGGACACCAAATTACCTATAAACCGATGCCAGGTTACAAACTTATCTCTTTAAAATGGGGAGAAGGTGTAGCAAGAAATTTGTCCATGCAACACAACAGAAGATTTATTGAGCGTATGGTAAGATTGGGTGTTAAAATTGTAGATTTTGGAATTGATGTATCAAGACCAGATAGAAGTTTTTATTATTTGATGGAAACTCTGTTTACAACCGGATACAAATTTTTGAAAATAATGTATTGAGAAAAATAAAATGAGTATTAAATATCTGTTTGATAACCTAAAAACAATCGGAAAGAAGAAATATATTTCTTATAACGATATAGAAGAAGTGTATTATACTAACGATGAATTACAAATAGAAATAGTAAAATATGGACTTAACATTGATTTGTTGATTAGTATTCAAGGTCAAAGACAGCATTATTTAGACACACCTCTTTTATCTTATAATGAAAAAAAGAAAATTCTCTCTATTTTATCTTCAACGGCTTCAGAAACAATGAAGGCTGCGACAATAACATCAATTTTGCTTGATGCTGTCAAAATCAAAAATACTTTCAGTAATTAGTTTTGTACATTAAATCAGGTTGTTTTTAGAGTGCCGCAACATGCGGCACTCTTTTTATGTCAAGCGGTCGTGCCATACTTGAATAAACCAAGCCCTTGACGAAATCTTCGGCTCATTATTTTGTTGATTGTCGTTGACAATCAACGAAAATAGTTGTAAAATATATAAAAACCAACTTTGAAAGGCATTACAATGGCAAACTGTCTTACTCTGAAAAAATCAAACTGCAAGTCCTGCTTCCGCTGTGTGCGTAAGTGCCCTGTTAAGGCGATACGCTTCTCGGGTAACCAGGCGCATATTATTGGAAACGAGTGTATCCTCTGCGGCAAGTGCGTTAACCAGTGCCCACAGAATGCGAAGCAGATCGTTGACGAGACCGAGAAGGTGCGCGTTATGCTCCAGTCGGGTGCGCCCGTGGTTGTGAGCCTTGCCCCTTCCTTCGTAGCCAACTATGACGGCGCAGGTATCGGCGCTATGACCGAGGCTCTTACAAAGCTCGGCTTCCACTCGGTGGAGGAGACCGCCATCGGCGCAACCATTGTAAAAAAAGAATACGAGCGTATGCTCCGAGAGGACGGACGTGATATTATCATCTCCTCCTGCTGTCACTCCATAAACCTTCTTATTCAGAAGAAATACCCTGCCTCCCTGCAGTATCTTGCCGACGTTATGTCGCCAATGCAGGCACACTGTCAGGATATTAAAAAGCGTATCCCGGGTGCAAAGACCGTCTTCATCGGCCCTTGTGTTGCAAAGAAGGACGAGGCCGAGTATTACTCCGGCATCGTTGACGCCGTGCTCACCTTCGAGGAGCTTGACAACTGGCTCAGAGAAGCCAATATTGAAATCGAGCGTACACCCGACAAAAATGAGGAAAGCCGAGCTCGCTTCTTCCCCACCACCGGCGGTATACTTAAAACCATGACCGAGCGCAACCCCGAGTACAGATATATGGCAATCGACGGAGTTGAGAACTGCATGGCAGCACTCCGTGATATCGAAAGCGGCATCGTGCATAAGTGCTTCATCGAGATGTCTGCCTGCGTTGGCAGCTGTATCGGCGGCCCTGTGATGAGTAAAAACGACTTTTCCTTCATCGCCGGCTATATGTCCATCTGCGACTTTGCAGGCGAAAAGGATTTCCCCGTTACCCAGCCCGAAAAGGAAGAGCTTGAAAAGCACTTCAGCTACATAGAACACGCCCTGCCCATGCCCACCGAGATGGAGATCATGGCGGTGCTTCGCAAGATGGGCAAGTTCCGCCCCTCCGATGAGCTTAACTGCGGTACTTGTGGCTACAACACCTGCCGTGACAAGGCTATCGCCATTTGCCAGGGCAAGGCCGAGACCTCAATGTGCCTGCCCTTCCTCCGTGAGAAGGCGGAGAGCTTCTCCGACACCGTCGTTAACAACTCGCCAAACGGCATTATCGCCCTCAACGAGGATCTCGAGGTTCAGCAGATAAACAACGCGGCAAAGAGGATCATGAACCTTCGTAATGCCACCGACGTTATGGGCGAATCGGTTGTCCGTATCCTCGACCCTGCGGTATTCTTACGGGTTAAGAAGAGCGGAAAGGCCGAAAGCGACAGAGTTTTCCTTGCGGAATACGAGAGATACGTTGATCAGACGGTGGTTTACGACAAGGAGTCCAGAACCCTGGTATGCATTATGCGTGACGTGACCGAGGAGGAGCTTGAGAAGAACAAGAAGGAGGCAATCAGCCGCCAGACCATCGAGACCGCCGACCGTGTGGTTGAAAAGCAGATGAGAATCGTCCAGGAGATCGCATCCCTCCTTGGCGAGACGGCAGCCGAGACCAAGATCGCCCTCACAAAGCTGAAGGAGTCTATAAACGATGAATGATCTCTGTGCCGAAATCGGATATAAAAGCATAAACCACTTTGGCGAGGAGCTTTGCGGCGACCACGTTGACGTTGTGGAGGGCGATGACTCCACCGTTATCGTTCTTGCCGACGGTCTTGGCTCGGGTGTTAAGGCAAGCATCCTCTCCACCCTGACAGCGAAGATCATCTCCACCATGATAGCCGCAGGTCTGCCTATTGAGGAGTGCGTTTCCACCATCGCCGCCACCCTGCCCGTCTGCTCACAGCGTCAGGTGGCATACTCCACCTTCAGCATTATTCACCTCTTAGATAACGAGACCGCAAATATTATTCAGTACGATAATCCCCTGATCATCCTCATCCGTGACGGCGAAAGGTACGATTATCATATGACCGAGAGAAATATTGACGGCAAAAGGATATTCAGCAGCACCCTTACGCTGAAGGAGGGCGACGTTTTCGTTGCCATGAGCGACGGCTGTCCCCACGCAAGCGCCGACAACAAGTATAACTATAATTGGAAGCGAGAGGATATCGCGTCCTATATGGAGGCCCTGGTGGCAGGCGAATACACCGCCAAAAACCTCTCCACAATGCTGGTCGATGAGTGCGAGAAGCTCTACGGCGGCAAGCCTGCCGACGACACCACCGCCTGCGTTGTCAAAATCAGAAAGCGTGCGCCGATGAACGTCCTCTTCGGCCCACCTAAGGACAGGAATGACACAAACGAGATGCTCTCGCTCTTCTTCTCAAAGTCGGGAAAGCATATCGTCTCGGGCGGCACCACCTCCTCCATCGTGGCAAAATACCTGAGAAAGCCTATAACTATGGGCAAAATAATTGAAAACAGCGACATTCCGCCAATCTCCTATATCGACGGAATCGACCTTGTGACCGAGGGTGTCGTTACCATGAACCGAGTGGTAGAATACGCCAAGGACTACGTGGGCGACAACCAGCTCTTTGAGCATTGGTCCTTCAAAAAGGACGGCGCGTCTCTCATCAGCCGCCTTCTCTTCGAGGAGGCAACCGACATCAACATCTTCGTCGGCCGTGCCATCAACCCTGCCCACCAGAACCCCGACCTACCCGTCAGCTTCAACCTGAAGATGAGCATCGTAAAGGAGCTTGAGGCATGCCTCACCAAAATGGGCAAGCGAGTGAAGGTCAGTTATTTCTAAATACCCTACGAAGCATATTGACATAGTATAGAGTATGTGCTATAATAAAAGAAAAAGGCGTCACGCCGAGAATAGAAAAAAACGCAGAAAGCCTTGGTGTGAGCCTTGGTATTTCTGCGTTTTTTTAGTCTTTAAAAAAAATTTTTTTGAAAAATTTTAGAAAATTTGAAGAATTTTGAAGAAAAAAACTGTAGTATATATAGAAGCATTTAAAAAATAGGGAAAAATATGCTTTTAAGAACAAAGGGAGGGTTTTTATGAAAAGAATTTTAGGAGTGCTGCTAATTTTACTCACTATATTCTCCTGCCTTGCGGGCTGTGAGTATTTTGCACCGAAGCACGAGCACGAATTTAGCCTGAGCTACGATGAAACGAGCCATTTCCAAAAATGCGACTGCGGAGAGATCACCGATAAGGCGGAACATAGCCTTGAATGGGTGGTTGACAGAGAACCAACGGCAACAGAAAACGGATATAAACATCTGGAGTGTGACTGCGGATTCAAGTCCGAGGAACACACCCCTATCCTGATAGAAAAAAATGAAGACGGCACCTTGAAACTTGATGATAAGCTTATCGAGGCTCTTTCGGAATATCTAAGAGACTTTTATGAGTGTTACGACATTCCTGATTATGATTTTGGCTCGAAGATCGAGTTATGTAAGAGCAATAGAAATCCCATATTAGTAGAATTCGGGGATATGTGCTATTACGTGGCTGCCTATTACAACGCTCCCCATGATCTTCCTGAAGACTTTTGCTGTTATGACAAATATACTTGGGTCGGATTTGAGAGAGCTGATGAGATTTTGGAGAGATGGGAAGGCAAGGCGTTCGTTGCCGCTTTTCAGATCAATACTGCTGAGTTTTGCAAAAATATTAAAACCAACGAGAGCGATTATTTAATGGAGCATTTTGCCTTCTTTACACCCGAGTTCGAGGACGGTAAGGCTCTTTCGCCCGAAATCAAATTTGAAAATTTGTTCATTCTATTGACCGAAAGTAACGAAAAAGTAATTTATTATTCATCCAAGACAGTAAGCCATGGAGTATTTAGTTTTGATTGCATAAAGCTTGACGGAGAGTATTATATTATTCAACGTCATAGCAGTGAATGGGATGACGGAAATCGGAAGGAAGAAGACCTACATGCCGAATACGGAGAGCTTTATGATGATATTATATCGCTCGATTTCGAACTATACGTAGAGAAAAAAGGCACAAGAACAAATTACTACGCTAAATTTGAGCTCGAAGACATTGCAAAATTAATGAGGTAGGGGAAAATATATGAATGGTAGTTTATCAAACAAAATAGTTGCGGTTATAATGTTTTTAAGTTTGATCTTTGGGATCACAGTACAGTCTTATGCGCACAGTGCAATGTTAGGTATTTACTATGACGATTGCGGATATGACAACAAATCGAATACTCACGACGATATAAATGAATCTTGGTACTACATAACGAGAGATGATAACTCTTACCATTTGAGTCACGAAGAAGAAACTATAAAGTACTATTTTTCAGAAACTTCAATAGATGGCACACACGGTTGGACAAACGCAGTAAGCCCTGCTATAACTGATGAAGAGGCGAATAATATAAAACTGGCTTATGCCAACAGTATGAAAAAATGGAATAACGTTTACTACTATTCTTATGATAACAGTGGCAATATAACTAAACATAAAATAATCAATGTTGTCGAGGGTACTGAAAATGATCACAATTTGATAATTTATCCTAAATCCGGAAATCAATATATCGCTTACACAAAGGCTATTGATGGTAAAGTTCCTATAGAAGGGGGTTCTGTAACACATAACCATTATAGCGAATGGCTAATGAACGTATATGTTTACTATTTTAGTTCTCTCAATACTTCCCTCCTAAACAATCGAGCCGTCATTCTTGAGCGAAACGGAGCGCACGAATTAGGTCATGTCTTAGGATTGTTTGATGTCGATGCTCAATGCAATAAAAACGAATCAGAAGATGATTATCATCATCACGAATCTCTTATGGGTTACGGTTCTCCATTAGATAAAAGATCATATGACATCCAATATATCGATATCGCCGGAGTTGCAATAACCAGAGGCTTCCATACGGACGATGACCATAAGTGGTTAAACGCAGGTATACAAGAGAATGGAACATACAAATTAATATGTTCCATCTGTAACGGTGTAAAATACGTTGAAAGTTTGAGTGGAATTTCATACAGCACCTATGGTTACTGCAATAGCAACCACGATTTATCCGACGGAAATATGATGGCAGTTGCGAGCTACGGTAACTCTGATTATTACAAATGTAAATACTGTAGATATGTTGCACCGTTTTCTGATATTGTTCCACAAGACTATGAAATAACATATATTTCCGAAACCTATCATCAATATCAAAACATGGTCGATGGATTAGAGTATACTATGCTCAAGCCACATATAATAAATGAAAACTACTGTTCAATATGTCAATCAAATATTCATTTTTATACTCATCAATATGTATCGTACTCGAACTATGCTCACAAGGCTTTCTGCGAATGCGGAGAATATATTTTAGAGGATCACCTTCGTTTAGCACCAAGCTATGATTGCGTTTTATGCGGTGATGAGCACACGCATACGTATGGCAGGAGCTACGAGTGGGTATCAGACAAAATTCACACGACAACTTGCGTTTGTGGAGAAATAAAATCTGAGGGGCACGTAGTCAGCGCCACGGCGCTTCCCATACACGGAAGAAAGGTTTGCTTGCTTTGCGGAGGCCTTGCCTCGGAGGGCTACTCGCAGATGGCGGTAGGCAGCCTTCCCCACACCGAAAACGGCAGTTACATAACGTCCGATGGCATTACCGTCCTCGTCGACGAGGATATTGAGGCATTCCTTAACGGCACGCTTGAATTTATTTATCCCTCGGTAGGGGAGACCTCGTAAAACAAATTAGCAATATTACATAAAAATGGGATTGTTAGTAAATGAACAATCCCTTTTATTTTGTTAAATTCTCCGAAAATGCGGCTTAGGATGAATAATTGTTGACTTTTTTTCCATATTATGATATAATTGTTAGGCTAAATAGGTATATGATTGCGATATGGGCAATACGTTTCTACAAACCGCCGAGAATGGTTGACTACCGATACAACGGAAGTTAATGTTTTTGGAGGTTTTTTTATTTATGGATCCTAAAATTTGGCTCGAAATATTCGGCTATATCGGCACTGCGCTCGTGCTTGTTTCATTCCTGATGCACGACATCAAATGGCTTCGTGCCGTGAATATGGCAGGCGGTGCTATCAGCCTTATCTACGCAATCATAATGAACACCATGCCTGTCGTGGTGCTGAACGGATCGCTTATTCTGATAAACGGAGTTCAGCTTGCCCGAATTCTGCGCCGCGAGAGAGAAATGAAGAAGGAAAAGGAGACATCAAACAATGAAGCTGATAATTGACGGTATTTCGGTTGACGCACGTGCTGACCAAACTCTGCTTGATATAATCCGTGAAATGGGTCTTGTGACGGGAAAGCTGTCTACCGACCCCATCGCCGCAAAGATCGGCGGCGACATCTATACCTTAAACTATATTCCCCTGCGCTCCAAGGACGTGCAGAAGGATATTGAGAGAATGCGCGTTGCCCTCGCAAACTCCGACGGAAAGGTTCACCTCATCAGATACACCGATCCCCAGGGCGTCGAGGTTTATACCAGAACGGCACAGTTCGTGCTCTTCCTCGCCATTCGCCGTCTCTGGCCCAAGTCGGATGCGACCATGAGCTTTACCGTGGGCAGCGGCCTTTACATCAAGGTGGAAAACGCCCCCGACTTCTCCGCCGAGGTTCTGCGTGAGAACGTTGACAAGATCGTAGCCGAGGACATCCCCCTTATTCGTCGCAGAATAAGCACCGCCGACGCCATCGAGCACTACAAGAGAATGGGTGAAACCGACAAGGCGAGACTTCTCTCCTACCGCACCACCCCCACCTTTGACATCTACGAGCAGGGCGATTTTGCCGACTACTTCTACGGCGAGGTTGCGCCCTCCACGGGATACCTACGCTCCTACGATATTCTCGAGACCGAGGGCGGATTTATCTTCGTGTTCCCACAGAAAAAATGCCCCGACCGTGTCTCCCAGTTCAAGGAGCAGCCCCACCTCTTCTCTGTTTGCAACGAGGGTAAGGAATGGGGCGAGCTTATGGAGTGCGAGACGGTCGCCGACCTTAACGAGCTTGTTGAGAGCGGCAGAATCCGTGAGCTTATCCGCATTAACGAGGCGCTTCACGAGAAGAGATTTTCCCAGGTTGCGGATATGATCTGCGAGAGAGGCGCAAAGGCAGTTATGCTTGCAGGCCCCTCATCCTCGGGCAAGACCACCTCGGCAAACAGGCTCGCCACCCAGCTCCGTGTCCACGGCAAAAAGCCCATTCTTATGAGCCTTGACGACTACTATATCGACCGTGACAAAATCGAGCCCGGCCCCGACGGCAAGGTTGACCTTGAGCATATCAACACCATCGACACCGAGCTTTTCAGCCGCCATATCGAGGCGCTTCTGAACGGCGAGGAGGTCGAGCTTCCCTACTTCAACTTCAAGAAGGGCAAGCGTGAGTGGCTCGGCCACAAGCTTCGCCTCACCGAAAAGACGGTTATCATCGTTGAGGGTCTGCACGCCCTGAATCCTGTGCTCCTGCCCGAGACTCTTGATAAAAATCTCGTTTTCCGTCTCTTCGTCACCCCCCTTCTCCCCCTGAACCTCGACAACCACAACCGTATCCCCTCAAGCCACCTGCGACTGCTTCGCAGAATCGTGAGAGACTACGCAACCCGTGGCGCATCGGTTGCCGACACCCTTGAGATGTGGCAGTCGGTTCGTGCAGGCGAGGAAAGGTGGATCTATCCCTTCCACGAGAACGCCGACGAGACCATTAACAGCTCCACCCTTTACGAGCTTGCCATACTGAAGGGCAAGATTTTCCCCCTTCTCACCGAGATCGAGCCAAGCGACGAGTGCTACGACCAGGTGCGCTCTATCGTTAAGGTGCTGAACTTCGTTCACGAGGCATCCGACGTCGAGTTCGAGATCCCTCCCACATCACTCGTGCGTGAGTTCATCGGCGGAAATACCTTCTATAGGTAAACTATTGTTAACAAAAAAGCACCCGAAAGGGTGCTTTTCTTGTTAAATAATGAAATGATGTTGTTTGATTTGCAAACAAATGATGCGTTGCATCTCCGATGCAACATGATGAAATTTATTTTTCATTAGCCGAAGGCGTCATCATTAGCGTAGCTACATCATTAGCGCAGCGTCATCATCCCAATATAAAGTCCATACACATCATCAGGGCAAATCCCCCGAGGAGAGCGTATGTCGCACCCCTCTCGCCACCCTCGTGGTGAGTCTCGGGAATCATCTCGTCGGAGATAACGTATAGCATCGTTCCCCCTGCGAAAGCCAGGGCGAAGGGCAAAATCGCCGTGGAAACCGACACCGCAAGATAGCCGATAAGCGTGCCGACCACCTCGACGAGTCCTGTCAGCATAGCGATAAAGAGTGTCCTCTTCTTGCTGACACCTGCCGCAAGCATTGGTGCGATAACCACCATACCCTCGGGAATATTCTGCAGGGCGATACCTCCTGCGATAATAAGCGCCTGGGCGTCGTTGCCCGAGCCAAAGCCCACGCCTGCCGCAATACCCTCGGGCAGGTTATGTATTGCTATCGCCATAACGAAAAGCAACACACGGCTGAGCTCCTTGTTCTCGTGAGCCTCGATATCCGAGCCGGCGAGTCTGTGAAGGTGAGGCACAAGCCTGTCCACAAGTGTAAGACAGATCGCACCGACGAAAATTCCGACCACCGTCATAAGCAGGGCGATACCCTTGCCGTGGTCCATACCGTACTCCACCGATGGAATTATCAGCCCCATAACCGCCGCCGCAAGCATAACGCCTGCCGCAAAGGACAAAATCAAATCCGAGAAGCGGTGGGACATATTTTTAAATGCAAAGCCGATCAGCGCACCGACAACCGTGGCAGCCCCGACTCCGAGAGCAGTAATAAGCACTAAAGTCATAACAGTCTCCTAAAGCTATGGGGCGGTATTACCCGCCCCGAATTTTATTAAAGAACTAAGGAAGGTGCGCTGTAAACTCTCGCAGCAAGCTCCTGGTTCAGCATATAGAGTCCCTTGGCATCACCGCCGAAGAGCTCCATCTTGGTGATGAGATCGTTTGCATTTGTCTCCTCCTCACCCTGCTCCTTTACGAACCAGTCGAGGAACTGCATCGCACGGAAATCACGCACGTCATACGCCGCCGAATAGATGTCGTGAATAAGGCTTGTAACGTACTTCTCGTGCTCAAGACCTGCGTGAAGAACGTCCATGTGAGTATTGATCTCACGGTCGGGCTTGTCGACCGCCTTCAGGGTCACGACCTGACCCTCATTCTGCAGGTACTGGTAGAAGAGCATTGCGTGGTCTCTCTCCTCCTGCGCCTGGATCATATACCAGTTTGCAAATCCGTCAAGACCAACTCTCTTAAAATAGTTTGAAAAATCAAGATACAGATATGCGGAGTAAAGCTCCTTGTTTATCTGATCATTTAATAGCTCGTGAACTCTTTTATCCATATTTTTTCTCCTAATCAGATTTCGACCTTCCAAAGACCGTGAAGGTTGCAGTATGCATAAACCTCGAGGGGCTTCTCGCCTGCGAGAGCGAAGGATACCTTAGGTGCTTCACCGGGGTTAAGGTGCTTTCTCTGCACGCCACGGTCGGTTTTAAGCTCGATCCAAAGAATGGAGTGCTCCTCAGCCATGGGGTGCTCTACAGAGCCAACCACAACGTGAACGAAATCACCCTCAACGCTTGCAACGGGGATGTGCTTCTCACGGCTGGCCTCAACGGTGCCTGCCTCAATTTTCGACATCTTCTGACCACAGCATACCATAGGCACGCCCGAATCCTCGATCTTCTCTACAAGGTTACCGCACTTTTCACAAATATAATACTTAGACATAATTAAATCTCCTTAATGGTTAGTTTTTTGTTTTGTGACTTAATTATACCACATAAATATGAACATTTCTGTGACCTAGTCACATTTTTTATTGACATAAATAAAAAATAATGTTATAATTTTTTCTAGAAATAGGAAACGGAGCTTTTTTATGGAAAATACAGAGCTTTTAGAACTTTTTTCCTCGGCATTTCCCTTCTGGAACGACATCAGTCAATATGACCGAGATACCTTTATTAAATCATCGCAGACCGTATCCTTCCCTGCCGGCAGAAATATTCACGACGGCGGCGAGTGTACAGGCGTAATTTTGGTTAAAAGCGGCGCGCTTCGTCTCTACCTGCTCTCCGACGAGGGCAAGGAGGTGACTCTCTACCGCCTTTTCCCGGGGGACACCTGTATTCTCTCGGCATCCTGCGTCCTTCACAACCTGACCTTTGACGTTATGATCGACGCCGACGAGGACTCGGAGTGCGTTGTGGTCGGCGGCTGTGCCTACGAGGGACTTTGGCAGCGCTCGGACGCGGTGAAGATCTACACCTACGAGACCGCCCTCTCCCGCTTCTCCGACGTTATGTGGGTAATGCAGCAGATACTCTTTATGAGTATGGACAAGCGACTTGCCATCTTCCTCCTCGACGAGGCGTCGAAAAACGGCGGCGACACAATAAAGCTCACCCACGAGCAGATTGCGAAATATATGGGCTCCGCCCGTGAGGTGGTCTCAAGGATGCTCAAATACTTCGCCTCCGAGGGGCTCATCTCCCAATCCCGAAGCGAGGGTATTAAAATCCTTGACAAAAAACGCCTGCGCAACCTTACGATATAAAAAGAGGCTCAAAAGAGCCTCTTTTTTATACATTAACTAAATCAAGAATCTGCGCCTTGTTGCGTGCGCCGCTGACCTTGTTGACTACCTCGCCGTCCTTGAAAACGATGAGGGTGGGGATTGAGAACACGCCAAACTCCTTTGCAAGCTCGGGGTTATCGTCAACGTTCACCTTCACCACGAGAAGGTCATCCCTCTCCTCGGCGATCTGCTCCACCACAGGAAGCACCATACGGCAGGGGCCGCACCAATCGGCATAGAAGTCAACCAGGGAAACCCCTGCGTTTTCTCTCACCTTATTAAATTCGTTCTGATTTATCTTTAAAGCTGACATGTAAAATCTCCTTTTCTTGTTTGTGAGACTATTATAGCATAGCTAAAGACCGCCTTTCCGTGACAAAGTCACAAAGGCGGTCTCAATTATTTAATCTTTAATTCCAAAGAGTTTTCTGAAGAATTCCACAATAGCCTTCCAGATGCGCTGGAAGAAGTTAAGCTTCTCCAGAGGCTCCTCTGTGGGAGGCTCGGGATTATCGGGCTCGTCGGAGTCGGTGGGACCCTCGGGATCGGTGGGATCTTCGGGCTCTGTGGGATCTTCTGGCTCTGTGGGCTCATCGGTGACGTAATCGGGGTCGTCAACACCGCAGTTTACACAGAAGCCGTCGACGAAATCGTGGCCGGTTGCGGCAACCTTCTCGGTATAGCTGTCACCGCAATCGCAAACATATCTGTACTCGCCCTCGGTCTCACAGCGGGCGGCGGTGATCTCCTCGGCAACGTAATCGTGGGTATGCACCTGATTGGGTGTATATACAAGATAATAAAGGAAGCTTTCGCTCTTGTCCTTCTTAACCTCGTAGCTTGTGCCTGCGGTCACGTCGAAGGTGAAGAGACCGTCAGAGGGAATGGGAAGATTCTCGTCGGCATTGACCTTCAGGGTATATCCTGCGCAGGAGGGATTGAACACGAGAGTCACCTTACCGTCTGCAGGGGCGGTGAACTTCACCGATGCCGAGCTCGACATCTTCAGACACTGGGTAAGGGTAAGAGATGCATAGCTTATCTCACCCTTGCCGCTCGAGAGCGAACCTGTGAGGGTGAAGAAGCCGTTTGGATCGGTAGTGCCGTTTTCAGTAATATTATGAGTGTAGCTGCCCACGGGAATGGTTGTGCCACCGGGATTTGTGCCGGGGTTCTCGGGATTTGTGCCGGGATTCTCGGGATTAGGATCGTCGGGCTCAACCACAGGGGGAGGAGTGGGAATGGGATTTGTAGATGCGTTGGGATCGGTGGCAGCAATGGTGAGGCTTGTGATCCTCGCCTCCTTATACTTACCGCTGCCGACGTCGAAAATGTTGGACTGGATGAAGTAGTAGCCCGAGGGCACTCTGACGGTTCCGCCGCCCACAAGCAGAACCTCTCCATACTCGTTGCAGAGAACGGCGTCATAGGAGCTGCTTGCATACTGAGTGAGGGTTATATCAACCTCGGTACCAACGTAGAAGACGATATTACAGGAGTCGGCACTGCCACCAACGCCAAGATACTCGGCGTTAAACTTTGTAATAGTATAATTTATGTTATCATAAGTTCCCGAGGCAGGGATATTAGCCTTATTAAGGCTGATGGTATAATCGAGAGTCACCGCCGAGGTGGGATACTTTGCCGCAGGAATGACAGAGGTGTTTACCTCATCGGGAGACTGAATATTCTCCTTCTGACGTCCTGCGTATGCAAGGACGACCGCGCGCATCTCGGGAATAGACTCCTGGATGATATAATCGCCCGAGGGAATATAGGAAAGAGATGAATTAGTATCGAAGTTCGCATATTTATTGGAGGTGGAGACCTGAGTCGCCCTATCGGTAACGATAGTCGCGCCGTTCTCACCCGTACAGCTTGCGAAGGAGTCGCCATAGCTCTTGACAGCGCCGCTCTTGACCTGAACGGGGTTCTTGCTCTGATAGAACATATTGTACTCCGAGAAGATGTATGCGTTTGCTCTCGGATTCATACAATAGCTGGTCTGACCCTCGAAGATGTTGTTATACATGTGGATATTCGCCTGGCGTGCCAAAGGTCCACGGGACTCGCAGTCCTTCCAATAGTTGTGGTGATAGGTCAGATTGTACTGGAGAGAGGAGTCGGAGGAGCCGACGAGATTGGTCTTGTGATATCCGTTATAGTAGCAGTAGGAGTTGGTGAAATACTGACCGCGCTTGAAGTCGCAGGCACCGTCACCGCCGTCCTTATCGCTCTCGGCAGGGTTGGCGATTGTGGGAGCGTAGAAGGTACAATGGTGTATCCAGCAACGCTCGACGGGTGCGGTGAGGGTAGAGCCCTCCTGCTGACCCTCCATGCCGACGCAATCCTCGGGCACGTTACGGAAGGCGAGGTTTCTTACCTCGAAGCTCTTGCCGATTCCATTTGCATAGTCGGCGGTCTGGCAGATGAAGTGGAGACCCCAGCCGTTCAGCTCGGCGTCAAAGCCGATACCCTCGATGGTGATATCCTTGCCGCCCGACATTCTCGCCATAAAGCCGTTGTCACCCGTGCTTCCGCCGTAGTCGATGCTATCGTAGGCGGTGAGACCCTCGGGTGCCTTTACGCTGCCGATAATACGAACGACCAGAGGTGTGCCGTCATTTGCAAGCTTTCTGATAATGTCAGCATTGGTGTTGGGAATACCGCCCTTGGAGTTTTTGCCGCCGCCAACGTCCTGACCGACCGAGTTGAGAATATTGCCGATGCCCGTAACGGTAGTACCGTCCTTTGAGGTTACGCTGACGCTGTTCTTGTTGGCGTCGGTAACGTAAAGCACGATGGCGTTATCCTTCAGAGTTCCGTCGTCGTTATATGCACCGACACCCTCGGTATAATTAAAATGTGCGTAGCCCGACCTGTCGTAGGGAGAAACAACAACCGTCTCGCTGACCATAGCGGCAGAGCTCTGCTCCACACCGCCTGCGGTGGGAACTACCTTTATCTGATAATTGCCTGCCTTAACGCCAACGGCGTCTACACGGTAATAGCCGTCGTACTGACGAATGAGCTGACCGTCAATGGCAGTCCAGCTACCCTCGCTGCCGTAGTAGGCGTTGTAGCCGTCTGCACCGCTTACGGGTGTCCACTCGGCGTAAAGCGACTCAAACCAGCCGCCTGCCTCGGTAATGCCCGAGGAGGCAGAGGCAGATACTCCGCCAAAAACAGCCACAGACGACAATATCGCCATAACAAGGGCGAGGCAAATTATTCTTCTGAGCTTTAACATTTTTCTTCCTCCGTAGAGTTGTTAAGAAAATTTGATGTGCAATTTTCCCGATTTTCTTACATTTTAATTGTATCATACATTCTTTTACTTGTCAATACCCTATTTTGCATATCAAAAAATTGAAGATGCATATCAAAATAACAATAATTTGCTTCTTGACAATGGAAGTTAGGTGTGATATAATGACGACAATCGAAAGTGAGGTTTTACTATGGCACAGAAAAAGAAAAACACAAAAAATTTAGCAGAAAAGCAGGCGGCTAAGGAAAAGGCTGCAAGAGAGAAAAATCTGAAGCTCGCCGCATATATTGCAGCAGGCGTGGCAGTTTTCGTCGGTCTGTTCTTCGGCATTCTCGCCCTTTCGGGAGTGTTCAGCTATACCCCCGAGGCGACCAACCACGCAAGCGTTCTCCTTGACAACGGCTACACCCTTCACATCGAGCTTTACGGCAAGGATGCCGACGTGACGGTTAATAATTTCCTCAGCCTTTGCCAGAACGGTTATCTTGAGGGCAAGGCCCTTCACACCGTAAAGGACGGCAGACTCTACGGCGGATCTCTCCTGGCAGACGGAGGAAAGAACGGCATTAAGGGAGAGTTCCAGAGCAACGGAATCAAGAACAAGGTTCCAATGAAAAAGGGTACTATCGTAATGGCAAGAGGAGATAGTTACGACTCGGCATACGGTCAGTTCTTCATTCTCACAGAGGACCAGCCCGAGCTTGAGGGCGAGTACGCCGCATTCGGTAAGATCACCGACCTTGAGGTCCTTGAAAAGATTATGAAGGACGTTAACGTAGACGAGCACGGAATTGTAAAGAGCGCACCGAAAATTCTTACAGTTTCTCTCCACGACGCCCATCACTAAGGCTATTTTGTAAATATTAGTTAGCAAAAAGCGGCTATCCAAGGTAAATTCCAAGGATAGTCGCTTTCTTTTTATTTTCTGTTTTCCAGCTTGATTATGCGTTCGGCAGCCCATTTTCCGCTGCTTGCCGCAATAGGCAGACCGCCGGGGGACTGTTGCCGCTGGGTTGCGAGAATTATATTGTCATAGCCCTCGATTATTCCGTTCATGGCTATGGGCAGATGCTTTTCGGGTATGGCGAAGCTCATAAACGAGCCCATCTCGGATTTGACGAAGCGATTATAGGTTGCAGACGTCCAGCCGTCAATAAGCCTGAGCTTACCACGCAGGGTTGGGCAGTGCTCCTCAATCAGCTCCTGCAAAACCCCGGCAAGCCTTTCCTTTTTTCTGCTATACCCCTCCTTGTCGCTCTCTCTCAGGCGGATAAAGTCCATAGCCCCCTCGTCAAAGCAGAAGGTCAGGGTTTGGATAATATTCTTGCCCTCGGGAGCAAACCCGGGATCGTGGGAAAAGCCTCTGACGATCAGCTGCTTCGTGCCAAGCTCACCAACGTATTTCTCGGGCACGTCAAAGATCAGATCGCCGACGAAGGGGAGGCTCTCGGAGTCAACGGCGTATGCAAAGTGGTAGGCGGAAAAACGCCTCATTTTGTGGTTATCGTAGTATTTCTGCAGCTTTTTCGGCATCGGAAGGTCGACCATCTTGCCGAAGGTCACCGCAGGATCGGTGGTCAGTATGACGTAGTCTGCCTCCAGGACACTGCCGTCGGCAAAGCTGACGCTTTTTGCCCTATTTCCCTCAAGATTAACCCTCACCGCCTCGCACTTCAGACGAAGCCTGCCGCCAAGGAAGAGAAATTTATCGGTCATTCTCTCTGCCATCTTCACCGAGCCGCCCTCGGGAAGCGCACCGTTTTTCTGACAGAAGGTGGCGAAAACGAAGATCAGCGCAACCGCCGAAAAATCGTCGTCCCAAAATCCTGTAATAAAGCACCGGAGGGCGGGATTTTTAAAGCGCCCTGCAAGCTGACCCGTGGTAAGCGAATAGTATTTCATTACCGGACCGAGTCCCAAGAGAAGTCTTTTTGCCGTCATACCCTCGTTACAGTCCTTGCCTGCGATATTATCCGCTCCTGCGATGAAATCAATGTCTCTTACAAGTCGGTCGATCTCCTCCCTATCCTCGGGAGAGACCGCAAGCATATTGTCACGAAGCTCCGAAAGTGATGGCGGAAGGGATACCCGAACGCCCCCACGCTCGCAGGAGAAAAGGCTGCTCTCCTGAACGATGTTGACGCCTTCACCAAGAGCACCGAGCTCGCACCACATCCTGTAAAGCGAGGAATTTTCGTTGGTGCCCGTCAGCCAATGTATGCAATTGTCTATATGGTATCCGCCACGGCTCCAGCCGGTGAGATTACCGCCTGCAAGAAAGTGTCTCTCGCAGATCACCACGTCGTGGCCTGCCATACGGGAGTAAATACCTGCGCTGAGACCTGCCACGCCTCCGCCAACAATTACAATCTTTGCCGTAAAGCACCTCAAATTCAAATTTTCTGGGATAATTATACCCTAATTTCCCAAAAAAGTCAACAAACGGAACTTTTAACAGTTAATAAATAATTAATTTTATTATAAATTATTAAAATCTCTTGCTTTTTGCGATATTTCACGATATAATCTTAGTGCTTAATATTTTAGTGTATTATACTGTAAGGAGAAATTGATGGAAAAAACCGCAAACCTTTTTAAAAAAGGCAAATTTGCCATAGTAGCCCTGTTCCTTCTACTGTCGGTAGTCTCGGTACTGCTTATTGGAACGGTAAGAATAAACTACAACATATCCGACTACCTTGACGACTCAACCGATACGAAGATATCCCTCGGTATAATGGAGGAGCAATTCGGACTCATCTCCAATATACAGGTAATGGTAAAGGACGTCACCCCCGACCAAGCCGAGGATATCAAGGATAGCCTAAAGGCTATCGAAAATGTGGTATTTGTAAACTTTAATTCACAAAACGCCAATTATTATAAGGACGGAGACGCCCTGTTCGTTGTGCTGGTTGACGGAAACGAGTATTCCGACACTGCAAAGGCTGCCCTTGCCGATATCGAGGAAACCCTCTGTGAGACCTACGGCGACCGCCTTGAGCTTGGCGGCACGGTAATGGAGAAAAGGCTGCTCAGGGAGGCGATCGTCAGCGAGATATTCCTTATTCTTGTTATCTCGGTTTGCCTTGTGGCTGTGCTGATGCTCATTACGGCGTCAAGCTGGATCGAGCCCCTCGTTCTCCTTCTTTCATCGGGTATCGCCGTGCTTCTCAATATGGGAAGTAACGCTATTTTCGGCGAGATATCCTACATCACCAACGCAATAGCATCTATTCTTCAGCTCGCCCTCTCTATCGACTATTCCATAGTCCTGCTCCACGCCTACCGCCATCACAAGGAAGACGCTGAGAGCCGTGAGAGTGCAATGCTTATGGCAATAAAGGAGGTCGTTCGCCCCGTATCGGCAAGCGCGCTGACCACCGTTGCAGGTCTTCTCGCCCTGCTGTTCATGTCCTTCACCATCGGATTTGACATCGGCAGCGTGCTTATGAAGTCCATCGTCATCTCGGCTGTTACCTCCCTCACACTTCTCCCTGCTCTGCTTCTTATTTTCGACGGTGCTATGGAGAAGACCGCAAAGAAGCCCCTGATCATCCGCAGCGAAAAGCTCACTAACATCTCGCTCAAGGCTAAGGCAATCATCGTTCCCGTAGCACTTATTCTCGTTGCGGTATGCTGTGTCCTTAACTTCAGCTCGAAATACAGCTTCGTTGACAGCTGCAACAAGAACGAGGAGATTACCGACCGCTTCGGTGACAGCGGTACGCTTATCGTTCTCTTTGAAAACTGCGAGGATGCAGAGGAAAAGGAAAAGCTCCTTCACTCCCTCGTAGAGTCCTACCGAAAGGAGGACGGCACCGGTGTTCTCAAGGGATTGGTTGCCTACTCCACCACCGTTGGTCAGGTCTTCGACGTTGAAAAGGCGTCCCGTGACCTCGGTATTTCCAAGGAGGACGCCAACCTGCTCTTCACCATCTACCGCTTCACAGAGGACGAGTCGGCGGTGAAGATGAACCTTCGCTCCTTCTGCGAGTTTGCGGTAGAGCTTATTGAAAACGACGCCGACGCCCTTGAATACGTCAGCCCTGAGACAGCGAAAATGCTCAGCTCGCTTATGTCCCTTGACGAAATGCTTTCGGGTGAATACACCGCAAGCGAGCTTCACGAGGCGATCAGCGATATTGCCCTGCTTGAGGGTCTGTCTATTGACGGCAGGATCGTTGATCTGGTCTACGGCAATATGCTGTGGGATGAGATCCCCGACCAGAGAGCGAGAGTTATCGACCTTTTAAGCTTCATCTCCACCCACGACCTTCTCGACGACGAGATCAAGACACAGCTTGTTCAGCTCCTCGGTGCATATGAGACCGTAAAGAGCATGGACATGAATCTTCCCCACCCCGATATGATGGTTGGTGTTGACGAGTTGTTCAATATAAGTCAATCTTTAGGATTTAATATCGATAAGAGCTTGATTTTAAACTTCGGCTCAATTGCCATCAAAGATGGCATATACATTCTTGGTACAAACAAATCTCCATTCAATGATGTGTTTGCTTGTCTTCTTAAAAATGCTGAGAAACTTGGTTTCGAACTACCTGCTAATGTTATATCAGCCATGGACAGCCTCGGCAGTCGAGATTACGGATACATCTACGAGTGTAAGGAAATGGTCGAGACCACCTTCGAGACCAAGTATAACCACGACGAGCTTGCCCCTGCCCTTATGGCACTTCTTAAACAGCTCAACCGTGCCCCCGATATTGAGCTCAACGACATGGTAGACGAGCTTGCAAAGCAGCTCTACATCGTCTACTTTGCCGATCAGGGTATGTTCCCTGACGAGCGAATTGCCTGCCGTGATATTCTCAACTACGCCCTTGTGGTAATTGAGGAAAATGCGGTGGTAAAGGAGCTTCTCCCCGAGGATATAAAGGAGAAGTTCAAGACCGCTATCTCTGATGCGGAAAACCTCTCTGCCTTCCTTAACGACAGCAATGTATACACCTACACCGAGCTTCTCTCGGCTATAAAGGATTATGTCAAGACCGTCAAGGTAATGGAGGTTGAGGTCAACCTCTCCGAAACCGCCCTTATGGGTCTGTACGTAAAATATGCCTCTGCCAAGGGAATTCTTGAGACGGGCGAGATCTCTGCAACCGACCTTCTTGCCTTCGTCCTCGACGCTGCAGACAACAATCCCCTCCTGCAGGGCAGATTAGACAGCGAAATGAAGGAGATCATCGGGGAGTCGAGCGAGAACATCGCCGGAGCAGAAAAGCTCCTCAGAGCCGAAAAATACTCCCGTATCCTCCTCACCGTTACACTTCCCCCCGAGGGTGCGGAATCGGCAGAGTTCGTTCGTTTCCTCTCGGCAAAGGTTCGTGAGATCTTCGGCGAGGGCGCATACGTGGCAGGCGAGATCGCTACCACAAACGACCTTACGGTTGCCTTCGACGCCGACATCAAGCTCATCAGCATCTTCACCGTAATATCCATCTTCCTGATCATCATGATCGTCTTCGGCTCGCTCTCACTTCCCGTTATCCTGGTGGCTGTTATTCAGGGTGCGATCTGGATCACAATGTCACTCTCGGGATTTGGCGATCCTATGTTCTTTATGAGCTACATTATGTCAATGTGCATTCTCATGGGTGCGACCATTGATTACGGCATTCTCCTCTCCACAAACTACGTAAGAGCGAGAGCAACCCTCGACCGCAGAGAGGCGCTTACAGAGGCGATGAACGGCGCACTTCCCACTATATTTACCTCGGGCATTATCCTTATGGTGTGCGGTGCGGTGGTCGGCTTTATTGCCAGCCAGACCTCCATATCCTCGGTGGGCTTCCTGCTCTTTAGAGGAACGCTCATATCCGCTCTGATGGTAACCGTAGTCCTTCCCGCACTTCTCTATATGCTTGATAAGTTCGTAATGGGACTTACTATTAAATCGAAAAAGTAAATTAATAAGAGACCCGTTTTGTGACGGGTCTCTTTCTTATGAAAATGGCGGGATTAACTCCCGCCATTTTGTTATTTTGTTATTTAATTACTCGGAAACAGTCTCGGAAGCTGCCTCAGCTGCTGCTTCTGCAGTTGCCTCTGCGGTAGCCTCGGTTGCTGCCTCGGTTGCTGCTGCTTCTGCGCCTGCTGCTGCAGTTGCCTCTGCACCCTTTACACCGAGTGCTGCAAGAAGCTCTGCAAAGGTCTTCTTCTGAAGAAGGAACCAGTAAATGCCGAAGCCTGCTGCGCCTGCTACTGCTACAGAACCTACGGTAATG
>JBGVPG010000019.1:0-94252 GCA_045126855.1 Eubacteriales bacterium | reverse complement strand
GGCGAGGGAGTGATACTCGCAGGCTACAATATTCCCGATTGGCTTGTCCGTGAGGCGAAGGAGGGCGGCTGTCGGGTATACGACGGAGGAGGGGACGAGAGATTTCTCCTTGAAAACGCTATCATCAGCGCAAGGGGCGCTCTCGGCTATATCCTCACCAATTTCACACGGGATATTGCCGATATGAGGCTCGCCCTCGTTGGCTACGGCAGAATAGGCAGAGCGCTCCTCGGCTACCTTCTCGCCCTTGGCGCATCTCCCACGGTCTACACACGGCGAAGGGAGGTTGCCTTAGAGCTTGGGGGTATGGGAATTAACTGCTCGGTCCTTGGTCAGGACACCGACCTTCGTGGCATCGACCTGCTGATAAACACCGCCCCTGCGGCGCAGATAGACCCCCTGGAGCTTGACCCGAAAACCAAGATACTCGACCTCGCCTCGGGCAGCGTCTTCCCACCCTCCGAGAGCCTGACGAAGCTTTCCTCCATACCCGATGCCTACTACCCCCTCACCGCAGGCAGGCTCTATGCCGAGGGTATTCTTCGCTTTCTTGATATGGAGGTCAGACTATGATAGGCTACGCCCTAACAGGCTCATTCTGTACCCTGGCGAAATCTGTTTCGCAGATGGAAATTCTCCTTTCGAGGGGTATGGAGCTTCAGCCCATAATGAGCGAGCGAGTCTACACCACCGACACACGCTTCGGCAGGGCAGAGGACTTTATAAAACGCATTGAGGCCCTCTGCGGCAGGGAGATAATCCACACTATTGAGGCAGCCGAGCCTCTCGGCCCGAAAACACCCCTCGACGCCCTGATAATTTCCCCCTGCACGGGCAACACCCTGGCGAAAATCTCCCACGGCATCACCGACTCCGCCGTGACCATGACGGCAAAGGCGCACCTCAGATGCGACCGACCCCTGCTCATCGCCCTCGCCACAAACGACGGCCTCTCCCAAAATCTCGCCAGCCTCGCCTCGCTCATCACCCGACGCTCCGTCTACCTCGTTCCCATGCGCCAGGACGACCCAAAGGGCAAGCCCCACTCCCTCGTTGCCGAGATGTCGCTTTTACCCACCTGCTTCGACCTGATGCAAAAAGAAAATCAAATGCGCCCCATCTTCCTTGAGCCAAAATAAAAAGAGAGAACGCTTGTTCTCTCTTTTTGCTTATTATGCCACGCACTCGTTTTTGGGTACGTAATAGTAAACCACGGTAATTCTGACCTCGTAGAGGGGGGCGTGTGTGGTTTCCACGTAGGGGGTGGGGTTATAGTTGCTCTTGCTTGAAAGTTTGCCGCCGCCGGTTATATTGCCAAACATCTCTCCCCAACCGCCGTAGTAGTTAAGGTATTCCTGGAAATCGTTGTAGTGGTTGTAGGTGTAGAATACGTATCTCTCGTCAAGATCGATGATCTTGTTGCCGTTAACGTCCTTGCAGGAATATACGATTCTCGCCGCGCCTCTCGTGATGGAATAGCCGTTGTTGTAGTCGCAGGCGGTGTAGCTGGGATCACAGTCGGTGCCCGTGGTTCCGATATCCATTTCGTAGTAGGTAAGGTCACCGCCGCAGCCCGAAATTCTGGGAAGGACAGGCTCGTAGGGATATTTTGAGGTGTCGCCGCTGAACTTTGTGTTGTTTACACGAAGGTAAATTCCCCAAATGCTTGCGGTGGGTCTGGTTTTCTTTGATGCAGAGTGGTTTGCAGGGGGCTCGCCAAAGGCAAATACGTATGCCGCAACCTCCTCAAGGACTATGTATGCGCCGCCACGGTAGATCTCCATAACGATCTCGCCATATCCGTCAACCACGTAGTAGGTGTTTCCGTCTGCCGAAAATAGGTAAGCATTGTTTCGTACAAGCTTTCCGCCCGAGGTGGGCTGGTAGGAGGAAATAGTAGGCTCCTGGTCCTGCTCGTCAATGCTTCCGGACATAAGTCCGTGCTGGGTTCTGTAATATGCGTCGTTATAGCTAATAGCAGGGGAGTATGTAGAATAGAACTCGTCCTTGTCAACACCGACGTAAGGGTCGGACGTAATAGGGTCTTCCTCGTTGGGTAAAAGGATCTCTCCGCCTTCGCCAACGATTATGTCACCCGGCTTGTCGTCGGGCTTGTCGTCGGGCTTATCGGTGGGCTTATCGTCGGGCTTATCCTCCGTGCTATCAAAAATCGAAAGGATAACACGGTCAACCTTGTCGCCAAGTGTGGCTTTAATAATGGTCGTGCCCTTTGCGATGGCGGTCACCTTGCCGTTTTCGACGGTAGCACAGCTGCTGGTGCTTGTCCAGATTACCTCTCCGTCGGGGTCAACTGTATTAATGAGCTCCAAAACGACGGTATCGCCAACCATCATATCGAGGGTCAGGCCGGCATCTATGCGGAATTCACCGTTTTTGTTAATGTCCGAGCTGCCCTCAAGCTTAATGTCGGGCAGCAGATCACAGCCAACAGCGTTGAACAGTATTACGAAAATCAGCAGCCACGCTGCAACAATTCTTTTAATTTTATTCATATAAAACCTCTTTTCGCCATTCTATAATCATTATAACATATAAGTAGTCAATATGCAAGAAAAAGTTTAATAAAAAAACCGCACCCCGAAGGGTGCGGTCTATTAAATTAATTTCTAATAGAAACTATTTAATTATTCCCAATCAATGCTGAGAATAGTAACACGGTCCTTATTGCCGGTGTTGCCGGTAGGACACTTGTTAACAAGCTCAATTGTGAACTCGCCTTCGATAGCGGTATCAAGAACGATCTCTGCAGTGTAAACAACATACTTCTCGCTCTTGTCAAGAGTCTTTGCAACATTATAGGTCTGCTTTTCACCGGTAGCAAGATTGGTAACAATTACATCGAAGGAGAGTTCAGTATCGGTGAACATCTTGGTGTAATTGATGGTGATCTTGGAAACGCCACCTGTAAGAGTGGGAGAGGTGATTGCACCGGGTGCGCTAACCTTACCATTCATACAAATTGCCTTGTGAGAGTTATCAGGACCAATAACGGTGAACTGGGGGTTGATGTCGGCAGAACCGCCACACTGAATAGCTGAGTTAACAGATGTCCAACCGTTAGCAGTAGTGTAGGTTGCGGTGTAAGAGGAGTCACCGTTAGGCTTGGAGGAGGGAAGAACGATGGTACCAAAGTCAGCAGAACCGCCCTTGGTCTGATCGGGAGTCTCGGGATCAACGGTAGGAGGAACGTAGTTGGGATCCTCCTCGCCGCACTCGCACTTGCCCTCTACGAAGTTGTGCTCGTGAGGAGGCTCAACAGGAGTGCTCTCGCCTGCCTCTACAAGGTAGAAGGAAAGCTCGAAGAGATCGGAAAGAGTACCGTTGTAGGAGCTCCAGTTATCCTTGGAAGCATACCACTCAAGATACTTGCCGGTGCCGTTGTTCTTAAGGTAAACGATACCGTTTGCACCCTCCTTTACTACAACGGACCAGGTCTTGTTAGCACCGGTAACGTCGAGAGAGGAGTAGCCGCCGATAGCAACAACCTTGCCGGAAACGGAAACGAGCTCGATAGAACCGTCATCGTTAACGGTAACTACGAAGATCTCATCGTCGGTAACGTTGGAGAAATCGGTCTCGGTGTAGTCAACACCCTTGTTGTAGTAGGTAGCAACCTTAACCATGGAAAGGAGCTTGCCGTAAGCAGGAGCACCGATGATGATCTTGTCGCCGGTCTTAAGCTCGGTTACGATGGGATAGGTAGCTACGGGAGTCTCGGGATCAACTGTGGGGGGAACGTAGTTGGGATCGGTCTCGCCGCACTCGCACTTGCCCTCAACGAAGTTGTGCTCGTGAGGAGGCTGGTAGTTAGGATCGGTCTCGCCGCACTCACACTTGCCCTCTACGAAGTTGTGCTCGTGAGGAGGCTCAACGGGAGTGTCAGAACCGCCCTCGCCAAGGATCCAAACGATATTGTTAACTACGCATCTGGGCTTAGCTGCAGAGGTGCTGGAAGCGATGGTAACGGTCTTGTTGGTAGTGGTATCAACGGTGATAGCCTCGTACTGACCGTCGTCAGAGTTAGCGGTAAGAGTGTAGGAGGTGCCGTTAACAACGATGATGTTGTTATCAGCGTAGTTCTTATATCTTGCTGCGTAAATAATTACGGATGTAACGTTCTCGGGAACAACGAAGGTTACAGTACCTGCAACGGAGCTGGTACCGAACTTAAGGATAGAGTTACCTGCCTTGTCAAAGCCACCTACGTATGCCTTGTAAGCATCGGTGAGCTCAAGGGTGTAGTTGCCGGAAGTGAAGGACTTGGTGGTACCGATATCATTACCATCTGTGTGAGTACCTGCAGCGCCGTTTGCACCGAAGTCGAACACAATCTCGTTGCCCTCGGGATCAACAGTAGGAGGCTGGTAGTTAGGATCGGTCTCGCCACACTCGCACTTACCATCAACGAAGTTGTGCTCGTGAGGAGTTACGGGATCGTCGGAGCCGCCGTTGCCGGAGTTCTCGCCGCCCTCACCGTAGAAGTGAGCAATGTAAGAGGTAGAGCTGGTGATGTAGGAAATAGCGGAGCAGGAGATAGAACCGTAGGTGCCGGAGGAACCAAGGTAGAACTGCTCGCCGGTTGCAGAGGTGTAGATAAGAGTCTTGTGCTCTGCGCTGTAGGTGTAGTAGGTCTCGGGAACTGCGGTGTCAAGCTTAAGGGTACCCTTAGTGGTGTCACCGTCTCTGGGGAATGCTACGATGTAGGTCTTAGCATCGCCGTTGTAGAAGAAGAGTCTGAGTCCGCCCTCAACACCCTCAACGGTCTCAAGGTAAACGTCAACTGCCTCTGCGGAGTTGTCGGTGAATGCAAGGTACCAAGCGTAGTTGTTGTAGTTCTCGCCATTGAAGAATACGTCAATGTTGCCCTTACCGCCGTGGTTAAGACCGAACTTGTATGCGGTGCCAACCTCAGGAGCAGCAATTACGCCAAGGTTGCCTGCGGGAGTCTCGGAACCGCCTGCAGCGGTGAACTTATCAAGAGTACAGCTCATGAACTCGTATGTACCGCTATAGTTCTTCATGGAGAGAGCGGTAACGGTGATGGTTGCGCCGATCTCGAATCTGTCGTCTGCAAGTCTGTAGCAGTAAACGGGCATATTCTCGTAGCCGTCAACAACGATGGTGGGGTTGTTGTAGCTGTCAAGAGCGGTAATCTTACCGGTAAGAGTGAAGGAACCGGAAGCGCTCTCGCCATCTGCGAGGCCGTAAAGCTTTTCAAGAATAGCCTTAGCATCATCCTCATTCTCGGCAGGCTTGTCGGGACCGATGGTATTTGCATACTCGGAGGTGATGAACTTAATTACAAACTGGCTGTCGCCAACCTTCTCGGGAGTGAAGTAGGACTCGTCGGAAAGGGAGATAGTGGTGTAGGTGCCGTAGGTACCAACGCCGTATACGAGGTCATTGATCTTAACGGTCCAAACGCCGCCCTTTGCCTCGTTGTAAGAGAATACGGAGCCCTCCTCGGTGGAGAAGCCGATATACTTGGAGATCTTACCGGTGCTCTCGTCCTTGGTGGTCTTTGCGTAAACGTAGGTCTTAACGCCGTCTACGTTAGTGTAGAACTTGTAGCCGCCGTCAACCTTCTCAACGAAGAAGTCTGCTGCCTTAGCGGGATCAAGGTCGGTGTTGATGAACTTGTTCTCGTTGTTCTGAGTGGTAGCAAGAGCGTAGTATCTCTGCTGGAAGCTTCCCTGAAGAAGGAAGATCTTGTAAGCAACGCCCTCCTCGGGAGTGGAGGTGATACCGGTGTTGTTGATTACGGGGAAGGTGAAGGTGTAGGACTTAGAAGCCTTGTTACCTGCATCGTCAGAGATGGTAGCAGTAAGAGTGTAGCTGAACTCTTCTGCGTTTGCATCAGGAAGATCAACGGTATAGAAACCGGTCTTTGTGCTCTCTCTGATAACGATGGCATCGTCATCAACAGTCCAGGTTACCTTGAAGGTACCCTTGGTGCCGTCATCAGAAGCCGCAACAACCTGAGCAACTACGTCGTAGTCGTCACGGGTGATGGGGTTCTTTTCCTTCATGATGTTATGAAGGACGGTCATTGCGTTGTCAACGGTGGGGCCAACGGTCTCATTGCCGCCCAGGCCTAACCAGCCGCCAACGGTGCCGGTTACGTTGTCCAAGATGCCGCCTACCTGCTCGCAACCGGTGAGAACACCGAGGCAGAGGATAGCAACGAGGATGAATGAAAGAATTCTTTTCATTGTTTTCTCCTTATATTAAATTTTTTGGGAATCAAATTGAGTGAATAAGGTGAATTAGTGAATAGTGATATCGTCCATGGTGTAAACCTTGATCTGATATACACCTACGGTAGCGCCCTGCTGAACGAAGTAGTCGACAAGACCTCTAACGTCGATGGTAGCGCCGCGGAAGGTTTGCTCGGTAATGAGGTTGCCGTTTGCATCCTTGAGAACCTCGGTTCTCACGTCAATGGTCTTGCCGTCAACCTGGCAGGTAAGAGTCATAGCGCCTGCGCTATCACCAGTCTTGGTGGTGTAAACGTCAATAACCTTGAGGTTATCCATAGAAATGGATGTGGATACAACGAACTTGGTGTACGGACCCTTAAACTGCTCATCGTTGTAGTCGAAGGAGACTGTACTGTTGAACTTGTCAATGGTGGTCTTGGTGAAGGAAACGTCAAGACCGGTCTCAAGCTTTGCGGTATTTGCGGGATCTTTGGGCTTCATGGGGTTGTAATCTATACCGGAGATCTGCCATGTGCCGTGGAAGTTGTTAAGAACACCTACCACGCGAACCTTGTTGCCCTGCATAAATACACTGTGAAGCGTAGTGTTGTAGCCGTAGAACACCTGCATACCGAAGGTGATACCGGTCTCGGCATCATAGTCCTCAATATATACGGTGTAGTCGCTGTTGTAAACGACGATACCCTCTACGGAAACTCTCTTACCCTCGTATTCCTCGGGGTTGAGACGAAGCTCCTTAACGGTAAGGCTGCTTGCCTTGTCGTAGGGGAAATCGGGATCCTTATCGTTTGAGAAAACGTAAAGCTTTTCAATAGTAGCCTGGTTAATAGCCTTAACCGCGATATCGCCGTAACGGCACTCGCTGGTCTTGGAGCCTACTGCAAGGCCTGCCTCGAGAAGCTCGATGTTAAGGCAGCGGAATTCAGCATCTGCCGTGGGCTGATACCATACCCAAACGAGGTATCTGCCATTACCGTCGAAGTTCCAGGTTTCGGTGTCACTCTCAACGATAATCTTGTAGGCGTCGGTAAGCTTGCTTTCGGTATACTTAGAAGCTGCCTTGCCCCATTCCTCGATCTTACCGGTGGACTCGGGGGTATTAACCGCAAGATATCTTGCCTTAATGTAACCCAAGGAGTCAAATCCTGCGGGAACGTAGAAATGAGTGGTGTCTCCGTCAATATGCATTTTCATAGTAACTTCCTGCTTTGCAGTGGAGGAGGTCATGTCCAGCTTAACCTGAGACACGTAATCAACGTGCTCGTGCTGGGGGGGATTCTCCCCCTGCTCGCCGAGAATTTTCTCGACGAGCTCGCAGGATGCAAGACTACCTATTATAATACATAAGAGGAGAAGCAGTGAAATTAATTTAGAAAATAAGTTTTTCATAGCTTAACTTTCTCTGTTGTAGTGTAGAAAATTACTGACCGGACTCGTACTTGCACTTAGCAACGTATTCAGCGAAGATCTTTTCGAGATCAGCGTCGGTGAGAATCTCGCCTGCTCTCTCGGTGAAGCATCTCTGAAGAAGAAGACCTACCTGCTCACGTGCAACGGAGGAACCGTTGAATGCGGGAGAGGAGTAGTATGCCTTCTCCTGCTCAAGAGCAACCTTAACTGCGTATGCCTGAAGGTTAAGGGTGCCTGCGGTGGAAAGGAACTCAGCGTAAACCTCGTTCTCGGAAACAGACTTGATAACGGGAGCGTAGCCGTTGGTCATAGACATAGCTGCCTGGAAGTCGTGGTTGGTGGTAAGGAACTTAGCGAAGAGCCAGGTTGCAAGAACTTCCTGGGGGTTGTCCTTCTTGAAGATACAAACGGAGGGACCCTGGGAAATTACCTTGGGAGCCTCGGGATTAACCTGAGGAATGGAAACGATACCTACCTCGAACTCGGGCTTACCGTTGGTAATGGTGGGCTGCTGATAGGATGCGCCACCGGTAGAACCGATACACATATAGCAGCGAGTACCTGCGGGAACCTTGCTGTCGGTGGAGGAGCTGGACTTACCGGTGAAGAGGTTAGAGGTGTAACCGCCGGAAAGAGCCTCGGTGGTAACCCACTTCTTCTCATACCAATTTCTGAACATGTTTACGAAGTCACGGTTGGCCTTGTTGTTGAAGAGGAAGTTGTCGCCGGTTGCGGAGGTGTAGCCGGAGCCGTACTGCTCGCACATGGTGATGAACCAGTTGGACTCGGAGTCGTAGCCGAGAGGAATGCAGTTGGGGTCGATAGCCTTGATCTTCTCGCAAACCTCAGCCATCTCTTCCCAAGTGGTGGGAACCTGAAGGTTGTTAGCCTCGAAGAAGGTCTTGTTGTAGTAAAGAACCTCGGTAGACTTGGAGATAGGAAGGGAGTAAAGCTTGTCGTCGCCGAACGCTCTACCCTCGTTGAGGTATGCCTGAATGAAGTCAGCAAGCTGAGCATCGGTGTAACCGATGGTCTCGGTAGTTCCGTCTGCACGGTTAACTACGAGCTCGGAGGACATGAGAGTGTCGAGGGTCTGAACTGCGCCGGACTCATTGTAAACTGCGATGTGGTCGGGGTAGCAGTATGCGAGGTTGGGCTGGCCGCCTACGGTAACCTCGGTCTGAATCTGGTTACGAACACCGTCGTAGTCACCGTAAGACTCGTGCTCAACAGTGATGTTGGGGTAGAGAAGATTGAACTCTTCAATAGCTCTGTTAAGAACCTCCTGAAGGTTCGCGCCCATCGAGTGATAGAACTTGATGGTGATGGGAGTCTCGGTGTCAAATCCGTTCTCGGGCATTACGAAGTCGGGAGCAACCTTGTTACCGCTGAAGATATTACAGCTGGTAAGGGTGCCGATCATGCCTGTGAGAAGAACTACGACAAGAAGGAGCGATGCGATGATTCTTTTCATGTGTTTTTCATCCTTTTCTTTTTATTAAGTTTTATATTTAATAGTATGCCACGCGGCATACAGATTAACCCTTAATACCACTTCTGGACACGCCCTTCATAATGTACTTACGAAGGAATACGAATACCAGGAAGAGGGGGAGAGATACGACGGCAACCGCTGCCATCTGCACGGGAATATCGGTGTTACCCGACGCGTCGGTAAACGCAGTACGGAGACCGTTGGTGATGAGCTTGTGAGCTGCATCGTTTGCAACAAGTCTGGGCCACATATAGGAGTTCCACGCGCCCATCATCTTAAGAATCGTGATGGAGATAAGGTTGGGGAGGGAGAGGGGAATCATTACTCTCCAAAGATACTTAATGTCGCTTGTACCGTCAACCTTCGCCGCGAGATAGAGCTCGTTGGGAATCTGAAGGAAGTTCTGACGGAGCAGGTAAATATAGAATACGCTTACCAGGAAGGGAACGATAAGTACCGTAAAGGTCTTCATCCAACCGAGGTAGAATACGGTCTGGTAGTTGGTGATGGTGAAGAGCTCGCCGGGGATCATCATGGTTGCGAGAAGGAAGGCAAAGAGTGCGTTCTTTCCCTTGAACTCAAGACGTGCGAATGCAAACGCCGAGAGAACGGTGATGATAAGCGAGAGGATTGTGGACACGATACCAACGTACACGGTGTTTGCAAAGAGCTGACCGAGAAGAAGGTCCTTGTTCGTAAATACCTGAATGTAGTTTTTCCAGTCGATATACTGGGGGAACAGGGTGGGTATGGAGAGACGGTATTCCTCAACGGTCTTCAGGGACGAAATGATCATCCAATAGAAGGGGAAGATGATTATCAGAGCCATCAGGAAGAGGAAGGCATAGATGATTACCTTAACTGCGATGCCGATAACCTTCTGCTGTGCCGTAACCTGCTGCATATCTTTTTGCTTCATTACTTTGATTTCAGACATTTCGGCACCTCCTTAATAATGGGTCTTCTTGTTGCTTACGTAGAGGTTAATCATAGTAACAACAAAGATGATTGCAAAGAGGATAAGAGCCGCAGCGGAAGCGGTACCCTCCTGCTTACCGATTGCTCTGTAAATAAATCCTACCATTGTGTCGAGGGCGTAGTCATTACCTACGGGACCCATAGACTCACCGAATACGCCGACGATGGAGGAGTACTCCTTGAAGCCACCGATGAAGCCGGTGATTACAACGTAAGCGATCATGGGAGAAAGGAGCGGAACGGTAATTCTGGTGAACACTCTTGCACGGCTGGTGCCGTCAACCTTTGCAGCATCGTAGTACTGCTTGTTAACAGACTGAAGACCGCCGAGGAGGATGAGGATCTTGAAGGGAAGGGCGTTCCATACGATATAAACCGTCATAACGATGATGTTAGCCCAATAATCGGATCCTGCGTTCATCCAGTTGATGTACTCAAAGCCAAGAGCTTCCAGAACGTTGTTAACGATACCTACCGAGTCGGGACGTGCCTGACCGCCAAGGATCATCTTGAACATTGCCGCGAATACCATTCCGATTGCGATGGAGTTGGTAACGTAGGGGAGGAAGAAGATGGTCTGAAGTGCTCTGGAAAGAGCCTTGATAGAGTTAAGACAAACTGCAATAAGCAGTGCAAGGAAGGTGGAGATCGGAACTGTAAGAACGGTAAGAAGCACCGTGTTCTTCAAGCATGTGATGAAGTCGGGGTACTCAATTACTCTTCTAAAGTTGCCAAGACCGATTTTGAAGGTCGCGCCACTTACTTCCTTCATCGTGGTATAGCCCTCAAGCACCGACATACGGAGGGTGTTGAAGATAGGCCATACGGTGAATATGAGAAGGAGAACGATAGCGGGGGAGAGATAAACCCAACCCTTCCACTGATCGTACTTGATTTTCTTGCCAAAGGCCTTGATCTTCTTACCAAGGTTGTACCAGAAATAGGGGATCTCACCGGTAGAGATAAGCTTGTTGATATAATACTTTCTGAAAACAACAGAGCCTATAGCAACTACAGCGAGAATTGAAATAAATACAATGGGAAGAGCCTTTGCTTTGAAGTAATTGAAAAAGATAAAACAATCAAGGATCAAAGCAACGGAGATTGAGCAAAGCTCGCAAACAATCAGATCAAATAAGTTTTTGATCCTGCGCGCTTTCGAGTTGTTGTCAATACTTAACATATTACTTCACCTCAAAGTAAAGTCTTTCTTCGGTTTCCTTATCGAATACGAATACCTTGTGTGCCTTGAGGGAGTAGTTGACCTCGGTAGCTGCCGCGTCAATGCCGGCATCGGAGTTGATGATAGAACGGATTACGGGGTTCTGGGAATTTGCGTGGGTAGAAACGATGCTTACGTCACGGCCCATTACCTCGATACCGCTTACCTTACAGGTAAGAGGACCGTTTTCGTCGAGGATGAAGCCCTCGGGACGGATACCAACGATAACCGCACGGTCGTCGATACCGGGAACGTCGAGAACTGCGCTCTCGCCAATGTAAAGCTTGCCGCCCTTAACCTGACCGTCAAATACGTTGATGGGAGGAGTTCCGAGGAACTTCGCAACGAAGAGGTTGGTGGGGTTGTCGTAAACCTCCTGGGGCTTGCCGACCTGCTGAACGATACCGAGCTTCATAACTACGATCATATCGGAAATGGACATAGCCTCTTCCTGGTCGTGGGTTACGAATACGGTAGTGATCTTGGTCTCTCTCTGAATTCTTCTGATCTCTTCACGAGTCTGAAGACGAAGACGTGCGTCAAGGTTGGAAAGGGGCTCGTCAAGAAGAAGCACTCTGGGCATCTTAACCAGCGCACGGGCGATAGCAACTCTCTGCTGCTGACCACCGGAAAGCTCGCTGGGCTTTCTGTCCATAAGCTCGTCGATCTGTACGAGTCTTGCCGCCTCGTAGGCACGCTCGATCATCTGTTCCTTGCTCATCTTGTCAGGACCCTTGAGGTTCTGAAGAGGGAACATGATGTTCTGCTTTACCGTCATGTGGGGATAGAGTGCGTAGTTCTGGAACACAAGTCCAACACCACGGCTCTCCGCAGGCAGATCGGTAACGTCATCCTCGCCGAAGAGGATTTTTCCGCCAGAGGGCTTCTGAAGACCACTGATCATATAAAGAGTAGTGGACTTACCGCAGCCGGAAGGACCGAGAAGGCCAACGAGCTGGCCGTCGGGAATGGTGAAGGTGAAATCGTTTACTGCGATTACCTCTTCGCCTGCCTTCTTGCTTCTACTGGGGAAGATTTTGGTGAGATTTTGCAATTCGACTTTCATATATCTTCCTTTCTGTTAAGAAAAAATAATATTGCAACCCAAATGGGATTTAAGCCAAAAATTATCTGTATTCTGCTCTTTCGACCGCCTCGGCGTGTACACGCTGCTTGTACTCGAGGAGTGCCTCGGGGCTGTCGAAGATCATCTGGCTTGCCATATCCACCGTAACGGTGTTTGCAAGCATATCGTGTATTGCCGAGTTGGTTCTGGTGGCAAGCATCATGGCGATGTTTCCGATAAGCACCAGGGCAATTATCATAAGACTGAGTAAGCCTGCCTTGCCGAGGAATATCCAGAGCAGCATCATAAAGGGAATCATGGTCTCGATGGTGTATTTGCCGAGAATGGCGCGGATAAACATGATCTGGCCGTTTACCTTTACACCGTCAACACGCATAACGCCAATGCCGAAGACCTTTTTGCCGACGGTCTGTCCGTTTTTGAGCAGCATGGGGATAATAAACTCTATTACGGCAACCGAAATAAGAATACCAATGGTAAAATTAAGAATGATCAGCTGGATCATGAGGTTGTAGTGGAAGTTGGCATTTTCATCGGCGGCAAAGTCGGCGAAAGCCTCGTTAAGCTTGTCCTGCTGATCCTTTGGGAGGGCGTTGAACGCCTCGCTGTCGGCAACGGCGTCAAAATCAACACCGTGCTTTTCCTCGTAGGAATCCATAATTGTCTCGTAGCTCTCGTAGTGAGAGTTGAGACCCGTTACGTATGAGAGGAGAAATATCGCTCCAACGGCGATGATAAGAGCAAGAATAAAGTCGAGAAGTGCGGCTGAAGCACGCTTCCAGACGTCTGCCTTTTGCAGATCGTAAATCATTTATCAAAAAACCTCGGCCACGGCGGCCAGTGACGTCACGCAGACTCGGGAACGAACGAAGGGGAGGACGCCTTTTCGGGGCGTCAGAAAAGAGTACATACTCGTGCAAATATATTTTATCATAAATAAAAAATAAAATCAATACAAAATCTTCAAAATATACACCTAAATTTGATTGAATTTTTTGTTAATAATTTAGGTATTATGCACAATAATGTAGAATGAATAAAATTTACGTCAAATGGCTTGACGGTTCTTCTTTACATAATGAGCAAAGAAAAATTTTGCAAAATCGTTTTGTTTAATAATCTGCGTTTTACTGCCGAAAATGTGCAAATATGTAAATTATAGTTGTCAATAACTCCGCAAAACGGCAATAATAAGGCAAAAAAATCAAATCGTTATAGCTGAAATTTTGAGGAAAAAGCAGGGTTGCTATGGGAATAATCAACAAATTTAAGATTACAAATTTGTATAGATTGAGAGATTGAAAAAGGCGTGCGAAAATGTTAAAATATAGGGTGCAAAAACCCACATTTAGCCGCTATGTGCGGCAGAACGGAGAAATAAAATGAAAAAAATTCAGCGCCTGATCTGCCTTATGCTTGTTATTGTAATGGCGATCTCAACACTTTTCTCCTGTCAGCTTTTCAAAAAGGATGACACGGATATTGACAACGGTGACGGAACTCACGACACCGAGGGTGATGATAAAAATCCCGATGATAATCCCGATAACGGAGCTATTCCCGACCTTAATCCCGACGTTCTTAACGTCAAGTCGGATACTCTGTACGTTAAGAAGGTTGAGAACCTTCCCGAGGGCTTTATTATGGGTATGGACGCCTCTGCGGTTCCTTCTCTTGAGGCCAGCGGCGTTAAGTACTATGATTATGACGGCAGCGAGAAGGACGTTTACGAGATCCTGTCTGCCAACGGTATAAACTATATCCGTGTAAGAGTCTGGAACGATCCCTTTGATAAGGACGGAAACGGATACGGCGGCGGAAACTGCGATCTTAATAATGCCATCGAGATCGGTAAGCGTGCCACCAAGTACGGAATGAAGCTTCTCGTCAACTTCCACTACTCCGACTTCTGGGCTGACCCTGCAAAGCAGATGGTTCCCAAGGCTTGGAAGGGAATGGACGTTACAGAGATGAGCGAGGCTCTTTACAACTACACCAAGGAGAGCCTTCAGAAGCTCGTTGACGCAGGCGTTGACGTCGGTATGGTACAGATCGGTAACGAGACCAACGGTTATATGTGCGGCTTCAAGGGCTGGATGGACATTACCGCTCTTATGCGCTCGGGCTGCGAGGCTACCCGTGAGGTTTGCCCCAACGCACTTATTGCAATTCACTTTGCTAACCCCGAGAAGGTTACAAATTATAAGAATTACGGCTACTATCTCGCTTCTCAGCAGGTAGATTACGACGTATTTGCTTCCTCCTACTATCCCTTCTGGCACGGCACTCTTGAGAATCTTGCGACTGTGCTGAATCAGATCGCCGATACCTACGGTAAGAAGACGATGATCGTCGAGACCGCATACGTAAACACCGATGAGGATACCGATTTCTACGGCAACACCGGTACCGATGCGACCAAGCCCTATCCCTTCACCGAGCAGGGCCAGGCTACTCACATGAGAAACCTTATTAATACTGCGGTAAACGACATTCACAACTGTGTAGGCGTATTCTATTGGGAAGGCACCTGGATCTCCGTAGGCGGCTCTACCTGGGAGGAGAACTCCGCTCTTTGGGAAAAGTACGGCTCCGGCTGGGCATCCTCCTATGCTAAGGAGTATGATCCTAACGACGCAGGTAAGTATTTCGGCGGATGTTCCGTTGATAACCAGGCATTCTTCGATGCAAACGGCAAGGCACGTGAGTCTCTCAAGGTATTCGCTCTCGTAAGAGGTGGCAACGTTGTTGAGAATAAGCCCGATGCTATTGAGGATATCAACCTTATTATAGACCTTAACGGCGACATCCTTCTTCCTTCTACCGTTAACGCGGTTATGCTCGACGACTCCAAGCAGGAGATCAGCGTTGAGTGGAAGAAGATGGCTAAGATCGAAAATTACGTGACGGGTCCTTATTCCGCTATTGATTTCAACCTATTCAAGACCGGCGGCGTTGCAAAATATGACGTCGTAGGCGAGGCGGGCGGAATGACCGCACATTGCTACGTATCCATGGTAGAGTATAACTTCCTCAAGAACTGGTCCTTCGAGGACGACGCCACCGGCTCAGGCTGGGTCGCAACTCCCGTTGGCTCTATTGCCGAGCTGAAGCTTGAGGACAAGGTAACCGACTCTCTCACAGGTACTAAGCACTATCACTTCTGGAATTCCTCTGCACTTGAGTTCACCCTCGAGCAGGAGGTTACAGGCCTCAAGGCGGATAAGTACAAGTTCACTATGTCCACCATGGGCGGCGACTGCGGTGTTTACGAGTCGTATATTTACGTAAAGATCAACGGTGAGATCGTTGCAAAGGCAGACGCACAGTTCACCGTATATAACGCATGGCATACCTCTACTATTTCCCAGTTCGTTGTCAACGAGGGCGACGTGGTTACCGTTGGTATCTACGTTAAGTGCGAAGGCTCGGGCAACGGTGCTTGGGGTAAGATCGACGATGCACTTCTCAACTCTATAAAGGAAAACTAAAATGAAAACATTTCACAGATTTTTAAGCCTTATTCTTGCAATACTTACCGTTTTTTCCACCCTTTCCTTCGTTGCCTGTCAGAGGGATGATAACAAGGGCGACAATCCCGGCGGAGACGAGACTCCGACACCTGACGTTATTCCCCCTCTCGCCGATACCACCGACGATAATTACAGAACCTTTTATCAGATATTCGTAGGCTCCTTCTCGGACTCCAACGGCGATACCTTCGGCGATCTTCGCGGAATTATCAACCGTATGGATTATCTCAACGACGGAGACCTCAACAACGGCAACGACCTTGGCGTTCAGGGTATCTGGCTCTCTCCGATATTTGCATCTCCTACCTACCACAAGTATGACGCCAAGGACTATTATCAGATTGACTGGCGTTTCGGAACCATGGATGACCTGAAGGAGCTTGCAGATCTCTGTGAGGAGCGCAACGTAAAGCTTATTCTTGACCTTGTGCTTAATCATACCTCCATTCAGAATGACTGGTTCGCAGAGTTCAAGAAATCCCGTCTTGCAGGCGACACCTCGAATAAGTACTATGACTACTATACCTGTGTTACCAGAGCAGAGCGTGTAAGCGGCAGAACCTATCAGAGGCTTGGCAATCTTGATGCTTATTATGAGATCAACTTCTCGGGTGATATGCCTGAGCTGAACTTTGATAATCCTGCCGTAAGACAGGAAATGCTCAACATAGCAAAATACTACATTGATCTTGGTATTGACGGCTTCCGCTTTGACGCAGTTAAGTACATCTATTACGGCGATACCAAGGCGTGCATTGAGTTCTGGAATTGGTTTATGTCCGAGCTTAAAGCATATAAGCCTGACATCTATTGCGTTGGTGAGTGCTGGTCTGCCGAGAGTGAGATACTCCAGTACTACGAGGCGATGAACTGCTTTAACTTTGGCATGAGCGGTGCCGAGGGACAGGCGGCAAGAGCGGCAAAGGGAATTTCTCTTTCCAGCTTCGTGAATTACATTGAAATGTTCCAGGATAAGGTGCAGGCAGCAAATCCTGCCGGAATGCCCATGCCCTTCCTTGCAAATCACGACCAGGACAGAATTGCAGGTACCTTCATTCTTGAATCTAACCTTAAAATGTCTGCAAATCTCTATCTTCTCTCTCCGGGATCTCCCTTCATTTATTATGGCGAGGAGATCGGAATCAAAGGCTCCCGTGGCTCGGCTATGACCGATGCAAACCGCCGTCTTGCAATGCTTTGGGGAGACGGCGACGAGGTTAAGGACCCCATTGGCACAACCTATAGCCCTGATTATCAGACAAACGGCACGGTTGCTGAGCAGCTTGCTAAGGAAAACAGCATTCTTCTTCATTATGCAAAGCTAATCAACGTTCGCACGAGATATCCTGCAATCGCACGCGGCAACTATAACGCAGTTACCAGCACGAACAAGAATTTTGCAGGCTTCTACGTCGAGTACGAGGGCGAGATTCTTGGCATTATTCACAACAATTCTGACGGCGAAATCAGTATACCTCTCACCGATCTCAAGGGTATGGATGAGCATAGCTTTAGCACCCTTTGTGAGGTGCTCGGAACAAGTGCGTCTCTCGAAAATGGTGTGCTGACAATTGCCGCTTGTACTAGCGTAATTCTCAAATAATGTAAACAAAACTTAACAATTTAGGTGAAAAAGACATGGAAAACAAGTTTATTGTCAATATTATTCACCGTCCTGAGTTATCCCCCGAGTATGCTGAAAAGGCTCTCGGGGGAGCCCTCGGCGTGCGTGATGAATCCTTGGACATTTTCAGATTCCAGCAGGATACCGCACACAAGTACGGCTTGAAAACCACTATACAGATTACCTACGCCTCTCTCTTCTCCGACGTGATCATCGAGCTTGCGAAGGAGGAGCACGAGAAGTATGGCGACGAGATCGGCCTCTCGCTTCTCGGTCTTCCTTGTCCCGAGTTCAGAGCAAAGTATAAGACCGAGGATTTCTGCATCTGGATGTTCGACGAGAAGACCAAAATGGAGATAGTCGACGACGTTTTCGGTAAGTTTTACGAGAAATTCGGCTTCTATCCCGAGTCAACCAGCTCCTATTTCCTCGATGCGTTTACCATCAACTATATTAAGGAAAAATACCCCAGCGTAAAGTGTGCGGTTGCCACCTGCTGGGAGGAGGGTCCCAAGGCCTTCCACACCTGCAACAACTCCTGGTACACCTTCATGGACGGTGGCCCCTGGAACCCCTGGATCCCCTCAAAGGTCAACTCCCACTGTCCTGCATCCTCTAAAGAGGATGATTCGGGAATAGTTGCTATCCCTCACCTCTCCCGTGACCTTATGGCATGCTTCGACGGCAACGGTTCTAACTTCGGTACTCACCCCCAGAACGTTCTCCGTGGAATGATCTATTACGGCGACGAGGGCGAGTGGGAATACCCCTATCTCTACAATCTTATCGACCAGTACCGTCACCTCGGAAAATACAACGACGGCTACAGCTATAATATGATGTTCGTCGGTCCCGGCTGGCTTAACAAGCTTGGCCGTTGGGAGGCACCCTACGAGCTTCTTGCCAAGTCCTACGACGACGGTATGAAGTACTACGGCAAGCTGAAGGCAGAGGGCAAGCTTTTGGATATGACCATGAGCGAGTTTGCCGACTTCTACCGTGAGTGTCACCCCGATTATAAGCGTGGCGAATGCGCTTTGTGGAAGGATATTCTTTACGGCAGCCGTAAGGAGTACTTCTGGTATGCCGACCCTGCAATGCGTACCTGCTTTGACTTCAATCAGGGCGGCGCAATGATCGATCTCCGTCCCTACGTTGCCAGAATTCCTCAGAAGACGGGTATCGGCACAGAGAACGTTTACGACGCATCGTATCCCTACCTTATCCAAATTAACTACCGCGCAGGCTATTTCACGCACTATGCAGGCGCAGGTACTATAAAGAGCTGTAAGGTATCCGCTCGCGGAAGAACGGCGGATCTCTGCCTTACGAGAACAATGGCGACCTACGAGCGCCTTGAGGGTGCGGTCAAGCTTACCTGCGATCCTGTGACTCTTGATCTCGGCGGTCTTGAGGTGGTCGTTCAGTCGGTGTTCACCATTCCCGACGGTGAGGGCAGCGTTATTACCGAGCGTAATATTCTGAACGATCTCCACGGCGAGGAGGTCACATTCACCGAGTACTTCACAGGCGGCTTCGGTACTACCGAGTACCAGGCTGATCTTTCGGGCGTTACTCTCGGCGTTGACGGAGAGGATATGGCATTCTCCTACCACGGCAGAAAAATCGTGAAGGAGGACGCATCCACCGCCTACGTCAGAATTCCCGACGTATATACCGAGGTCAGACTTTCGGGTGAGGGTGTTACCGCCCTTTGCGAGGAGGGTATTGCCTTCTCCCCCGTATACCATATTTCCGTGAGCAAAACTATCAGCGAAGGAGGAGTGAAAACATGGCTCAGTCTACAAAAGGCAAACTGAATTTCCGCTGTCCCTCCTGCTTTATGAGAGACATCGATATTGATATGTTCTACGACGGCGAGGCAAAGGAGTATTACTGTCTCCGTTGCTCCTTCTCGGGCAGTGAGGAGGACGTTCTCCGTCTCAACGAAATGGCGAGATACCGCTACCGTGCTATGAAAAAGAGAGTAGTGGACTTCGGCGACGACAACCAGCCTCCCGTTTTTGAGGAGCATAGAGGTGGCGAGCAATGATTTTAGGCGTTGACGTTTCTACCTATCTCGAGGAGCTTGAGCACGGCGCAAGATTCTACGACGGCGAGCGTGAGATCGATCCTCTCGACGCCCTTGTATCAAACGGCGTTGACCATATGCGTATCCGTATCTGGAACGATCCCAAAAGCGAGGGGGGCGAGCCCTATCTTGCAGGTAATTGCGATCTTGCAAACTATCTGAAGCTTGCGAATCTGGCAAAATCCAAGGGCTTCAAGCTTCTTATGGATCTCCACTACTCCGACTTCTGGGCTGACCCGGGCAAGCAGTTTATTCCCAAGGCGTGGGCGAGCTACGGCATTGACGAGATGTGCGATGCGGTTTACGGCTTCACAAAGGATTGCCTTCTTCGGGCATCCGAAAATGGCGTACTGCCCGAAATGATCCAGGTGGGCAACGAGATCACAAACGGCATCCTCTGGCCCGTCGGCAAGCTTGAGCTTGACGGTAAGCGTGGCAATTACGACAACTTCTGCCGACTCATCAAGGCAGGCGTTAAGGCATGCAGGGAGATGGCTCCCGAGGCGAAAATAGTCCTTCATCTCGAGCGAAGCAACGATAAGGCGGTCTATCAGGAGTTTTATTCCGAGATGGCGTCTCACGGCGTTGACTACGATATTATCGGCGCATCCTACTATCCCTATTGGCATGGCACTCCCGAGGAGGTTATGGAAAACCTTAATGCCTGCAAGCATTTCGGTAAGGAAATAATGATCGTGGAGCTTGGCTACGGCTTTACCGACAAGCCCTACAACCTTAACGGCGAGGAGATGCGTCTCGTTGTTGACGAGGAGCGTTCCTTTATCCCCGGCGTCAGCGAAAAATACCCCCTGACCCCCGACGGACAGGCGGAATATATTAAGCATATTCTCGACCTTGTGAAGGAAAACGGCATCGGCGGAGTGTTCTATTGGGAGCCTCTCTGGCTTCCCGGCGAGGGTATCTGCTGGGCGAGCGAGGCAGGGCAGAGCTATATCCATGAGGAGGGCAAATCCACCGCTAACGAATGGGCAAATCAGTGTCTGTTTGATTATGAAGGAAGAAAGCTTCCCGCCTTCGATAAATTTAATAATTTATAATTAATGGAGCACCTTGACGTTTGTCTAAAATAGTCAAGGTGCTTTGTGCATATTGACGATTTTGCTCGAAAACCATTATTTGTTATTGACAAAAATGCCTAAGTCTGTTATAATCTAATACGCGCAAAGATGCGTAAAACCAAAATTTTTTTAAAGGAGGATCTTCTCTAATGAAAATGAGTAAGATTTTATCTCTCGTACTCGCTCTCGTTATGGTTCTCTCTTGCTTCGCAGGTTGTGGCCTTTTCGGTGAAAAGCACACCCACAACTTCGTTGACGGCAAGTGCGAATGCGGCGAGACCGATCCTAACTACAAGCCCGAGGGTCCCGTTGTTAACCCCCTTGCAGGTACCTACAACATCAAGATGTGGGTTTCCGAGAAGGAAGAGGGCGAAAACAGTGTAGTTAAGCAGATGCAGGCTCAGATCAACGATTTCATGGCAGCTAACCCCGGTATCGTTATCGTAGCTGAAATCTCCGGCGTTACTGAGGCAGACGCAGGTTCTCAGGTAGTTGCAGACGTTTCTACCGCTCCTGACATCTTCTGCTTCGCACAGGACCAGCTTGCTCGTCTTGTTCAGGCGGCTGCTCTTGCTAAGCCCGGTGGAGATATCGAAGCTCAGATCAAGGCTAACAACGATGCAGGCTCTCTTGCAGCTGCTACCGTTGGCGGTCAGCTCTACGCTTATCCTATGACTTCTGATAACGGCTACTATCTCTACTACGATAAGTCCGTTGTTACCGACCCCACCAGCCTTGAGGCTATCATCGCTGACTGTGAGGCCGCTTTCGACGCTAAGGGCGATCACAGACTCTTCCGTTACGCTCTTGAGAACGGTTGGTACACCGCATCCTTCTTCTTCGGTGCAGGCTGTCACTCCAACTGGACCATGGACGCTGCAGGTAACTTCAACGGTATTGATGACGACTTCAATTCCGCACAGGGCCTTGTAGCTATGAAGGCTATGCAGAAGCTCGCTCATTCTCGTGCATACGACCCTGACGCAGATCAGTTCTCCAACGCAGCAGCTATCGTTACCGGTATCTGGAACGCAGGCGCAGCAGAGGCTCACTTCGGTGAAAACCTTGGCGTTTGCAAGCTTCCTTCCTTCACCGTTGACGGCAAGACCTATCAGCTTGGTTCCTTCTCCGGTAACAAGCTTATGGGTGTAAAGCCTCAGACTGATGCTAAGAAGGGCGCAGTTCTTCAGCTCCTTGCTCACTATCTCACCTCTGAGAAGTGCCAGCTTGAGAGATTCGAGATGTGGCAGTGGGGTCCCTCTAACCTCAACGCTCAGGCTTCTGAGGCAGTTCAGGCTAACGCATCCCTTGCAGCTCTTGCAGCTCAGAACGCACACGCAGTTCCTCAGGGCCAGATCCACGGCTCTTGGTGGGACTTCGCTAAGGCACTCGGCGCAGGCGCAAAGAGCGCAAACACCGACGAGGAGCTTCAGGGCTTCCTTGATACTTATGATGCTTCCATCGACGGCATTCTTAACATGAGTGACGACGAGAAGATGAAGTGGTCCATGATCGGTTACGGTGGTGACTGGAATACCGACTACGCTCTCGTTCAGGTTTCCGAAGGCGTTTGGGAGACTGAAGAGTCTTACACCTTCGCAGAGGGCGATACCTTCAAGCTTCGCCGTGGCGCATCCTGGGACGTTCAGGTTGGTAAGGGCGGTCAGATGAAGACTCCTACCGTTGAGCCTGCTAACATCGAGGTTACCGAGGCTGGTACCTTCGTTATCAGACTTGAGTGGGACGGCGTTTCTGAAATCGCAACCATCACCTTCCTTCCCGCAGAATAGAATTAACGTTTGTTAAATAAATGGGTGGGCCTTCGGGCTCACCCACCCTTAAAATTTAAAGGCATTGTTGGCCGACATACGAGAGGACTGCATTTGTCTTGTGTATCGACCAACAATGCCTTTCATAACGACAAGGAGATATATAAACCCCGTTTATATCTTGATTCATGAAAAAATTAACTGATTTGGAATATTTAAAGCTCAGTAAATGGTCTGCCTTTTGGTATGACCTTGGGCTTTTCTTCCTTAAAACCCTTCCGTTGTGGTTTGCCGGACTCGGTCTAAAGATCTGGAATGGTATCAAAGGCTTCGTGATCGGCGTTAAGGATGGCGCGGTTGATATTGGCCGCACGTTTATTAAAGGTAATTGGGCAGTAAAGCTTTCCTTCGTTATTTTCGGATTTGGAAACCTTTATTACGGTCAGATAATGCGTGGAATTCTCTTCCTTCTCTTTGAGATTATTTTCCTCGCGTATATGTTCCTTCCCCTTGGTGCAAATCAGCTTGGTACAGGCCTTCACTGGCTTGCCAAGGTAAACTGGTTTGATAATGGCTCAAACGTTGGTGATATTCAGGGTGGATTCCGTACCGACTATATTGATTACGGCGGAATCAGTATCCCTGTTGAAACCTGGGTTCCGGGCGATGACTCGGTAAAGGTACTTCTTTACGGTCTTCTTACCGTGTTGTTCATCGTTGGATTTGTCGTAACCTGGAGAATGCAGGTTAAGCAGTGCCGCATCTGTATGGATATTACTGCCTCGGGCAAGAAGATCAGAAGCGGTAAGGAAGACCTTCAGTCTCTCCTCGATGACCAGTTCCATAAGACTCTTCTTACCCCTTCTCTTGCGGGTATTCTTATCTTCACAATTCTTCCCACCATATACATGGTGCTTATCGCATTCACCAACTATGACGCAGCTCACGACGGTTATGCCAACCTCTTCAGCTGGGTAGGCCTTGAGAACTTCAACCAGCTTACCAATATGGGTCATGGTGGTCTTGGTGCAGCCTTTGGTGAGATCCTCGGTTGGACTCTTATCTGGGCATTTTTTGCAACCTTCTCCAACTATTTCCTTGGTATGATGGTTGCTATTATGATCAACAAGAAGGGTATTAAGCTTAAAAAGTTCTGGCGTACCGTTCTCGTTATGACCATCGCAATTCCTCAGTTCGTATCTCTTATGTACGTTTCCAAGCTCTTTGCAAGAAATGGTATTATCGGTAGCCTTCTCGTTCGCTGGGATTGGATTCCCGATGCTATGCTTGCGGCTAACCAGAGAGGTCTTTGGGAGAACCCCGTTACAGCAAAGATCCTGCTTATCGTTATTAACATTTGGATCGGTATTCCTTACATAATGCTTATGGCTACCGGTATTCTTATGAACATTCCTGCCGACCTTTACGAGTCTGCCCGTGTTGACGGTGCAAGCGGCGTTCAGCAGTTCACCAAGATCACCCTGCCTTATATGCTCTTCGTAACCGGTCCCTACCTTCTTACCAGCTTCGTAGGTAACCTTAACAACTTCAACGTTATTTACCTGCTTTCAGGCGGTGGACCTGACAACCTTGACCTAGGTACGGCGGGAGGAGTTACGGTCGGACATACGGACCTGCTTATTACATGGCTTTATAAGATGACGCTTAACAGCCCTCTCAGCCAGTATTATATGGCATCCGTAATTGGTATTTTGATGTTCCTCGTGTGCGCAATCCTGTCGCTTATCGTTTACAACATCATACCCTCTACTAAGAATGAGGAGGACTTCGGATAATGGCAAATAACAATTCTTCTATCAAAAAGACCGGACTGGGCGCGAAGGCCAGCCGAAATATTGCCAATACTATTATTTACATTCTTCTTGTTGTAATAACCGTCGTATGGCTCTTCCCCTTCTTTGGTATCGTTCTTGAGTCCTTTGAGTCCGGCACCGATGCGATGGATGCATTCCTCATTCCTCGCCAGTGGGGTCTTGCTCAGTATAAGAGACTCTTCAATGAGACCAACTTCCTTCAGTGGTTCACCACCGTTGCTCTTATGGGTATTGCAACTGCAATTCTGCAGACCTTCTTCGTGCTCTCTATGTCCTACACTCTGTCGAGACTCAGATTCAAGGGCAGAAAGGGTCTTATGAATATGATGCTTATCCTCGGTATGTTCCCCGGCTTCCTTACGATGATTCTCATCTATAAGGTATTCTCGGATATTGGACTTACCGGTACGATGGCACCCGTTGGACTTATCATCGTTTACTGCGCTAGCTCGGGTATGGGCTACTACGTTTCCAAGGGCTTCTTTGATACTATTTCCAAGAGCCTTGACGAGGCGGCTCGTATCGATGGCGCGACCCGTTGGCAGGTATTCTACAAGGTTATCATGCCTCTCTCCAAGCCTATCGTCATTTACACCATACTCATGGGCTTCATGGCTCCCTGGGGTGACTTTATGATGGCGAGCTACATGATTCACAACGAGGATGCGGGTATGACCGTTGCCGTTGGTATGTTCGAGTGGCTTTCGAGAACAAACCTGAATACAAACTACAATATGTTCTGTGCGGCCGCAGTAATGGTAGCAGTTCCCGTAACCGCAGTATTCCTTGCACTTCAGAAATACTACGTTGAGGGTGTTACCGGCGGAGCAGTAAAGGGATAAGGAGAAATTAGAATGGCTAGTGTAAAATTAACTAACGTAAAGAAAATATACGGCAAGGATACTCTCGCGGTTGATAACTTCAACCTTGATATTGCCGACAAGGAATTTATCGTATTCGTAGGTCCTTCGGGATGCGGTAAGTCCACCACCCTTCGTATGATCGCAGGTCTTGAGGATATCTCCGGCGGTACCGTTGAGATCGACGGCGTTGTTGTAAACGACCTTCAGCCCCGTGACCGTGACATTGCGATGGTATTCCAGAACTACGCACTTTATCCTCACCTTACCGTTTTTGAGAATATGGCGTTCAGCCTTCGTCTCAAGAAGGTTCCCCAGGATGAGGTATATAAGAAGGTTACCGAGGCTGCCGAGGTTCTCGGCATTACCGAGTACCTGACCAGAAAGCCCAGAGCTCTTTCGGGCGGTCAGCGTCAGAGAGTTGCTATCGGCCGTGCAATGGTACGTGACTCCAAGGTATTCCTTATGGACGAACCTCTCTCCAACCTGGACGCTAAGCTTCGTAACCAGATGAGAGCAGAGATCATCCTTCTTCGTAAGAAGATCAACACCACCTTCATTTACGTAACTCACGATCAGACCGAGGCTATGACTCTTGGCGACCGCATCGTAATTATGAAGGACGGTCTTATCCAGCAGGTTGGTACTCCCACCGAGGTATTTGATATGCCTTGCAACCTTTTCGTTGCAGAGTTCATCGGTGCTCCCAAGATGAACACCTTTGAGACCGAGCTTCTCCTTGAGGGCGGTAAGTACTACGTTGCACCCTACGGCGCAAAGATCGAGGTTACCGGTCAGAAGGCTGATGGCCTCAAGGAAAAGGGCGTTCAGGGTGGCAAGATCACCCTCGGCGTTCGTCCCGAGCACTTCACTCTTGCAAACGCCGGTGCCGCTGATTCTATTGAGTGCACGATCCTCGTAAACGAGATGATGGGTAGTGAGCTTCACCTTCACGTTACCACTAACAACGGTGATAAGCTTATCGTTCGTATCCCCACCGTTTCTCTCACCGACGATCAGCGTGCGTCCCTCGTTGCAGGCGCAAACATTAACGTTACCTTCGAGGGTAAGGTTATGCACTTCTTCGACACCGAAAGTCAGAAGAACCTGCTTATCTAATTCATCAGAATTAAAAGAGACCGAGCCCCGGCTCGGTCTCTTTGTTAAAGGGAGTTTTTATGGAAAAAAGAATAAACTGTCCCTGCGGTGAGATCCAAGGCACCTCCTGCCGTCTTGACGGTGTGGTTGCCTTCAAGGGCATTCGCTACGCTACCGCAGGCAGATGGGAATATCCCAAGCAGGTGACCTCCTGGGAGGGCGTGTACGACGCCACAAGCTACGGAAATTGCTCCTACCAGCCCCGTTCCTTCTATAACGAGGAGGAAAACCTGAAGAAGATATTTTACTACAACGAGTTCCGCAAGGGCGAAAAATATACCTACGGCGAGGATTGTCTCTTCCTTAATATATGGACACCCGAGAGCGCAACGGCAGACAGCCGCCTTCCCGTAATCTTCTACATTCACGGCGGCGGATTTACAGGCGGATGCGGTCACGAAAAGCACTTTGACGACCCCGTGTGGCCCGAAAAGGGCGTCGTAGCCGTTACGATCAACTACCGTCTCGGTCCAATGGGATTCCTTTGCCTGCCCGAGCTTACCGACGAGGCAGGGCACAGCGGCAACTACGGCCTTTACGATCAGCTTTGTGCTATGAAGTGGGTAAAGGACAATATTGCGGCATTTGGCGGTGACCCCAATAAGATAACAATTATGGGTCAGTCTGCAGGTGCGATGAGCGTTCAGCTTCAATGCCTGAGCCCCCTTACCGAGGGTATCTTCCGCAGCGCAGTAATGTCCAGCGGATGCGGTATGACAGATATGCTGATGTCTACGCCCGAAAAGGTATATCCATTCTGGCAGGAGGTTATGAGCCGACTCGGCTGCAAGACCCTTGCTGAGTTCCGTGCCGTAAGTCCTGAAAAACTCTTTGAGGCGTGGAATAGCTGGAAAAAGGAAATTAAGGGCGGCACTATGGCAACCTTCCCCGTAAAGGACGAAAAAATCATCGTCTCGGGCGCAAAGCCTAAGAATATACCCTATATAATCGGAGCGAACAGCCACGATATGGCTCCCCCCATTCTCTATTCTATGGGTAAAAAATGGGGTAAAAAGCATTCGGTTACCACCTACGGCTATCACCTCGCCCGTATGATCCCGGGTGACGACAACGGCTCCTGGCATTCCGCAGACCTCTGGTATTGGTTTGGCACTCTGCCGAACTGCTGGCGTCCTATGGAAAAGAGGGATTATGAGATCTCGGAGTCTATGGTTAACTACCTCTGCTCCTTTGCTAAGGAGGGCAGACCCGTAGGTGACCCCGAATGGAGCTCGGTAGAGAGCAGCGGAAAGGTTATGCTCTTTGGCGACGATGCGACAAAAATGGGCAAACCAAGTATGCTTAGTCTTATTAAAACTATGCTTACGAACAAAGCGGTTGGAGAATAGTTTTCATCAGAAAAAGAGGGCAGATGCCCTCTTTTTCTTTTCTATGACAACAATACTTTACAAAAACGACAACCAAGGTTTACAAAACTGAGATTTTTTGCGATAGAGGCAATGCCGGCAAGAGGGGCGTTTTTTGTTCTTGACTTTTTTTGCGCGGTGTGGTATAATATACGAACAATGTCTAAATTTTGGGAAAGGAGACGTGTAATGAGAGGACTTGCCTTTCAAACTATGGAGCAGTATTTGCTTGGCGCAAATCTGTTTCACTTCGTTTTCTGTATATTTCTTATCGTTTTCATGAGAATTGCCTTGGAAAACCAAAACAACTCTCACATGAGAATATGGTTCAAGCGATTCGTTGTTATTGCTCTCGCCTGCGTTTCCTTTGATATGCTGAGCTACGTCTTTGATATGCAGACCTTCCCGGGAGCAAGGATTGGAAATCATATTTCAATGTTTATGAGCGTTCAGCTGACCGCCTTGGTCGGCTCGCTTTGGATGAGATTCTTTGACATCATCTTCAGGATCGAAAATCTCAGGATTCGCAGATGGGTCGTATATATGATACCGACCAACCTTGCGACTATTATGTTGATTTATAATCTCTTCACAGGTAGAGTATATACAATAGGTGATGACAATATTTACACCAGAGGAGACCTCTATTGGGTTAGCTTCACCATTCAGTACATCCCTTATCTTCTCGTAATCGTTCGTGCCCTGGTCTACGACCTCGGTGTTAAGACCCTGAGACGCAGAAGAATGCGTAACGGTATTCTTTGGCTCGGCCTCCTGACGCTTATATTCGGCACCTTGCAGGCGCTGTCGGACGGCAAGCTTGCGCTCCATTGTCTTGGTATGACGACGGGAATCTTCATTATGTTCGTCAGATTCCAGGACGAGCAGATCACCAACGATACACTTACTACTCTGCATAACAGGTATGCTCTCGACAACTACGTTATCGATAAGATGAAGGAGTATGCCACCGGAATGAAGCGAAATAATCACCTCTATTACCTTATGATGGACGTTGACGATTTTAAGTCCATTAACGACCACTTTGGTCACAATGAGGGTGACGACGTCCTTCGTTCCATAGCCTTCCAGCTGAAAAAGGTTGGACTCAAGTACAAGGCTGATCTCTTTCTTGCAAGATACGCAGGCGACGAGTTCTGCGCAATCTTTGAATCTCCCTCGAAGGAAAGGGTGGACGAGCTTGTGCGTGATATCAAATCCGAGGTATCCGCTCTCAGCGAGGAGATGAACCACAGCATTTCTATAAGCGTAGGATATACTGTCTACGCAGGTAAGGGTATGAGTATGGAGATGCTTTACGACCTTGCCGACAAGACTCTGTACATTGATAAGTACGGCGTAAAGGCGGCAGAATTGGAAAAAAATTCACAAACAGTTGAACAATAACAATAAATATGGCAAACCGCTTTTGTGCAAAGTGTGGAAAAACTTGTAAATCCCTTGACAAACGGGCAGAGAAGATATATAATAATATAAAATTTATCCTGCCGGCAAAGCACTCGAAAGGGTGTGACGCAAAGCTATAGGGGCCTAACTAATAAGTAAGCTCGCCAGCTGCAACTAAATCTAGAGTGCAGCTGGCTTTTCTTTTATTTATATAAATATTTTAGAGGGGAGGGAGAAGATGGCAACGGTACAGGAAACCATTGAGAGCGGTATTACACCGATCGTAATTGAGCTCTGCGACGTAAACTATTTTGAGAGCCGCGAGAAGCTCGCAAGAACCTATTTAACCATCAACAGCCTCGACCTCGGTGTACTGACCTACAAGCAGTACCGCATGGTTGCGAGAAGAACCAAGCAGGCAAATCAGCTTACCGATCGCCACCTGCAGAAGCTCTTCCGACAGATCCCGACCCTGGGAGAGTCCAGACCCGATATTTCCTGCTACATCGTTCCCGTGTATGCAAGGCTGGTTCGTGACGGCGAGCTGGTCGACATTCTTCTTAGGGCGATGTCCATTTACCCCGATGCCTACCCTGCAAAGGTCTGCATAGAAATCACCGCCGACATTCTTTTTGAGGACATGGAGACGGTGAAGGAGAGAATATCCCAGCTCCGTTCAATGGGCTTCAAGATAGCAATCTCCGAGGTTGGCGACAGATTCTGTCCCATCCTTTCGCTGGCGCAGCTTGATTTTGACTACGCCTTTCTCGATGAGTCGGTGATCGCCTCGCTTGCTGATCCCGGCGGAGAAAAAACGGCGGCAAGCATGATAAGCTACCTCAAGGGGCTTGAGGTTAAAGCATTTGCCCCCGAGGTCACCGACCCCGAAATTCTGGCGACTCTCCGTCGCATCGGCTGTGACGGATTTGCGGCAAACCTTCCTCCTGAGGAGGAAGAGGAAATTCAGGCGGCTGAGACCGAGGCTCCGAGCGATGAGATTGAGATCGCCGAGGAGACCGAGCCGATTATTGAGCCCGAAGCCGAGCCGATCATCGAGCTCGAAGCCGAGCTGATTATTGAGCCTGAGCTTGAGCCGATTATTGAGCCTGCGGAAACCGCAGAGGAAATTCCAAACGACCCCTCTCCCGTAGCAGAGGAAAACAGCGAGGAGCTTGAGGAGATAGGAGGTGCCGCTGATGAAGGATAGAACATATTCACCCGGCAGCGAGCGCCGAGTCGGAATTTTGCAGAGAACCGCCAAGGAGGTTCGTAACCACCGTGTAATGGTTAGGCTCCTTTCGCTCCTGCTTTCTATGCTGATCTTCCTTGTCGGAACGGTCTACGTCGTCTCCATTCTCTATAAGAGATCGGGAACGCTGACCATCAGCATTGACAAATACGAAATGACAAAATACGGTCTCTCACTTTCGGAATCCCGTGAGATGACCCACATGACCTCCCACCTTAACGCCCGAATCGCCGAGAAAATGACCAATATCTCGGATAAGAGCATCGCCTCAAACGTCGATATGATCGACGGCGAGCACAACGGCAGAGACTACATCGCCTACACCTTCTATCTGCAGAATGCAGGCGAATACGAGGTCACCTATGATTATCAGGTCATTATGTCCAACGTGACAAACGGACTTGACGAGGCTATCCGCCTCCGCCTTTACGTGGACGGCGAGCCTACCACCTATGCAAAGACCCGTAGCGACGGTCTCGGCGCAGAGCCGGGAACCGAGGAGTTTTACGCCAACAACGTTATGGTTCACAAGCGAATTGAAAACCTTGCCCCCGGCGGCGTAACGAAGTACACGCTTGTCCTTTGGCTTGAGGGTAACGACCCCGACTGTATCGACTGGCTTATCGGCGGAACGATCAAGGTTGAGATGCAGATGAGCGTCGTGCACTAGGCGGCAGAGCCGCAATGAAATTTGCCTTCGGCAAGTGAAATGGCACAGCCTTGAAATGCTTACCTTGTAAGCGTGAAATACACACGGCTATGGCCGTAGTGAATAGGGTTGTGTGAGAGGCTTCACGCAATGCCAAAGACACTTTAACCACGGTTTAACAACCTACGGTAGCCCCCACTACCGCAGATTTTAAATAATCTTCAAAAAAATAAAAATAAAAAAGGAGAAAAACGCAAAAATGAAAAAGACAATCCTCCCCGCACTCGCGATGCTGATCATCTCCGCAGTGATGCTGAGCACCGCATCTTACGCATGGTTTGCTATGAGCAAATCCGTATCCGTTGAGAACGTAAACGTAAGTATCAAGTCCGATTCTTCGTTCCTTATGATCTCTACCACCAATAACCTTGACACCATCAGAGCTGACAAGCTCATCAGCATTAACGTTAACAATGACAAGGCTGACCTTCTTCCCATCGCTTATGATGAGTCCAAGAATACCGGCAACCTTCTTGAGCAGTTTAAAAACCCCTCTACTTGGTATCATCAGGTAGCTGATGCAGCTAATAGCTCTGTATCCACCGGTGCCAAGACATATCTTACAGCAGATGACACCTTCGCTAACTACGTATACTCCGGTACCTATTATCTTGCAGTTGCTGCCGGTTCCAACCCTATGGAGAATCTCAGAGCAAAGGTTAGCATCAAGAACGGCGATGATATCGGCGACGAAGCTATCAAAGTTCTTATCGTAACCAGCACTGGCAAGACCGCACTTAATACAGTGAGCACCTACGCGACCGATGGTTTTGATACTGTAAATCTCGGTACTGTTCCCAATAACGCAACTGTTCAGGTAGACATTTACATCTTCTATGATGGTAACCATACTACTGTTAACACTAACGGTATTGCTTCTATCACTGATAGCACTATTAGCGTTTCCTTTACCGCTGACGTTACCGACGTATCCAACTAAACTTTGTTTAGACAAGGAGAATAAATTATGACACGTAAAACAAACAAGATTCTTGCCGCTACAGCGATGTTGCTTGTTTCCGTAATTATGCTCGGTACTGCAACTTACGCGTGGTTCGCAATGAACACTCGTTCTGTAGCAAACGGTCTTACCGTAGAGGCATACTCTGATTCCAACTTCCTTGAAATCAGCAGTGATGAGGATAACACATTCGGCATTAATACCACCTTCGAGGATGATGCATCCGGTCTTCTCAGACTCGTAACTCCTAAGTTCATGAAGGATGGCGAGATCGTAACTATTACCGCAACCCCTGTTACCGAAGGTCGTTACGATGGTACAGGCACTTACTACAAGGCAGTAGATAGCGACAAGGCCGGCAGCAAGCTTAACTACTCTTACGCTAACGATGAGCTTAAGGAGCCTAGCGCTACTACAGATATGTATAAGGATATGGAATTCGTTGTTGTTACTTCCGATGAGCTTGTAACAAACAATGATACCTACTATACCTTCTCTAAGAACACCTATACTCTTACTGATCTCCGGAATCAGTCTGCAAAGGGTTGCTACGTTGCTGTATACTACAATGCAGCTACATCCTACAGCTCTACTGCTACCTATTATCAGAAGAATGGCGGAAAGTTTGAGGCGGTTGCTGATCCCTCTGTTGTTACTAGCGAAAACGTTACCAATTACTATGTAAGAGGTAATGGTTTCCCCAACCCCGACAACAGCACATATGACGGCGTTAGCTACTACTACAAGAAGGTTAACACCTCCGGCGCATCTGCGTATGCAATTGTTTCCGGTCTTGAGCTTGGTTCTGAGCTTAAGGGCTACTACACTGTTACTGAGGATAGTGTTGTAACCGTTGCAGGCGCAACTGGTGACGGTCAAAGCGTATACTACCTCAAGAATGATGTAAAGGATGATGAGGACAACGTTCTCTACACCGATTACTCTTATATCGGTACTGTTTCCAGAGATAAGCTTCTTGAAAACTACCTCTACTGGGGCAGAGCATACTCCAACGATCCTGACGCTGTTCAGGAGAACAACACCCTTAACATCATCAATCCTAACGGAACCGGTGATAATGCGGTTACTAACTACTACCTTGCAAAGACTCTTTACCTCCGTCAGGCTAAGGGCACTAACAATGCTGTTAACCTTAGAATTGAGGACGTAAGAATCGGTGGCGCAAAGAACGAGCTTTCCAACGCTCTCAGAGTTCTCTTTGTAGCATACTCTGAGCATGATCCCGATACTCTCGTTACCTATATTTACGATCATGAGAACGATAACGAGAATGGTAATTCGGCAGAGTCTCAGCGCCTCTTCAGCACTCTCCTTGGTAATGAGCAGGAGAAGATCACCGTTCAGGTTTACATTTACTTCGACGGTACTGATGCTGATGCAAACAACAAGCAGGTTGCAGGCGCAGTTCTTAACGGTCAGACCGTAGAGATCGAGTTCGCAATCGACGAGCTTACTTACAACTAATTTATCAGTTTAATTTAATCTAAAAAAGCTACTCGTGCGCCTGTGCGCACGGGTGGCGCAATAATGAAAAAGGAAACGATATGAAGAACAAAAGAATTTTAATGTCTCTTGCAATGCTTCTTGTATCGGCTATTATGCTTAGCTCTGCATCCTACGCTTGGTTCTCCATGAACACAGACGTTTCTGTTGAGGGCATTCAGTTCGAGGCATATTCTGATTCTCTCTTCCTTGAGATCAGTAATAATGCAAGCAGTGGTTATGCAGCAGGCTCCATAACTGCTGATACTCCTAAGAAGGCTATGAGACCCATTGACTACGGTCATATTGGTGAAGAACTTGGTACTCCTTATGCAATTGACGAAACGAGGATCACTAGTGGTTATTTTGTAGTTGCTAAGGCTGGAGAAACGCAGAAGTACTACTATGAAAAGGTACTTAAGACTACCGAAAACGATACCTACACCGGTGAATATGATTACATTTGCGTAAATGAGAGACTTCGCGGCGGTTCGTCTGTTGCAGGTTATTATGATGGCCTTGTTGCTACTCCCATTACATCTACCGATTATAGTGGAGATCTTTACAAGAAGGTTTATAACGATTACGTTCCCTATACACTTCAGCAGGATGAAACTCCCCTTGGTTATTACACAATTTCGGAAGGTGCAGCATGTACCGAAGGAACTTACGATTCTTCTAAGGTGTATTACTCTAAGGACGAAAATGGCGCATTTATTCGCGTTATCGGTCTTGACGAGGGATCCCCTCTTAATGGTTATTACACTATTGAAAAGAGTGCAATCTCCGTTAATGAAGGTGATACCTTCTATGTTGAAAGTGTAAGAAGCGATAGCGATGTTTACCCTCATTACTATGCAGTGAAGGCTCACAAGGCACCTGCTGTTGGTGAAAAAGCTCCAATCCTTGATGGCTATTGGTATAGAGGTTATTCCGACAACGTTGATCTTTCTAATCCCGATGCACAGTCTGGTCGTATAACCGGTGTTATTGCTGATGGTGAGTATGATCACAGCACCACTCCCTATTACCTCTATGATACCTTCTATCTTAGAATGGCACAGGGATCTGCGAACGCAACCGATCTTAGAATTAGCGAAGTAGATATTCTTGGTTCCGACGCAGGAACTTCTTTGACTCAGGCTATTCGTATCATCTTCGTAGCTACTACCAATGCTGATGAGGATGCGCACACCGTCATTCATTATAACCACCGTACCGGTGTGTTCACAAATGAAGAAGGTTACACTGATTCTCAGCTTATCTTTGAAAATCTTATCGGCAACAACGGTGAAGTTGTAACTGTTGAAATGTACGTTTACTATGACGGTACTGATGAGGCTGTTGCTACATACAACTCTCTCGATATTTCCGGTCACAAGATTGATGTTCACTTCGAGATCGATAAGCCTTATTATGCAGATAACGAGAAGTAAAAGCAAACACAACTTAACATTTTGGCCTAAAAACGCGCGTTTTTAGCTATAAGTATACCCTTTTGATGTGAGGTCAAGGGGGTAGTCTATGCCGTCGCAGGTAATACTGCGACGGCAGAAGAATTATAAAAATATTTTAAATCAATTGTATTTTATATTTATATAATGCATTGACAACAGTAAGTGAGGACTGCTAAATGAATGCAAATGAAAAAAAGGTGGACGTAAAAAAGATCTTGTCCATCGTTGGTAACGTCCTGGTTTGGGCGTTCGTCATTCTGTCCCTCGTTATAACCGCCATGGTATTTGGCGCGCAGAAGAGCGAGGACGGAGTTCCTTCCCTCTTTGGTAAGAGCTTCATCACAATTGAATCTCCTTCCATGACGGGAACATACAACATGGGTGACATGGTTATTATGACCAAGCTGACTAAAGATGAGAAGCTTAATCTCAAAGAGGGTCAGATCATCACCTTCCGTACGTCTATCGACATCGATAACGACGGTAAACCCGGCGACCTTAATACGCACCGTATTCACGAGGGCAGGGGAGATACGCTCAGCTTCGTTACAAAGGGTGACCACAACCCCTATCCCGATAACGTTGGTGACAACCCCTATACCGTACACGTAGACGACATCATCGGTGTTTGTGAAGAGGACGACGTATTCCCTGGACTTGGAAACGTGATTAAGTTCCTTTCCTCCTCTCTCGGATTCTTCCTCTGCATAGTTCTGCCCTTGATTCTCTTCTTCCTGTACGAGCTTTATAATTTCATCACCGTTCTTATGGCAGAGCGCAAGAAGCTTGCTTCCGCAAACGCTGCCGAGACCGAGGAGGAGATTAAGAAGCGTGCTATTGAGGAATTCCTTGCGGCTCAGGCGGCTGAAAAGGCTAAGGCTGAGGCTGAGGAGGAGATCAAGAGACGCGCAGTTGAGGAGTACCTTGCGGCTCAGGCGGCAAAGTCGGCTGAGACCGAGCCCACAGAGGAAAGCTCCGAAAATTAAATTTGAAAATTACGCCCCTTCGCACGCATGCACGTGCGCGCGATCTTTTGCGATAGCTATGCCTTTTTGACGGCGAGGGGCTTTGACTTTATAAACCTGAAAGAGAGGTGAAAACAAGAAATGGGAGCATTTCTTGATTGGTTTTTTGCTTTTCTGACCACAATGATTGACGGCATCTGGATGATCATCAGCGGATTCTTTAACGGAATCGTTCAGATCTTTAACGTAGTCGATTATTTCAATCAGTTTGGCGCTTTTAAAGAGGGCTTTACGGCACTCGACTGGATACTGGCGATAATTGCCTTCCTGCTGATCATAGCAATTTGGGCAATCGTCGTATTCCTCATAGTCCTCGGCATAAGAAAGTACATAAGATACCGTAAGTCTGCCGTTGGCAGCGAGGATCTTCTTGAGGAGGTTGCCGAGCTTCACCGTGACGTTATGCGTCTTACAAAGGAGAAGGAGAGAATTCTCGCTCTCAAGATAGGTGATACCAATATCCCCGTCGACATACTTAATGATATTTACGATCACGACGGTGATGAGGAGGGTGAAAAGACCGCCGAGGAGATTGGCGATCTGCCTCCCAGATTTGCGAAGCTGGATGCTATCGACCAGAAATATCTTTACTATACCGCACCTGAGTACAGAAAGGACTATACTCTCGAGGAGATCTGCGCAGAGTTCAGAAACTTTGCAAACTCCCGTATGGGTCTGTACTACGAGGAGAAGGTTATCCGTCTTCTCTTTGCAGGCTTTGCTTCTACGAAGCTGGTGCTGCTTCAGGGTATTTCGGGTACAGGTAAAACCTCGCTTCCTTACGCCTTCGGTAAGTTTATGGAGAACGACTCTACCATCGTTTCGGTTCAGCCCTCCTGGCGTGACCGTACCGAGCTTTTCGGTTACTTCAACGAGTTCTCGAAGAAGTTTAACGAGACCGACGTTCTGAGAAGAATTTACGAGGCGTCCTACAATGATGACGTTAACCTCATCATCCTCGACGAGCTTAACATCGCGCGAGTAGAGTACTACTTCGCCGAGATGCTGTCTATAATGGAAATGCCCGACGGTGACGAGTGGAAGATCGAGCTTGTTACCTCCTCTTGGGCAAACGACCCCAAGCATCTTACCGACGGTAAGCTTCTGATTCCTCAGAATGCTTGGTACATCGGTACTGCGAACAACGACGATACGACCTTCGCCGTTTCGGATAAGGTTTACGACCGTGCGCTTACCATTAATATTGATAACAAGGGTATTCCCTTCGACGCCCCCGACACAGCACCTGTTAAGATCAGCTATTCCTACCTCCAGAGCCTCTTTGATAAGGCACAGGAGGACTACCCCGTTGATCAGAAATATCTTGATATGATCGAGTCTCTTGATAACTATGTTATCAAAAAGTTCCGTGTTGCCTTCGGTAACCGTATTATGAAGCAGCTCAAGGTGTTCGTTCCCGTATACGTCGCTTGCGGCGGTACTGTTCTTGAGGGTATTGACCACATCCTTGCCACCAAGGTGTTCCGTAAGTTCGAGAGCCTTAACCTTTCGCTTATCCGCGACGAGCTGAAGGGTCTTATCAACTACCTTAACACCCTCTTTGGTAAGGACACCATGAAGTCCTCTATCGAGTTCCTTGAGAGACTTCAGCGTACCTATTAATTAGTTAAATCTGACAAGGAGAAGCCGAAAAATGAATAAACAGTACGAAGAATTAAAAGACAAGGCGTTCTCCGTGTTCAGAACGCTCGCCAAGGAATGCGAGCCATTTGCCGACGCCGAAATGATCGTTGCCGCGGCAGATACGAACGTCTCGCTGAAGCGTAACAAGATCTCCCGAACCATCGAGATCGAGTGGATCGAGCGTATTGAGGCGACTATTCCCGCTCTTGATACCATTATTCGTTTCCCCTCGGTTGCAATCGAGGACGTTGACGAGATCCTGCCCATTGAGCTTTCGAGACATATCACCGAGAAGTCTATTAAGCACCTCGCAACTCACACGAATCTGATTCTCAACGCAACCGACGATGAGGTCACTCCCTCCAAGATACTCAACGTATATCACGAGGAGACCTACCTCACCTATGAGAACAGGTTTATCAATACACTTCTTGCACGCCTTTGTGCCTTCGTGGATAAGAGACTCCAGGCCTTAAGTGGGGGCAGCGGAGTCGAGGCCAATTACAAATTTGACTACCTCACCGAATTTGATCATGACCTTCCCGACCACGACGGTAAAAGTTCCGCTAAGGTCAATCTCCACATTGAGTTGACCTCACCTCTCGATAAGGAGATGACCGAGGCGGATATAGAGCTTAGCGAGAGATATATAGAGGCTCTTAACAGACTCAAGAGGATAAATATGGCGCTTATTTCCTACAGATCTTCTGCCTTCGCACAGAAGCTGGGAAGAAACTATATACGTCCTCCGGTTATTAGAACCAATGCGATTCTGAAAAACAAAAATCTCAGAGAGTGTCTTAACCTCTGGGAATACATTGAGAATTATGACAAGGTCGGCTATTCCTTCGTTGCCGACCACACGATAGATATGCCTTCCCCCGATTACGTCGGCGGAATGTATTCCTCGGTTGCCTGGCAGTATCTCGCCTTCTATAGCGGTATAGTTAAGGATGGCGAAGATAACAGGGTGATGACCAAAAAGCATATTTCCGAGACCTTCCCCGAGTATGACGACGTCTTTGATGAAGACGAGCTTCAGGACTACCTGGTATACGACTCGGAGTACAAGAAGACCGTGCCCGTGTCGCGTCTTCTCGGTAACCGTAAGAAGCTTTCCGAGGATGAGAAAAAGATACGTGAGGCCATTGACGTGGCGCTCAAGGCCGACGAGCTTATCAATGCCGAGATGCTTCGCCGTGAGGCAGAGGAGCGCAGGCTTGCAAGAGAGGCTCGCCTTGCTGCCGAGGAGGCAGAGCGTCAGGCTGAGGCAGAGCGCATAAGAGCCGAGGAGGAGGAGCGAGCAAGACTCGCCGCCGAGGAGGCAGCACGCCTTGCCGAGGAGGATGCACAGCGTATCGCAGAGGAGGAGCAGAAGCGTGCCGCTCTGGAGATCAGCGAGGAGATCGCATCCATCGCCGCATCGGGTGAGTCCGATGAGACTGTGGCGGAGATGATCGAGTCGGCTATCGACAGGGGAGTTCGTATGATGAGCTCCGACACTAAGCGTTCGCCCTTCGCCTTTGCAGACGAGGAGGGTGCCGAGGGTCAGGTCCTTCTGCCTTACACCCGTGCCCAGTATCTCGCCCTGCCGAGAAAAAAGAAAAAGAGCGTCCTGATGAACGTCAAGAAGCTCGTAAATTACAACGCTACCAAGCGACTTCTGGATGCACTCTACGATATGAAGTCGGATAACCCGAGAATTCTGTCGAGAATAGAGGCCCTTGAAATAAGACTTGAGGAGGAGAGCAGATTCCTGCCAAACTCTCAGCTATGGCAAAATGCAGTTCAAAGGGTAAAGAACTGATATTAAACCTTTTCAGAGATCGTGAAAAGCGTTCTCTCATTATAAAGAAAACACTTGGCATTCTTTGGTGGATGGTTCTGATCTCTCTTGCCCTGCTGATGTTCAGCATAATCGGGGCGAAGTTCCGCGGCGAGGTTCCGATGATCTTTGGTCATTCGGTTATGAGGATCGTCAGCGGAAGCATGGAGACCGATATACCCGAGGGATCCTATATACTTATTAAAAAGGTAGATCCCTACGAGGTGGAGGAAAATGACGTTATCACCTTCTATTCCTCCGACTATGCCATCTATGGATTGCCTAATACTCATAGGGTCGTTGAACCGCCTATTATCGGAGATAATGGAATCGAGTTTGTGACCCGAGGGGATGCAAACCCCGCAAACGATAAGGTCACCGCAAAGGGAGATGATCTGATCGGCAGATACGTGAAGAACTTAGACGGTCTCACCGCGTTTGCTTCAGCTCTCGAGGGCGGTGGAATGATGATTTTGATGTTCGTGCTTGAGGCCTTTATCTTCGCTATGGCGGCGTGGATGTTTGTGAAGGCGAAGAAAAATGCCCAAGGTGAACCGGACGAGGGCGAAAAAATACTGAAGGAGGAGACAGAAGGTGGAAAAGAACAGCAAGATTAAAAAGCTACTGTCCAATTTTTATATTGCCGCGCTGATCATTGCCATTGTGGTTCTTTTGGTTTATCTTATAACCGTTCTGTTTAGCTCCAGAGAATATTTCAGTGATTCGGCAGAGCAGAATGCTATGTCCAGCTTCGGTAACGATATTACTAAGGTCAACGACCTTGCAGACGAGCATTACGAAAATCTGTACGCCCTGGCAGACAAACTTCAGTATGCTGCCAGCCGTTCCGAGGTCAACGATATTATGTCAAGCTACGTCGGCTCGGAGCAATTTGGCGACCTCAGATACTATTCTCAGGGAAAATCCTATTCTGTTTTCGGCGCAGAGATCACTCAGGAAATGCACGCCGATGAGCAGATCAGGGCACTCTCTCAGTCAAAGACCGAGGGTTGTACCGACGTTTACGAGGATCACTATGTGAAAATGAGCTGTATCGCCTTTTTCGTTCCCGTTAGAGGATCAATATACGTTGACGGCGTGCTCTCCATAGTTCCTGCCAGAAATCTTATCAGCCTTGACGGTGTTTTACAGGAAAATGCCGACGTTCTCGCTCTCATCGACCCAAGCGGACGTATTTATGCCGATGCTACCGATGAAGACGAGACTATTACTACGGGTAACAATATTTTTGATTATATCGATCTTGTTACGGGTAACAAAAACGATGCCAACGCTCTGGCGGATGCTATTCTTCTCGGAGAGCCCGGTGCTTATACCTTCGGATTTGGCGCTGTAAATTATACCATTACATATTCACCTATACACAAGTTCGGTGATCACCTTTGGCTTGTTTGCATCAGCCCCTCCGACGGCTTGATAGCTCCCGAGCTTACCTACGTAAGACATATCGTAAGCCTTCTTCTCGTGGCTATTATTGCCTTGGTTGTCGGCTCGGCGTTTGCGCTTTTGTACCGTAAGAAGTCACAGGAGGCTATTGCGGCTGCAACGCTTACCGATGCGATGCTTGACTGTCCTAACGGTGAAAGCTTCCGCAGACGTGTACAGCAGAAGTTGGTTAATACCAGACAGAAATACTCTATAGTGGTATTTTCTATCCATAATTATCTCTACATAAACGAGGAGATTGGCGAGGATAAGAGCATAGAGCTTCTCTCATTCATTGCCAAACTGTTTGCCAGCCTCCTCTCCGATGACGAGTGCTACGGCTTCCTTGGTGACGGCAGCTTTGCTATGCTGATCAACAACGTTTCCCCTCATTCGGTAAGGGATAGAATTTATCTTGTGGAAAGGGTTTCGAGAAGAAACGATATACTTCTCAGCCGCAAGATCAAGCTTGCCTTTGACGTGGGTGTTTACAATATATTTGAAAACCGTAACAGAACGGTTTATCAGATGATAGAGTGTGCCTCCACCGCCGCAGAGCATAATTCGGACAAGTCGGGTCAGCTCTTCTCGGTTTACACCGAGGAGATCAGCCAGGATATCGCACGTAACGAGCGTATTGAGCTGATGATGGAGAACGCACTTGATAACCGTGATTTCAGAGTGTTTGTCCAGCCCAAGTATAACGTCAGTGCGGATAAGATCGACAGCGTCGAGGCTCTCGTGCGTTGGTTTGATCCCACCCGTGGCGAGTATATGTTCCCCGGCGAGTTCATTCCCCTCTTTGAGACTAACGGCTTCATTAGGAAGCTTGACCATTTCGTATATACAGAGGTCCTTGAGTTCATCAGCAAGGCTGCCGAGCATGGAGATAAGGTTGTTCCCGTTGCGGTCAACGTCTCTCGTGTAACTGCAGGTAACGAGGATTTCCTTAATTTCTATATCGGCAACAAGAAGAAATACCGTATTCCCGACGGCTTCATTACCATCGAGTTTACCGAGAGCTTTGCAATGGAGGACTACGATAAGATAGCCCACGTTATTGAGGAGCTTCATAAGAACGGTATTCGCTGCTCCATAGACGACTTTGGCTCGGGATATTCGTCCTTCAATATTCTGAAGCGTATTCACGTTGACGAGCTGAAGCTTGACGCAGTATTCGCCGCTCCCAGCGGAAACGTTCAGCGTGACGACAAGATCCTTTCCACAATGATCGACCTTGCAAAATCCATGAATATGGTGGTCGTTCAGGAGGGCGTTGAGACGGAAAATATGTTCAACAAGGTCGTTTCCATGGGCGTTGACGTGGTACAGGGTTACTACTATGCCAAGGCAATCAGCCTTGAGGAGTTTAAGATCTTCGTGAACTCCAATACCTCGATTAAATACAAATCAAAGGTTAAATAAAAAAAGAGTGAATCTTACGGCGACCTGCGATAAAGCAGGTCAGCCGAACGATGTTTGCCCCTGCGGGCAAGTGATGTCGGCTCCGCCTTGTGATGTAGCCTTCGGCAATGATGCTGTGCCTTCGGCACAGTTGGCAAACATCACATCATTGCGACCATTGGGAGCAACATCATTATGAGCGAAGCGAGTAACATCACTTTTGCGTAAGCAAAAACATCACTTATTTACCACCCGAAAGTAAAATACAGTATAACACACTATACCTTGCATGGCAAAGTAGTGTGCAAAAGGGACGAGAAAATCTCGTCCCTTTTGATATTGATGAAAAACTGCTTTACGGTAGGTACCCCTTAGGATTCACTCTTTTGCTTTGAAAGGAAGTCGCGCAGCCGATTAATAGACATAGGCTTTGCAAAGTAATAGCCCTGAATGCCGTCGACACCGTATTTAATAAGCGTTTCCACCTGCTCGTCGGTTTCGGCACCCTCGGCAACTACTTTGAGACCCATGTTGTGGAACAGGTCGGTAAGTATTCCTACGAGTCCGTAATCGTCATTTTCCATAGCGGATGACGACGTAAGGCTCATATCAAGCTTGACAGTACGGAGGGGAAGCTGCAATACGCAATTAAAGTTGGAATATCCAACTCCGAAATCGTCAAGGTAGAAGGTGTATCCGCTCTCGGTCAGCCTCTGCATATTTTTCTTTGCCTCGTCAAGATGCTCGATCAAAACTCGCTCGGTAAATTCAAAGCTGATGCGGTTATGAGGAATACCGTAGCTGTCTACGATCTGGTTGATATTGTCGACGAATCTCTCGTCCACGAGGTTTGATATAGAGAGGTTGATGGATGCACGGATGTTGCCGAGCCAGGGGTTGTCACGTAGGGCACGGCAGGACTCGTGAAGCACGAATTTGGTAATCGGAGTAATAAGACCTGTCTTTTCGGCGATGGGAATAAATTCACCGGGGCTGATAAAACCGCCGTCGGATTCACGAAGTCTGATCAAGGCTTCCATAGAAGAGAAGCATTTCTTTTTTGTACTGTAAATAGGCTGGAACCAAACCTCAAAGCCGTGGTCACGGTCAACCTTTTCAATCTTCGAGATAATATGCTTTTCTCTGAACATTGCCGAGGAGAGCTCGGGAGTATATTCAATATACTTTTTGTCGCTGCCCTGAATCTGATGCAGAGCAAAGGTCATCTGCTCGTAGAAGGTCACGGGGTCCACTTCACCGTCGCAGGTACGGCTTACCATACAGTATTTGAGCTTGATCGCAATACCCTGGTAATCGATTGGCGTGCTTGCGTAATGAAGGAACTTCTTTTCATACCGTTCTTCCTTGTTGTTATCGGGAACAACGATTGCAAAGGTGGTGGAATGAATATGGAATGCAACACCCTCGGGGAACAGCTTTTCAAGGCCGAAGGCAAAGAGGTAAAGGACCTCGTCACCAACGCTGTGACCGTAAAGACTGTTGATTACTTCATAGTTTTCTATTCTGCAGAGAAATACGTTAAATTTGTTTTTGAGCTTTATTCGCTCTTCAAGCTCAACGAAGAAACGGCGCTTGTCGTTCAGCATCGTAAGGGTGTTAACGCCGATACGGTGGCTCTGGAAGTTGAGGAAGAACACCGCAAGCAGCATGGCGAGTGCTGCAGCAAGAAATCCTGTATCGGGGAACATGTATCTCAGAGCAATACACAGAATGGCGGTGAACAGCGACTGCCAGGAGGCAAGCCGTGCGCTCTTACTGACCGTTTTGCGGTTTATGATCGCACAGTAAACAACCATTAATATCTGCAGGGATATGAGGTAATATTCCAGGTTTGCAAGAGGTCCGGGTATGTATCTTCCGTTTGCGTCAACGCTGAATATCCAGCCAACGGGTATGTTGGAAACCAGAAGGGTAAAGTACACGGTGAAGAAGGAGAGGAACACCTTCTGCGCTCGCTCAAAGCAGTTGCAGCCCTGAGTGTGCTCGGTGAGCTTCAACACGACGTAAAGGGCAGTAACCGTGGTGGATGCCGCGATAAGCAAGGCTTCAAGAAATCCCAGAACGTGCATCAATATAGGATTGAAGCTTGGGAACCAGGTGCTCTCGTGTATAGCGATTGACACTAGACAATATGATGCGCTGAGTATGAGAGCAAGGGCAAAATGCTTGCTTGCACGGGTGAAATAATATTTGCTTTGGAAGTAAACTACGCCAATTGTAACTAATATACAAAGGGAAAAAACATTGCCTAGTATTTCCATTGGCTATATTCCTCTTTCTAAAAAAATTAGCATACTAAGATAATTATACAACCAAAAATATCCTTTGTCAATCTAAGTCGGAAAAAAAGTGATTTTTGTGCAACACTGCCAAAAAGTGCCATAGAAGGCCAAAACACTTGAAAATGTGCGAAAAATATGCTACAATATATCAAATAGCCATTTTAAAGTGGGAAAAACCGCTGTTTAAAGGAGGAAAAATGAAGTCCATTAGAATAAAATTTCTGACGGTTGTCATATCGGGCATGGTGCTTGTTGCCCTTGCCGTCGGTACTATCAGTGCAATATACATAACCAAGACGATGAATGACGACTCGGATATAATTACCGACTCGGTTGCAGAGGCAGGTGAGGTCGCTATCAACGATATGCTTGAGAGCGTGGTCGTTTCTGCAAAAACGATGGAGAGCTACGTTTTATCCTCCATTAATAGCAAGGACGATATCCTTGACGCCGAGTTCCGAGATAATATTATTTCGGATATGAAGGCGAATCTTGAAAATATTGCAGCAAACTCCCCGGGCGTCGTCGGTTATTACCTTCGCTTTGCTCCCGAGCTTACCACTCCTACGTCGGGCTTCTTTATCGGCTCCAGCGGATATGATTCTCCCTTCTATGAATATGAGCCATACGATCTTTCCGACTGGGAGAATGAGCCCGTAAACGTTTCGGGCTGGTACGCTCAGCCTGTAAAAAACGGAGCGGCAACCTGGATCGATCCTTATTTTAATGAAAGCAACAAGGTTGAGATCATCTCCTACGTTATTCCTTTTTACGTGGACCGCACGCTGCTCGGAGTCGTTGGTGTTGATATTGATTTCGCATTCATCACCGACATGGTTGCGGAAATTTCCGTTCACGACTACGGATTTGCTTATCTTGCCCACGGTGAGGACGTTGTGTTTACCCCTGCGAACGAGCATACCATGAACAAGCTCGATACCAATCACGGACATGCCGAGGTAAGTCGTGATCTCGTTAACGGAATGAGTCTTATCGTTCACGTTGATTACAACGACATTCAGCAGGATTCCTACCGCCTGCTTATCGTTATGGTGCTTATTGCACTCTTTATCGTTCTTATCTTTATTCTTATCACCTACGCTATTACTATAAGGATCGTTCAGCCCCTGAAGCATCTTACCGAGGCAGCCGAGCATCTTGCCGACGGTGGGTACGAGTTTGTTATGGAGGAGGACGTTGATTCCGAGATCGGTGCGCTGAACAATGCGCTGAAGAGGACCTCCGATAAGATCAACAATTATATGACCTACATCAACAATCTGGCGTATCGTGACGCACTGACAGGCGTGAAAAATTCTACCGCCTACAATGAGACCGTTGTGGATATAGAGCGCAGAATGCGTCTTGGCGATATCAGTCAGTTCGGTGTTCTTGTTTGCGATATAAATATGCTGAAGGACACTAACGACCGTTACGGCCACGACGTCGGTAACCAGCTTATCATTAAGGCAACCAAAATTATCTGTACCGTATTTAAGCATAGTCCCGTCTTCCGTATTGGAGGAGATGAGTTTGTCGTTCTCCTTGAGGATGGAGATCTGGATAACAGAAACGCACTTGTTACCGTACTTGACGATGCCTGCAGCAAGGTCCACGTGGAAGCAAACGGCGACAGGATCCCCGTATCTGTGGCTCGCGGTGTCTCGGTTTATAATCCCGGAGTAGACACCAAGTATGAGGATATCTTCACCCGTGCAGACCACAATATGTATCTTCATAAGGACGAAATAAAATCTAAAAGATAAACGGTCTGTCACGTTTGGTGAGACCGAACAAAAAGGAGAGGTACCTTAATTGGTGCCTCTCCGTTATTTTTTTGAGAAAATAAAAAGCGTTTATTTAAGCAATTCTCTTGCTTTAAGAACTGCAATCTGGGTCTTGGCATCGGCAATTTCGCCCTTCATTACCATTTCGTATAGCTTGTCGATGTGGATATACTCTACGTCGAGGAATTCGTCGGGGTCAAGCTCTCTTTCACCAAAGCTGATATCCTCCGCCATATAAAGGTGGATCACCTCGTCGATAAGAGCAGGGGCTGTGGCGATACTGCCAAGGTAGGTATATTTACCTGCGGCAGCACCCGTCTCCTCACGGAGCTCACGCTGGGCGGCTATGAGGGGGTCCTCGTCGGGACCGTTAAGCTTGCCTGCAGGGATTTCGAGCATAACTCTGTGGTGGGCGTAGCGGTACTGCCTCTCCATTATCACTCTGCCGTCGCCGAGTATTGGAATAACCGCCGACGCTCCCACGTGCAGGCTTATCTCACGGACGCTTTTGTTTCCGTTGGGGAGCAGGACCTCGTCCTTAACCACGTGGAGCGCAACACCGTGAAAAATCTCCTCACGGCAGATTTGTTTTTCTTCAAGATTGCTCATTATTTACCTCTTTTTGTCAAGTCTTGTTTGCATTCTTGCTCTTTTTAAAGAGTTTTGCAATGAAATCGGGCTCGGTCTGAGCGACGATAACTGCAATCAGCACCATAGCACAACCAAGGATTTCCCGCCTATTCATAGTTTCTCCAAGCACCAGCGTTCCGCCAACGGTGGCAAAGACCGCCTCCAGGGACAGAATAAGCGACGTAACGCTTGGGTCGGCATATTTTTGCCCTATGATCTGAAGGGTGTATGCAATTCCGCTTGAGCCAATGCCAAGGAAAAGCAGGGCCGGCAAAACCGAGAGAAGAACCGTGGGACTCGGTAGACCCTCGGCAAAAATGCCGATTATACAGTTCAAAAGGAAGGACACGGCAAATTGTATAAGCGAAAGGCGAACGCCCTCGCAGCGTTCCGTGAATTTGTCAACGCAAATGATGTGGAATGCGAAAACGATGCCGCAGGTAAGCACCAGAAGGTCGCCACCCGAAATTCCTATTCCCGGCTTGATGCAAAGCATATAGAAGCCGAAAATTGCTACGGGCACTCCAATAAAAACGCTTACGGTGGGCTTCTTACCAAGGACAGCGGAAATTATCGGAACGAAAAGCACGTAAAGTGTGGTTATAAAGGCTGCCTTGCCTGCATCGGTGTCTGTAAGACCTGCCTGCTGCAGAACGCTGGAAGCCGTGAGAATCACGCCTAAAACAGATCCGCAAATAAGCTCCCGCTTCGTCAGGTCGATGCCCTTTTTACTGAGAAATTTCCTTCCCGTACCTGTAAATTTGTCGGTGAAGGGAATGAGGGCAAAAATGAATATAGCCGCAATTCCTGCCCGTAGGGCGCACACCGTAAAGGGTGGGAGAACCACCGCCGCCTTCTGTGCAACGAAGGCGAAGCCCCAAATTATGGTGGCGATGAGGAAAAGTAGATACGCCTGTCTTTTTTTCATATTATCTGTTTTTCCAGGTTGCAGGGCTGAAGAGAATAAGCATCGGGAAGAGCTCAAGACGACCTGCGATCATATCAAAGGTCAAAACAAGCTTTGAGAACACCGAGAAGGCTGCGTAGTTTGACGTCGGACCAACGCCTGCAAGACCGGGACCGATGTTGTTTATGGTTGCAGCAATAGCGGTGAAGTTGGTAATCATATCACGGTTGTCCAGGGTGATGAGCAGCAGCGAAATCGCAAAGACGAGAATGTAGCAGGAAATATATGCGTTAACCGAGCGAACCACCTCACGGTCAACGGGTCGCTTGTCGATGGTTATCTTCTTGACCTGCTTAGGGTTAATAAGGGTGAAGGTCTCACGGACAAATCCCTTGAAGGCTATGAGAATTCTCGACACCTTTATTCCGCCTCCCGTACTGCCTGCGCAAGCACCGATGAACATTACAAGCACAAGGATCGTCTTTGAAAGAGATGGCCAGAGGTCAAAGTCCTCGGTGGCGAAGCCTGTGGTGGAGATAAGGGACGCAACCGAGAATGCTGCGTGGCGCATAGCCTCGCCAATGCTGTCGTATTGCTGATAAATATTAGCGGTGATAATACCGATTGCGGCGATTACGATAAGAATAAAGGCACGCACCTCTGCGTTCAGGGCGTCCTTGAACTTCAGTCTGAGAACCAGATAGTAGGAGTTGAAGTTTATAGAGAACAGCAGCATAAACACCGTAACGATAATCTGCTGCGCTGCGCTGAACGAGGCAAAGGAATCGTTCCTGAAGCCGAAGCCACCCGTTCCTGCGGTTGCAAGGGCGGTGTTCAGCGACTCAAATAGGTTCATGCCCGAGATCAGCATAATAATAAACTGAATGACAGTCAGGGTGAAGTAGATTGAGTAGAGAATAAGAGCCGTTTGCTTTACCTTGGGAACCAGCTTGGAAACCTCGGGACCGGGAGACTCCGCACGCATGATATGCATATTTTGTCCGCCGCCGAGAGGGAGAAATGCCATGATGAACACAAGCACTCCCATACCGCCTATCCAGTGGGTAAAGCTACGCCAGATGAGAATTGACCTTGGCAGGATCTCAACCTCGGGGAAAATACTTGCACCCGTTGTGGTAAAGCCCGACGACGCCTCGAAAAGTGCGTCGACAAAGCTTGTGGTGCAGCCTGCAAAAATGAAGGGCAGAGCACCGAAAAGCGAGAGCAAAATCCAGGAGAGTGATACGATCACAAAGCCCTCACGAGCGTAGATCGTGGTTTTCTCGGGTTTGTTCCTTTTACAAAGGAAGCCGATCACAAGGCAGATGGCAGCCACGGCGGCGAATGCCAGAAGGGTACTCCACTCTCCGTAGCAAATGGCGGTTATTATAGGCAGAACGAAGAACGCCGCCTCAAACATAGCCAGCCAGCCCAGTGTGTATTTTATCATTCGATAATTCATTTTAAATTCCTTACTTCAGAATATCGGTAATGTCGTTCAGTTCAAGATCCTTGGTTACGATAACGACCGAGTCGCCGGGCTCGATAACGTCCTGACCACGGGGTGTTATCTGCGCCTTTCCACGCTGGATCGCCGCAACGAGCACGTCGGGCTTCAGAGTCAGGTTCATCAGAGGGATTCCCACGATAGGCGAGCCTGCAAGAACGGTAAACTCGGCAGCCTCGACCTTGCCATGGTTAAGGTTGTAGAGGGTATCGATGCTGGAGCTGCCTGCGTTGGTCATAGCACGCACGTAGCTGACGATGATGTCGGCGGTGGTGTTCTTGGGATATACGATGGAATCGAGGTCAAGGTGAGAGATGATGTCGTCAAAGTCGATTCGGTTTATCTTGGTGATAACCTTTCTCGTGCCTGCCTTCTTGGCGAAGAGCGAGAGCATAATATTCTCCTCGTCGATTCCCGTCAGAGCCACGAAGGAGGCAACTCGTCCAATGCCCTCCTCCTTGAGAGTGTCCTCGTCGGAGGGGTCGCCGTTGATGATGGTAGCCTTTTCAAACTCGGTTGCAAGCTCGTTGCAACGGGCAGCATCCTTCTCGATCACCGTGCAGGAGATGCCGCTCTTTTCAAGGAGACTGATGAGATAATAGCTGATGGCACTTCCGCCCACGATAAGGGCGTCTTTAATCGGCTGGATCTTGTAGTCGATCTTGGAGAAGAAGTCCTTTGCCTGCTTCGGCGAGGCGATTATGGAGATAACGTCCTTGCCCTCAAAGACGAAATTACCGTTTGCAATATATGCGTCGTCACCACGTTCGATGGTACAGAAGGTGACGCCTGTTTTAAGCTTCATTGATGCGTCCTTGATAGACATACCTGCAAGTCGGCTGTCCTCGGGAAGCTTGAAGGTAAGAAGCTCAACTCGGCTCTTTGCGAAAATATCAACCTTGATGGCAGAGGGGAAGTTGAGAATTCTTGCGATCTCCTTTGCGGCGGCAAGCTCGGGATTGATAACCATAGCCAGACCAAGCTCGTTTTTGATATAGGGTGCGTCGGTGGAATATTCGGGATTTTTAAGTCTTGCGATAGTGCGGCAGCCTGCCGACTTCTTCGCAACGATGCAGCAGAGCAGGTTAAGCTCGTCGTTGCCGGTTACCGCAATAAGCATATCTGCGTCGTCGATGCCTGCTTCCTTTTGCGTGGTTCTTGATGCTCCGTTGCCGATAACACCCATAATGTCCAGCTTGTTGGCAATAGACTTAACCTTGGCGGCATCTCTGTCGATGATGGTGACGTTATTTCCGCCGAGATTAAGCTCGGCAGCCAGGGTCTCGCCAACCTTTCCGCAGCCTACGATAATTATATTCATTCGGAATACCTCCGTTTAGTTCATAATACTTCAAAATATATTATAAAGCTTTAGAAGTTATTTGTCAAGTTAATAAATAACAAAAGCCTTCCCAAAGGAAGGCTTTTGAGCTTATTCTGTGGTGTAGTTGTCGAAGTAACCCTGGATGTAGATGATGGGAGTACCCTTGTCGCCCGAGCCCGAGGTCAGGTCGCAAAGCGAGCCGATAAGGTCGGTAAGTCGTCTGGGTGTCGTGCCCTCGGACGCCATTTTTCCAACGAGGTTGCTGTCCTTTTTTTGTATCTCGCTCTTGATAGCTGCCTTCAGCTCCTCGCCGGAGAGGGCGGCAAAATCATTGTCGGCAAGGTACTTGAGCTTCAGTTCGTTGGGTGTACCCTCGAGGCCTGCGGTGTATGCAGGAGAAACAACGGGGTCTGCAAGCTCCCAGATCTTTCCGACGGGGTCCTTGAAGGCACCGTCACCGTAAACCATAACCTCTACGAGCTTGCCCGTGGCGTCAAGGATTCTCTTCTGAATATCCTCAACAAGGGTCTGGCAATCTCTGGGGAAGAGCTTTACCCGCTCCTCGGTCGCCTTATTGGAGCCGAGAAGACCGTACTCCTCGTTGTAGCCCGAGCCGTTTATGGACTCGGTAAGGATCTCGTCCATGCCGTAAACCGTCTTTGCGCCTGCAGACTTGAGAATTCTCTTGGTTCTCTGGCGTGTATGAATATCGCAGTTAAGAACTGCGTCTGTGTAGTCAAGAATTGCTCTGGGGTTGTTTGCGAAAATGATCTCGCATTCCGCACCCTCGCCACGAATAAGGCTGTCGTAATATTCAACGTAGTCTACACCGGTGAAGCGATGCTTCTCATATCCGAAAAGCTCACGGTATTTTTTAACGTCAAGAACGTCTCTGTAGGGGTCAACACCCTTCTCGTCCATAGCGTCAACGCTGATGAGATGGTTTCCAACCTCATCGGAGGGGTAGGAGAGCATGAGAACTACCTTTTTTGCTCCTCTTGCAATACCCTTGAGGCAGATTGCAAAGCGGTTACGGCTGAGGATAGGGAATATTACACCAACCGTTCCCTCGGGGAACTTGGATCTTACGTCGGCTGCAATATCGTCTACGCTGGCGTAGTTGCCCTGGGCACGTGCGACGATAGCCTCGGTCATACCGATGATGTCTCTGTTTTGAATTTCAAAGCCGGCATCACGTGATGCCTCGAAGACGGATTCTGTTACGATTTTTGCGAGATCGTCACCGTTTCTGATGATAGGTGCTCTGACACCTCTTGATACAGTTCCAATAGTACGACTCATACTTTTCTCCTTGATTTTTGTATAAATGTAAATTAAAGATTACAAAATTGCTTATTTTTCTACAAATTCTCGTATTGCTTCAAGAGTTTCGTCGCTGATAACGTGCTCGATCTTACAAGCGTCATTTGCGGCGGTTTCCTCATCAACACCGATAGATGCGAGAAATCTTGTGAGGATCGTATGGCGATCATATACCTTCATAGCAACCTCACGTCCAAGCTCTGTGAGAGAGAGGAAGCCGTCCCGATCGACCTCGACGTATCCGCCACTCTTCAAAAGACCTATTGCACGGCTGACGCTTGGCTTTGAGAACCCCATTTCCTCGCAAACGTCAATGGATCTGACGTTTGAGCTCTTTTGGGTCAGTATTAATATTGTCTCGAGATACATCTCGCCGGATTCTTGTAAGTGCATTATAAACTCCAGTAAATATTTAATAGAAACATTATACTCCAAATTCGCATATTTGTCAAGAGAAAACCACCCTCGAGCGCACATTTTCAAGAAATTTCAAAAAATTTAAAAAAGTACTTGACAAAAGCAATATTATGTTGTATAATGTTCAAGCGTGAAAAACATAGCGGAATTGTGTAAAGGTAGCACAGCAGACTCTGACTCTGTATGTCTGGGTTCGAATCCTAGTTCCGCTGCCAAAAGAAAGACGACCATCATACGATGGTCGTTTTTTCTTTCCTTTTGACAGCGGAACTACGACCTTCGGTCGCAGACATATGATCGGAGCCTGCCTTCGCCAAAGGCGAAGTTAGCAGACTATGCATACCGCCGGATGGCGGTATATTGCCAGGCGAGGAGATCGGACATCCAAAAGCACCTTAATCGCAATTCGTGCAAACAAAACCCCGAGCGGCAAACTCTGTATGTCTGGGTTCGCATACCCCGACCGAAGATCGGAGAGCCGGCTCTCCAGGCGAAGGGAGAGGGTATCTTCACATAGTGAATATCCAGGGTTGCCGGGTCGTCAAAAGGGGGTGCCCTTTTTGGCAACATTGTTTGACCGCTCTTTTTGTATGTAAACAATTATTTGCCCAACTATTGTTTACATTAATTTCGCTTTTTTCCCACTTCAAACCGCTTCAAAACAAAACTTCACTTATAATGCGTACGCATATACGCGTGATATAATATAATGTAGAAAAGTGGGAAAATGGCATTTTTGAAGCTTTTTGACTATTGTCTCAAACCCCCCTGAAAACCCTTGAAAAATCTAGGATTTTCTCAAAAAATCGCCGAGATAAGCGTAAATAATAGTTTACAATATATCAAAAACAATGCATTTTAGCGTTTAATAAAGTTGGTTCTGACACGGTTTTCCTTCTCGGGAAGACCGTGCTTTTCTTTTCCGAGAGCGATGCTTCTCATAAGGAAGACGGCGTTTCTCGCAAGGTTGCGCATGCAGAGCATACCCTCCTCATCCAATGCGGCATCCTCGGCATTTGCACCGTGGACCTGATTCCAATATGTGCTTGTTGCCAGGGGCATCTGGGATATGGTGAAGTATTTGTTCAGCACGTCGTGTGCCGCCGTACAGCCTCCTCGTCTTGCACATACGATAGCTGCGCCGACCTTATCTCTTTTATCGAAGTGCGTGCTGTAAAACAGTCTGTCGAGAACGCAGAGCAGAGTACCTGCCGGTGCTGCGTAGTGTACCGGAGAGCCTACAATTAGTGCGTCGGCCTCCTCAAATTTGCTGGAGAGCTCGTTTACGATGTCGTCGGTTACGCATTTTCCCGTTTTGAAGCAACCGCCACAGCCTACGCAGCCGCGTGCGGTAAGATGTCCGACCTGAACAAGCTCACATTCCACACCCTCCCCCTCGAGAGTCTTGATCACCTCGCTCAAAGCGGCGTAGGTGGTTCCGTTTTTATGGGGGCTGCCGTTTATCAAAAGTACCTTCATAGTTCATCCTTTCGTTTATTGTAGTCTATGCCTAGGTTGAAAAACCGATACGGTTCGGATATATTATAACATTTCCTTCGCAAAATTTCAAGAATCATCTATATATGATTCGGTAAAACGCCAAAAATTTTCGGCATTATTCACAAAGTTAACGAAAAATTAAAAAAATTATTCTTTTTCTATTGAAAAAAGAAAAGGGCTGTGCTATAATGTGTCTGTGAATTCATAATTATACGCGTATTATCTATATAAAGAAAGGGGTGCTAAAATGATTAAAAACAAATCAATTCAAGCATTTTCTCTTTCTGAAGGGTGGTACGAGGTATGAGCGTTGTAATCGGAATCGACATCGGTGGCAGCAGCACGAAAATTGTGGGATTTTCTGCTAAGGGTAAGGAATGGGAGCTTATCGAGCCGCAGATCGTCAAAGCCAACGACCCCGTGACCTCTACCTACGGCGCGTTTGGAAAGTTTACCGACGAGAACAATCTGGCTATATCGGATATCTCGAAGGTTATGATGACAGGCGTGGGTGCCTCCCACGTTAAAAACAGCCTTTACGGGCTGAAATGCCAGAGGGTCGCTGAGTTCGACAGCATTGGCAGAGGCGGAACCTACCTATCCGGACTTTCGGAGGCGTTGGTCGTCAGCATGGGAACGGGAACTGCTATGGTTCACGCCATGGCAGACGGAAGAATGAAATACCTTGGCGGAACCGGCGTTGGCGGCGGCACGCTGATGGGTCTTTCGAGACTGCTTCTGAATGCGGATACGATTTCTCATATTGAGAATTTTGCCGAGTCCGGAAGCCTTGATAACGTTGATCTGAAGATCAAGGATATGACAGCCTCCAATTCGATAGAGACGCTGGAGGCGGATTTGACAGCTGCCAATTTCGGCAAGCTTTCGGATATTGCAAGCAAGGACGATATTGCACTTGGAATAATGAATCTCGTCTTTGAAACCGTCGGAATGGTATCCATTTTCGCGGCAAGATCGGTTGGGGTTAAGGACATAATTCTTACCGGTAACATAACAAGACTTTCGCACTGCAAACGCAAATTTGAAGAATTTAATCACCTCGAGGTCGGAAGGGGACTGAACTTCCTGATTCCGGAGCGTTCGAGATTCGCTACTGCCATCGGCGCGGCAATGATCGGAATGCGGTGGGGTGAGAAATGAACATAATGCGATTTGTTGTACCCAAGAGCCTGGTTGAATACGTAACCACGGACCAGACCGTCCGACAGGCGCTTGAAAAAATGCGTTTCCACAGGTACGTTGCTATTCCTGTTATAGACGGTGAGGGCAAGTACGTTGGTACGCTTCGTAACGATGATATTTTCGCGTATTTCTTTGATAACGGCAGCTTCGACACCAGAGTGGCAGAGAGGAATTGCGTGACCGAGATACTTGATAGGAAGTATTCTCCGCCGCTTTACCACTACGCCTCGATGGATGAGCTGATACAACGGGTCGGCGAGCACAATTTCGTTCCCGTCGTTGATGATCGGGGATGCTTTATCGGGATTATATTACGTAGGGATATATTGAATTTTTTATTTAATAATTATAAAAAACATGAAAAGGGGGGTAATTAATGGCAGACAAGGAAAAAAATATGCCTATGCAGGAGCCTGAAAATCAGGAAACCGAGCAGATGGAAAAGTCTGTTGAGGCTGAGGAAGCAGCGATCGAAGAGACCGTAAATTCCGAACCTGAGGCAACTGTTGAAGAGCCATTGAATACTGAACCGGAAGAATCCGAGACTCAGGTCGAGCCCGAGGCTGAAGAGCCCGTAGCAGAGACCGAGGAGGCTGAGGCTGAGGCAGCCGAGGCACAAGAGGAACTTTCCGAGGAGACAACCGAAGAGGTCGGCGAAACGGAGAGCGAGGAGACCGAGGAGGTTCTCGAGCAGACGGACGAAGAGGTAGCTTATGAGGTTGCGGAGGAGACGGTTGAAGAGACCGCCGAGGAAGCTGCTGAAGAGACTGCTGAAGCACCTGCTGAAGAGACAGCCGAGGAGATCGCAGAAGAGACCGCTGACGAATCGGAAGAGTCCGATGAAGCGACCGAACCCGAGAGTGATAGCGAGGGCGAGGAAGCCGAAGAGGAAGAGGTGTTTGAGGACGATCCTGTAGTGATCGACCCCGAGGATCTCGTAATCCACGACGAGGTTGTTTCGGCCATTAAGGCTGAGGGTGAAAAGCTGACAAACAGCGAGGACAGTCTCAAGATCTATGCGAAGCATAGCAAGGAGGCTATCAAGAACCTTGAGGGTGCTCTCAAGACAGGCCAGAAGGCACTTGAGGCAAACCGTGATGAAAAGGAAACACCCGTTATTCTTGCCGGAATTATTAAGATTTGCGGCAAGCTTCTTGAGGTCAGATGTAACAACCTTGAGAACTACGTAAGAGTAAAGGCTTACACCTATTACAAGGAAGCCCGTAAGGCTCTGCACTGCGAGATCGACAGATATAACGATTACGTTATTTCCTACTCCTCGATCACAGGTGAGCAGCTTACAAGACTTTCCGTCTTCCTTCCCGAGAATATCGCTTCGGGCAAGTCGCTTGGCGTGATCCCCGAGCTTAGCTTTGACGAAAGCTACGTACAGGTATTCCCCGATGAGGAGCTTACCGCTGAAGAGGCGGCATCTACCACCGTTATCACTCCCGTGATCGGCGCAGACGATCTCCTTCTCAATATCAAGCCTCCCCGTTCCAAGGCAGGCTGCGCATCCTATGGTCGCAAGATCAGACGTGCAACCAAGAAGGTTCAGCGTGAGGCTACCCGTATCGAAAAGCAGATAGCTGAGACTCAGCTTCTTGCTAAGAGATACCAGAGCGAGCTTGATGCTCTCGAAATGAGAACTCCTATCAACGAGCGCGCTACTGATGAATATAAGAACAGAGTATTCAAGATTAATATCAAGTACGGTAAGAGACTTGCAGGCATCAGCACTGCAAAGGCTGCAAGCGCCTTCGAGAGAACCGCTATCCGTCTTGAGGTTGCGAGATTTGCTCTCGAGAGAGAAAAGCTTGTTCTTGCTTACGAGTATCTCCGTAACGTATACCGCAAGGGCCGTTACAGCCAGAAAAAGGTAGCAGAAAAGTTCTTCGCTAACGCAGTTACCGAGTATAACAATGCTGCAAAGCGTTGCTCCGCAACCGTTGGCATCGACCTTGACCTTCTTCCTGCAGGTATTATTGAGCAGGCTTGTCGCAGCAGCGAGATCGTATTCCCTGCTGTAGCGTATAAGCGTGAGCTTATTGAGACCGTTGGACAGAGCTCCAAGGTTATCAGCATGGCTGTTTGCTCGGATATCGATCCCGATCTTGAGGCGTATGCAGAGACATCTGCAAAGATTCTTGAGAAGAGCAACAAGCTCAAGAGCACAACCTCTCTTTCTCCCGAATCCGCTATGGTTGACAGAGCATCTGCCGTTGCGGCAGTTATGCTTGAGTCTCTCAGAGATTCTGCAGATCTCGTTCTCACCGCAGACGAGTTCGACCAGTTCGAGGTTAAGTGCGAGAAGGCTATCAAGTTCTTCAAGAGAGCACTCCGCAGAACCGAGCGTGCGATCTCTAAGGCCTTCGACGAGCACGGCGTTGTAACCGCTCTCGTTGAGAACCTCAGAGTTATCTCTAACCTCATTGAGGTAAGACGCATTTGTATCTCGGTTGCCAAGAGACTTAACCGTCAGGACCTTGCAAGAAGCAATGCAAGAGCACTTTACAAGAATATTGATCTCTATAACGGCCGTGCGATCGACTATATGTCAATCGTTGGCGAGCAGTTCTCCAGAATTCCTCTTGCTACCGCCAAGGAGCTTATCAATTCTGCAGAGCAGCTCAGAATTCCCGTTATCACATATAAGGATAACTACATAGAGGTATTCCCCAAGGATCCCCTCAAGGATTCTACTTATGAGAAGCCCAGACTGTGGCGCTCGGGCATTTATACGCCCCTTCTGATGCAGCACTACAGACTTACCGAGAACCGTTCGGTTGAAACAACCGTTATCAACTCTCCCTTCGTCTTCGACGTTATGACCGACGAGATGCCTGCAACCAACTGGTGGCATCCCATTGGATTCTGGCAGCACCTCTTCGTTTGGACACAGCCCATCGTTGCTTGGTGGCACAGAGTTTGCACCAACATCGAGATCTGGTTCGTCGACGAATCGCTGTTGTTCTCTAAGAGTGGACTTCAGGGCAGACAGAACAGAAACGACAGGAAGAATGCAAGATTTGAGCTCAAGCTGAAGCGCCTCAACGAGGAGCACACCGCTAAGATCCTCAACCTTGAGACTGTTGTTCACGAGTCTGACCGCCACGGTAAGGAATATCAGAAGAAGCTTTACAGAATTAACGCAAAATACAGCCGTAAGGTTTACAGACTTAAAGTCCGCTATATGCGTGACTGCACCGAGAGAAATGCCGCAAGACTTCTCCTTGAGCGTCTCGTTCTTGAGAGAGAGAGACTTTCGGGTATCAACAAGGTGCTTATTAAGTACCGTAACTACGGTAGAATCACCTTCACACGCAACGTTCTCGTCAGATATAAGAAGAAGTTCGTTGATGCTATCACCGCTCACAACAATACTGCTCGTAAGCTCAGTGATATGATCGGCGTTAAGTTCGCGGAGGTTTCCACCACCGTTGCTGATGAGATCATCAGATACGGTCACCTTATCAAGTTCCCCGAGATCGTATGCTGCAGAGAGGTTATCGAGACCATTAACGGTCGTGAGAGAACCGTTGGTGACAGATGGCACGGTTACGGCCTCTACACCGGCACTACCGGCTCTAAGGCAGGCGACGGCAATGCACCTGTAATGTCTGTTGGCGCTATGGGTTATGCAACCGATATGGGCGTTCCCTTCCTCAAGGCTGACTTCGACGGTATGACCATTCTGGGTATGACTCCCGGTGGCGTACCTCTTATCGGATTCAATGCTTCCGGCGAGACCAGCATTCCCTTCACCGGTACTCCTATGATGCTTACCGGCACCGACGGTGCTATCGTTCTTGACTCCGGAAGATACGACCAGGATTCTCTCATCCTCGGTGCGGCTAACACGACCGATCCCTTCTCCGGTATTCAGAAGAGAGGCGTTGACGCCAGATACACCGATGAGGCTGAGGAGGATGCTAAGGACCTTCACTCCGGTATTGAGGTTGAGACTCCTCTTGACCTTGAGACCAAGATGATTGAGGAGAGATTTGCAAGAGCTCTCAGAGCAAGAAGCATGACCTCCATTGATAACGTTGCAAACTGGTGGAAGCTGGTTGGTAGCGAGATCAACGTGCGCATTATGAGAAGACTTCTTCTCAGAAGCCAGGGCTTCCTTCGTGCACTTCTTCCTCCCACCGATGAATTCGTTGAGGTCGTTAACAGACGCGTTAAGCACAGCGATAAGGAGCTTCTCAGAATTATCGCAAAGCTCGGCGGCATTATCGACATCGAGTGCAAGAGATACTATTCCGCGGTTAAGACCGGCGTAAGAAGATCTCAGAGACTCTGGAGCGCATGGCTTCACGACGATATTCAGCGTTACAACGATTTCGTTAGACAGTACAACAAGGGCAAGGCTCGTTACGAGCACCTTGAGCTTCTGTCTCTCAATATTCCCGACACAATTAAGTACAGAAAGACCGACAGACCTCCTGTACCTCCCGTTCTCAGTCTTCGTAACAGAGTTAAGATTGATGACAACAAGGCTCCTATCTACACCGACGAGATCTATCACAAGCTCGTTGAGTACGCTCTTGAGAGTGCAGATAGAATCAAGGAGTACGACGTTGAGAAGGATATCAACGACTCGCTCTTCGGTATGATACTCAGCCTGCCGGGTAAGCTCTTTAAGTTCCTTCGTAACCTCAGAGTTTCTGCATGGGTACGTAGACTCCGCAAGATTTACTACAATGATAATAAGAGAGCAAAGGCAAAGATCGCCGCTCTCAGAGAAAAGGGCAAGCATAAGGCTGCTGACAGACGTCAGGATAGACTCGAGCTTAATAAGCAGGAGAGAATCCACGCTCTGGTAGTAAAGATTCTCAACAAGAGAATCGTAAGAACCGCTATGAGACGCCAGGAAAACGAAAACCGCCACTACCGTATCCGTTACGAGAAGGCGAGAAGCATGAGACGTTACAACAAGAACACTCTTCGTGCAGTTGGCGTTGCCTCCGATCCTATCAAGTATCAGGCAAGAGTACATAAGGTTCTTCGTCAGTATCTGGCCCGTAACTTCCGCATCGATTACAACATGCGTATCCGTCAGCTGATCTACAGAGGTCTCAGAGTTGACCACACCATTTATTGGATCGTTACTCTCGCCTTTGCACTGATCATCGCTATCGCGGGTATCTTCCTCGGTGTTAACAGTGCGCTTCAGGCTATTGCAGCAATCGGTATTATCTGGGCTGCACTTCCCATCATCTTCGTTGCGATCAGATTCGTATACGATATCGTGATGTTCCTCGCAAGCGTTGTTCTTCTTCTCACCAGAAACATCTGGCTTATCAGATACGGTGCAAGAGACATTGAGCGTCACCGCTACGGTGCGATCCTTGACTGCTTCGTAAACGAGCAGCACAAGCTCCTTCTCGCGTGCGAGAACGTTCGCGTTAAGCCCAGATCCAACCGTGCAAAGAAGATCCTTATCGCTACCGTAAACGATTATAACAAGCGTATTGAGGTTTACAGCGAGGTTCTTCGTGTTCCGATCAAGTCTATCGAGATCACCGCTCTTCTTGACAAGCTGACCTCCGGTCAGAGACACGAGCTCTCCGAGCTTCAGAACTTTGTTTACGTAAGAGAGATCGTTGAGAGAGTTGACAAACACGAGCGTTGCAAGACCCTTAACGACAGAGAGCTTGGTAATATGGTTGAGGAGATCAATCAGGTTATCAACGGCATCAATATCGACGGAACCGACAATCAGGTTGCAGTTGATCTTATCCAGATCGCAATGAAAAAGCTGATCCACTTCGTTCAGACCGAGATCAGACCTACTCAGAACGAGAGATACGAGCTCAAGCGTGATCTTATTGAAGGTATTAACAGATTTGACATCAGCAATGAGAAGAAGGAAATCTTCGCAAGAAATGTTATCAAGGTTGTTGACCAGCTTGGCGGTAGAGACAGCCGTAGAATCATCGGCGTTCTTGCGGCAGACGACATGATCTTCTCGGGCGGCAGAGCTTATAGCCTTGCTCAGTACGGTGATCTCGTTGATCAGACCGTAAAGGCGATCAACGCAATCGACCTCAGCGCTGAGGCGAACAGAGCAGCATCCGAGGCACTCCACGCTCCCATGCAGACGCTTATTGCTTATGCAAGAAAGAGCGACAAGCCCGGTGAGGGCGAGCGTCTTGAGCTCAAGCGTGAATTTGCGCTTGCTTGCGCAGGATTCGAGATCCCCAAGAGCGAAGTAAATGAGCTTTCCAAAAATCTCGGTGAAATAGTTGATCAGCTTGGCGGCAAGTATGGCCGTAAGCTCATTGATGTTCTCATTGAGAACGGTGTGAAGGTCTCCTAAGAAGAGCATGTGTCACATCTTTACTAACTACTCAAAATAATTAACAAAAAAATATAAATTTGATGGGGGCTGTACCAAGCCCCCAGAAGGAGAAGAAAATGAGTAAAAAGCAGCAGAACAGGGTAGAACTTCTTGTTGAAAGCATTGCTGTGGAGAAGCAGATTCTCGTTGAATTCTGCGACGACCTTGCAGCTTGCCGTGACAGCGGTGACAAGAAGGGCGCTAAGAAGGTCGCAAAGGACCTCAAGGACCAGATCAAGAGATACAATTCTCTCGTTAGCAACTACAACAAGGCTTCCGGCGAGAAGGCAGCAGAGGTTTCTTACGGTCTTCCCGCAGAGATCCTTGCAGGTTCTAACAACTATGGCATTGACGCCGTAGGCGCTCCCGCATCCGCAACCGTTAGCGCATACAACGCTAACATCAGCATCCTTGACAAGAAGGAGCTCAAGAAGTACCTCGCTAAGAGCGACAAGGCACTTAACAACGTAAAGACCAGACTCGCAGCAACCGTTGAGCAGAAGAACGGCGCTGAGGGCTACAACAAGGTGCTTCTCATCATCAACTGTCTCACTTATCAGAGATACGTTATCGAGAGACTTGCTGAGAACCTTCACGTTTGCCACAAGCTTGAGGAGACCAAGAAGGTTAAGTCCCTCAAGAAGGCTCTTCTCAATGAGATCAAGGGTTACAACGCACTCGTTGACGAGTACGAGGTACTCACCAGAGCTAAGCTCACCCGCGCTTCCGAGGATATCCCCGCTGACATCCTTGCTAACAAGCCCTACGCTCCCATTCCCGCAATTTCTTACACCGCTAACGACGGCTCCGCTAGAAACAGCGACGCTGACGTTGCAGCAGTAGCAGCTTCCGCAGCTTCCGCAGTTGAGGCAGCAAAGGCTAAGAAGCAGCACGCTAAGAAGTCCAAGAAGGCAGTTCAGAAGTCCGCTCTTGAGGAGAAGATCGCTGAGCAGGCTAACAAGGATCTCTCGGTTCTCACCAAGGGTTACGATTACAAGATTGCCAACATCGAGTCTGAGAAGGACATCAGCTACTACAGATTCGGTAAGAACGTATTTGACGTTAAGAAGGTTAAGAAGCTTGCTAACAAGAAGATCAAGGCTCTTCAGAAGGCTCACAAGGCAGCTATCAAGTATGAGGAGAAGGATAACGCTCGTTACTACGCAGTTATCACCAACGATCCCGTAACCATGAAGACCAAGAAGCGTCGTGCAGACAGAATTAAGATCGCATCTCTCCGTACCGAGATGATGACTCTCCTTAACAAGAGAGATGAGCTTAACTCCAAGCTTCTTTCCATCTACAATGGCTCTGAGGTTACCCTTGACGGCGTAAGCATCAACAACAAGTGGCGCCAGATCAGATCTGACGCAGCTGAGAAGTTCGTAAGAAAGAACAAGAGCCTCGCTAAGAAGATCTTCCGTCTCCCCGCATCCAGTGGCGAGAAGCAGAGACTTTACGGCATCCTTAACAGCAGCGTAGAGGCATCCTCTAACCTTTCTCTTGCTAAGTACCGCCTTAAGACCAAGGAGTACAAGAACGGCAAGGAGAAGAGAGCTCTTCGTAAGGACGTTCAGACCACAAAGAGACTCATCAACCAGAACACTAAGGACATCAACTGGGTAATTAAGAAGATCAAGCACCGCGCTTGAAAGTCAACTAACACCATGTGGTGGATAGCACTTTACCTGCTATTGCTCTCAATTGGAGCCGGACTCCTTCTGCTTTATTTCATCGAGCAGAACGGGGATATTAGTTCTTTGATGAATCAATTTATTAAATAATTACGGAGGATAATATAAAATGGCTAAAAGAAAGTCCGCATCTCTTGAGCAGACCGAAAGCGTAAAGACTCGCGCAGAGATGGCTGCAAAGCTCGAGAAGGAGAGACTTGCTCTCAAGAAGGAAATGGAAAAGCTTATGAAGAAGTATGCTAAGGCTACCGGCCTCAGAAAGCTTGCTAGACGTAAGGCAAAGGTTGGCAAGGCGCCCAACGACTTCAAGGCATAATTTCCCTTTCTGAATAAATTTTAGAAAATCTATTGCATTTTCTGAAATACTGTGATATAATACATACAGTAAATAGTGTTTTATGGGGCTGTCGCGAAAGTGACAGCCCCTTCACAATGCTGTTTGCGCCATGTACGCAAACATCTTTTGCAACGCAAAAACTTCACTCACCGAAGGTGAACTTGACTTGAAGGTAGTTCAAACTTCACTTATGCGTAGCATAAACTTCACCTTTGACCGGTGGTGAAGTTGCTCGTTTCTCTCGCAGTGAAGTTATCTTTGATAGTGAAGTTTGAGCGCAGTGAAGTTTAACACTTCGTGTTAAGTGAATTACTTATAATTTTTTTGGAGGAGTAAAAGAGATGAAAAAGAATATCAGAGAAACGGTAAGAGAGGCTATTTTGCCAACCGTAACCGAGCTGGGATATGATATCTGGGACGTGACCTATTCCAAGGTCGGCGCAGACTATCATCTTGAGATCACTATTGATTCGGAGAAGGGAATTAACATTGAGGACTGCGAGAAGGTTCACCGTGCGATCGATCCTATTCTCGATGAGCTTGACCCCATTGAGACCTTCTATTATCTCGACGTCTCCTCACCCGGAGTGGAGCGTGAGCTCCGCACGGCAGAGCATATCAGCCGTTCTATCGGCGAGAAGGTTGAGGCTAAGCTGTTTGCCCCTAAGGATGGCAGAAAGTCCATCGTGGGCATTCTTTGTGCCTTTGATGACGGAAAAATCACTATCACCGAGGGAGAAAATGAGATTCTTCTCGCTCAGAGCGAGGTTTCCAAGCTCCAGACCATTTACTTTGAAGACTAATTTAATTAACATATATCATTAACAAGGAAAGGATCGTATAAAATACGAGGTACAACGGAAAAATGAACGCAGATTTCTTCACCGCCCTTGACCTTCTGGAGAAGGAAAACGGCATTTCAAAGGAGTATATGATTTCTCAGATCGAGCTTGCGCTTGCAAACGCTTGCAGACGTGAGGTTGGTCCCACCACAATTATCAGAGTACAGCTTGATCCTAACAAAAAGGATATGAGAGTATTCCAGCAGAGAACGGTCGTTCCCGACGGAGAGGTTTACGATGAAAACTGTGAGATTGGCTACACCGCAGCAAAGGCACTTTCCCGTCGCCACAAGCTTGGCGGAATTGTTGAGACCGAGCTCAAGACCAAGGACTTCCGCAGACTTTCCGCACAGGCAGGTAAGCAGATGATCGTTCAGGCGATCCGTACCGCCGAGCGTGAGAGACAGACCAGAGAGTATGAGGAAAAGCGCGAGGAGATCATCACCGCAATCGTTGATAAGGTTGATACCACCAACGGTAACCTTATTCTTGATACCGGCACAGGCTATGCAACCCTCCTTCACGAGGAGCAGATCCCCGGTGAGATCTACGACGTAGGCGACAGAATCAAGGTGTTCATCTCCGAGGTTAAGTCGGGTGAGACCCGCGGTCCTCTCGTAACTCTTTCCAGAGTACATCCCAACTTCGTTAAGCGTCTCTTCGAGCTTGAAGTTCCCGAGATTGCTGACGGAACTATCGTAATTAAGGGCGTTGCCCGTGAGGCAGGCTCCAGAACCAAGGTTGCCGTATATTCCACCGATCCTAACGTTGAGGCGGTTGGCTCTTGTATCGGTAAAAACAGCATGAGAATCAACGCAATTCTTGCCGAGCTTTCGGGCGAGAAGGTTGACGTCATCAAGTACAGCGACGACATTTGCGAGTACGTTAAGGAGGCTCTTTCTCCTGCACGAGTTCTTGACGTTTATCTCGAGGACGAGCGCACCTGCCGTGTAACCGTAGCTCCCGAGCAGCTCTCCCTTGCCATCGGTAAGGAGGGACAGAACGCTAAGCTCGTTGCCCGTCTTACAGGCTGTAAGATAGACATCAAGGCTTAAGATGAGCAACACTACCGTAAAGAAAATTCCCACCAGAAGGTGTTCGGGATGCGGTGAGCATTTCCCGAAAAACACTCTTATCCGAGTGCTCAGAACTCCCGAGGGCGAGATAATCCTCGACCTTACGGGCAAGAAATCGGGCAGGGGAGCGTATATTTGTAAAAACGCCCAGTGCCTCAAGAAGGCGAGAAAGTCGAAAAGGATCGAGAGCTCGCTTGAATGCAGGATTTCCGATGAGCTTTACCAGAGGATGGAGGAGGAGCTTGAAGGTGGAAAATAAATCAGATATTCGCCTCAGAGGTATGCTTGGCTTTGCCATGCGTGCAGGCAGGGTGATAATCGGCACCGAACTCGTTTGCTCTGCGATGGCAAAGAACGGTAAGGACCGCCCGAGGGTGATCCTCCTTTCGCACAGCGCCTCCGAGGGAACTAAGAAAAAGATTTCCACCAAGGCTGAGTTTTACGGTGTTGATTGCTTCGAGATTAATATTGATTCGGATGAGCTTGGCCGCTTACTTGGTAAGCTTTATGCGCCTGCCACCCTGGCTATCATAGATGACGGCTTTGCCCATGAGATAAAGCTTGCCCTTACGGCTGGCGGCAAAGAGGTCACAGACAACTAAAGAAAGGGAGTTTCCTTCGGGAAACGGTGATTTATATGCCCAATTTACCTATCAAACTGACTCAGATTTCTAAGGATTTCAACATAAAGAGCAAGGACGTGCTTGACGCCTTCAAGGATCTCGGTATTGAGAAGAAGAGCGGCGGAAGCGCTGACAAGGATGAGTTTGAGCTCTTCTTTGCCACCCTTACCGCAAAGCACCAGATCAAGGACCTTGACGCTTACAGAGAGGGTCGTGTGACCATCAAGAGCGTTGAGGAAAAGAAGGAAAAGCCTGCTCCCACACCTGCACCTAAGGAGGAAAAGCCCGAGGTCAAGGTGGAGGCAAAGCCCGAGCCCAAGGCACCCGAGGCACCCAAGCCTCAGCCCAAGCCCCAGCCTCAGCAGACCGAGCGCAAGCCTCAGCCTCAGCAGACCGAGCGCAAGCCTCAGCAGGTACAGAATAATCAGCAGAGAAATGACAGAAGGGATCAGCGTCCCGAGCGCCCTGCCCGTGACGACAGAAAGCCTGCTTACAATAAGTACAGCGCAGCTCCTCAGGAGAATCCCTTTGCTAAGAAGCACGACAATATGAACAGACAGGCTCAGGGCCTTCGCAACCCCAATTCCTCCTGGCAGAAGCCCGGAGAAAAGCCCGTGCAGAAGCCTCAGGCTCCTGCAGCTAAGCCTGCGGTTCAGCAGCCTGCACCTAAGGTTGAGGCGAAGCAGCCAGTAGTTCTTCCTGCACAGAAGGCGGCGCTTGAAAAGCAGCAGGCACAGGCGCAGAAGGCAGCGGCTCCCGTACAGCAGCCTAAGCAGAAGAAGGAGGAGAAGAAGGCTCAGAAGCAGCAGTTCAAGACCCTCACTCCTACCGTAAACCAGAATGTCAAGGGCGGTGTAAACGTTGGCGTTGAGTACGTTAACGAGGCGGCTCCCAAGACCCGTATCGTTGATACCAGAACTCACGACGTTAACCTTGACAAGTACAACGAAAGATACAACGACCATTACTATTCCATTCTTAACGGCGGTGACTCCAAGGCTCAGAAGCAGAAGCTGAAGAAGCAGGATAACCGTGGACAGAATCAGAAGAGCGCTAAGGATAAGGAAAGAGCGGCTCAGGAAAAGATCAAGAAGCTTGAGGCAGAGCGTGCGAGAAATAAGCAGCTCGAAATCACAGTTCCCGAGGAAATCACCGTTTCCGAGCTTGCAACCAGAATGAAGAAGACCGCCGCTGAGGTTATCAAGAAGCTCATGTTCATGGGCGAGATGAAGGGCCTTAACGACCTTATTGACTACGGCACCGCAGAGCTTATCGCCGACGAGTTTGGCGTTAAGGTTACCAAGGAGGTCGTTGTCACCATTGAGGAAAAGCTCTTTACCGAGGCGGAGGACAGCGAGGAGGATCTCCTCGAGCGTGCACCCGTAGTTTGCGTTATGGGTCACGTTGACCACGGTAAGACCTCTATTCTTGACGCTATCAGACACACCAACGTTACCCGTGGTGAGGCTGGCGGTATTACTCAGGCGATCGGTGCTTACAGAGTAAAGGCAAACGGCAAGGATATCACCTTCCTTGACACCCCCGGTCACGAGGCGTTCACCGCAATGCGTATGAGAGGTGCTAAGTCCACCGATATTGCGATCCTCGTAGTAGCTGCCGATGACGGCGTAATGCCTCAGACCATCGAGGCTATTAACCACGCAAAGGCGGCAGGCATTGATATTATCGTAGCAATTAATAAGATGGATAAGCCCACCGCAAATCCCGACAACGTGCTTAACCAGCTTACACAGTACGAGCTTGTTCCCGAGGCATGGGGCGGCGACGTTATCTGCGTGCCCTGTTCTGCTCACACCAAGATGGGTATCGAGGACCTTCTTGAGAACGTTCTCCTCGTTGCCGAGGTTAAGGAGCTTCGTGCAAATCCCAAGCGCCGTGCGGCAGGTCTCGTTATCGAGTCCAAGCTTGACAAGGGCCGTGGTCCCGTTGCAACCGTTCTCGTTCAGAACGGTACCCTCCACCAGGGCGACTACGTTATCGTAGGTAACGCCGTTGGTAGAGTTCGTGCAATGGTTGACGATAAGGGCAAGACCGTAAAGACTGCAGGTCCCTCGGTTCCCGTTGAGATCATCGGTCTTGACGACGTTCCTCAGGCAGGCGATGAGCTTAATGCGGTTGAAAACGAGAGAATGGCAAGAGATCTTGCAGAGCAGAGAAAGGAAAGACTCCGTCAGGAAATTCTCCAGGCTAACTCCAGAGTTAATCTTGACGAGCTCTTCGGTCAGATCGCAGCAGGCGTTCAGACTCTTAATATCGTAGTTAAGGCTGACGTTGCAGGCTCTGTTGAGGCTGTTAAGGCGTCTCTTATCAAGCTCTCTAACGAGGAGGTTAAGGTTTCCGTTATTCACTCTGCGGTAGGTGGTATCACCGAGAGCGACGTTATGCTTGCGGCAGCTTCCAACGCTATCATCTGCGGCTTCAACGTTCGTCCCGACAGAAACGCTCTCGACTCCGCAGAGAGAAACAAGGTCGATATCCGTACTCACCGTATCATCTATGAGATCATCGATGAGGTCGAGGCGGCTATGAAGGGTCTGCTTGCACCTGAGTTCAAGGAGGTTCTCCTTGGTCACGCCGAGGTTCGCCAGACCATCAAGGTTCCCGGCGTTGGTATTATCGCAGGATGCTACATCCAGGACGGTAAGATCACCAGAAATGCTCAGATCCGTATCGTTCGTGACGGTATCGTGATCTTTGAGGATAAGATCTCCTCTCTCCGCCGTTTCAAGGACGACGTTCGTGAAGTTAACTCGGGTTATGAGTGCGGCGTTGGTATCGAGAAGTTCAACGATATCCGTGAGGGCGATACTCTCGAGGCCTTCATTATGGAGGAACAGGCGAGATAATTCGCTTCAAAAAGTAAACTAAACATTGCAAAATCCCCACAAATGACGAATTTGTGGGGATTTTTATGTCAAAAAAACGGTCAAAGAATAGAATGATAGAAGGAGCAAAATCTCTATTCTAAGGACTGAAAATGAACAATGTATTATTAACCGCTGTCCTTGTGGGCGGCGCAACTATATTTGGCGGAGGAGTTGGACTGCTCTTTTCGACTATTGGAAAAAGGGCAAACGATGCCATGCTTTCCTTTGCCGCAGGAGTGATGCTTTCGGCGGCAATAATCGGCTTGATCCTTCCGTCCCTTGAGGGGGGAGTCGCCGTTTGTGTTATAGGAATATTCCTCGGTGCCGGGCTTGTAAATCTTCTTGACCTTCCTCTTCCATATCTGATGAAAAAGCGAAGCTTCTTTGACGATAAACTCCGGCGAGTTGCACTTTTTGTTATGGCAATAGCTCTGCATAATCTTCCCGAGGGGATAGCGGCAGGCGTAGGGCTTGGTAGCGGTGACAGTAGCGGTGCTTTGATGATTGCCACCGCCATCGCCATTCAGAATATTCCCGAGGGAATTATCGTCACCGTTGCCATGCGAGGTGCAGGTGTCGGTCGAATAAAGGCGTTTCTTATTTCAGGGGCGACGGGGGTAATCGAGATCTTCGGCACTCTCATCGGCTACTTTGCCGTAGGCGTTTCCGCTGCGCTTTTGCCTTTGATACTTTCCTTTGCAGGCGGAACGATGCTCTACGTTATCAGCGATGAAATGATACCCGAAACCCATTCCTCAGGGGGAAGGGCACCCACTTATTTCCTTCTTTTGGGATTTTCTTTCATGCTTTTATTAAATGCTATCTTGTAAATTTTTGACATTTGGTGTATAATAGAGGTAGAAAAAGCTAAAACGGAGGGCCTATGAGGCAATTCAATATTACAGGAATGAGCTGTGCCGCCTGCTCGGCAAGGGTAGAAAATGCGGTGTCATCCCTTGATGGGGTAAGCAGCTGCTCGGTAAATCTTCTGACTAACTCCATGGTCGTTGAGGGAAATATAAGCGATGATGAGATTATCTCGGCGGTCATAAAAAGTGGCTATGGAGCTACGACTAAAGGTGAAAAAGTAAACAATAATGTACAAAATAACGAGGAAAAGAGCATTTTAAGACGTCTTATCGTCTCTGTATGCCTTCTTATTCCCCTGATGTATATCTCCATGGGCGCGGTGATGCTAGGCGCGCCCATACCCAAAATTTTAGTCAACAACCCCATTATAATAGCTGTAATTGAGGCTGTGATCAGCGGTGCTATACTCATTGTTAACCGCCGATTTTTCATCAGCGGCTTCCGCGCCGTAATCAACCGCTCCCCCAATATGGATACCCTCGTATCTCTGGGCTCGGGCGTGTCCTACGTTTACAGTCTTTATCTGCTGCTCGGGGTCGGCTCCTTCCACGATCTTCACGGTCTGTATTTTGAGTCGGCGGCGATGATCCTGACGCTTATCACGGTCGGCAAGATGCTGGAGGCGAGGGCAAAGGGTAAAACCACCGATGCCATAAACAGCCTTATCAGCCTTGCACCTAAAATCGCAACCGTTATCAGGAATGGTGAAACTCGGGTTATTCTCGCCTCCGAGGTGGTGGTTGGCGACGTATTTATCCTTAGGCCGGGCGAGGCTATCCCGGTTGACGGTGTGGTTATTAAGGGTCACAGCAGTATTGACGAGTCTATGCTGAACGGCGAGTCGGTTCCCGTGGATAAGCAGGTGGGCGACGACGTTTTGGCTGCCACCGTCAACAGATCGGGATATCTCGAGTGCCGTGCGACCAAGGTTGGCGACGAGACTGCCTTTTCCTCAATTATCAGAATGGTCGAGGATGCCTCGGCTACGAAGGCACCTATTGCAAAGGTTGCCGACAAAATATCGGGAATTTTCGTTCCCACCGTTCTCGGTATAGCAATAGTTACCTTCGCCGGCTGGATGATTGCCGACGGAATATTCTCCTATGCGCTTTCACGGGCAATTTCTGTTTTGGTTATCAGCTGTCCCTGTGCTCTCGGACTTGCTACACCCGTGGCAATTATGGTTGGAAGCGGAAAGGGCGCAAGACTCGGTCTCCTCTTTAAGAATGCCGAGGCGCTGGAGCTTACGGGACGTGCCAAGATTGTTTGTCTTGATAAGACGGGCACTATAACCGAGGGAAATCCTGCGGTGACAACCGTCATTTCTTCTAGCGGCAGCAGCACGGACGAGCTCTTGTCGGTCGCCTATGCCATTGAGGCAAAAAGTGAGCATCCCTTGGCGAGGGCTATCGTAAGCTATGCCGAGGGCAGAGGCGCACCTGCCGAAATCACCGATTTCAAGGCTCTTAGCGGTAGCGGCGTAGAGGGCTATCTCGGCGGCGAGAGGGTTCTCGGAGGAAGCTATAAGTTTATTTCAAGCTTCTTTGACCTTTCCTCACTCACTCAGGACTACGAGAGATTGACGGGTGAGGGAAAAACACCCTTGTTCTTCGCAAAGGGCGATAGGTTGCTTGGTCTCATTGCCGTTGCAGACGCTATTCGTCCTGACAGCGCCGAGGCTATCAGGGATATGAAGGATATGGGACTTCGTGTCGTTATGCTGACGGGAGATAACGTCCGTACCGCCAATGCTATCGGTCGTGACGCAGGTGTCAGCGAGGTCTTTGCAGGTCTTCTGCCCGGTGGCAAGGAGGAGGCGATACGCTCTCTTGCTAGGGAGGGCAGGGTGATTATGGTGGGCGACGGCATCAATGATGCGCCTGCCCTGACCCGTGCCGACGTCGGAATGGCTATTGGCGGCGGCACCGATATTGCCATCGAATCTGCAAACGTAGTTCTTATGAGCGATTCTCTCTCGGGTGCGGTAGACGCTATTCGCCTGGGTAGGAAGGTGCTGAAGAATATTTATGAAAACCTTTTCTGGGCATTCTGCTACAACCTTGTGGGCATTCCCCTTGCGGCAGGCTTGTTCGGCCTTACCCTTGACCCGATGTTCGGTGCGGCGGCAATGAGCCTCTCGTCCGTCACGGTCGTTATGAATGCTTTAAGGCTTAACGGATTTAGGTCAAAATATAACAAAACAAAGATTAATGATGAAAAAACTATTGAAAAAGAGGAAATAAATATGACAGTTACTATGAAAATTCAGGGTATGATGTGCCCCCATTGTGAGGCTAGAGTCCGTGATACACTCCAGGCGCTTGCGTGCGTAGAGTATGCCGAGGTAAGTCACGAGAAGGATCAGGCTATCGTTCATTTTGCCGCAGGCTGCGACAACAGGGAGGAGATCATAGCCGCCGTTGAGGGAGCAGGTTATAAGGTTATTTCGGTTGAATAAAAATTTGTGAAAAATGTCCCCTTGCAATTTTAGACGTTTTGTGATAAAATAGTAGTAGAAAGCTGCTTAGGAGGGCCTATGTTTAAGATTGGTGACAGAATCGTATACGGCGCAAACGGCGTTATGGAAATAGTTGACGTACGGGAGGAGTCTATTGGAGACGTCTCTCGCAACTACTACGTTTTGTCGTCTGTCTGCAGCCGATCCGACTCGCTTATCTTCGTGCCCTGCGATAGCGAAAGGCTCCTTTCGGTTATGCGCCATCTTCTTACACGGGAGGAGGCCCTGGAGCTTATCGGTCGCATAGACAAGCTTCCCGACATAGAGTGGGTGGAGTCGAACCGTGCCCGTGCCGATCATTTTAAGAAGCTTATGGAATCGGCAGACAGAGAGGCGATGTTCAGTATGATCCGTGCGATCGACGAGAATGCGAAGCGCCGTGAGGCTGAGGGCAAAAAGAACTTCCTGACCGACGAGACGGCTCGCCAGAAGGCGGAGCGCCTGCTTCACTCCGAGCTCGCACTTGTTCTTGACATTCCCATTGAGGAAGTACCCTCGTTTATCAAAAATCACTAACTAAATAAAAAACCGAGAGGCGAGAGCCTCTCGGTATATTTTTTGCTTTAAATTACTTCTGTACAAGATGGACCAGAAAGGCGTTTAGTCTGTTCTAACACAGTACGGCCTTTCGGTGCCTTTTCGCGCTCACCATACGGGGTGAGTGAGCGGTCTGCAATCAGACTACCGAAAACGCTTAATGTTTATTACTTCTGAACCAGATGGATAGCAAAGCCTGCGATCTCGTCCTTGAAGTAAACGAACTTGGGCTTGCCGCTCTTGTCGTCGTAGGTGATGGTGGACTCGTCGAACTCGAAGCCCATTCTCTTGAAGTATGCCATAGCACGGTCAACGAAGTTGGTGCGGATGCCGATGTGGCCGTGTGCGCCGGGGCCCTTCTTGTGCATAAATTCAAGCTGCTCGCCTGCGAAGGTGGACTTAGAGGTCTCCTTGAGAGGCATACCAAACATAAGGTTGAAGAGCTTTGCGGCCTTCTCAGCCTCTTCCTTGGACTCGTTGTTGATACCCATGTGAACGAACTCAAGACCAAGCATAACCTTAACTGCGTTCTTGGTGAGAGCGGTGATCTCGTCCCACTTCTTGTCTCTTACGAGGTCGTCGGCAACCATGAAGGAGCCGCCGCAAGCGATGATCTTGTTGAACTTGAGGTAGTCGAGAAGGTTGTTTGCGTTGATGCCGCCTGTAGGCATAAAGGTGAGCTGACCGTAGGGAGCAGCCATAGCCTTGAGCATCTTGAGACCGCCTGCTGCCTCAGCAGGGAAGAACTTAACTGTCTTGAGACCAAGCTCGAGAGCAGCCTCGATATCGGAGGGGTTAGCACAGCCGGGAAGCATGGGCACGCCCTTGGAGAGTGCATAAGCGGTAACCTTGGGGTTAAGACCGGGGGAAACGAGGAACTTGGAGCCTGCCGCAATAGCCGCGTCAACCTGCTCGGTGGTGAGAACGGTGCCTGCACCTACGAGCATCTCGGGGTATGCATCGGTGATGTTCTTGATCGCCTCAGCCGCGCAAGCGGTTCTGAAGGTAATTTCTGCTGCGGGAAGTCCGCCGTCGATAAGTGCCTTTGCAAGGGGAACTGCATCCTCTGCGTTCTCAATCTTGATAACGGGGATAAGTCCGATGGAATAGAGCTTATTAATCATATTGTTCATTGGTTTATACTCCTTTTTGCATATTTTATCAACATAATTATACAACATAATCTTTTATGAGAGAATTGCAAAAATTGCTATTTGAGATTGCAAAAATTGACATTAAGTAGAAAATACATTTCGAAATACTCGAATTCTTGACAAAAAGGCTTATTTATATTATAATATTTTCAAATGAAAGAAAGGAGTAGAGATATGCTGAAAATTATGCAATCGGGATATCCCGGTGCGGCACGTGAGGCCTTTTGCCGTGAGATAGGGCTAATCAATAACCGTGGCGATAAAAGTATTCTGATAGTACCCGAGCAGCAGACGGTTATGGCTGAAGGATATATGGCCAGAGTGCTTCCGCCGTCCTCCGCTCTCTCCTTTGAGGTAACGAATTTCACCCGTCTTGCCAACAGCACCTTCCGTTCTCTCGGAGGACTTGTGGGCGAGTACTGTGATAATGCGAAAAAGTCGCTTATTATGTGGCGTGCCCTGACCGAGCTTGCCCCCACACTTGCAATGACCCGTGGCAGGGGAGAGGTTGGAGAGGGAATGGTGGAATCGGCTCTTGCCGCCGTCGGCGAAATGCAGAGTCTCGGTATTTCTCCCTCCGAGCTTTCCGCTGTCTGCCTTGATGAGGAGATACAGAGCGACAAGAGACTATACTCCAAGCTTTGCGACCTTTCGAGCATCTATTCGCTCTATAAGGATATACTTAACGAGCGTTACGCCGATACGGGCGATGACGCTGATATGATGATAAAAAAACTGCGTGAGAACCCCGATTTCCTTTCGGATACCGAGATTTTCGTAGAGGGCTTCACCTCATTTACCGAGCCACAGTACAGGCTTCTGTCTCTCCTTGCCGAGCGAACGACCGTGTCGGTTGCTTTAATGCTCCCAAAGGGCAGGGAGGATGCCTTTGAGTTCTCGGAGATCCTCGATTGCCGTGCTAAGCTCAGCTCCTACGCCCGTAAGAGCGGTGTTGAGGTTCACCTTGTCAGGGAGGAGGGCTACGGCACGAAATCCGACGAGTCACTCGCAGAGATTTCACGTTATTTATGGTCTGCAATAACGCCAAATGACAATATAACTTTACAAAACAGCGATATTTTGCGTATTTTTGAGGCAAAAACGCCTTACGAGGAATGCGCCTTTGTATGCGAGGATATCAGGCGCAGAGTGATGGAGGGAGACTCCTACTCCGACTTTGCCATCGTGTCAAGACAGGCGGAGAGCTATCTTGGCATCCTTGACTGTGCTCTTGATACTGCAGGTATACCCTCCTTCACCTCCTACCGACGTGACGTTCAGGAGCTGGAGGCGGTTAAGCTTATATACACCGCCTACGCCGTCCTACGAGGCTTCTCTCGCGGTGACGTTATCAGCTATGCCAAGTGTGCTTTGTCGGGCGTCAGCCGTGAGGAGTGCGATGAGCTTGAAATGTACGTCAATAAGTGGCAGATAAACGGTCGCCGCTTTACCGACGGCGAGCTATGGAATATGAATCCTGCAGGCTATACCACCCACCGTGACGAGGGTACTGACGAAAAACTCCTTCGTATCGACGGTATAAGGCGTCGAGTAATATCTCCCTTGCTTGCTTTTGCAACCTCCTCGGCGGCGGCCGGCACGGTTCGTGAGCAGGCAGAGGCGCTCCTTTCCTTCCTTCTGAGTATTAATATGGAGGATTCCTTGAAAAAACGTGCCCTGGCGCTCAGCGAAATGGGTGAAAATAGCCTTGCGGAGGATAATGCGGCTCTTTGGAAGGTGATCTGCGCGTCGCTTGACACGGTGGTTACCGTCCTTGGCGATCTTCCTGCCGACCGTGACGCCTTCCTTTCCCAGCTAAAAACGGTATTTTCTGCGGCAAATATTGGCCATATTCCTGCCTACGTTGACAGCGTGACGGTTGGTAGTGCCGATATGCTCAGACTTTATGAGAAAAAGCACATCTATCTTATCGGTGTAAACGAGGGGAAATTCCCTGCCACCGTATCGGACAGATCCTACTTTACCGAGAGAGACAGACAACGCCTTTTGGCAGGCGGCCTTGCCATTGCTCCCGAGCTGGAGATCAAGGGCGCACGTGAGTTGTTTATCTTCAGCCGTGCATTCTCCTATGCCACGACCTCGGTGACCCTCAGCTACTCGGCTCAGGATACCAGGTTCAAGTCGGTTGCCCCTGCCGAGGTTATTTCAAGGATCACTAAGCTGACCGGCGGTCAGGTCACACCCAGACGTGTGGACAGCCTTACCGCCTGCGAAAGATCCTACTCTCCCGGACTTACCCTGCTTGATATCGGCGGAGCGGGCAAGGACTATTCCTCGGTAAAGGACGCCCTTTTGCGCTCGGGATTTGCGCGTGAGGTAGAGGTCCTTGAGGGGGATATTTCAAATACAAAGGCATCTCTTGGCGAGGGCATAGTAAACAGTCTGGTTGGCAGACCGCTGTCCCTGTCACAGAGCAAAATTGACTCCTACGTGAACTGTCCCTTCGGCTATTTCTGCCGTTATACGGTTAAGCTTGGCAGGGAGGAGCGTGCGGAGTTTGATGCAAGGAGCATCGGCTCCTTTATCCACGCTATTCTTGAGAATTTCTTTTCCGCCCTTTCCCGTGAGGGAAGAAGGTCGGGCGAGCTTACCGCTGACGAGCGCAAGGCTCTGACTCTCCGCGCGGCGGAGAAGTATATTGCCGAGCTTGGCGAGGATTCGGTCGGAGCATCTGTCAGGACGAAGATCAAGATCGACAGACTATGCCGTGCCGCCCTTCCCGTGGTGGACGGCTTGTGCGAGGAATTCCGACAGTCGGCATACGAGCCGCGCTTTTTCGAGCTTCGTCTTTCCTACGACGAGGCAAGCCCCAGCCCCATAAACATCAAGACCGATAAGGGTGATATAAATATCTTCGGTATTATCGACCGAGTTGACGCCTATAAAAAGGGTGATGACGTCTACCTCAGGGTCGTGGATTACAAGACGGGACAGAAGGCGTTTTCGCCTACCGACCTTGCCGAGGGATCCAATCTTCAGATGTTCCTCTATCTTCGTGCCTTGGTTGAAAGCGATAAGTCGAAATTCCGTGAGAGGGTCGGTGTCGGTGATGAGGGCAGGCTGGTTCCTGCAGGCGTTATCTACGTCAAAACCGCCGTATCCGACGTTAAGGTGGCAACACCTGATGATAAGCTTGCCGACGAGGCTGTCAAGGCGGCTCAGGGCAGGGAGGGAATGATACTTGATACTCCCGAGAATATTTCCGCAATGACTCTGCGATATACCCCCGTATACTCCGCCTCCTATCCCGATGAGATAAGGGATAATAAGCGTGAGCTTCTCTATACCGAGGATGGCTGGAGTGAGCTTATGGAGACGGTTGAGCAATCGGTTATCACCGCCGCAGAGGGTATCAGGGGCGGCAAAATGCCTGCCGATCCCAAGAAAAGGAGCGGCGTATCCCCCTGCGAATACTGTGAGTTTAAGCCTATTTGCAGAAAGCAATAAATGAAGGACAGAGGGTATTAACCTTCTGTCCTTTTGTCATTATATACAAAAACACGGCACGAATTTAGTTAAAAACGCGCAAATCATAGATTTTGCGTTTTTTTCATTTTTTCTATTGAAATATGAAAAAAATGGGTGTATAATTAGGCGTAATTTGTCAAAAACAAGGAGTTTTTATGGGAGCTGATCTGATTTTTTCCGCGAACGTAGTTGTTCCGATCTTCCTTTTAATTATTCTCGGTTATTTCCTTACACGAATTAAGCTTTGGGACGGCCATTTCTTAAAGGTGGCAAACGAGGTGTGCTTTAAGTGTCTGCTTCCCGTCCTTCTTTTCTATAACGTTGCAACGGCTAACATCTTCGAGGTATTTAACCTTCGTCTTATTCTTTACGTTTGCCTTTGCGCCTGTCTTCTCTGCGGTCTGCTTTTCCTCATCGTTCCTATCTTCGTTAAGGACAAGAAGCGCCGCGGCGTAATGATTCAGGGTACGTTCCGCTCCAATTTCCTGCTCTTCGGCGTGCCTCTCGGTCTCAGCATTGGCGGTGATGAGGGCGCAGTCCTTGCGGCTGTGGTTGCATCCTTCTACGTGCCCGTCATCAATATGCTCTCGGTAATTTCGCTCTACGCTTTCAGCGAGGCGGAGAACAAGAATATCAAGTCGGCTCTTCTCGGAATCGTGAAAAACCCTCTTATTATCGGTGGCGTCAGCGGTCTTGTTTTCTCGATTATCCGCAATTCCATCGGCTTTGATATGCCCGAGATTCTTGACACCACCCTCTTCAACATAAAGTCTGCGGCGACTCCCGTGGCTTTCCTTATTCTCGGCGGTGATCTGAAGTTTGGAAATATGCTGAAGAACGTGAAGTTCTCGCTTCTCTCGGTGCTTGGAAAGACGGTTATTATTCCTCTCGTTATGCTGACGGTTTCCTCTCTTCTCGGCTTTAACAAGCTTGAAATGGCGATTCTCGTAGCGGTATTTGCTACTCCCAATGCGGTTTCCAGCTACGCTATGGCGAGAAACTACGAGGCCGATTACGAGCTTGCAGGTGAGATAATCACCCTTGGCACACTCCTGTCGGTTGTTACAATGTTTATATTCATTACAATGGCAAAATCCTTTGGATGGATATAACGTTTATATATATGAAAGAGCCTGCGGTTTTCCGCAGGCTCTTTGTGCTTTTTTAAGCGAATTAACCCTTCTGTGATCCAACGGGGTTAACAATACTGTATCCGATATTTACAAGGTGATCTGCTACACGCTCTAGGCCAACGATGGCAGAGGAGTAGTAGGGGCTTACTTCCATGCTGCAATTTCCCTCGGCGAGGCGGGAGAAATGGCTGGCGGTGAGATCCTTTTTCATTTTGTCAACAGTGTTTTCCATTGTTGTCAGATCTGAGAGTCTGCTCTTATTCAGATGCTCGAATGCATCCTTGGAAATGTCAAGCATGTTAAGAACGGCTCTGCACATATTTTTGATATCGGCCCTTGCCTTCTCGGAGAACTCGATCTTCTTTGTGCGCATTTCCTCTCCGATCTCATAGAAGTTCTCGGCGTGGTCACCGATACGCTCAAGGTCGTTGAGAACGTGGAAGTAAGAACCGATCACTCTCTCGTCGCTTTCGGACGCATCTGTGGAGAGCTTGATAAGGAACTTGGTTAGTGCGCCGTTGGTGAAGTCGATGATTTTCTCATTGCTTCTAACCTTTTCGCCGTTGATAATATTTCCTCTCTCCATGGCATCGAAGGACATGTTGATGTTTTCCTCAACAAGATCAAGCATATACTCGATTTCCTTCTTTACCTGCATTAGAGCAACAGAAGGGGTGCTCAAAAGTCTGTCATCCACATACTTGAGAGTAAGATTTTCGCTTTGCTCATCCTTATCCTTGATAATTACAGTGGAATATTTCACCAGCAGCTTTGTGAAGGGAAGAAGGAGACATGTGGTTGTAACGTTGAATATTACGTGGAAGAGCGATACACGCATCTGCAACGACATAGGGTCGTTGCCGGGAAATACCAATACGAGAAGATTTATTACAGGCTCCCTCAGCATCCAAATGATTGCGGTGAAAATAGCCGTTCCGATAACGTTAAAAGTGAAGTGGATAAGAGCAACTCGCTTGGAATTAGCATTGGCGCCGATGGATGCAAGGAGTGCGGTAACGCATGTTCCGATGTTTGCGCCCAAAATGATGAACAGGGCAAGATCCAGGGGAAGCACGCTTGCGCCAACCATGGTGATAACAACACCCGTTGCGGCGGAGGAACTCTGAATAAGCGCGGTGAAGACTGCTCCTACGATAATGAGGAGGAGAGGAAAGTTAATGACAGAGAATATGTCGGTGAATAGCTCCTCGATGAGAGGGTTTCCGAAGGCATCCTCGCTGCTCATAACGTTGAGTCCAACGAAGATCAGGCCGAGGCCGGAGCAAAGCAGACCGGCGAGCTTAACCTTTTCATTTTTTACAAAGCCCATCATAACTCCCGCAAAGGCGAGAAGATACATGAGCATATCAAAGTAGTCGTTCTTTAATGCTACCAGAACGCCTGTGATGGTAGTACCTATATTGGCACCCATAATTATGGGTGTAGCCTGTAAGAGTGTCATAACACCGGCATTAACCAATCCGATTACCATGACGGAGGTTGCCGATGAGCTTTGAATAATTGCGGTTACACCGGCACCTATACACACGCCGGAAAGACGGTTGTTGCTGATTTTCTCCAGCATCTTCTTCATTTCGCTTCCTGCACTCTTTTCGAGAGCCTCGCTGAGGAAGTTCATTCCGATTATAAACACGCCAACGCCGGCAAGCAGCCATATAAGGCTTTGCAAAAGTTGCATTATTTCATTTCCTGTTAACATATGAACCTCGCCTTGAAAGGTTGATTTATATTATTGATAACCGATTAAAAATTATCTTCCTATAATATGAAGGGTGGGATTAACAAGCTGGTCGCACATAGCAACGCTGGTCTGTCTTGCGCTCATAAGACGCATACCGATGTTCTCGATAATGTGTCTGGGAGGAAGGGGAAGATCCTTCATTTCCTTAGCGTTGATCTGCTTAGATTTGGACATAATGGAAATGTATCTGTCGTAGATTGTGGAGTTGAGAAGGGCGAAGAGACCAAAGACGAATCTGGGGGACATCTCCTCGTTCTTATTGACGGTGTCGATGAAGTTGATCTTGTTGTGGGTGCTTATGTATCTGTATCCGGGAAGCTGAGCCGCCATGTAGATAGCTGAGTTGACGAATCTTTCGTCGCTCTTTGCAGGCACACGCTTGATGATGATCATATTCTTGTTCTTCTGAACAAGGCGCTCGTCGTTGGTCACAAGATACTGTCTCTTTACGGGCTGGGGGAAGCGGATCTGACCGCCCTTGATAGCCGAGGGACGAAGCACGGGAACAGCACCATTCATAGGCTCGGTGAAGAGCATACCCTCGCATCTGGAGTCGAGAACGAGACCGGTGGATACCTTGAGTCCTAGGCTTGAGAGGGTCTCGGGAAGGTCGGAGATGTGCTTAACGATCTTGGTGTCCTCAACGCTCTTGGGAAGGGTGAGAGTTCCGTCGGCGGAGTCAACGACAAAGCCGTAGGGAACGGGGGGCAGGGTAACGACGGTCGCACCGTTGTCAACCGAGGTGGTAACGTCAATAGTGTCGGTCTTCTCTGCCTTTGCATAAGCAAGAATAAAGGACTTTTTAAGGGGAACCGCACGCTTCTGGTTCTTCTGCTTTCCTACGAAGAGGTGGATCTTGCGAAGAGAAAGGGCGTTTGCCATTTCCTTTCTGAAGGGAGCAAGGCCTGCGGAGGTGGATGCGGTGGTGGGAAGCATAATTACAAGCTGGCCGCCATCCTCGAGGTGCTTTGCGGCAAGACGGCAGAAGAGATATGCTGCCGCAGTCTTGAGCTGGGTCACCTTGCCGACCGCCTCTGCCTCGGGGGAGTATTTGTCGATGAGGTCGAGAGGGGGATTGCAGATAATAAGGTCGAACTTGTCCTCACGGGTCTCGTCAAAGAGAGAGACGGTGTAGTGATTCTTGGAATCGGTGAGGTAGTTCTCCTCGTATACGGTTACGTAAAGCTTTGCGCCGTAGTCGTGGCGCACCTTTTTTCTGATTCTTTCAAGGTTGTCCTTCAGCATGGGAAGGAAAACGAGATTGTTCTCGTAGCAGGTGATGAAGATCTGGGTAGCGGAGGGGCATTTCTTGCAAACCTCCTCGATTGCTGCTGCCGCGAGGATACCGGTGCCTGCACCGGGGTCGAGAATTGTATAAACTGTCTTTTTCTCATCAAGAGTAAGCATGCCTGCCATAAGGCGTGCGGTGTCCTTTTTAGTGAAAAGTCTGCCGAGACGGATATTCTCGGATTTGGATTTTTCTCTGATGAGCTTTCCTGTATTTCTTACGGCTAGATTGAGCATAATTACCTCCAATGTATTTCTGCCTTAAATTATCAACTATTATTTTATCATAGTGATTTATTTTTTTCAAGTATTTTTTACTTTTTTTGTTAAAAATGTTGCAAATGCCGTCGAAAGATGATATAATGGTAATCGTAAAATAATATTTACTCAACGGCGCCTGCCAAATCATGGCAAAAGTGCCGCCTATAACGGGAAAGGAATGGTACATAAAATGAGTGATAAGGCTCAGACAACCGTTTTGAAATTCCTCCATTTCGGAGACATACATCTTGACACCCCCTTTGCAGGCCTCTCGCCCGAGAAAAGCGATGAAAGACGCAGAGGACTTCGTGAGAATTTTATAAAAATGATGGAGTACGTCCGTGGCGCGGGAATTGATTACGTTCTCATAAGCGGCGACCTTTTTGAGACCGAGTGTGCCACCAACAATACGGCAGAGCTTCTCATTCGTGAGTTCCGTGCCTCGGAGCATACAAAGTTCATTATTGCTCCCGGCAGATACGATTGCTACGAGAATAACCCTATCTATACCTCGGGCAGACTTCCCGAGAACTGCTACGTCTTCACCTCCGATAAGATCGACAGATTTGACTTTGAGGATGACAGGGTAGTCGTTTACGGCTGGGGCTTCGTTACCGACAGCATTACCGAAAGTCCTATTTTCGACCGTACCGTAGGAGACGGCTCTATGATCAATATCGTAGTCGGATATGCAGACCTTGACGGTGCCGTTGGCTCGACCCTTTGTCCTATATCGTCCAAGGATCTCAAGAGATTTGGCGCAGATTACTATGCATTCGGCTCTCGCCACGAGGGCAGCGAATTTATCAAGATCGGCAGCGCTCTTTGCGCTTATTCGGGTGCTATCGAGTCCACGGGCTACGACGAGCCCGGTATTGGCGGTGCAAAGCTTCTTACCGTCAAATACAAGGACGGCGAGATGTCTATCGATGCGAAAAATCTTACCTTTGGTAAGATCGTCTTCAGAACCGAGACCCTTGACGTTACGGGCGTTGACAGCAATAACGAGGTTATCAACCGTGTGAGCCGTCTTGTCAGCGAGAAAAAGTATGACGAGAACACCGCACTTTCCATTGATTTCGTCGGTGATATTGACCCCAGATTTATCCTGCCCAAGAACCTTGGCAGTGATGCCTTCGGTCTTTACTCCTTTGAGATGAGGGATAAGACCCTGCCTCTTTACGGAACTAAGAGCTTCCGCCGTGATATGTCGGTGAAGGGTGAGCTCTTCCGTCAGCTTCTTCCCATGCTGGAGAGCGCAGACGAGGACGAGAGACTTCTCGGTGCCCGTGCATTCCGTGAGGGACTTGCGGCGCTTGAGGGTCGTGAGATTGAAACCTAACCACACCGCCCGAGAGTCGATCTCGGGCGAACTTTAATCAAAAATCGAGGATTTTAAGATGAAAAAGGATTTAAGAATCGAAACAAAGTGCGTGCAGGGTGGCTACACTCCCGGAAACGGTGAGCCGAGACAGATCCCTATCGTACAGAGCACTACTTTCAAATATTCCACCAGCGAGGATATGGGTAAGCTCTTCGACCTTGAGGCGTCGGGCTACTTCTACTCCCGTCTGCAGAACCCTACCTGCGACACCGTTGCGGCTCGCATCTGCGCCCTTGAGGGCGGTTCTGCCGCAATGCTGACCTCCTCGGGTCAGGCGGCGAACTTCTTTGCTGTTTTCAACATCGCCTCTCAGGGTGACCACGTGGTTTCCTCCTCTGCGATCTACGGCGGAAGCTACAACCTCTTTGCGGTTACAATGAAGCGTATGGGCGTTGAGTTCACCTTCGTTGCTCCCAACTGCACCGAGGAGGAGCTGGAGGCGGCTATGCGACCCAACACCAAGGCTGTGTTCGGCGAGACCATTGCCAACCCCGCCCTCTGCGTTCTTGATATCGAGCTTTACGCTAAGGTGGCTCATCGCCACGGCGTTCCGCTTATTATTGACAACACCTTCGCAACTCCCATCAACTGTCGTCCCATCGAGTGGGGCGCCGATATCGTGACCCATTCCACCACCAAGTATATGGACGGTCACGGCTCTGCTGTTGGCGGCTGTATCGTTGATTCGGGTAAGTTTGACTGGCGAGCATCGGGCAAATTCCCCGGCCTCTGCACCCCCGACGACAGCTATCACGGCGTTACCTACGTTGACAAATTCGGCCTTGAGGGTGCGTTTATCACCAAGGCGACCGCACAGCTTATGCGTGACTTTGGCTGCACCCAGTCTCCTCAGTCGGCATTCCTTCTCGGTCTCGGACTCGAGAGCCTGCACGTGAGAATGGCACGCCATTGTGAAAATGCCCTGAAGGTTGCCAAGTTCCTTCAGACCCACCCCAACGTTACCTGGGTAAAATATCCCGACCTTGATGGCGACGAGTTCCACGAGCTTGCTAAGAAATATCTTCCCAACGGCTCCTGCGGTGTGGTTTCCTTCGGAGTAAAGGGCGGACGTGCCGCTGCTGAGAAGTTTATGAAGAATATGACTCTCGGTGCTATCGAGACACACGTTGCCGACGCACGCACCTGCTGTCTCCACCCTGCAAGCGCAACCCACAGACAGATGAACGACGACGAGCTTCGTGCCGCAGGCGTATCCCCCGACCTTATCCGCTATTCCTGCGGAATTGAGTCTGCCGATGACCTTATCGAGGACCTTGCGGCAGCCCTTGCATCTATCGACTAAGAAAGGTATCGACAAATGCCGATTAAAATTCCAAATGAATTACCTGCGGTCAAAACGTTGGAGAACGAAAATATCTTCGTTATGACCGAAAAAAGGGCTATAAAGCAGGATATCCGTCCCCTGAAGATACTTATCCTCAACCTTATGCCCACGAAAATTGATACCGAAACACAGCTTTCACGTCTTCTCGGTAACACCCCCCTTCAGGTGGAGATCGAGCTTATCCGAACCACCACCCACAAGGCGAAAAATACCGCTGAGGATCATCTCCTCGCCTTTTATAAGGAGTTTTCCGACGTAAAGGACAATTTCTACGACGGTATGATCATCACCGGTGCACCCGTTGAGAAGATGGAGTTTGAGGAGGTCGACTATTGGCCCGAGCTCTGCGAGATCATGGAGTGGTCTAAGTCCCACGTTCATTCCACCCTTCACATTTGCTGGGGTGCACAGGCAGGACTTTACTACCACTTCGGCATCAAAAAGTATATGATGGAGGAGAAGCTTTCGGGTGTATACGCCCACCACGTGGATCATAAAAAATCCATTCTCTTCCGTGGATTTGATGACCTGTTCTACGTGCCACACTCCCGTTACACCACCGTAAGGCGAGAGGATATTGAGGAGGTCAAGGGACTGAAAATTCTCGCATCCTCCGACAAGGCTGGCGTTTACGCCGTAAAGACCAAGAGGGGAAGACAGGTGTTCCTCACGGGTCACTCGGAGTACGATGCCGACACCCTGAATAAGGAATATACCCGTGACAAGGCGGCAGGAATCAACCCAAGGATTCCCGAAAATTACTTCCCGAACGACGACGATACCAAGGCTCCCATGAGCACCTGGCGTGGCCACGCCACCCTCCTTTTCACAAATTGGCTTAATTATTTCGTATATCAGACCACGCCATACGACATAATGAAGATCAAGGAAATCAAATAAAAACAGAAAAACAAAAATGCGCTCTCAAACGAAAAAGAGCGCATTTTTTCATTAAAATGACAACTAAGATTTGCAAAATCGGTGTTTTGAGAGCAAAATCCAAGATTTTAATGCTTGCCTAAGTTTCCGTTTTTCTGTTTTTGACAACAAAATCGCTAAAAAATTTAAATATCTATTGCATTTATATAAAAAAAGTGATAAAATATTAATGTTGGAAACACAAACGAAGGAGATGATAATATGGACTTCCTCAATATTCTGACCAATCCCGTTTTAATCGTTCCCGGATGCGCTTGGATCATAGCCCAGGTCGTAAAGAGCATAATTAACGCAATCGTAAATAAAAAGTTTTCTTTTGACCGTCTCGTCGGTGACGGAGGTATGCCCAGCGGACATTCTGCTACCGTTACTGCTTTAGCGGTAATGTGCGGTCTTACGGAGGGATTTGGCAGCCCTGTATTCGGTCTTGCCATGGTCTTTGCCATCGTGGTTATGCACGACGCCACCGGTGTAAGAGCAGAGGCCGGAAAGCACGCGCGTTCTATCATCAGCATCGTTGAGCAGCTCAACGATTACTTCTCCGAGCACGATGATAAGATCAAGACCGAAAAGCTGAAGGTCCTCGTAGGTCATACTCCCTTGCAGGTCGTTGTCGGCTCGCTTCTTGGAGCTGTGATCGCCCTCGTTTATCATTTTTTGCTTAGAAATTAATTAATAATATATTTTGGAGGAAAATCAAAATGAAGATTCTGGTTATCAACGCAGGTAGCTCCTCTCTCAAATTCCAGCTTATCGATATGGAAAACGAGCAGGTAATTGCCAAGGGTATTTGTGAGGAGATCGGCGGTAAGTCGGGCTTCAAGTACAAGGTTCCCGGCAGAGAGGATTATAAGGCTGCTATTTCCATGCCCACTCATGCAGAGGCTCTTCAGCTCGTTCTCAACACTCTCGTTGACGAGAAGATGGGCGTTATCAAGTCTGTATCCGAGATCGGCGCAGTTGGACACAGAGTTGTTCACGGCGGTGAGAAGTTTGCTTCCTCTGTTCTCGTAACCGACGAGGTTAAGGAGATCATCGCAGAGTGCGCAGACCTTGCACCCCTTCACAATCCCGCAAACCTTAACGGCATCGTTGTTTGCGAAAAGCTTATGGGCGTTCCCCAGGTTGCAGTATTCGATACCGCATTCCACCAGACCATGCCCGATGCATCTTACATGTACGCACTTCCTTACGAATATTACGAGAATTACAAGATCCGTCGCTACGGCTTCCACGGTACCTCTCACCGCTACGTAAGCGAGAGAGCTGCGGCTATGCTTGGCAAGCCCCTGGATCAGTGCAACGTGATCACCTGTCACCTCGGCAACGGCGCATCCTTTGCAGCGGTTAAGGGCGGCAAGTGCTTCGACACCTCTATGGGTGTTACTCCTCTCGAGGGTATTATGATGGGTACCCGTTCGGGTAACATCGACCCTGCTATCATTCCTTACCTTATGCGTAAGGGCGAGATCACAACTGCTGACGACATTGACAAGATGCTCAACAAGAAGTCGGGTATGCTCGGTGTTTCCGGTAAGACAAGCGATAACCAGGAGATCGGCAGACTTGCAGAGTCGGGCGACAAGAGAGCTATCCTATGCGAGGAGATGTATTCTCATCAGATCGCAAAGAACGTAGGCGCATATATGCTTGCTATGGGCGGCGCTGACGCTATCGTATTTACAGGTGGTATCGGTGAGAACGCAGGACACTACAGAGCGGCTCTTGGCGAGCAGCTCGCATTCCTCGGCGTCAAGATCGACGCTGAAAAGAACAAGGTTCGCGGCGAGGAGATCGATATCTCTACTCCCGATTCTCCCATTAAGGTTCTTGTCATTCCCACCAACGAGGAGCTTGTGATCGCAAGGGATACACTTGAAATCCTTAATTCTCTCTCATAATCGACAAAATGTGGGATGTCATATTTGGTGAGACCGAAAAAGTCTGAAATCTTTGGGGCTGTCCTCCGACAGCCCCAATCAAAACTCCAGGAAAGTCAGAATGTACGACGAATTAACAGAAGTTGACATAAAAAAGATGGAGGAGGAGATTGCTTATCGCAAAAACATCCTCGCTCCCGAGCTTGGTGCGGAGCTGAAGCGCACCAGAGAATACGGCGACCTTTCGGAAAATGCCGAGTACAAGGAAGCCAAATATTTGAAACGTAAGAACGAGAGCCGTATCAGGTATCTCGAGGCGATGGTTAGAACCGCTAAGGTTATTGAGATCGAGGAGAAGGATGACGTGGTAACCCTCTTCGACAAGGTTTTGGTCTTTAACGAAAAGATGAATGCGGAGAAGGAGATACAGATCGTTACCACCCTCCGCCAGAACGCACTTCTTGGCTTTGTCAGCAAGGAGTCTCCTCTTGGCATCGCACTTATGGGCCATAAGGTCGGCGACCGTGTGCTTGTCCGTGTTAACGACACCATGACATATTACGTTCAAATAAAGAAAATTACGAAGGGCGAGGACAATGAGGACCTGCCCATCAGCGGTTTTTAAAACGGCAAAATTTCCGCTTGTGCGGATTTCAATAGACGAAATTCGGGAGCTCCATGCTCCCACGAGAAAGGATAACTATGGCACGACAGCATTTTTATTCCCGTGTACCTGCACGTGTAAGTCTTTATAATAAATGCGACGGCTTTGACACCTTTGCAAAGAGTGAGACCCTTCCCGGTGACGTCGTTATGGGTGAGCTTGCTCCTATGTATAAGGATAAGCTTGCGGTTCATAATCCCGTCAGGATCAGAAGGGGTGAGATTCCCACGGTCTATAGCCAGGCGAGGCTCTCGGACGGTGATATCGTGCAGACCACTCTTAAATATCTTCCCACCGACTTTACAGGTGAGAGAAGCGCATATCTTGCTCATTCGCTGATTTTAAATCAGCAGGAGCGTGCAGCCGTTTTCTACGGCAATACCAACGACGTATACAACCCCGATATGTTCATTACCGACGTATCGGTATTCAAGCTTACCGACCCTGCGGCGTCGGCAAATCCCTCCCTTGCAGACAAGGTGTATACCCCCCGTCCACTGACGGCTTCTCATGGGGTGGTAAAGAAGTACAGCCCCGAGATGATGAAGGGACTAATTTATGCGGTAGCCGCATCTCTGTGCGAGGGCGGTGAGGATGTCTGCTTCCGTCTCCCCGTGGAGGATTCCAAGGCCTCGGATGAGGCGCTTGTGATCATCAACGCTATTATGAGCGTTCTCCCCTACGAGATGAGGGAGAGGCTTTCCTTTGCCAGCTTCGTAAGCACCACCGAGGCATACAAGGGCTTTAAGCTCAGATGCGTTGGCGAGGATTGTGCGGTAGGACGTGACCTCATTTTCTTTGACTTTGCAAGCGAGACGGTAAGCCGTCATCCCACAGGCTACGAGCAGAGCCTTTCGGTTGCCTCCTTCTTCTACCAGCTTATCGATAACCGTAAGGTCAGGGATGAGTTCCAGGCGTTTGTGGCATCTATTTCGGCAAAGTATGACCTTCGCATTACCACTATGAAGACTCTCTCGGAGATCGTCTTTATCTTCTGGCAGTGCTCGGGCTACTACGTTGAGTCCTCTATTCTGCCTACCGACGAGACCCTCATCAGCTTCCTCGATATCTATGAGAAGTACAGAGAGGGACTTACCGACGCACAGCGCACCCGTGCGTACAGACCTCTCGCCAGATACTCCACCAAGCAGATCCCCATTCCCGTGCAGATATTCGACAGAATGAACAATCTGTACGTGCAGGAGTGCGTGCCTGCAAAGGCTGTTGCTCTTGACGTTGCGCTCCACCTTATTCACGTGGATGTAATGAGAGACCGTCTCTTTGGATTTATCACCAAGAACTACGACCGTGAGCTTGACAGCGTAAAGGCGGTGGTAAACGAGAATCTTGCCAGAGTATTCTACGGCGGCTTCCTTCAGCAGAAGATACTGAATTTCTTTGATATTCACTTTGTTATCGAGCCGGTCAAGACCCGTGACGTGATCCTCGACAGGCTTCTTCTCACCATCAGAACACCCGATATCCAAAGACAGATCATTGCATTCCTTGACAGACAGTACGATAGAATGAACGATGATCAGAAGGCGAAGATATACGACACCTGCCTTGAGATGATTCCCGAGTGTGACGAGCTTTCGGCGCTTCTCGTCGGATTTATTAACAGACACGTTAACAAGGAGAGCAACGAGACACGTACATCTATCGGTGCGAGACTTCTTGCCATTCTTGAAAGATCGCTCAAGAGAGAGGACTCCCGTGTTGCGGCTGTTTTCGTTAATGAAAACGGCTTCTGCGAGGAGCTGACCACCAGATTTATTCTCGGTCAGCGCATCGGCGGTAGCATCTTTACGGGAATTCTCGCAGGTATGCCTGCCCATAAGAGAGCAGAGAAGCTCCTTAACGTTCGTCAGAGCACAAGTATGTCCGACGGCGATTACATAGCTCTGCTTGAAACCTTCGGTGATATGGAGGTAAACATTGCTCCCTCTACCGTTTACGATATTCTTTCCGCCGACTCTGCGGCTGAGAAGCTCCTCGCAGGAGAGGTTCTTGACGGCTTCAGAAAGAGCATTATCTACCCCACCTTTAAGGAGAGAATTTTTGACGTATTCAAGGTTAAGCTTGGCAAGGCGGGCGTTGATGCCGTCGTTAAGTATGCGAAGGGCAGAGAGGAGATCCTCTCCTCTTATCAGTACGGCGTGCTTACCGATTACGTTAATATCGTTGACCGCTGTCTTGCAGGCGATGCAGGCGCAGCCTTTAAGCTTGTAGAGAAGCTTCCCGATATCCCTGCTCTCAGGCAGGAGATGGCTGAGCATATCCTTATGTGTCAGCTTGACAGAGCTAACCAGTCCGAGCTTGTGGTTTGCTGCCTCGAGCTTGCCATCAACTACCTCAAGAGCGGATCCTTCAGATTTGACACGCTCTATCCCAGATACAGAAATCATTTCGTTGAGATCCGACGTGATGAGGCGAATTTCATCACCGAGAGGCTGGATCCTCCCGAGCGCCGTGCTGCGGCAGACGCTATGGACCTTCTCCTCGGCTGTATTCTTGAGATCTGCGAGGTCTCGGCTATCCTCGCCTCCGACGTTTGCCATAAGTCCTCGGGACTTAAAAAGGCACTCGGCGACTTCTTCGCCGCATGGGGCGCAGGTGCGAGAATTCATCTCAAAAAGCACTTCAAGGACGGCTACGAGGGCGTCGTTGAGATTATGAATGAGCTGGTGTATGACAGAAATACCTCCATCTCCTCCTTCGAGGAGCTCTTCGATCTCCTCTTCAAACGATTCAAAAGATAAGAAAGGCAAAAGATTATGACAGACAGAAGCAAAATTGATCAGAAATATAAATGGGATCTCACCAAGATCTATCCCACCGAGGATGATTTCAAGGCGGATTACGCCGAGGTAGAGGCTATTGTTAAGCGTTTTCCCGCCCATGAGAAGGAGATGACAAAGAGCGCTCAGGGCCTTCTTGCGGTTCTTCAGGACGAGGCAAAGCTTGAGTACATAATCAGCAAGCTCTGGGTTTACGCTCACCTTGATTTTGATACCGACAGCAGCAATAATTTTGCGCAGGCAAGAATGGGCAGAGTTCGTTCTCTTGCGATCTCCGCATCCTCGGTCGGTTGGTTCGTTAACCCCTACATCCTTCGCCTTGACGAGAAGACCGTTGAGGGCTGGATCAAGGAGGAGCCCGGACTCGAGACCTTCCGCCGTACACTTCATATGGTTATGCGTCAGAAGCCCCATACCCTCAGTGACGAGTGTGAGAAGCTTATGGCAAATATGGGTGACGCTCTCGGCAGCCACGGCGGTATCAGAGGCATTTTTGCAAACTCTGATTTACAATTTGGCAAGATTCGTGACGAAAACGGCAAGCTCTTCCAGCTCACCGACGTAAATTACGTACCCACTCTTATGAAGCCCCAGCGCAACGTAAGACGTGCTGCGTTCAACTGTCTTTACAAGACCTACGGTCAGTTTGGCAACACCTTCGCTACCATGTACGAGGGCTACGTTAAGGAGAGAAAGACCCTTGCAAAGCTCTCTAACTTTAAGTCCTCTCTTGAGGCGTCCACCTTCCGTGACGAGGTTACTCCCGTAATCTACAACAACCTTATCAAGTCGGTTCGTAAGTCCCTTCCCGTAATTCACGATTACTACGAGCTGAAGCGTGAGGTTCTCGGCCTTGATAAGCTTCACCTCTACGACGTTTACGCACCCCTTATCGGCGAGTGCGAGAGCAAGTACACCTACGAGGAGGCGGTTGAGGAGGTTCTTGAGACCGTCAAGATCTTTGGCGAGGAGTACCACAGCACTCTTACCGAGGGTCTGAAGGAGCGTGGCTGGGTTGACGTTTATCCCTCCAAGGGTAAGCGCGGCGGTGCATACAGCTCAGGCTGTCCCGCAACCGAGCCCTACATTCTTCTTAACTTCACCGAGACCTTCGACGATATTTCCACCCTCGCTCACGAGGCAGGTCACTCCATGCACTCTTACTTCTCCCGTAAGTATAACGAGCCCCACAACTCCGACTACACCATCTTCGTAGCCGAGGTTGCCTCTACCGTAAACGAGCTTCTTCTCGCACACAGAAAGCTTGCCGAGTGCAAGAGCGATGCTGAAAAGCTCTCTATCCTCGACGGACTTATGGAGACCTACAAGGGCACTCTCTATCGCCAGACTATGTTTGCGGAGTTTGAGCGTGACGTTCACGCCCTCTGTGCAAAGGGCGAGCCCCTTACTGCCGAGGTGCTGAATAAGACCTATATGAAGCTTATTCGTGCATACTTCGGTCCCAAGGTTGTGAAGGATAAGCAGATCGCATACGAGTGGATGAGAATTCCTCACTTCTACTCGGGCTTCTACGTATACAAGTACGCTACCTGTATCTCGGCTGCCAGCGCAATCGTAAAGCGCATCGAGACCGAGGGTGACGCATACGTTGGACAGTACATTGAGTTCCTGAAGTGCGGCGGCTCCAAGTCTCCCCTTGATAGCCTCAAGGTTGCAGGCATCGATATGACCGATCCCACCGTCGTTGACGGCGCAATCGAGGACTTCGCATCTGCGATCGCAAGCTTCAGAGAAATTTATAACAAAAAGTAAATGATAATTACTTGACATTTATTTAGTCATGTGATATAATAATCGAGGTCTCGGATCGAGGCCTCGAATATGCAGGCGTGGCGGAATTGGCAGACGCGCTGGTTTCAGGTTCCAGTGAAGCAATTCATGTGGGTTCAAGTCCCGTCGCCTGCACCAGGAAAGAACTCAGGATTGGATACAATTCTGAGTTCTTTCAATTATATCCGTTCCTTGCAGTCACGGATGATATAGCTGGCGCTATGATATATGCTTAGCATATGATATACGCTTCGCGTATTAAGGAACGGATATAATTTTTATATTTGCCCTGCAAATATATCACACTTGCGCAGCAAGTATATCATGCTCGTTTACCGAGTATATCATATTGCTCCAGCAATATATCATTGACAAGCGTCGTCTTTGGTGGTATAATTTACATGAAGGAAGGTGCTATTGTGTCAGATAATAAATTGCTTGATTTATCATTTGAGTTTGCAGTTGCTATTGTTGATCTGGTTGACGGTGTCAAAGCACCCAAAAGCTCTTATATGACTGATCAGCTTGCAAGAGCCGGAACTTCCATTGGTGCAAATATTCACGAGGCACAATATGCACAAAGCAAGAAGGATTTTGTATCGAAGCTTGAAATTGCGTTAAAAGAATCCAACGAGGCAAGCTATTGGTTAAAACTTATGTACGAAACTAAAAGAATTGATTTGGAATCCTATAAACAAACAGAAAAATTATGCGGAAACATTAGAAGACTCTTGATTGCATCTTGTAAAACCGCAAAAGAAACTCAATAATTGATAAAAGAGCTTATCTTTCCGAGGAATTTGCGCCTTCGGTGGATAGGCTCTTTTGCTTTCGTTCAATTTATGAGGTATCGTTCAATTATTGATTCGCTTAAAAGAATTATTGATTTTCAACGGATTATGTGATATAATAAACTCACCGATAAATAAGAATTTGTCGATAGTAATCGATAGTTAAACTATAATAAAACGGAGAATTCGTTATGAAAAAAATATGTTGTGTAAACGATATGCCCGGCGTGGGAAAAATTGCTTTGTCGGCTATGATACCTATCCTTGCCGCAAAAGGTATCGACGTTGCTTCCTTGCCAACCGCTTTGGTCTCCAATACGCTTGATTTTGGCAAGTTCGATATTCTCGACACCACCGAATATATGGAAAAGACCGTTGGCATTTGGCAGGAGCTTGGATTTAGATTCGATTGCATTGCCACGGGTTTTATGGTTAATCCTAAACAGATTGACATCGTGGAGCGCCTGATCAATAATCAAGACACCAACAAGCTTCTGGTCGTTGTCGATCCAATCATGGGTGACGAAGGTAAGCTATATAATGGAATGACGGATAATA
>JBGVPG010000018.1:0-86925 GCA_045126855.1 Eubacteriales bacterium | reverse complement strand
ACTTGAATGTGTTATGCACGCCGCCAGCGTTAATCCTGAGCCAGGATCAAACTCTCTAAAAAATGTTTATCTAAATCCCCCAAGGGACCTAAATCCTTTTTCAGAGCTATCTTTAATCTAGCTTCTTCTTACTTTTGAGTTATCTCAATGTGTTTTGACAAGAACTACACTTTTCAGTGTTTTCTTATTTTCATGTTGTTCAATTTTCAATGATCAAGTTGCTCACCTGCGTAAGCTTTCTTATTATACTACAACGTTTTCAAAAAGTCAATACCTTTTTTCAATTTTTTTCAAGTTTTTTTACAATCCGCCTTTTTGCCATAAAGTGTCAAAAACAAGCTGAGGTTTTTGTGCAAGTTGCCATTCGTCATTTGGGAACTTCATTCGTAACAATATCAATATATAATATATAGGAAGGATTTTTTTCAGTCCGTAAATTTTTTCAAGTTTTTTCAAATCCTTAGAATTGGAAAAATATGTTATAATTCCTTCCGTTTTGCAAACAGTATTTTACATTTTAAGAAAAATTTGATCCAATCCGGCGCTATCCCAAAAACACCTTAGAAAAAATATTTTTTAGTAAAAAATTTTTTATATTTTTTTCACATTTTGCTTGCATTTTCCTAAATAATATGTTATAATACCTATGTCTAGAAATCTATTAAATAATAAGAGGATATGCTATGGAATTCGCACAGGTATTTGAAAAGTTTGCTAGTTTCGATGCTACCGGCATTCTTGAGAAGATCAAGGACGTCCTTATGGTAGGTCAGGTTATTGATAAGGTTAAGGGTTACTGGGGTATGATTCCCGATAAAGTGTTCGAGCTCTACGCACAGTACAGAGTTCCCGCACTCATCGTAGCTATCTGCCTCCTTGTTCTTCTTGCATTCGAGGGTCACAAGCTCTTTAAGATGGCTCTTCACGTTGCAATCCCCGCAGGAGCTGCAGTTCTTGGCTACATGTTCCTTGCACCCTTCGTTGTGAAGTATGCAGGTGCACTTCCCATTCCCGAATATATTGAGATTCCCGCACTCGTTGCGATTGTTTGCGCTCTTCTCGGTCTGTTTATCTCCCGTTGCGCATACAACTTAGTAATCATGTGCCTTGGTGGCGGATGCGGTTTCCTGTTTGGTTACGTATACGCATGGAGAGTTATCAGAAACTTCTTCAGCTCTCTTGAGTTCCTCAACACACCTATGGCAAGATACATAATCGGCGGCGTTTGCGCTTCCGTTCTCGTTCTTGTATTCGTTCTTCTCTTCAAGCACGTATTCATCATCGGTTCTTCCTTCGGTTGCCTTGGCTTCGCAGGTCTTCTTCTTCAGAAGCTTGTTGTTCCCACTGCAGACGATATGATGAAGGGTTGCTTCGTTCTCGTTGGTCTTGCTGTTGCAGTATTTGCACTCGTTCACCAGTACAGAGAAGAAGAAAAGTCCTACGAAATCCTCTTCTAATATAGAAATTAACAAGACCGACCCTTTTGGGTCGGTCTTTTTTTACGCCATATATTTCCTTAGTTTGTCTACGGCACCCTTCTCAAGACGAGAAACCTGCGCCTGGGAAATGCCGATCTCAGCAGCAATCTCCATCTGCGTTTTGCCCTTATAAAACCTGCGCTCAATAATGTTCATCTCCCTGGGGGTCAGGCGTCTGAGCGCCTCCTTCAGCGAAATATTCTCCACCCACACGTCGTCCGACTCTCCCTCATCTGCCAGCTTATCAATGACGTACACGCTGTCGTCTCCCTCTCCCCAGACCGAGTCAAAGAGAGAAATCGGCTGAGAAATCGCCTCCATAGCCTCACTGACGGCGCGCTCGGTGGTTTCGAGCATTGTGGCAATTTCACGAATGGTCGCCTCCCTTTGCTCCCTTCTCGCAATATCCTCCTTCGCCTGGAGCGCCCGATATGCCAGATCCCTTGTTCCTCGAGACACACGCACGGCATTGTTGTCACGCTGATAACGTCGGATCTCACCGATGATCATGGGCACGGCGTAGGTGGAAAAGCGCACGTCGAGCTCCAGATTGAAATTATCGATCGCCTTCATCAGCCCGATGCAGCCCACCTGAAACAGGTCGTCAATGCTCTCCCCCTTAGGGTTAAATCGCCCGATAACGCTAAGCACAAGCCTGAGATTGCCCATAACCAGGCTGCTTCTCGCCTCCTGGTCTCCCCCTGCCGCAAGTCGGAGAAGTTCCCTTTTCTCCCCCTCGGAAAGTGTAGTCAGACTCGAAGTATCAACACCGCAGATCTCAACCTTATTTATTCGCATACAACCTCTCTATTAATATAATGTAAGGTTAGTATGCCCAAAATCGACCAAATAACAACAAAAACGGACGGTTTTTTACCGTCCGTTTTTAATTATCAGTTTAAAGGATTACCGTTTTTGTCGAAAAGAGGAAGGGGTGCAAGATATGTAATGTCCTCTCTGCCGATAGCGTCGCCCTCAGCAAGAATGGTCATCTTTCCAACAATAGTACCGCCTGCCTGCTCTACGAGATTTTCAAGAGACAAAAGCGAACCGCCGGTAGAGATAACGTCGTCAACGATAAGCACTCTCTTGCCCTTCATAAACTCGGCGTCGTCGCCGTCGATGTAAAGGGTCTGCATGTGACCTGTGGTAATAGACTTGGTCTCGCACTTCAGCACGTCCTTCATATAAAGCTTAACCGACTTACGGGCAAGAACGTATCTGTTCTCACCGAGGCAGCGGCTCATAGCGTGGACAAGCGGAATACCCTTGGACTCTGCGGTAAGAAGCAGGTCGTGCTCGGGAGCGAGCTTTGCAAGCTCCTCGGCGCATCTTTCGGTCAGCTCAACGTCGCCGAAAAGAATAAACGCACCAATATAAAGATCTTCGCTAATGGGACAAAGGGGCAAATCTCTCTCAAGACCGGCAACCTTCATTCTGTAAACCATAACAAGTTCTCCTCATAAAATTCATTACCTATATATTATAATACTTTTATTTCCCTTTTTCAAGTATTTTTGCTAAATAAATATAAAATCCTGAGTCGCTATTTTTCTTCAAAAGCGGCAAGGTTTATGATATGCTTGTCTTTTCTTTTCGCATAGCGATAGGTCTCGTATGCCCCTCCCCAACTATGCGAAACATAGGCAACGACATAATCTGCCATTTCAACCATATACCTGTTCCGATATACGATTGCAAAACGGTTTGGTTTATCTTCTATCTCCGGGAACAGAATCAGATCATACCTATCCTTTTGAATATTCAAATGATTACGCTGATAATCCAAGGTCAAATACGGTGTAACAAAAACCAAGGATATGTTAGGATGGGTATTTTGGTATTTTTTGCAACATCTATATGCGAACTCATCAAACCCACCATAACCGCCAAGATACATATCAGCAACACTATCTCCCACCGTATCCTCTAAAAAAGAAAGTATTTTCTTTTCATATTCATTTGATCCCGAGAAGTTAGCGTGTCCGCAAAAAGTCACGATCATAGCATACTCCTTTATGTAGGTATACCTTCCTATTTTACCATAGGGCAATAAAAAAGTCAACACTATGTAGGTATACCTTCTTATAAAATTCTTCCGTTCTTGATAAAATATGTATGTAGGTAAATCTTCAGGATTTTAGGAGGATATAACATTGACTGTTAATGACGCCGTTGCAAAGCGTGTTGCCAAGCTACTGCATGAAAATAATATGTCCCAATACCGTTTGGAGCAGGAATCGGGAATACAGCACGGAAGCATGCAATGTATTATGAACGGGAGAAACAAGACCGTAACGTTAAGCACGGTTATGATGCTGGCAAGAGGATTCAAAATGACTCTTACCGAGTTTTTGGATGACGAGATCTTCTGCTCTGAGAATCTTGAGATAGAACAGTAAAAGCCGCCTTGGATACAAGGCGGCTCTTCTTATTTAATAATAAAAATCGTGGTTGCCGATGGTGAAGGCGTAGTCACGGTTTTTGGGGATCCAGGAGGAGGTGGCGAGGCGGACGTTCAGGAAGAAGAATGCGCCGCCTGTAACGTCGGTTCCCTCGAGGCAGATCTTTGCCGCCAGCGTTGCGCTGTAGCCGGGGGTGTTATAAATCGAGCCGTCAAGAATGGGGCTGAACTGGACGCCGTACTTACGGTCGAAAATTACGCCGTAGATCGTATTCGGGTAGTACCTTGATCTCACACGGTTCATCACCACGTTGCCTGCGGCGATCTGACCGAGGAGAGGCTCGCCACGGCTCTCGGCGTGAATAATTCTGCCGAGCCAGAACACCTCGTCCTTGTTGTAAAATTTGTCGGCGTGAAGCAGGGGCTTGAAGCTACCCGAGAGACGGATATTTCCGCCATCCGTGCCGACGGTCATACCAACCGCCTTGGCGAAGACGCTGACGGGAATATAAAGCCTGCCGTCGCTCATTATTACGCAGGGCGTGGTGTTGAAAAGCGCACGTCCGTTTGCGTATGTAACGTAGCCGCCGTCACTTACGGTGATCTCAAGGCCGGGCGCTCTCATAACAGAGGTGCGAGTCTGGGAGTTGTAGCTGTAGCTCGATCCGCTGATTGCCCCCGTAGCCGCCCTGAAGGGCAGATACGCCACGCCGTTAAGCTCAATGCCCTTCACCGAAAGGGTCTTTCCTCCTATCACAACGCTGAAGCGATTGTGCGTCCAAACGTTCTTGTTTGAAATTCCCTTCAGGTAGGGGTAAACTCGACCGTCAACGTCCATGGCGGAATTGGTGTCTGCAAGAGCACTGAGCTCCCTTGTATTGGCGTTCGACGGCACCGAGGTCAGGCTAAGAAGAAGCGACAGAGTAATTGCCGCCGAAAGAAGCCTTGTTTTGTTGTTTCCTTTTTTCATTTTATACCTTCCTTTCTTTGAAATTACAAGAAAAGTATACCATAGAAAAAGGGGGAATTTCAATGCAAAATGATTGGTAGGATGAGCAGATTTTACCTGAAAACGCCGGGTTTTTAACGATTATTGTTTGATTTTTACTATATTAACAAATGTAGGTCAGAATAGGGTCGCAAAGGCACGCAGCACCTGGCGAAGAAGCTGCCTCGGCAGGCTAACCTCGGTATCCGAAAGCCTGATCTCAATACACTTTTCAAGGGTTTCGTCAATATCTCGGCGAAGGTCGGAGATTATCTCGGTCTCATACATCCACGCACCGCACTCAAAATGATGGACCAGGCTGCGGTAGTCAAGGTTGATCGTGCCGATCATAGCGATCTTGCCGTCAGCCAGATAGGTTTTGGCGTGGATAAAGCCGGACTCATACTCGTATATTCTGACACCTGCCTTCAAAAGCCTGTGATAGAAGCTGCGTGACAGCTCGTGGACGATAGGCTGATCCGGGACATGGGGAGTAATTATTCTCACGTCAACGCCTCGCCTTGCGGCAAGCTCTATATGCTCGCAAAGATTGTGGTCGATAATGAGGTAAGGAGTGGTGATGTGAACGTAATCGGTGGCTGAATCCAGCATAGAAGCAATAACGCTCTTACCAACACGAACGTCATACATCGGGTGAGGTCCGTCGCCGAAGGGGATGATATATCCCTTTCCATTTTTCTCGGGCTCGGGATAGTAGTTATGCCTTGCCTCGGGCATTTCCCTGCTATTAATGCCGTAGTCGGTCAGGAAAAGACGGGTGAGCTCCCAGACCGCCCTGCCCTCAACTCGAAGAGCAACGTCCTTCCAGAAGCCGAACTTCTCCACAACGCCAATATACTCGTCGGCAATATTTATTCCGCCCGTGTAGCCGATCTTACCGTCAATGACCGCAATCTTGCGATGGCTTCTGTTGTTAAATTCGCCGTCGGCATTTCCACGCAAGGGAGAAAAAGGTACGGCAAGAATGCCTAACTCCCTGAGCTGTGCATAGTAATCGCCCGGCAGAGTTTTCATGCAACCAACGTCGTCATAAATCACCCTGACCTCAACGCCCGACCTAGCCTTTTCCTTCAGAATATCGAGAATTGAGTTCCAGAACACGCCCTCCTCAACGATGAAATACTCCATAAAGATGAATTTTTCGGCAGATTTCAGATCCTCAAGAAGTCTTTTGTGCTTGTCCTTTCCGAGAGGAAAATACTCCTCCCTGCCACCGTCAAACAGGTGAGCGTCTGCAATGCTTTTAAGCTGTCTTGCCTGAGCAAATGCCTGCTTGTCCTCCTTGGCAAGCGACTCAATCAGCCGACTGTCGTCGTAGGAATAATCCTTGTCATGAAGAAGCTTCATCCTCTTTATCAGCTTTTTCGGCAGTCTTCTCGAATAAAACATAAAATACAGCATAAAGCCTGCCACGGGAAGAAGAAGCACAACCAATAGCCAGGGTATTTTGTATTCGGGATTGTTGTCCGACGAAATGATCTTCAGCACACAGAAGATCTCGGTAAGCCATGCCGCAATATAAAAATACGGAACGTAGTAGCAGAGGGCAAGTACGATAGCCACCACCGCCGCAACCTCGAATGCCATTATTATAAGAGCGAGAATGTAGCGAAGGGGAATGTATGAGTACTCCCTCTCGACGGTAGATTCGCCCATTTTGTATTTTCTTTTAATCTTCATTTTTCACCTATTCAAAAGGGGAGCTACAAGGCGTAGCTCCCCCTATACTTTAGTTTTCGGTTTCCTTATTTTCACCGCGAAGACGCTGCTTTGCCTCGTCCACGGTCTCGCCGTCCTTAGTGAAAAGGACCTCAACGCACTTGTCGGTAACCTTGTTGAAGCCGTCAACAACACCGCTTTCGATCTTTTTGTAGCCTTCAACTACGCCGTTCTCAATCTTCTTGTAGCCGTCCACTACGCCGTTTTCGATTTTCTTGTAGCCTTCTGCAATTTTAGACATTTCATTTTTCTCCTTCTCAAATTAAACCGAGAATCTCGCCCGAAAGCTTCATAATCTTAGAGGAAGCCTTACGCTTTCTCGAGCCGAGAATAGCCTTATAAATGGGGTAATTAACCGAAACCATAACAATTCCTACGATACCCACTGCAATTCCGAGAGGCATATATCCCTCGATAACCTCGGGCATTGCAAGGCACATTCCCGAGCCAAGCACCAGAGAGCCGAGTGTACCGAAGATATAGGCGAACACCTGTGCAGGGCGCTTTGTCTGTCTGTCAAGAGCACGAAGCTCATCAAGCTTAGTCTCCTTCTTCTCCTCATAGCCGAGGCGGATCTTTTCTACGTACTGTTTTTCCTTTGCGTTCATAATAAACTCCTTTGTTCGTTTGCTTTTTACATCCTTATTATACTCTCGGCTTGTTTTAGAAAAATTAGTTTTTGGTAAGGAAAAGGTATTTCTTTTGTAAGTGTTTTGTTAAAACAAAAAAGACCCGAAGGTCTTTTTTATTATTCTCCGAGAATTTCGTCGGAAAGTCTGACGATCTCCTCGCCGTATTTCTTCTTACCTCTGCGAAGCATCGTATTGTAAACGGGGTATGCGAAGGCGATTGGCGGTGCGCCAAGGATCGATAAAATAATTCCAAGCACTATTTTGTCAAACTCCAAAACGCAGGTAAGGCCCAAGCCGAATATGAGAATTCCAATGACCCCCACCGCAATAGAAAGGGCGGTTGCAGGCCCTGTTACGGCAGAGTGTAGCTTACGAAGTCTCTCGATATTGCTCTCAGCAGAGGTCTCATTTTTGTACTGCCGTCTGATGCTCTCTATTTCCCTTCTCTGTGCCTCGGTGGGCGCAGAATAGGTGTAGGTGAATTTATTGTTTTCCATTTTTTATTTCCTTTATTATTTTACTTCCTCTTACTATCATCATAATGCTGAGAGTTATAGAGAACAGGCTGACGGCACTGCCCGTCAGGGTGTTGAAGAGCGAGATATCCACCGTGGCATCGCTGAAGGTATGAAGCAGGGCGGTCTGAAGTGCCAGAATGGACACCGCCGCATCTACCATATTAATCTCCCTGATCGCCTGAAGCGTCAGGTCATTCTGGCGTCTCGCCTTGATCGCATTTCTCACCGACATAATGATCTTATAGAAGGCGTATGCGGCAAAGGCGTAGATCAGCCAATCCTTATACTCGAAGGAGCGATCGTCGAATATCATCTGCGCTATAGCGGAGGAGAGTGCCGCATTGAGAACAAGCAGCAAAATGCCGCAACGCATATATTTCTTCGCCCTGGTAAGCCCCTCGCTCTCAAAATCACGCTTTTTTCTGTGATAAACAAGCAGTCCAGAGCGCATAAAGGCAAGGAAAATGTAATATGCCGCAAGTGAGCCGAACCATATTGATCTCTCGCTGATTCCCAGATATGCATTTGTGATCGAGCTGAAGAGGGTCATTGCGAAGGAAACCGTGGAGGTCACCACCGTGCGGAAGCCCCAATTCTTAATCATAAGACGGGTAAATTCAACCTCCATAAGACGCTTCATTACACGTCCTCGGAGTCCGGGGGCGTAGATCACAATGGTATAAACCGAATAGAAAAGCCCAACCCCTGCAAGTCCGTAGGAGGTATATGCCAGGATCTCCAAGGGCGTTCCCACGTAGTCAATAATCAGGAATGCCATTGCAAGAGCGATGAAGATAATCGTCAGAATATAGGTGAGGGCGAGAATTCCCCCCTTCGGCTTTTTCAGTTTTTCAAGAAATCCTTTATCTATCATTTTCCAGCACCACCGTAAAGGTCGTTCCGTGACCGAGCTCGCTTGTGACGGAGATCTCGCCGCCCAAAAGGTCGATTACACGCTTAACGAGAGCAAGTCCTAGGCCGTTGCCCTCAGAGGAATGGGAGCTGTCTCCCTGATAAAACTTCTCGAAAATACGCATTCCCACCTCACGGGTCATTCCGCAACCGTCGTCCGAGACAGTAACGATCGCACGGCCGCCATCCTGACGAAGCTTTACGCCAATATTTCCGCCGGGCTCGGTGAATTTCACCGCATTGGAGATAAGATTATTCCACACGGGCTCGAGTAAGGCGGGCGAGGAAAGGATATAAATATCGTCAAGATCCACGTCAAGGTTCAGATTCTTTTCCTCTATCTTGGTTTCAAAGTTCAAAATCGCCTGGCTCAGCATCTCGGTGAGATTAACCTTCTCAATCTCAATTTTCAGCTGATGATTTTCCAGCTTATTAAGCTTCAGAATATTGCTTACAAGATCAGAGAGCCTTTTGGAGGTGGAAACCAGCGTTTTGGTATACCTTTCCCTGCTCTCGGGATCAAGGTTCGGATCTTCAAGTGCCTTTGCGTAGTTGCCTATAATAGCGAGGGGGGTCTTCATCTCGTGGGAAACGTTTGAGATAAAGTCGTTTTTCATGACCTCGCTTTTTGAAAGCTCAGCCGCCATGGCATTGAGGTTTTCGGCAATTACGTCGAACTCGTTATACTTGTCATGGGTGTGCTCGATCTCAACCCTCGCCTTAAAGTCGCCTCTTGCGATCCTCTCGGTGGCGTCGAGTATTCTTTTTACGGGTCTGTCGATCATTATCTTTCGTCTTATAAAGTCAAAGACGGTGCAGACGCTTGCCAGAATAAAGATCAGAATAAGTATCAGCACCGCGATAAGTCCGGGATCGTCGGTGCGATCTCTGATATAATCGTATACAAGTATTGCGATCTGCATAACAAGAGCAATGAGAACGAAGAATGAAATCGCTCCAAACCAGGACAGACGGCTCTTTTTGTAATTATTAGTTGTCATTTCAGCACCAATTTATAGCCAAGACCGTGTACGGTCTGTATTTCAAAGCCGTCGGCAGCGGCTGTTTTCTCACGAAGCTTCACCATATATACGTCAACCGTTCTGGAGGTTGCGGAGGAATCGTAATCCCAGAACTCCTCCATCAGCACGGAACGGGTAAATGTCTTTCTTGGGTAGGAGAGGAGCTTGAAAAGGATATCAAACTCCCTAACGGTGAGATTAATCTCCTCGCCGTTAATACTAGCCGAGCGCTCCTCGGAATTTATCCTGAAATTACCGATTTCAAGCTCACGCTCCGCCTCGATCTTTGCACGGCGGAGGATAGCGCCGATCTTCATTATGAGAATATCGATGTCAAATGGCTTAACGATATAATCGTCAACGCCAATGGAATAGCCAAGCATCTTCGAGGGCTTATCATCCTTGGCTGTCATAAACACTATGGGTATCTCACGGTCAACGGCACGGATGCTCTCCGCCAGCTCAAAGCCGTCCATTTTCGGCATCATAATATCCGTAAGGATCATATCGAACTTTACCCCCTCGGTTTTTTCGAGGGCATCGAGGCCGTCCACAGCCGACGTCACGTCGTATCCCCTGTCTCTGAGGCTCTTGGTAATTATTCTGTTAAGGTCCTGATCGTCTTCAACTACGAGTATTTTTGCCAATCGTCCTTCCTCCACACATATTTTTTCGGTTATATTTTACTATCTATATATTTAAAAATAGTTGCTGATTTATGAATAAATCGTAAACAAAAGGCGTCTGCCTTTCGACAGACGCCTTATCGGGTCAATACTGATTACTTAGCTTCCTCAGCCTTAGCCTCAACAGAGGTAAGTCTAACGATAGCGGTCTCAGCGCCGTCGCCACGACGGGGACCCATCTTATAAACCTGTGTATAACCACCGTTTACGTTAGCGTAAGCGGGAGCGATAACACTGAAGAGCTTCTTTGCTACGTCTTCCTTGGTGATGTAAGCAAGAGCTGCACGATAAGCTGCAAGGTCGCCCTTCTTACCGAGGGTGATCATCTCATCAGCCTTTGCGGAAACTTCCTGTGCTCTGGTGTAGGTAGTTTCGATCTTGCCGGTTTCAAGGAGAAGAGTAACCATGCCGCGAAGCATAGCCTTACGCTGTGCAGTAGTTCTGCCAAGCTTTCTCATTTTTATATCCTCCTAAAATCTTGTCTTATTCTTCGTCCTTCTTCAGGGTGAGTCCTAAAGAAGCGAGCTTCTGGATAACCTCCTCGAGGGACTTACGGCCAAGGTTACGAACCTTGATCATATCCTCTTCGCTGCGGTTGATCAGATCCTCGACGGTGTCGATGCCTGCGCGCTTCAAGCAGTTGAAGCTACGAACAGACAGGTCAAGTTCCTCAATGGTCATCTCGAGTACCTTGTCTCTCTGTACTTCTGCTCTCTCAACCAAGATGTCGTCGCCGTTCTTTGCAACGTCGGACATATCGATGAAGAGCCTGAGGTGCTCGTTGAGAACCTTGGCGGCGAGGGATACCGCTTCCTTTGCTTCGATGGTTCCGTTAGTAAGAACCTTCATCGTAAGCTTGTCATAGTCGGTAACGTTGCCCACACGGGTATTTTCTACGTTATACTCAACCTTGTAAACAGGGGTGAATATAGAGTCAACGAAAATAAGACCGATAGGAGCGCCGAGATTTGCTCCGACTGTTGCGAGGTAGTTCTGCTTATTTACGTCAGAGGGAACGTAGCCACGACCTTCATCGAAGGTGATTTCCATATAGAAACGTGCGTTCTCGCTAACGGTGCAGATGTGATGCTCGGGATTGTAGATTACGAGGTCGGCATCGGGAGTGATGTCGCCTGCGGTAACGTTACAGGGACCGGTAACGTCGATAACCACAGTCTTGGGCTCGCTGCATTCAAGCTTAGCTACGATACCCTTAACGTTAAGCACGATCTCGGGCACGTCTTCCTTTACGCCGTTGCAGGCGGAAATCTCGTGAAGAACACCGTCAATCTTGATGCTGGTTGCCGCATAACCGGGGAGTGTGGAGAGGAGCACTCTGCGAAGAGAATTTCCGAGAGTGATGCCGTAGCCTCTTACGAGGGGCTCTGCCACGAAAATTGCTTCATTGCCGCTTTCACTCACAGAGTGAGCGGTAATATTAAACTTCTCTATTGCGTTCATCATTTCAGTTTACCTCCTTAATTTACTTTAGTTTCTCTTTCGAGATGCGGTTAATAAATGATACAGTGCGAAGAATATGGGGCAAATTGCCAGCATATTCTTACGCTCGGTATCGGAGGGATTACTTGGAATAGAGCTCGACGATAAGCTGCTCTTCAAATTCGAAGTCGATATCGTCTCTTGCAGGAAGAGTAGCAACCTTAGCTACTGCATTCTGAGCATCAAGCTCAAGCCACTTGGGAGTGGTGGTAGTAGCGAGACCCTCGATGAGAGCCTTGATCTTTGCGCTTTCCTTGCTGGTTTCCTTTACGGCGATAACGTCACCTGCCTTAACGAGGATAGAGGGGATGTTAACCTTCTTACCGTTAAGAGTGAAGTGAGCGTGAAGAACAAGCTGACGAGCTTCCTTTCTGGATGCTGCCATACCCATTCTGTATACTACGTTGTCAAGGCGTCTTTCAAGAAGGATGAGAAGGTTCTGACCGGTGATGCCGTCCATCTTCTCAGCCATTTCATAGTAGTGCTTGAACTGACCCTCAAGTACGCCGTAGTAACGTCTTGCCTTCTGCTTCTCACGAAGCTGCTTGCCGTATTCTCCGACCTTCTTACGAGCCGCGCCATGCTGACCGGGAGCTGTGCTTCTGTGGTCAAAAGCGCACTTGCCGTTGGTGCAGCGCTCACCCTTGAGGTAGAGCTTGCAGCCCTCACGGCGGCACATTTTACAGTTAGGACCTGTATATCTAGCCATTTTAACTTTTACCTCCTAAAGATTAAACGCGTCTGCGCTTGGGGGGACGGCAACCATTGTGAGGAATGGGAGTTACGTCCTTAATCATAGTGATCTCAAGACCTGCAGTTGCAAGCGCACGGATAGCGGACTCACGACCTGCTCCGGGACCTCTAACGAGAACCTCAACAGTCTTCATGCCGTTATCAACAGCGATCTTTGCTGCATGCTCAGCCGCAGTCTGTGCTGCGTAGGGGGTAGACTTCTTAGAGCCCTTAAAGCCCATCTCGCCTGCAGTACCCCAAGAGATAGCATTACCCTGAGTATCAGTGATAGTTACGATAGTATTGTTGAAAGTAGAACGGATGTGAGCTACGCCCTTTTCGACGTTCTTGCGCTCACGGCGCTTTTTAACAACCTTTTTTACTGCTGCCATGTTCGTCCTTCTCCTTACTTCTTCTTGTTAGCGATGGTCTTTGCGGGACCTTTTCTTGTTCTTGCATTAGTCTTGGTACGCTGACCTCTTACAGGGAGACCCTTTCTGTGTCTGGTACCGCGATAGCAGTTAATTTCAACGAGACTCTTGATGTTAAGAGCTACTTCACGACGGAGGTCACCCTCTACGTTGTAGTTAGCCTCGATCTCATCACGGAGAGCCGCGATCTCACCCTCGGTGAGGTCCTTTGCACGAGTGTCGGGATTAACACCTGTCTTAGCAAGGATATCCTGTGCACTCTTAAGACCGATACCGTAGATGTAGGTAAGCGCGATTTCCACACGCTTGTTATTGGGAATATCAACACCAGCTATACGAGCCATTTCGATATATACTCCTTTGTTAGTTTAATGTCTTAAAATCTGCTCAGAATCCAAGATATCAGCCCTGACGCTGCTTATGCTTGGGATTCTCGCAAATCACCATGGTCTTACCGTGACGCTTGATGATCTTGCACTTTTCACAGATTTTCTTGACGGAAGGCTTAACTTTCATTTTTAATACCTTTCCTTTCAGATAATATTACTTCTTTCTCCAGGTGATGCGTCCCTTAGAAATATCATAGGGAGAAACCTCAACGGTTACGCTGTCACCAACGAGAATCTTAATATAATTCATACGAAGCTTGCCCGAGATGGTCGCGGTAACAATGTGACCGTTGGGAAGCTTTACCTTGAAGACGGTGTTAGGAAGTGCTTCCAAAACTACGCAATCTTCAAATTCAATCAAATCGTTCTTTGCCAAGTGGCTGTCCTCCTAATTTACCGTTAATCTATGCCTATTTTGGTTAGAATTACGGGATCGGAATCGGTAATGGCGATACTGTTTTCATAATGGGCGGAAAGTTTTCCGTCGGCAGTAACAACCGTCCAACCGTCCCTGCGTACCTTAACTCTATCCGTGCCCGCGTTTACCATGGGTTCGATGGCAAGGGTCATACCGGGATAAAGTCTTGCTCCCCTGCCCGCCGTACCGTGATTCGGTATGGAGGGATCCTCGTGGATATCTGCGCCGACACCGTGGCCGGTATATTCCTTAACGACCGAGAAGCCATTTGAAATGACGAAACTTTCCACCGCGTGTCCAATGTCCCCGATGCGATATCCGGGTCTTGCGACCTTCATCGCCTCATAGAAGCTTTGTTCAGTGACCGAAATAAGCCTCAGAGCCTCATCGCTTACCTTGCCGACCGCAAATGTTCTTGCACTGTCGCCATTATAGCCGCGGAAGCGAGCTCCGACATCGACCTTCACAATATCACCCTCCTGAATAATTATCTTATTCGAGGGAATTCCGTGTATGACCTCATCGTTTATGGAAATACAGGCGCTTCCGGGGAAGCCGTACAGTCCGAGAAACGAGGGAGTTGCGCCGCACTTTTCAATGTGACGCCTGATTGCGTTGTCCAGCTCCTTTGTGGAAAGGCCCGGGCGAATCGCCTCCTTGGCAACCATAAGTGCCTCGGCAGTGATCCTTCCCGCCTCTCTCATAAGCTGGAGCTGCTCGGAGTTTTTGATTATTATCATAATCCGAGAGCCTCTAAAGTACGCTTGGTTATTTCCTCAACCGATGCCTTGCCGTCTACGAGGCAGAGCATACCCTTGCTCTCGTAGTAAGCCTTGAGAGGCTCGGTTACGGAATGGTACACCTCAAGTCTTGAGCGCACAACGTCGGGCGCATCATCTGCGCGGATGCTGAGCTTTGCGCCGCAGTCCTCACACTCCTCGCCCTTCTTTGAAGGAAGGTGAGCTGTATGATAGGTTCTGCCGCAGCCGGGGCATACTCGTCTGCCTGACATTCTCTCCACGATCTCCTCATCGGAAACCTCAAGGGAGATTACCTTGTCAAGGCTGACGCCCATTGCCTCAAGCGCTTCTGCCTGGGGTACTGAACGAGGGAATCCATCAAGGATGTAGCCCTTGTCGCAGTCCGATTCGCTAAGACGCTCCTTTACGATTCCGATAACGATGTCATCGGGCACAAGTGCGCCTGCTTCAATAAATTTTTTGGCTTCAAGCCCCATTTTGGTGCCTTCTTTAAGTGCGCTACGGATGATAGCTCCGGTAGAAATGGTAGGAATACCAAGTCTATCCGAAACTATGTCCGCCTGCGTACCTTTTCCGGCGCCGGGAGCACCAAGAAAAATTATTTTCATTTAAGTTACCTCGAGGGCTCTTAATTAGTTAAGGAAGCCCTTGTAGTTTCTCATAGTAAGCTGTGCCTCAAGCTCTCTGAAGGTCTCGATTGCAACGCCAACTACGATAAGAAGAGTGGTACCACCGAAGGTGAATACGCTTACAAGATAGGATGCATTCTGTGCTGCATAGGACTCTGCCATCTGCTGAGCGTAGGTGAGAGCACCCTCGTAGCCGAGGAAGCCTGCATACTGCTCTGCGATCGCCTCTACGTTATACGCACCCTGGTAAATCCACTCAAGGAGATGTCTGAAGACATGAGGGCCAAGAATGGTAGGAAGGATTGCGATGAACGCAAGGAAGAGCGCACCTGCAAGAGTGATCTTGTTGAGGATCTTCTTAATATGGTCTGCGGTGGGTCTGCCCTGTCTGATACCGGGGATCGCACCGCCGTTCTTCTTAAGATTGTTTGCAACCTCGATAGGATCGAAGGTGATCTGAGTATAGAAGTATGCAAAGCCAATGATAAGAATGAAGAGCATGATGGGGTAGATAGCACCCTCAGAGCCGATGATGTCGGCAAACTTCGCCCAACCGCTGTCAGACTTGTAAGCGCCAGCGCTCTCAAGGATCTGGAAGAGAGTGGGAAGGAAGGATACGATAGAGGATGCGAAGATGATGGGCATAACGCCGGTCATGTTGAGCTTAATGGGAAGATTAGTGCTCTGACCGCCATACATCTTACGGCCAACAACCTTCTTAGCATACTGAACGGGGATTCTTCTCTCGGAACCTGTTACGAAGATTACGAATGCAATCAGCGCAAGAAGGAGAGCGATAAGAAGAACTGCGAACAGTGTGGTAACGATGGCATAGAGCCATGCCTTGTTGGGGAAGGAGTAGCTGTTAACTACGAGAGTACCAAGGTTGATGCAGAAGGAAGGAACAGCTGCAACGATGTTCGCAAAGAGGATCATCGAAATACCGTTACCGATACCCTTCTCGTTGATTCTTTCAGCCAGCCACATTACGAGCGAAGCACCTGCGGTATAGCAAACTACGATAACGATACCGTAGAGCCATGCCATCTTGCCGCTGTAAGCGTTCTGGGTAAGGAAGGTCTCAACACCGCTTGCTGCATTACCGTTTCTGAGAAGGAAGTAGTATCCAAGCGCAGTAACGATTGCAAGACCAACGGTCACAAGTCTGGTAATAAGGTTCATCTTCTTCTTGTCGGTCTTGCCAAGCTCACCGAGCTTAGGGAATACAACAGCAAGAAGCTGAATGATAATGGAAGAGTTGATGTAGGGCTGTACACCGAGTGCGAAGAGGGTCATTGCACCCATGGAACCACCGGAGAGTACGTTCATGTAATCAAGGATAGTACCGCTGAGAGTGCTTGCAAAGTCGTGAGCCTCAACGAAGGGCACGGGAATTACAGTACCAACTCTGTAAATGAGCAGGATAAGGAGAGTGAAGAGGATCTTCGATCTGATCTCCTTGGTGCTCCAAGCATTTTTTAAAGTCTGAAGCATTATACCACCTCAGTCTTTCCACCTACTGCCTCAATCTTCTCTTTAGCAGAAGCGGAGAAGACTGCTGCCTTAACAGTGAGTTTTTTGGTGAGCTCACCCTCGCCAAGCACCTTAACGCCATCAAATACGTTCTTGATGATGCCTGCAGCAACGAGAGCTGCACAATCAACTACGTCACCGTCGTTGAACTTGTTGAGGGAGTTAACGTTTACCTCAGCGTAGTTCTTGGTGAAGCGGTAGTTGCTAAAGCCTCTCTTAGGAAGCTTTCTGTAAAGAGGAAGCTGACCTCCCTCGAAGCCGGGTCTTACGCCACCGCCGGAACGAGCGTTCTGGCCCTTGTGACCCTTACCTGCTGTCTTTCCGTTGCCGGAACCTGCGCCTCTACCCTTGCGGAAGCCTTCCTTAACGGAGCCCTCTGCGGGAGAAAGTTCATGGAGCTTCATATGTTTGTCCTCCTTTCAAATTCCGATTAAACGGTTTCAACCTTAACAAGGTGAGAAATTACTTTGATTTTGCCCTGAAGGCAAGCATCGTTCTTCTGAACGCTGCTGTCACCGGGCTTCTTGAGACCAAGAGTAGCCGCGGTTGCGATCTGCTTCTTGCTGCAAGCGATAAGGCTCTTTGCGAGAGTAATCTTTACGTTTTCCATTCCGATACCCTCCTTATGCCTTAACGTCTTCAACAGAAAGTCCACGAAGCTCTGCGATTTCCTCGGCAGTTCTGAGAGCCTTGAGACCCTCGAAGGTTGCCTTTACAACGTTAGTGGGGTTGTTGGAACGAAGGCACTTCGCACGAATGTTCTTGATACCTGCAAGTGCAAGGATGGTACGAACAGTACCGCCTGCGATAATACCGGTACCGGGAGCAGCGGGCTTAAGGAGAACCTTACCAGCGCCGTACTCACCAATAACCTCGTGAGGAATGGTGGATCCGTTGAGAGAAACTGTGATCATATTCTTCTTTGCATCCTCGATACCCTTGCGAATTGCATCGGGAACCTCGGCTGCCTTACCAAGGCCGTAGCCTACGTGACCATTTCCGTCGCCTACTACCATGATAGCTGCAAAACGAGCGATTCTACCGCCCTTAACGGTCTTGGAAACACGGTTTAATACTACAAGCTGTTCCTGAAGGTCAAGCTCAGCTGCATTGATTCTGTTTGCCATGTTAAACTCCTTTAAGATTGTTTCTTTGTGTCGAAACAGTGTATAAACCGGCGATTAGAACTTGAGGCCGCCCTCGCGAGCGCCTTCAGCCAATTCCGATACACGTCCGTGATAAATGTAGCCACCGCGGTCAAATACTACTGCGGAAATGCCCTTAGCGAGAGCTCTCTCAGCGAGAGTCGCGCCTACCTTACGAGCTGCTTCCTTGTTGGAGCCTACGCCCTCGAAGGATGCCTCGTATGTGCTTGCAGATGCAAGTGTTACACCTGCAACGTCGTCGATTATCTGAGCAGAGATATGAGCGTTGGAACGGTATACTGCAAGACGAGGTCTCTCAGCAGTGCCGGAAACCTTGCCGCGTACTCTCTTATGTCTCTTAAGACGCTGTGCATTACTATCGATTCTCTTAACCATCTTTCGTATCTCCTTTCATTATTTACCGGTCTTTCCGGCCTTGCGGCGGATGTATTCACCGGAGTACTTAATACCCTTACCAAGGTAGGGCTCAGGAGGTCTCTTAGATCTGATAACGGCTGCCATCTGGCCAACTGCCTGCTTATCAATACCCTTTACAAGGATAGTGGTCTGATCAGGGCACTCGAACTTAACGCCGTTAACCTCTTCAAATACTACGGGGTGAGAGTAGCCGAGACCAAGAACGATCTTGCCTGCCTGCTTCTCTACTCTGTAGCCTACGCCTACGATCTCAAGCTTCTTCTCGAAGCCCTTGGTAACACCAACAACCATGTTGTTGAGGAGTGTTCTGGTGAGACCGTGGATAGCGCGGTTCTCCTTCTCGTCGTTAGGACGGGTAACGGTAAGCTTGTCACCCTCCTGTGCGATGGTAAGCTGACCTGCGAAGGTCTGAGTGAGTTCACCGAGGGGACCCTTTACGGTAACAACGTTGCCGTTAGCAACGGTTACGGTTACGCCTGCGGGAACGGTAATAGGTTCTCTACCAATTCTTGACATAACTTTCGTCCTCCCTTTCTTACCATACGAAGGCGAGAATCTCGCCGCCTACGTTAGCCTGTCTTGCCTTCTTGTCGGTCATAACACCCTTGGAGGTGGAAACGATCGCGATACCGAGACCGTTCATAACCTTAGGCATATCCTCACAGTTGGAGTAGATACGAAGACCGGGCTTGGAAACTCTCTTAAGGCCGTGAATAACCTTCTGCTTGCCGGGAGCGTACTTGAGGGTAACACGGATGATGCCCTGCTTGCCGTCCTCGACGATCTGATAGTTCTTAATGTAACCTTCCTCGAGAAGGATCTGAGCGATTGCCTTCTTAAGGTTGGAAGCGGGAATGTCTACAGACTCATGCTTTGCATCATTTGCATTTCTGATTCTGGTGAGCATGTCTGCAATAACGTCTGAAATTTGCATTTTAATTTCCTCCTATATGCAAGTTTGTTTTTCTTGCTACCGTCTATGCGGTGCTGTATCGGGGGTTAAAGCCCAAGGTACGGTCTAAGATATTGACCGCCCTTTTGGAGCTTTCCTACCGAATGCTTGGAGATGCGAGGCATCTCGAAATTAAATTACCAGGATGCCTTTCTTACTCCGGGAATCTCGCCAGCGTAAGCGAGCTCACGGAAGCAGATACGGCAGATACCGTACTTACGAAGATAAGCATGAGGTCTGCCACAGATCTTGCATCTGTTGTATGCGCGAGTAGAGAACTTAGGCTCTCTCTGCTGCTTGAGTATCATTGACTTCTTTGCCATTTTCGTTTCTCCTTAATTTGCAAAGGGAGCGCCCATGAGAGTGACCATCTCTTTTGCTTCTTCGTCGGTGTGTGCGGTGGTTACGAACACGATGTCCATACCGCGGATCTTCTCAACCTTATCGTACTCGATTTCGGGGAAGATGAGCTGCTCCTTGAGACCGAGTGCATAGTTGCCTCTGCCGTCGAAGCCGTTGGGGTTGATACCCTTGAAGTCACGAACTCTGGGAAGTGCGAAGCTGAAGAGCTTATCCATAAACTCGTACATCTTCTCACCTCTGAGGGTTACCTTAACGCCGATCTTCATGCCCTCACGGAGCTTGAAGTTTGCTACGGACTTACGAGCGAAGGTAGGAACTGCCTTCTGGCCGGAGATAAGGGTGATCTCTTCGATAACCTTATCGATAACCTTGGAGTTGTCCTTTGCGTCGCCGCAACCAACGTTAATAACGATCTTGTCAAACTTCGGGATCTGCATTACCGAAGAATAACCAAACTTAGTCATAAGGGCGGGAGCTACTTCAGACTTATACTTTTCAAGAAATCTAGACATTTTTCACTACCTCCTTATTATATTTCCGCGCCGCACTTAGCGCAAACGCGAACCTTCTTGCCATCAACAATCTTGTGATGAACGCGAACGCCCTTGTCACACTTGGGACAAACGAGCTGAACCTTGGATGCATACATAGCAGCCTCGGTCTTGAGAATCTGAGACTTGTCGCCCTGGCGACGAGCCTTTACGTGCTTGGATACGATGTTCGCACCCTCGACAATAACCTTGCCCTCCTCAGGGGAAGCAGCAATTACCTTGCCGCGAACGCCCTTGGACTCACCGGAGAGAACGACAACGGTATCGCCGGACTTAACGTGAAGCTTTTCCATTTTTCATTTTCCTCCTGTGAATTAAAGTACCTCGGGAGCGAGAGACATGATCTTGGTGAAGTCATGCTCACGAAGCTCTCTTGCTACCGGGCCAAAGATACGAGTACCCTTGGGGGTCTTGTCTTCCTTAATAATAACTGCAGCGTTCTCATCGAACTTGATGTAAGAACCGTCTGCACGGCGAATTTCCTTAACGGTTCTAACTACAACCGCCTTTACAACGTCGCCCTTCTTAACTACGCCGCCGGGAGCTGCCTTCTTAACGGCGCAAACTACGATATCACCAACGCCTGCATAGCGACGGCCTGTGCCGCCGAGTACTCTGATGCAAAGAAGCTCTTTAGCGCCGGTGTTATCAGCGACTTTCATTAAAGATTCCTGCTGAATCACTGTTTTTTCCTCCTTTTTCGGTAAACCTTTAATCTACCTACTGGTTTAGTGATGTTTGCTTAAATTACGAATAATTGTTAAATTACTTTGCCTTCTCGATGATCTCAACAAGTCTCCATCTCTTAGTAGCGGAAAGAGGTCTTGTCTCCATCACAGCAACCTTATCGCCGATACCGCACTCGTTCTTCTCGTCGTGAGCGTGGATCTTTACGGTTCTCTTAATGATCTTACCGTACTTGGGGTGGCGAACGTTGTCCTCGATAGCAACGACGATGGTCTTATCCATCTTGTCGGAAACTACCTTACCAACTCTAACTTTTCTAAGCTTACGAGTTTCAGTCATTTTCATTACCTCCGTTATGCATTCTTCTCGCGAAGAACAGTCATCACGCGAGCAATGTCATGCTTAACATCTTTGATTTTGTGAGGATTTTCAAGCTGCTGCACCTCAAGCTGGAAGCGAAGATTGAAAAGCTCTTCCTTGAGCTCTGCAAGCTTTGCGTTGAGCTCTTCAACGCTCATCTGTCTGAGTTCTGATGCCTTCATTGCTTAAACCTCCTCATTTTCCTTCATAACAAACTTACACTTGATGGGAAGCTTGTGGGAAGCGAGACGCATAGCCTCTTTTGCCTGCTCGGGAGTAACGCCGTCCATTTCGAACATTACTCTGCCGGGCTTAACAACTGCTACCCAGTACTCAGGAGATCCCTTACCGGAACCCATTCGGGTCTCAGCAGGCTTCTCAGTGATAGGCTTGTCAGGGAATATTTTGATCCATACCTTACCGCCACGCTTTACGTATCTGGTCATTGCGATACGGGCTGCCTCGATCTGGTTGGAAGTGATCCATGCGGGCTCGAGTGCTACGAGACCGTAGGAACCGTTGCTGATAGTGTTACCGCGAAGGGCCTTACCGGTAAGTCTGCCGCGCTGAACACGTCTGTGCTTAACTCTCTTAGGCATTAACATTACTTGTTACCCCCCTCGTTGTTTCTTCTGAAAGGACGCTGACCGTCACGGCGCTGCTGACCGTCTCTTCTCTGAGGACGTCTGTCGTTGCGGTTGTTGTCGTTTCTTCTGCGAGGTCTCTCGGGACGCTCGCTTCTCTGGTTCATACCCTCGGCAAGAACCTCACCCTTGTAGATCCAAACCTTAACGCCGATCTTACCGTAGGTGGTGTTTGCCTCCCAGAAACCGTAGTCAATGTCAGCTCTGAGGGTCTGAAGCGGAATTGTACCTTCGTGGTAGTGCTCGGTACGAGCAATCTCTGCACCGCCAAGACGGCCGGAGCAAGCTACCTTAATACCCTTAACGCCGAGTCTCATGGTTCTGCCGATCGCAAGCTTCATAGCGCGACGGAAGGAAACTCTCTTCTCAAGCTGTGCTGCGATAGACTCAGCAACAAGCTGTGCGTTGATGTCGGGGTTCTTGATCTCGATTACGTTTACTACTACGGGGCGACCAACCATTGCCTCGAGCTCAGCTCTGAGCTTCTCGATCTCTGCGCCGTGGAAGCCGATTACAACACCGGGCTTTGCACACTGGATGAAAACTCTAACGCGAGCAGAGTCACGCTCGATTTCAACCTTGGGAACGCCTGCAGACTGAAGCTTAGTCTTTACGTACTCTCTGATCTTATAGTCGGATACGATAGTATCGCCCATTTCTTTTGCGTTAACGTACCATCTGGAATCCCAGTTCTTGATGACGCCAACTCTCAGACCATGAGGATTAACCTTCTGTCCCATGATTAGCCTACCTCCTTCTCTTTTACTACAAGTGTTACATGGCTGGTTCTCTTAAGAATGTGATATGCTCTACCCTGTGCTCTGGGCTGAATTCTCTTCAGTGTGGGGCCGGGGCATACGAAGCATTCGGAAACATAGAGATTACCTGCATCCATGTTAAAGTTGTGTTCTGCATTTGCTACCGCGCTCTTAAGAAGCTTGATAAGATGCTCTGCAGCGATCTTGTTGGTGTTCTTAAGAATTGCCATTGCTGTATCTGTATCCTTACCTCTGATGAGGTCAAGTACGATGGAAACCTTGCGCGGAGAAATTCTCACATATTTAAGATGTGCTTTTGCTTCCATTATGGAATTGCCTCCTCTCGCTTTCTGCGAATACTATTTTTTACTTACCGTTGTTAGATGTCTTCGAACCTGCGTGACCCTTGAAGGTACGAGTAGGTGCGAACTCACCGAGCTTGTGTCCTACCATGTCCTCGGTAACGTATACCGGAACGTGCTTTCTACCGTCGTGAACGGCGATAGTGTGACCGATGAACTCAGGGAAAACGGTAGACGAACGAGACCAGGTCTTGAGAACCTTCTTCTCATTTTTTTCATTCATAGCGCAAACTCTGTTGAAGAGCTTCTCCTCAACGTAAGGCGCCTTCTTTAAGCTTCTACTCATTGTTACTTTCCTCCTTCAATTACTTCGCGTTACGACGCTTAATAATGAATTTGTTGGTTCTCGCCTTCTTGTTTCTGGTCTTGTAACCAAGTGCAGGCTTACCCCAAGGAGTTACAGGGCCGGGACGACCGATGGGAGATCTACCCTCACCACCACCATGGGGGTGATCGCAGGGGTTCATTACAGAACCACGAACGGTGGGACGGATACCCTTATGACGGGTCTTACCAGCCTTACCGAGCTTGATAGTCTCGTGCTCGAGGTTACCAACCTGACCGATGGTTGCCTTACAATCGAGGCGAACGATACGAACTTCACCGGAGGGAAGTCTTACCTGTGCAGAGCCATTCTCCTTAGCCATGAGCTGTGCGAATGCGCCTGCGGAACGAACGAGCTGAGCGCCCTTGCCGGGGTAGAGCTCGATGTTATGAATAATAGTACCTACAGGAATCTGAGAGATGGGGAGTACGTTACCGGGCTTGATATCTGCATCAGCGCCGGAGGTTACAACGTCGCCGTCGGTAAGACCAACGGGAGCGATGATGTAGCTCTTCTTACCTGCCTCGTTCTCAAGGAGAGCGATGTAGGAAGTTCTGTTGGGGTCGTACTCAATACCGATTACCTTTGCGGTCTCGTCAGTATTTCTCTTGAAGTCAACAAGTCTGTACTTCTGCTTGTTGCCGCCGCCGTGATGACGAACGGTGATCTTGCCGTAGCTGTTACGGCCTGCGTGCTTCTTCTTCTTAGCGATGAGGCTCTTCTCGGGAGAGAACTTGGTAACTTCATCGAAGGAAGGGCTTGTCATATTTCTGCGCGACGGAGTTGTCGGCTTATACTGCTTTACTGCCATTTCTTTCTACCTCCTACCTTAGTTCATGCTCTCGAAGAAGGCGATGGGAGCGGAGTCCTCGGAAAGAGTAACGATTGCCTTCTTCCACTCGCCGGTGTAACCGAAGTGCACGCCGTATCTCTTAGGCTTCTTCTTCATGTTAATGGTGTTGACCTTTACAACCTTGGTCTTCTTGAACATGGTCTCAACTGCGTGAGCGATCTCAGCCTTGGTGGCGTCCTTCTGAACCTCGAAGCAGTAACGCTTCTCAGCAACGCTGTCCATGCTCTTTTCGGTGATAAGAGGTCTTACAATGATATCTGCAACCGATTTCATCTTGCATATACCTCCTCAATCTTTGCTACAGCACCCTGAGCTACGATAAGAGTATCGCAGTTAAGAATGTCGTATACGTTAATGGTATTCCACTGAGTGGTCTTAACACCCTCAATGTTAGCGCAGCTCTTGATTACGAAGCTGTTAACCTCGGGAAGAACTACAAGAGTCTTCTTTGCAGCGCCTACTGCAGCGAGCATCTTAACCATATCCTTGGTCTTGTACTCGGTAGCAGTGATATTGTCAACAACGATCATCTCGCCGCCTGCAACCTTAGAGGAGAGTGCGGAGAACATTGCTGCTCTCTTGATGCCCTTGTTGAGCTCGATGCGGTAGCTTCTGGGCTTAGGACCAAGTGCGATACCGCCGTGTACCCACTGAGGAGAACGGGTGGAACCCTGTCTTGCATGACCGGTACCCTTCTGCTTCCAGGGCTTTCTACCGCCGCCGGAAACTTCCGAACGGGTGAGAGTGGACTGAGTGCCCTGTCTCTGATTCATAAGATAAGCTCTTACTGCGGTGTGGAGGACTGCTTCGTTTGCTTTTCTGCCGAAGACCTTCTCGGAAAGTTCGATAGTACCAACTTCCTTACCCGCCATATTTACGACTTTCATATTAGGCATTGTGATTTCCTCCTTCCGTTATGCTTTAACCGAATCACGAATGAAGACAATGCCGCCCTTTGCACCGGGAACCGCACCCTTCACTGCGATAAGATTCTTTTCTGTGTCGATCTTAACCGCTTCAAGGTTAAGGATGGTAACCTGCTCGTTACCCCACTGTCCAGCCATCTTCTTGTTCTTGAAGATTCTAGCAGGGTCGATAACACCCATGGAACCGGACTGACGATGTACAGGGCCTACGCCGTGTGTCATTCTGAGCTTGTGGAGATTCCATCTCTTGATAGCGCCGGTGTATCCGTGGCCCTTTGTAATACCGGTGATGTCGACCTTCTCGCCTGCGGCGAAGGTATCGACGGTTACTACAGAACCTACTTCAAGTGCGGAGCAATCATCAAGTCTGAATTCCTTGAGATGACGCTTAGCGGTGATGCCTGCCTTCTTAAAATGACCCTGCTGTGCCTTGTTTACGTGCTTAGTCTTAGCGTCAGCGTAAGCAAGCTGTACAGCATTGTAGCCGTCGTTCTCGACGGTCTTCTTCTGAGCTACCACGCAAGGACCTGCTTCAATCAGGGTTACGGGGATTACGTTGCCCTTGGCGTCGAAGATCTGAGTCATACCCAGCTTCTTGCCGATAATGCCTTTTTTCATGTTTTCCTCCATAGTTATTGGTTGACGGTTTTGATTTTACCTTTCGGCATCCGCCAACGTGACTTTTGGGCGGAGCTTTTGCTCCACGGGATTTGAAGCTCCCGTTGTTTGCTTAAGTAATTAAGCCTTGATCTCGATCTCAACACCAGCAGGAAGCTCGATGCTCATAAGAGCCTCAACGGTCTTCTGGCCGGGTTCGATGATGTCGATCAGTCTCTTGTGAGTACGCATTTCGAACTGCTCACGGCTGTCCTTATACTTGTGTACTGCTCTGAGGATCGTAACGATCTCTCTGTCTGTAGGAAGCGGAATAGGACCGCTCACCTTGCTGCCGTTTCTCTTTGCAACGTCTACTACCTTTGCCGCTGCGGCGTCAATAATGGTGGAATCGTAGCTCTTGAGACGTACTCTGATCTTGTTCTGTGCCATTGTGTTTTCCTCCTTTTACGTTTTGCTTTACACCGTTTTAAGAAGGCGACGAGTTTTACACCGCTTCGGGCGTCTCAAATACCCCCGATAAAATCAGTTCGGCAAGTCCCCGCAGTGACTGACGAACCGAATGAATTTTGCAGTGTGCCAATTCTGGCCGACACTCTTGTTTCGCCCGGTTAAATATCGGACATACTCCACGGAAATTCCCTACCTCAAGGGTAGCCACCTCCCGCTTCATCGCATATCAAGCGGAACTATTATACTATAAAATATATAAAATTTCAAGTAGTTAGGCAAAAAAAGTTTCTAAAAAATTCTTAAATTTTTCACGAAATTTACTTTTTATTTTTGTATATATTGCACAACAACTGCAAAATTCCTAACTTCTTGCACGGATTTTAGGGCTTCTCGGGCTATTTTTTTCACTTTTCTCGCATTTGTTTACAGTTTATTAACAATTCTAGTGTAAAATAGATAGATAGTAAGTATATATTTCTACGCCCTCGCGCGCGTATATAATTAAATGAAGGAAACTGATTTATGAAAAAGCTCAAGCTCATCGACGTTTACGTAATAATCCTGACCCTTGCCGCTATCAGCTCGGTTATTTTGCGCAGCCTCGCCCTGATAAACGATTTTGACAGCCTTACAATGCAATTTTCAAACAGCATTTGTGCCACGGTCGGTAATTGGATAGTCATTCTTTCCACTATTTCCTTTGGCGCATATCTCTTCTTAAACAAGGATAAGACCGATCTTATCGAAAAAACCGACAACGCAGCCTCCTTCATTCCCGCAGGTATCGTGTCCACCGCCCTTCTCTTTATGGGCGTTCACCTTATCAAGGAAATGAACAACCACCGCACGCCCATTCTCCGACCCCTGTTGATCTTTGCGGCTCTGCTTGCACTTCTGTCGGTGGGCACATTTTTCCTCTCCATTTTCATCGAGCAGAAAAACAGCATGGTGAAGGCATCCTTCAGCATTTCCATCGTTATCTTCCTTGCCCTCTACTCCTGCTATCTCTACTTCAATAAGGAGATCCACCCCACCAACTCCCCCAACAAGGTGATCGACCAGATGGCGTATCTCTTCTCCGCAGTCTTCTTCCTTTACGAGAGCAGACTCACCATTGGCAGAGCAAAGTGGCGCGGTTACGTTGCCTTCGGACTTATGGCGTCTCTTTGCTGCATATATTCCTCTCTCCCTGCCCTGGTGCTTTACACCCTTAACGGCTACAGCATCTCGGACAGCCTTTTCGAGAGCGTCGTGACCCTTGCTCTTGCGATCTATATTACCTCTAAGGTAGTCCAGACCAAGAGCTTGACTCCCAATACCGAGTGCGAAACCGCACGCAACATCGCCGCCCTTGCCGAAATGCGACAGGAAGAGATTGATGCCCTTCACAGAAGCTCTCACGCGCGCGATAACAATAATATGGTAGAAAACGACGATCATTCCGACGACGTTTCCAACTACACCTTCGATATTCCCTATGTGGAGACACGCACCGAGTTTGCCTCCGACGACCAGCAGATGGAATAAGACAAAAGGATTTTGATATGAAAAAAATTCTCGTCATTGACGGTAACAGCATAATCAACCGCGCCTACTACGGTATGCGACCCCTAACGACAAAAAGCGGCAAGTTCACCCACGCCATCTACGGTATGATAAACATTATCTCCCGTCAGCTGACCGCCCTGAAGCCCGACTACGCCGCAGTTGCCTTCGACCTGAAGGCGCCTACCTTCCGTCATCAGATGTACGACGGATATAAGGCAGGCAGACACGCCACTCCCGAGGATCTGATCTCCCAGTTCCCCGATGCCAAGGAGTGCCTTTCGCTTATGGGTCTGCACGTTTTGGAGCTTGCAGGCTACGAGGCGGACGATATTCAGGGTACGGTGGCAAAAATGGCACATACAGAGCCAGATACCGAGGCGTATATTCTCTCGGGTGACCGTGACCTGCTCCAGCTTATTGACGATAAGGTAACCGTTCTCCTCGCTACAAACAGCGAGACAAAGGTGATGAACGCCGAGGCGTTCACCGCAGAATACGGCGTAATGCCCGAGCATTTCGTTGATATGAAGGCTCTTATGGGTGACTCCTCGGACAACATTCCGGGTGTTGGAGGCGTAGGCAAGAAAACTGCCGAAAGCCTGATACAGAATTTCTCCACCCTAGAAGGTATTTATGAGAACATCGAGGACAAGCGTATCACAAAGGGTGTGCGCGAGAAGCTTCTAAAGGACAAAGACAACGCATATCTCTCCCGAACCCTGGCAAGGATACTCACCGACGTGCCACTCGGAAAGTCACTTTCCGACCTTGAAAGAAAGCCCATAGACTCCTCTGCCCTTTACAGAAAATTCACCGAGCTTGAGCTTAATTCTCTGATAGCAAAGTTCGGCTTGACAGCATCCGCAGCAGCCGAGTCCGTGACAAAATCCACCGCCGACGAGCTATTGGATACCAGAAATCTATACACAAATTACGGCGCAGATATGATCAGAAAATCCGTCAAAAACCGCTTTTCAGTAGAGATTTTGAACGGTTTTGTTTACATTTCTTGCGATAATCAGCATTTTTCCTACTCGGGAGAGCTCTCCGACATCAAGGAAATTTTTGAAGGCGCAGAGGTAATCTGCTACGACGGCAAAGGGCTTTATCACACCCTGAGGCACGCAGGCTGCGACCTCTCGGGCACCAAATTTTACGACCTCCTTCTCTACGCCTACGTGCTGAATCCGGGCGGAGGAAATCCCACCCCCGAATCTCTCGTCACGTCATTCACGGGCAAGACGCCTATATCCGGCGTGCCCTGCGGCTCGCTCTTTGCCGAGGTGGAGAGTGAAATGCTTAGAAAGATCCGTGAGATTGGCGCAGAGAGGATTCTTTTTGACATTGAGATCCCCCTTCTCAACCTTCTTGGCGAGATCGAGGAAAACGGCTTTATGATCGACAAGGCAGGTATGCTTGAATATGCCGACGCTCTTTCCTCGCTGGCAGGCGATCTGTCCCAGAGGATATATATGCAGGCAGGCCGTGAGTTCAACCTGAATTCGCCTAAGCAGCTTGGCGAGGTTCTTTTCGAGGAGCTTGGCCTCCCCTGCAAGAAGAAAAAAACAAAGAGCGGATACTCCACAGACGCCCAGACCCTTGAGGAGCTCCGCCCCTACTCTCCCATTATCGACGATATTCTCGAATATCGCCAGGTAACCAAGCTTCACGGCACCTATGCCGCAGCCCTTCCCCTTGTTGCAGACGACAGCTCCAGAATTCACACCGACTTCAAGCAGGCGCTTACCGCCACGGGCAGACTTTCGAGCGCCGAGCCTAATCTGCAGAATATTCCCATAAGAACGAAAATGGGCAGACAGATGCGCAGATATTTCATCGCCCGTGAGGGATATTCGCTCCTTGACGCCGATTACTCACAGATCGAGCTTCGTCTTCTCGCCCACATCTCAGGCGACTATACCATGCGTGAAAGCTTTATTAATGGTATAGATATCCATCGCACCACAGCCTCAGCCGTTTTCGGCGTACCCGAAAACGAGGTCACCGAGGAGATGCGTAAATCCGCTAAGGCTGTCAACTTCGGTATCGTTTACGGTATCGGTGGCTTCTCCCTGGCAAAGGATATCGGAACAAGCGTTGCCGAGGCGACGAGATATATCAAAAACTACAAGATGAACTATCCCGACATCGACAGATATCTTGACGAGGTGGTAAAGGATGCCGAGCGTGACGGATATACGACTACCGAATTCGGCAGGCGCAGATATATACCCGAGATCACCTCGCAGAACGGAAATCTCCGTGCCTTCGGTCGTCGTGTGGCAATGAACGCACCTATTCAGGGCACCGCAGCCGACGTTATGAAGCTGGCAATGCTCCGTGTCAACCGAGCGCTGAAGCGTGAGGGCCTTGACGCAAGGATAGTAATGCAGGTCCACGACGAGCTTGTGATCGAGGTTCGTGACGACCAGATCGAAAAATGCCGCAGCCTTCTCAGAACCGAGATGGAATCTGCCGCAGAGCTGTCCGTTCCGCTGACGGTTGACGTTACAGTCGGCAAGAATTGGCTCGACCAAAATTAAATATATAGAGCCTTGGAAAAATCCAAGGCTCTGTTTTTATCAGTATATTAAAAGCTTTTTAATGCCTCTGAGCGTTCCTTCGGGATTATTCGCCGCAAATACCTGCTCGGAAATATCATTGTCACGGGCAATTTTAAGACCCGAGGTGCGGAATTTCTTTGCCACCGAGAACAGCGTGTCGCCCTCGTCGGGGTAATAAACGGTGATCGTCGCACCGGTCTTCTCGTATTTCTCGTCCTCTCGCTTCACCGAAGATGCGAGGATTTTCTCCTTTTCCTCACAAACCGCTGTGACACAGCTTTCAAGATTACAGCTTGCATATATCCTTCCCGAGTCCATAGTTGCATTGGCGCCCGATGCACATACCCTTGCCTCAAACTGCATTTTACCATTGTTTTGACAACTTATATTGACATTTGTCCCAAATGGCGAGGTAAATTTAAAGCCTACGTAGGAAATTCCGTCGTCATTATTTTCCGACGCAATTCCCGTATATCTTATTTCACCGACGATATTTACCCTGTCTCCCGAGCATTCCACCTGCTCCACCTTGGGGGTGGCACTGAGGAAGATGATATCCTCTATTCCTTCGCACTCAAGGTCCCCCTTTTCGACCTCGGCGTTATGCACGCCCCTTACGGTAGAGAGATCACAAAGGGTCTGGTAGCTGAAGTCCTCGTAGGTATTGTCGGTTGGACAGCTTTTCAGGTAGCTGTCAAGAGTCAGGTCAACCGTCTCGTTTGTCTCGGCAAGTACCGATGCCTCAAGGATCGCAGAGCCTACCACCTCACAACCGTTTTCATCAGCGTTCACAAGACATTTAAGCGAGCTTACCGTAAGCTCAGGCAGGAGCTTCATATCTGCGCTCACCCCCTCAAAGGGCAGGCTCTCATCGAAGTTTATCTGCTTTTCCAGTCTGTAGGCAGGCTCATCAGCCACACAAAGCACGGCTTTAATGCAAAGCCTGCCACGAAGCCTTACCGCCTCGTCAACCGCCTCAACCGAGTCTACCTCTGTCTCAGCACCCGAATAAATCATCCTAACCTCATCCTTTGCCACACCGTCAAGCCTTGCAAGGCTCTCGGCATACTCCCTCTCGCAAACTCCCGAGGGCATCTGCCGTCTCATTTTCACGCTTTTGGTATTGACCTCAGCGCCGCCGTCGTCAAATGCGTCTCCCTCAACGGTAAGCGAGTCGCTCTCCGAAAGCCTTACGCTTCCAACAAGTGATGCCCTCGCTGAGAATTTTCTCGGCCCCATAAGACGAATTGCGTAGTTGGACACACGGGTGTCGGATATCGAATCCTTGTAATTCTCCCCCGAGCATTTCACGGTGTAATCGTAGTCGGAGGTGAACTCGGCAGAGGAGAGGTTGTTCTCGCTGTCAAGATAGATCACGTTATACACCACAACGCCCGAGAACTCCACCTCATCGCCCCCTGCAAATCTGCCCGATGGGCGAAGGGTCGCCTCGGTGAACAGGATCTTCCTGACGTCCCCAAGGTAATCGGGCAGAACGTAATCTGCCTGGCTCTCGGTATAAACGTCCTGGCACTTCACGTTTTTGGTAAAACTCGTTTCTCTTTTTATTTCCATAAAAATATCCCCACTTTCGTTTTTCTTCAATAGAAGATATGCAAAGGTGGGGAAAAATATTAATATTTTTGTTAAACAGCGCTATCAACCAAATCCAGCCGATCAGATTACTCCAAACCCATAGATTGCATCAATCGCTTATTGAATTCTTCTGCGGTGTTGTAGCCCATCTTCTTCTGACGGTTATTCATTGCGGCAACCTCGATTACTACCGAAAGGTTACGGCCGGGAGACACGGGCAGAACTATTGAGGGAACGCTAATGCCGAGAATATCTGTGGTGCTCTGGTCGAGGCCGAGGCGGTCGTACATCTTATCCTCCTGCCAAGGCTCAAGGTTGATTATGAGGTCGATCTTCTCGCTCTCCTTAACCGCACCCATACCAAAGAGCCTTCTTACGTCCACGATACCGATACCGCGAAGCTCAACGTAGTGGCGAATGATCTCGGGCGCTTTACCAATAAGAGTGGTGGCGGAAACCTTCTTGATCTCAACCGCATCGTCGGCAATAAGACGGTGACCACGCTTCAAAAGCTCGATAGCCGTCTCGCTCTTACCTACTCCCGAGTCACCGAGGAGAAGGATACCCTCGCCGTATACCTCGACGAGAACGCCGTGGCGTGTGATACGGGGACCAAGCTCCACGTTAAGGAAGCCGATGAGCGCCGCCATAAAGTCGGAGGTGGATTTTGTGGTACGAAGCAGAGGCACACGATACTTCTCTGCCAAGGCGACGATCTCATCCTCCACAGGGAGCGAAGATGTATATATTACGCCCGAGGGCTGGGTCTTAAAGAAATCGTCAAGCCTTGCAATCCTCTCATCCTTAGGCATCTTGGAAAGGTACATATTCTCCACCTTTCCGATGATCTGAAGTCGAGCCTGCTCGTAGTAATCGTAGAAACCGATGATCTGAAGACCGGGGCGGTTAACACGGCTGCAGGTAATATCAATATTTTCGGGAAGGTCGGGCAGGTAGATTGTCTCAAGGGTAAACTCGCCGATAACCTTTGAAAGCTTTACAGAATAAATCTCATCCATGGGCGTTTTTTCCTTTCAAATAAACGTTCTATAGATATATTACCACACTTTGCCAAAGAATGCAAGATTTTTTTATTTTTGGAGGACTTGATTTATTATTCCTTTTCTGTTACAATTAACTCAAAGCAACAAAAGGAGCTATAATGGATAAGATATCATTTTATGAAAGCTACAATCTCTCGGATGCAACTCCCCGCAGTCCCGAGCTTGAAATAATATATTCCGACGGCTTTGCCGCCGCCCTCGAAGAGTTTATTAACGATAGATTCCGTGGTATTGCCCACGTAAGCCACGGAGAGCTCAGCTCCTCCGCAATTCTCTGCTCCACGGAATACGCAGCCTATCTGTTCAAAACCCTTCTTGCCGAGATATACGGCAGGGTCTTTTTGGATATCCGTATAAGCACCGACGACCGTGGACTTACGATCCTCATAAACCATAGCGAGCCCCTGCCACTCACCGAAGGCGAGATGCGCAACATTATTCGTATCGCCCGAAACGCAGGAATGGAGATCTACCCGATCGAGGGCTCGATCCGTCTGACGATGAGCTTTGCCGATGCCGCCCTTCGCCGCATCTACGCTGCAAATCCAAGAGACTCTCGGGGCGTTATGCTCTACAAGCTTGGCGAAATCTTCCATTGTGGGGCAGTCAGCTTTACCGCAAGAAAAAAGAAATGAAAAAACACCTCAAAATGAGGTGTTTTTTCTTATATCAAGCCCTTATCGACCAGGCTGTTATATATATTGTGATTTAATTCATCAAAGACACAAACATGGTCATCGTCAAGCAGATATGAATTTATAACGGCATTTACGCTCTCAAAATCGTGATTATCCATCAAAACGATCATTCTAGCCAAATACTTTGAATTTTCGCTAAAACTAGTGGAATCTCCGCCAAGAGCAATATGGCTGCCGGGATCATATTCGACAATACAGTTAAAAATGCAATCCTCAATTGCCAAAGTTCTCTCGTCGTTATAACCCAGTTGCTCTTCGATATAAGCGAAAATTTCATCAAAGCTTTCATTCTGCGGTGAAATGCTGACGGTCTGACTGTTCTTACATGGAATAGTGATCCAGGAGTACTCCTTTGATCCCCAAAGGGCCTGTATTTCGGGATAGGCAACGGTCTTTGTCAAAAGCTCTTTGCCCTTTAGGTAAGCGATATGAATACCGAGATCATCTACACAAACCATTGCAGAATACTCACGGTAGCGACCGTCAACCCAATAACTCACCTTTGCAAGCGATGAGGAGCTGTTTGGGAAATTGTCTTGTCTGTATTTGTTCAGTATACCCTCGCTTCGTTTTTTGAATTTAGCGTTAGTTCTTTTAGAGGTAATATTCACCTCAAATCTCGGAATAATCTCAAGAGCCAGGAACATTACAAGGCCAAAGACAATTCCACCGCCCATTGAAAGGGTGAAGAGCAAAAGCGTGTGGCCATATCCCAGACCGAAGAAAAAGAAGAATAAAATTCCCCATACAATACCGCCAAGCATTGAAATTCCAAAGATAGGCAAAGAACTTAGCAGTGCACTGTGGTTAATCGGTTTTGATTTCCAATTATCAAATGATGCGCCAATAACGTATATTGTGTCGTCATAGTCAGGAGCACAAAGATGTCCCCCTTGCCAACTCACCTCGGGGTTATCTGTGATGTGATTGGTGTTATCCATATATGGCTTACCGAACAATTCGTAGCCAAGCTCCTTTATGTCGGCAAAATCAACGCCGCTCCTCTTGATCAACACGTTGATATATGTAATAATATTTCCATTGCGGAAATAGCTGACATCCACCTCGCCAAAATCACTTAATCTTATGCCATGAACCTCTATACGATAGCCCTTTACCTTGTAGGATAGGCCCTTTTCTTTTAGGAACCTAAAAAGCTTCTTTTTCATTTCAGGATCAAAAAGCAAAAGCTCTGATAACGTCATCATGCAAAATCACCTCCTACAAGATTATTATACATCAATATCTTCCCTTTGTCAAGCAACCGCGAGTACGGGCACCACATCTGTGATGCCCGTGAATTTCTACGCTGCGTTTTTCTGCTCGGTGAGTTTAACCTCGTTTAGCATATTCTCAATGAATATGCCATATCCCTCTGTCGGATCTGCTACTAACACGTGGGTTACGGCGCCGATAAGCTTGCCGTTCTGTATGATAGGCGAGCCCGACATACCTCTGACAATACCGCCAGTCAGCGCCTTCAGGGTCTCGTCGGTGACACGAATACGGAAGGACTTTGAGCCGTCGGAATCACGGTCAATATCGTAGATCTCGATCTTATACTCGGCTGTTTTGCCGTTTTTCAGGGTGGAGATAATGGTCGCCTCGCCCTCTTTTACCTCGTCACGGTGGCCAATGGGAATGCTATCCCCCGTCAGGGCGTCGGGGTTTGTGAGTATGCCGAAGACACCGCAGTGTGAATTCACCGTCAAATCACCCATATCACGCTCGGTGAGCACGCCGCAAAGCTCGCCCGGCTTACCGCTCTCACCCTTATGAATGCCGCCGAGAATTACCCCAAGCACCTCGCCGCTATCCATCATGATCACCTCACCGCTATCGGCATCGCAGATGCCGTGACCGAGACCGCCGAAAACACCGCTTTTCGGGTCAACGAAGGTAAGAGTTCCAAGGCCTGCCGCACCGTCACGGAGGGACAGACCAATCTTATACTCCCCCTCCTCAAGGCTGGGGCGGATCTCAACGGCAACCTCGTTTCCGTCGTGAAGGGCACGTATGGTCAGACTCCTGCCGCCGCTTTTTTCAACGATTTCCTTCACGTCAGAGACGTTTTCCACCGTCTCGCCATTGATCGAAAGGATAAGATCACCGCTTTTCAGGGCAGGAATGCCTGTGGATTCGGTAATACTTACGTATTTTTGCTTTATTTTCACGCCAAAAACACCGCCGCCGGGAAGAAGGCTGACCTCCTCGCCCTCCTTATCCTCACCGCCAAAGAACAGCTCCCAGAAGCGTGAGCCAACCTCCACGTCCTCCGACAAAACGGGCGCATATTCCTCCGCCGACGAAATCAAAACCGTCTGGCAAAGGAGCGTATATATAATTAGAATGAAGCCAATCAGCCTCGCATCAATTCTTTTTCTCATCGCATTTTCCTTCTCAAAACTTGATTTGCTATGTATTAATTTGCTCCAATACAGCGACTAATATGTGTAACAAAAAGAGGAAAAAGCATTAAAATAATAATTTAAGTTTACAAAAACAAAAAAATCTCCCGAATTTCGGGAGATTTTTCTTTGATAAAGGACTAGACAGATTTGAGGAAAAAGCGTCGTTTGTGACCGAAGGCGTACAAGGGTACGACGAGAGTTCAGCAAACGGCGGTAGAAAAAGTCCTTTTATTTTTTGAAGAAATCCGCAGGATTTCAACCTTATTTACTAGCCCATCTGCTTTATTAGCTGATATTAGTTTAGCCGTTTTCGGACTTTTTCGGTTTTACCAAATATGGCAGTCCCGGGATTATTTGCCCTGCTCCTTGAGAGCAGCACGCTTCTGCGCCTGAAGTCTCTTTCTGGCAGGTGTATCAAGAATAACCTTACGAAGTCTTATAGACTTGGGAGTAACCTCAATAAGCTCCTCGTCGGTGATGAACTCAATAGCCTCCTCGAGGGAAAGCTGAACGGGAGTGATAAGGGTGAGCTTCTCGTCTGCGCCGGTGGAACGAACGGCGGTAAGATGCTTTTCCTTACAAACGTTAACCTCAATGTCATCGGGCTTGGGGTTCTCGCCAACGATCATACCCTCGTAAACAGGGGTTGCAGGACCGATGAAGAGAGGTCCTCTGTCCTGTGCCTGGTAGAGACCGTAGGTGGTGGAAACACCCTTCTCAGATGCGACGAGAGAGGAGGTAAATCTGGTCTTGATCTCGCCTCTGAAGGGCTCGTAGCCTGCAAAAATAGAGGAGATAAGACCCTCGCCACGGGTGTCTGTCAGAAGCTCGGAGCGATAGCCGAAGAGACAACGGGTGGGAATAGTGTAGAAGAGCTTCTGGCGTCTGCCGTGAAGCTGCATATCATCAAGAGTTCCCTTTCTCGAGCCAAGCTTTTCCATTACCGAGCCCATATATTCCTCGGGCACGTCAACGATAACCTTCTCAATAGGCTCGCACTTCACACCGTCGATCTCCTTATAAAGCACTCTGGGGTTGGAGCAGCAAAGCTCGTAGCCCTCACGGCGCATATTCTCAATAAGGATAGAAAGGTGCATTTCGCCTCTGCCGGCAACACGGAAGGAGTCGGTGGTCTCACCGTCGGTTACACGGAGAGAAACGTCCTTTAAAAGCTCCTTGTAAAGTCTTGCACGGAGGTGACGGGAGGTAACGAACTTACCCTCCTTGCCTGCGAAGGGAGAATCGTTAACCGAGAAGGTCATCTCCATAGTAGGCTCGCCAACCTTAACGAACTCAAGGGGCTCAGGCTTCGAGGGAGCGCAAACGGTGTCACCGATGGAAATATCCTCGCATCCCGAGAAGCAGATAATATCGCCAACCTGTGCCTCGGTTACGGGCACACGCTTCAGACCGTCAAACTGATAGATAGAAACAATCTTTGCAGGTCTGTTCTTGCCGTCGCCGTGGTAGTTACAAACCACAACGCCCTGTCCCTGCTTGATCTGTCCACGCTCAATACGTCCGATACCGATACGGCCAACGAACTCGTTGTAGTCAATAGAGGAAACGAGAACCTGAAGGGGCTCGTCCTCCTCACCGTCGGGAGCAGGCATATATTCAAGAATAGTGTCGAGAAGGGGTGTGAGATCCTTGCCGGGGGTATGGGGATCAAAGCTGGCAGTACCTGCTCTGCCCGAGCAGAAGAGCATGGGAGAGTCAAGCTGCTCGTTTGTAGCGTCAAGCTCAAGAAGAAGCTCAAGCACCTCGTCACCGATCTCGTCAAGACGGGCGTCGGGACGGTCAACCTTGTTAACGACAACGATAACACGGTGGTTCATAGCCAGCGCCTTCTCGAGAACGAAACGGGTCTGGGGCATAGGGCCCTCAGCCGCGTCAACGAGAAGAATAACTCCGTTAACCATCTTGAGTATACGCTCAACCTCGCCGCCAAAATCGGCGTGGCCGGGGGTGTCGATAACGTTGATCTTCACGCCCTTATAGTGGATAGCCGTGTTCTTTGCCAGAATGGTAATACCACGCTCACGCTCCAGGTCGTTAGAGTCCATTACTCTGTCCTCGGTCTCCTGGTTCTCACGGTAGATACCGCCCTGACGAAGCATCTCGTCAACCAGGGTAGTCTTGCCGTGGTCAACGTGGGCAATAATAGCAATATTTCTTAAATCTGTACGCTTCATATATTAGCCTTTCAAAAGGAAAAGTTTTCAACTTAATTATTGTATCACAAGTTCTGTAAAAAATCAACATTTTCCATTAATTTTAGAGAGAAAAAGTACATATTTTAAGATCATATGTAAATTGTCAGCCGCGTAAAATAAGAAACAGCGAGGTTTCCCTCGCCGTTTCCATTGTTTAGCATTAATCGTTCAATAAGATTACTTTGTCTTCACCAAGCAGTTTATAATTTATTGCTACAGTCGTATTTTCAAATACACTAGTGACAGATTGGTTCAATTCATCCAAACTTAACATTACAACGTGAATATAGACGCACTCGCTTGATGATACAAAAAATTCTTCGGGAATAGTAAGCTTTTCACAGTGATTATAACGCATTGTGTTTATTATACCCTCAAGATAGAATCCATAGTTGGTCTCAAATGCTTCCTCGTATGTAAAGTACTTATACAACATCGCATTAACACCGTTTTCGTAATCAACTATATTTTCATTCTCGTCTTTTTCAAATATAAGTTCCTCGTTGCTGCTCAAATAAATTGCATAGTGAAAACACTTATTAAATGCAAGATCTTTTTCTTGCTCTAAAGATGTATTTTTTAACCAATAAAAACCGTATGAAAAGTCAAATGAAACGTCACTTATATCACATATTATTTTATTGGTTTTCACCATTGCCTGCAAACTATCGACACGAAAACCGGTGTCGGTGTCCCCACTCACGTACAACGCCTTTTTACAAGCCGTTGAACTCATAATCATAGCAAATAGCAAAATTACCAGTGTTATCCGTCTGAATATATGTCTCATAAAAACCTCCCAGTTAAATATCTATCTCATCTTTTTTCTTGCCCATAATAATTATTTGACCACTTCCGGTTCTTTCATAGCCGCAATAACGACATTTACTACGCCCGACGACTAATACCATCGTATCTCCTTTGCTTCGTTAATTTTCAATAAAAACAACCTTGTTGTTATCTTGCAATTCATATCTTATTTCAATACTTGTCTTACTCTCTACAAACAACATATCATTTTCTACATAATTAGAGAATTGTACAACATAAATACAGATTGATTCATTTGATGAATCAAAATATTCAGACGGTATAGTAATCCTTTCACTATGAGTATAATTAATAACTGAAGTAAAATCATTAGTTGTATACCCATAGTTTGTTTTGAACGCTTCTGTGAATGTGATATACTTGTAAAGTTCAGCATTTACTTTGTTTTCGCAGTCAATAATGCAGTATTTATCTCCCATTTCAAAATCAAGCCCATCACCATTATTTAGATAAATAGCGAAGTTAGATTCCCAATATCCCTCGCTAGTTTCATAATGATGAAGGATTTGAGCTTCCTCCATCGTTTGTTCATCTAAGCAATAAAAACAGTAGTAGAAGTCTAGAGTAACGTCATTTATATCAAATTCATTTTTATCAGATTTCAGCAAAGCATTTAAATGTTGGCGCTTTGGAAATCCAAGAGCTCTGTCTCCCCAGGTATATACATCTTCTTTTGCTGTAGTTCTACCAAAACAGCTTGACAAGTGTACGGTTAGCATTAATAAAGAAAGTGTAAGCGCTACAATTCTTTTCATAAGAATTCCCCTTCTGTAAATGGATTAAAGATAAAAGAGATAAAAAATCGACATAATCCTCCTTTTTTAAAAGCCTTCATATATATTACTCTTTTTCTTAAAAAAATTCTTCAAATTTTCTGAATTTTTTTAAAAAACTTCTAAAAAAGGAAAAAACGCAGAAATGGTAGGCGATCACGTCCCATTTTCTGCGCTTTATTATATCGGGATGCGAAGGCCCTTTTTGATTTAGTATAGCATACTATTTTGCTTTTGTCAACCGAAAAGGAAAGCGACGATGTAATATGCCGCTATTTTTTCTTTGATCCCCTTTAATCGTGTTCACCGTAAGTAAATCCCTCTCCATTTATCTCGTGTGCTCTTGTAATGCTCACAAAGGCGGTGGGGTCAATGCGCTTGATAACGCTCATAACGTTGGGATACTGGCGCATTGTGAAGGTGACGGAGAGCATAGTCTTTTCCTCACCCGAATATCCGCCTTTTGCGGTATAAATGGTGGTGGTTCGTCTGACCTCTTCTCTGATAGCCATGTTAAGCTCCTGATACTTATCCGAAACGATCTGGGCGGTGAACGCCTGACCGCTACCGATGAAGATGCGCTCGATTACCATAGCGCAGATCCAGGCGGAGATAACGCCGAGGAGGGTGTGAATAAGATCACCGATTACAAAGAGGCCGAGAACCACCGCAGTGGCGTCAACCACGAAAATAACAGTGGAGCTCTTCCACCTCTTAACGTATTTACAGAAAATGAAAGCAATAATATCTACTCCGCCGGTTGATCCACCGCCAAGGAAGGTCAAAGCACAGCCTGTGCCGATACAAAGACCTCCAAAGAGCGCGCTGATAATCAACGCAAGGTCGCTTGACGTATCGAGATAAAATATGCCGCCAAGGAAATCGGGCGAAATCATCTTCATAAACAGAGAGATTGCCAAGGGATAGATAATGGTGGACGCGAGAGTCTTAATCGCAAAGTCCCGTCCGAGGAAGAAGAGTCCAAGGAAGAACAGTCCCCATGTAATAATACCGATCAAAAGGTCGATCGGAATTGCCGAATGTATAATATGATCAATAACTATGGAAAGACCGGTAACGCCGCCGGTTACAAGATCAAAGGGCACGACGAATACCGCACATCCGAAGGCAAGCACCAGCGTTCCAAGAACCACAAGTGCAAGATTTTTCAGCTGAATAATTACATCTTCCTTGGTAAGTTTAGCCTTTAGCTTCATAATTTACTCCCTCTTTAGATTATCTTAACAATATATTTTACCATAAACAAACACGTTTTTCAAGGAAAAGATAATATTTTTTCGCCATTCTTGACATTTTTACCATATTATTATATAATATCAGTATAATAACGGTGAAAAGGATTTGCTATGATAGATATTAAAGAAAAGGATTTCACCTCACGTCTTACAAAGGTTTTCTCGGAGAACAAGCTGTCCTCCTACCTCTCCATAGAGGTAATGGACAAGTTCTACCGCCTGACCGTAAGGATGCTTGAGGAAAACGAAAAATACAATCTGACGGCTATAACCGCCCCCGACAAGATCATTCTTAACCACTACGCTGACTGTGTTGCCATGGCTTCACGGCTCAAAAAGGGCGCAAACATTATCGACGTGGGCTGCGGCGCAGGATTTCCCTCTCTGCCCCTGGCGATAGTCCGTCCCGACCTCAAAATTCTTGCCGTGGACTCCACCGCAAAGCGTATAAATTACGTAAGCGAGAGCGCAAGGCTTCTTGGTCTTGACAATCTCACCGCCGAGGTAATGCGTGCCGAGGACGGTGGCAAAAACCCAGCCTACCGTGAGAAATTTGACTACGCCACCGCCCGTGCCGTAGCCGAGATGCGTATTCTCACCGAGCTTTGCCTTCCCTTCGTCAAGGTAGGCGGTCAGATGGTTGCCATGAAGGGTAAAAACGCCGAGTTCGAGCTCTCCTCTGCCAAGAAGGCTATTGCCACCCTTGGTGGACGAAACACCGTCTGCGAGAATATTACCCTGAAGGGCGAGGGCGAGACTCTCACCCACCCTCTTATCATTATCGACAAGAAGGAAAGAACACCCCAGAACCTTCCCCGTCCCTACGCACAGATCAGCAAAAAACCTTTATGAGGGTCTGCTTCATTTAGGCATAACCGAACAAAAAAAGGAGAGGTACTTTAATTAGCGCCTCTCCTTCAATAATTTGCGAGAAAATCTAAGGTTGAAAACCCATGGTTTTCTCTTTTTTATTTGTTTTTTGTTCTATCTCTGTTTGCTCGCTCGACGTACCTTTGTACGCCTGACACTCGCAAACAAAGATTTCTGCTCTAAATCAAGCTAGCCCCTTCGTTTATTTTTTAAAGATATTAACAAAATCCATAATCTTGTTCCAGACCATACGGCGGCGAGAGATCTTCTCCTTCACGTGGATCTGTCTGCCGAGGGTATCCTTGTCCAGCTGCTCGGTGTCAATATTCTTACCCCGCTCCATTCTCGCAATATACTCGGAGTAGGAGTAGAGGGCAACGTTGGCAACGAACTCGTAAACCGCAAGGCTCTCAAAGTCGGTCTTCTCGTGGGTGTGCCAACCAAACTCGGCATAATATCCGTCGTGGAGCATATTCCAAAGTCTCTCCTTGCCGTCCTCCCACAGAAGATTATATATTCTGTAGCAACGCCCTGCGGAGAAGTTGAGATATCCACGCTTCAGCGGAATGTAGAGACCCCTCTGCATAAGGAAGCTTTTGAGCTTCTTATAGATGATCGGCACCTGGCTGTAATACTTACGGAAAAGCCTTGCACGTGACTGCTCGCTATACACTCTGTGGTGAATAAGCACAGACTCTATCCTTCCCACACGCTCAGCAAGAGCAAGGGCGGAGCAAACGAAATACACGTCCTCAAAAACGTAAAGCTCGGGGTCGAAGGAAATTTCCATATTCCTTATGAAGGACGCCCTGAAAAGCTTGTTCCAGACGTAGCCTGTGGTACTGCTGAGAATGAAGTCGGGATGCTCGTTCTTCGAGGTCACGCCACCGGGAACGAAAATACCGCTGTGAGGCTCCTCCATAGGAGTTGTATATTTGTTTTGGTTATCGTTATAAATATCAAACCTTGCAACCGCAACGTCGAGATTATCCCTCTCGGCTACCTCGTAAAGCGAGGAAAGAAGGTTCTTTTCATAAAAATCGTCGGCGTCAAGGAATATTATGTAATCGCCAACCGCCTCGGCAAGTCCGGCATTTCTCGCAATAGAGGGTCCTCCGTTACGCTGGGTGATCATCTTCACCCTGCTATCCTTCCTCATAAAGGAGCGGATAATGGTATCGGAATTGTCTGTTGAGCCGTCGTCAACGCATATAAGCTCAATGTCGGTAAAGCTTTGAGAAAGCAGGTCGCCGATGGCACGGCTGAGATACTCGCCTGCGTTGTATATAGGCATTATTACGGATATCTTTATATTGTCCATTTTAAATTTCCTTTATAGTTTATACTCCATTGTACCATTTATTATAGAAAATGTCAAGTATTGTCCGTTTTTGCTCTTATCTTCTCTTAATAAGACGAATAACCAAGCCCGAAAGAAGCCCCACGACGGGTATTACCATAGCCGCCAGGGCGTTCAAAAAGCTAAAGCGGTTAATTTTATCCATAGTAATCATATTGGCAAGGCTGAAGGTAAGGTAATAACAAAGCTCATGTCCAAATCCCATAACAATGGTGCTGAGGGCACACTCCTTAAATGAGCAGGCGTTTGCGCTCATATAGGCTGACCAAATGATAGCAGTCAAAGGAAGAACTAGGTAAAACGTGATAATCGAATAATCCATAGGATTAAGGTTATTGTACATAATCCAGAACCAGGCAACCATAGCCGCCCAGGTAATGCCATAGATAAACAAGCTCTTTTTCATATTTTCCGTTTCCTTTCGTTGACAATGGTAAACAATTATTTGCATTTTTAGCAAAAAGAGCCGCATTTTGCGGCTCTTTTTGATTTATTAAAGCTCTGCCTCGGAGAGAACAAGAACCTCGTTCTCCTCAGGAGCAATAACGTCATCGGGAGTGTAAACTGCCTCGGTAACGATCTCGGGCTCAGCATTTGCCTCGCCTGCATCCTCAATCTCGATGGCACGGTACTTGGAAAGACCTGTACCTGCGGGAATGAGCTTACCGATAATAACGTTTTCCTTGAGGCCGAGAAGTTTATCCTGCTTACCTGCAATAGCTGCCTCGGTAAGAACTCTGGTGGTCTCCTGGAAGGAAGCCGCAGAGAGGAAGGACTCGGTCATAAGAGCAGCCTTGGTGATACCGAGAAGAAGAGGTGCGCCCTCTGCCTTGCGGAGCGAAATCTCGCCCTCGGCAATTCTTCTCTCGATCGCCTCATTTGCCTCGCGGAACTCGATGATATCCACCTTAGTACCAACGAGAAGGTCGGTGTCACCTGCATCCTCGATCTCAACCTTACGGGTCATCTGACGAGCGATACACTCGACGTGCTTATCGTTAATTTCAACGTCCTCACCACGGTAAACCTTCTGTACCTCACGGATGATGTAATCATAAACCGCGTCGATACCGCTCATATGAAGAACGTCTGCAGGGTTAAGGAAGCCCTCGGTGAGCTGCTGACCGCGCTTGAGTGCCTGGCCGTCCTCGATGCAAAGACGCATACCGAAGGGAATCTCGTATACAACCTCATCAGCAGCAGGAACGCCATTGTTGTCGGTTGCACCCTGAACGATAACCTTAGAAAGCTTCTTATCAGAAACGATACGTGCAGTACCGTTATACTCTGTAACAACAGCAGTCTTCTTGGGACGGCGAGCCTCGAAGAGCTCCTCGACTCTGGGAAGACCCTGAGTAATATCCGAACCTGCAACACCACCGGTATGGAAGGTTCTCATGGTAAGCTGTGTACCGGGCTCACCGATAGACTGCGCCGCAATAACACCGACAGCCTCACCGATAGCAACGGTAGTGCCGTGTGCAAGGTCTGCACCGTAGCAGTGTGCACATACTCCACGCTTAGCAAGACAGCGAAGGATGGTACGAACCTCAACCTGGGTAATACCTGCAGCAATGATGTCGTTTGCCATATCCTCGTCCATCATGGTGTTTGCGGGAACGATAAGCTCACCTGTTTCCTCGTTTACAACGTCGTTTACGGTGTATCTGCCCACGAGACGCTCAAAGAACTTCTCAACGACAACCTGACCGGAAACGATGTCGGATACGATAATACCGCTCTTAGAGCCGCAGTCCTCCTCACGAACGATAACGTCCTGAGAAACGTCTACGAGACGACGGGTAAGGTAACCCGAGTCAGCGGTACGGAGCGCAGTATCCGAAAGAGATTTACGAGAACCCTTAGCACCCATGAAGTACTCGAGCATCGTAAGACCCTCACGGAAGTTAGACTTAATGGGAATCTCGATAGTCTTACCGTTGGTAGCGAACATAAGTCCACGCATACCTGCAAGCTGTCTCATCTGCTTGATAGAACCACGGGCTCCCGAGGTTGCGATCATGTTCAGAGAGTTGTATTTATCGAGACCTGCGATGAGTGCGTCGGTAACGGCGTTGGTGGTCTTATCCCAAACGTCGATAACCTGCTTGTAACGCTCGTCATCGGAAAGCTCACCCCAAGCAAAGAGATCGTTGATCTCCTCGATCTGCTTGGTTGCCTCGTCAAGCAAGCCCTTCTTCTCAGGGGGAATGGTCATATCGTAAACCGAGATAGAGAGCGAGCCTCTGGTGGAGTACTTATAACCCATGGACTTGATCTCGTCAAGAACCTTAGCCGCCTCAGCAAAGCCGTGGTACTTGATGGTCAGGTCAACGATCTCCTTGAGCTTCTTGGAGGTGGTTGCGAAATTGATCTCAAGACCGAAGGGATCTACGCTTCTGTCAACGTAGCCGAGGTCCTGGGGAATTCTCTGGTTGAAGATAAGTCTACCGTAGGTAGCGTCGATAAGCGCAGACTTTTCCTCGCCGTCGATAACCTTGGTAACTCTTACCTTGATTGCCGCGTGCATACCGAGACGCTTGTTCTCGTACGCCATCTCAACCTCGTTGAAATCGCGGAATACTCTGCCCTCGCCAAGCTCACCGGGATGGTCGATGGTGAGGTAGTAAGAACCGAGGACCATATCCTGAGAAGGAACGGTTACAGCCTTACCGGAAACGGGCTTGAGCAGGTTGTTTGCAGAGAGCATAAGGAATCTTGCCTCTGCCTGTGCCTCGCTGGAAAGGGGCACGTGAACAGGCATCTGGTCACCGTCGAAGTCGGCGTTGAACGCGGGACATACGAGGGGATGAAGCTTGATTGCTCTACCCTCAACGAGGATAGGCTCGAATGCCTGAATGGAAAGACGGTGAAGTGTAGGCGCACGGTTAAGGAGAACGGGATGCTCCTTGATTACGTACTCAAGCGCGTCCCAAACCTCGGGAGCCGCCTTGTCTGCCTTCTTCTTCGCATCTCTGATAGAGTTAGCCTTCTGAGTCTCAATAAGTCTCTTCATAACGAAGGGCTTGAAGAGCTCGAGAGCCATCTCCTTGGGAAGACCGCACTGGTAAATCTTAAGCTCGGGGCCTACAACGATAACCGAACGGCCGGAATAGTCAACTCGCTTACCGAGAAGGTTCTGACGGAAACGACCCTGCTTACCGCGGAGGATCTCGGAGAGCGACTTGAGGGGACGGTTGGAGGCGCCTGTTACAGCCTTACCTCTCTTACCGTTATCAATAAGTGCGTCAACGAACTCCTGAAGCATTCTCTTCTCGTTTCTGATAATGATCTCGGGAGCACGCATCTCAAGGAAGTGCTTGAGACGGTTGTTTCTGTTAATAACTCTACGGTAGAGCTCGTTAATATCGGATGCGGCAAATCTACCGCCGTCAAGCTGTACCATGGGGCGGATATCCGCAGGGAGAACGGGGATGGTGTCAAGGATCATCCACTCGGGGCGGTTACCGCTCTTTCTGAAGGACTCAACGATCTCAAGTCTCTTGATGATCTTAACCTTCTTGGGTCCGGAGGACTCAGCAAGCTTCTCACGAAGCTCCTTGGAAAGTGCCTCAAGGTCGATCTCGGCAAGAAGCTCCTTGATCGCCTCAGCACCCATACCTGCTCTGAAGTCGTCCTCGTACTTTTCCTTCGCGCTCTTGTACTCTGCGTCGGTGAGGAGCTGCTTCTTCTCAAGGGGTGTGTTACCGGGATCGATAACGATGTATCTTGCGAAGTAAAGAACTCTCTCAAGAAGTCTTGTGGACATATCAAGCATTGCGCCCATTCTGGAGGGAAGCGCCTTGAAGTACCAGATGTGAGAAACGGGGGCAGCAAGCTCGATGTTACCCATACGCTCACGTCTAACCTTCTTGGTTGTTACCTCAACGCCGCACTTTTCGCAGACCTTGCCCTTGAAGCGAACTCTCTTGTACTTTCCGCAAAGACATTCCCAGTCCTTGGTCGGGCCAAAGATGCGCTCACAGAAAAGACCGTCACGCTCTGCCTTCAGAGTACGGTAGTTAATGGTCTCAGCCTTGGTTACCTCGCCGTGTGACCAGGAGCGAATAAGCTCAGGGGACGCAAGACCAATCTTTATAGAATCAAACGTATTCTTATCCATAGTTTGAATTGTACCTTTCTGTTTCAAATTCGCCGGCTGCGGCAGCCCTGTTGACCGCCGCTATGCCGCCTTATTTCAAATTATTCCTCGTCGTCTGCGAAGTCGTCGTCACTCTCGTCGTACTCGTAATCCTCGTCGTCGTAGAGCTCGTCGTACTCGTCGTCAAATTCCTCGTCGAAGTCCTCATCCTCGTCGGATGCCTGCTTCTCAGCCTCAGCGTCAACGCTTCTCTCAACGTCTTCAATGTTGTTGAAGGTGGGAGCATCGTCGTCGATCACGCCGGAGATGTCAACGTTCTCGCCGTTTTCATCAAGCACACGGATGTCAAGGCAAAGAGCCTGAAGCTCCTTAACCATAACCTTGAAGGACTCGGGAATGCCGGGTGTGGGAATGTTCTGACCCTTAACGATTGCCTCGTAGGTCTTGGTACGTCCCGTAATATCGTCAGACTTAACGGTAAGTATTTCCTGAAGGGTGTATGCCGCGCCGTACGCCTCGAGTGCCCAAACCTCCATCTCACCGAAACGCTGACCGCCGAACTGGGCCTTACCGCCGAGGGGCTGCTGAGTTACGATAGAGTAGGAACCGATGGAACGTGCGTGGATCTTATCGTCTACGAGATGGTGGAGCTTCAGGTAGTACATGATACCAACCGTTACGGGGTTGTCGAAGGGATCACCGGTACGGCCGTCGTAAAGAGTAACCTTACCGTCAATAACCTTGAGAGTCTCGCTCTTCATAAGGCTGCGAAGCTTATCCTCGTCGTCAACGATGGACTGGTCAACTCGCTGAAGATCCATCTTACCGTCCTCACGGACAACCTCCATGAATACGGCCTTACCGCGTACGCTCTCATCAGGGCGAATGTCACGGGTATACTTAGCCTGGCGAAGAAGCTCGATAATATCGGTCTCCTTAGCGCCGTCGAATACGGGAGTCATGATCTTGATACCGAGCTTACGGCATGCGATACCGAGATGCACCTCAAGCACCTGACCGATGTTCATACGGGAAGGAACGCCGAGGGGGTTAAGCACGATGTCAAGGGGAGTACCGTCTGCAAGGAAAGGCATATCCTCGGGAGGAAGAATACGGGAAACGACACCCTTGTTACCGTGACGGCCCGCCATCTTATCTCCTACGGAGATCTTTCTCTTCTGTGCAACGTATACGTGAACTACCTTGTTTACGCCGGGAGCAAGCTCGTCGGAGTTGGTGCGGTCGTAGATCTTAACGTCAACGACAACGCCGTACTCACCGTGGCGCATCTTGAGCGAGGAATCCTTAACCTCGCGTGCCTTCTCACCGAAGATCGCACGAAGGAGTCTTTCCTCGGGAGTAAGCTCGGTCTCACCCTTAGGTGTTACCATACCGACGAGAATATCGCCGGGGCGAACCTCAGTACCGATACGGATAATACCGTCGGCGTCAAGGTTCTTGAGTGCTTCGTCACCAACGTTGGGAACCTCACGGGTAATCTCCTGAGCGCCAAGCTTGGTGTCACGAGCCTCCTTGGTGAACTTTTCAATATGGATAGAGGTGTACATATCCTCGCGGACAAGCTTCTCGTTAAGGAGAACCGCGTCCTCGTAGTTGTAACCCTCCCAGGTCATAAAGCCGATAAGAGCGTTCTTACCGAGAGAGATCTCACCGCCCTGGGTAGCGGGACCGTCTGCAATAACCTGTCCTGCCTCAACACGGTCACCCTCGTTTACGATGGGTCTCTGGTTTACACAGGTGCCCTGGTTAGAGCGCTTGAACTTGATAAGGTGGTAGGTACGTCTTTCGCCCGAGTCACCGAGAATAATGATCTCAGCGCCCGAAGCACGCTCAACGATACCGCTCTCCTTAGCAACTACGACTGCACCCGAGTCAACTGCTGCCTTGTATTCCATACCGGTAGCAACGATAGGCGAGTCGGTCATCATAAGAGGCACTGCCTGCTTCTGCATGTTTGAACCCATGAGCGCACGGGTGTTGTCATCGTTCTCAAGGAAGGGGATACAGCCTGCTGCAACCGATACCGCCATCTGAGGACATGCGTCCATAAGGTCAACCTCGGTGGGCTCAACCTCGATGTACTCGGTGTTAAGACGGCAGATAACTCTCTTGTTAACGAAGTAGCCGTTCTCGTCGAGAGTCTCGTTTGCCTGAGCAACAACGTTGTTGTCCTCTTCATCCGCGGTGAGGTAAACTACCTCGTCGGTAACGCGGCCGGTCGTCTTATCAACGATTCTGTAAGGCGCCTTGAGGAAGCCGTAATCGCTGATCTTTGCGTAGGACGCAAGGTAGGAGATAAGACCGATGTTGGGACCCTCGGGAGTCTCAACGGGACAAATTCTTCCGTAGTGAGTATAGTGTACGTCACGGACCTCGAAGGACGCTCTGTCTCTCGAAAGACCGCCGGGACCGAGAGCCGAAAGACGGCGCTTGTGAGTAAGCTCAGCCAGGGGGTTGTTCTGGTCCATGAACTGGGAAAGGGGCGAAGAGCCGAAGAACTCACGGATAGCAGTTGCAACGGGGCGGGTGTTGATAAGCGCCTCGGGACGAAGGTCGTCCGCATCGTGAGTAGCCATACGCTCCTTGATATTCTTGTCCATTCTGGACATACCGATTCTCAGCTGGTTCTGAAGAAGCTCACCTACGCAGCGAAGTCTTCTGTTGCCGAGATGGTCGATATCGTCGATAGAGCCGATGCCGTGAGTAAGGCAAAGAAGATAGTTAATAGAGGCAAAGATATCTTCCTTGGTAATGTGCTTGGGGCAAAGCTCTGTAAATCTTTCTTTAACAAGCTTCTTGATGTATCTCTCCTTAGCCTCGCCCTCGAAGCCCTCGGCCTCGGTAGCGGCGATGATCTCGGAAAGGATACCGAATCTTACCTTCTCGCCTGCCTTTACGCCGCAGTCGGTAAGGTCGTAGCCGAGAACAAGCTCGGGACGAACGGTGTTGTTACCGAATACCTTAACCTCACGCTCAAGCTCGGTCTTAACGAGAACCTCGTTTACAAGGCTGTCCTCGATAGCAATAGCAAGCTCACGGGTGATCTCAGCACCCGCCTCGGCAACGATCTCGCCGGTGAGGGGGTTAACTACGGTCTCGGCAAGGGTAAGACCCTCGATTCTTCTTGCAAGAGCAACCTTGCGGTTGTACTTATAGCGTCCAACGGGAGCCAGGTCGTATCTCTTGGGATCGAAGAACATATTGTTTACAAGAATCTCGGCAGACTCAACGTGAGGGGGCTCACCGGGACGGAGCTTCTTGTAGATCTCTTTAAGAGCCTCATCACGGTAGGAGGTGCCGTTCTCCTCAGCGAGAGCCGCACACTCGTCCTTCATAAGGGTAGCCTTGAGGGCCTCCTCATTACCGAACATCGCAATGATAGCGTCGTCGTTATCCTCACCGGGAGCGCAAAGCGCACGGATAAGCACCGAGATAGGAAGCTTACGGTTCTTGTCGATCTTAACGTAGAAGAGACCTGCTGCATCCGACTCGTACTCGAGCCAAGCTCCTCTGTAAGGAATTACAGTTGCTGTGAAATTATGTTTACCCTGCTTGTCAACCTCGTCGGCATAGTACATTCCGGGGGAACGAACCAGCTGGGATACGATAACACGCTCTGCACCGTTAATAACAAAGGTGCCGTTATCGGTCATAAGGGGGAAATCGCCGAGGAAGATCTGCGCGGTCTTAAGCTCGCCGGTAGCTTTATTCACAAGGCGAACGCCCACCTTCATGTGTGCATCATAAGTTACCGATCTGTCCTTGCACTCCTCGACAGGATATCTGGGAGTAGGATCAATAGTGTAGTCGGTAAACTCGATGGACAGATTTCCGGTGTAATCCACAATGGGAGACACGTCGCGGAGAACCTCGTTCAGTCCCTCTCTGAGGAACCACTCGTACGAGTCCTTCTGCACCTCGATAAGATTAGGCATTTCCGTCGCTGCCTCGATCTTGGAAAAGCTCATTCTCACGTTGGTGCCAAGCTTACGGGGTTTAAGCATCATAAAAAGAATCACTCCATTCTTCAAAATTTTACAAATTCATCTCGCCTTTGCGAGTTTTAAGGGTTTTTGGTAATATTGCTGTGTTTTTTAGGAATGAATTGGACATTTTAACTATAATTTCCTGAAAAGAGCGCAGAATACCCCCAAAAGAAAATAATATTATTACGCATTTTAATATTATAACATAATTTTTCTGTTTGTCAAGGTTTTTTTTCGATTTTTTTGGAAAAATTTTTCCGAGGTTTATTTTCCCTGGAAAAAAGAAATGCAGACAGCCTGTCCGAAAAAGCCGTCTGCATATAATATTATTGAAGCGAAAAATCGAAATTTTGAGCCGAAAATCAGCCTGATTTTACCCTTCTGCCGTAAAAAATCAGCAGATAATTGCCAAAATCAGGGGTGCAACCAGTGCGGGAAGGAAGATGGCAGGGGTCATATTGGCAGTTTTGACCTTCGTCATACCCAGCATATTGGTTCCGATAAGGACGATTATCAGCGATCCCGTAACCGACATGTAGGAAATGCTGGATGCGGGAAGAATATCGGCAATGAACAATCCAAGCAGAGTAAGAATACCCTGATAGCCAAGAACGAAAAAGGCGGAAACAACGCATCCAACGCCAAGAGTTGACGCCATAACGAAGCACATAATTCCGTCGATCACCGACTTTGCAATGAGAATATCGCTGTTACCGAGTGCATCCTGAAACGCACCGTTTACGGTCATTGCGCCAACGCAGAAAAGGAGACTGCAGGAAACGAAGCCCTTTGCAAATCTTCCCTGCTCTCCGTCCTTGACGAATTTTCTTTCCAGCGACTCGCCAAGGCGGTTAACGAGACCGTCAAGATCGACAAGCTCACCGATAAGAGTTCCAAGACCGAGAGAGATGATCATAATCAGCACCTTCACCAAGCCGCCCGACAAAAACGAGCCCTCGGGAAGGGTGGGTGCCGACTCCAGCGCTCCGTCAATTCCTATGTAAATTACGCAGATGGCCATAGCCGAGGCAAGGGCGTCCGATATCTTTTTTGGCACACCGCGTTTTACCAGCATACCCAGTAAACCGCAGACTAAAACCGCCAAAAAGTTAACTATAGTTCCCAAAAATGGCATTTTTCTTCTCCATTTTCACATTTTTTCATCAATCAATTTTTGTAATTTACGGTTCCGCAAAGCTGTCCGGCAACCACATAATGCTCCTTCAGGGCGATCTCGCAGTTTGAGAAAATGCCTGCAAAATGCCTAGTCACGTTAACGTCGTCGCTCGATGGACGGACCGTGCCGAAGGGGTGATTATGTGCTATTGCAACAGATGACGCCGAGGACAAAATTGCCCTCTCAACCGCCTTTCTCGGCAGAACGTCAGACGCGGCAACAGTACCCTCGCCAAGGAGATGACATCCGCTGAGATTGTCGGAGGCATCAAAGGTAAGAAGATATATTTTCTCTATTGATTCGCCAATAAAAACTGCTTTAAGATACTCTGCTATCTCGGCTGAGCTGTAGCTTCTGCCAAAGGTAAAAAGATCCGTCCTTCTTCTTGAGGTCAGGTGTGCCAGAAGCTTGATAAAGCAGGTCGCACGCTCGCCAACCATAGCCGAAAGCTCGGCAACCGAAGCCGTGAGAATATTCTCAATAGTCTGATAATGCCTTAGCAGGCTTAGAGCCGTCTCATGACCCTTCTTCGGCAGCGCAAAGTCCATAAGCGATGCGAAGTAATCCGCATCGGCCTTGTTGTATATTTCGTCGGGAAGGACGAGCTCCCGAGGCTCACGCTTTATCCTCTCGACCACTATCTCTTCATCGTCGCCACGGTCACAGCTCGTAAGGAATTGGCTGACAGCAGGCATCTGAAGTCTGCCCGAAGCAAAACGCCTCATGGAGCCGATACCTGCATAACCGTCGCCCGAAACTATGTAATGCTCGGCGTGAACGAAGCCTGCCGCACCGAGAGCCTCGGTAAGCATATAGTTGGTCTCTCTGTCGCCGGGGGTGGGATAGCAGGAGCTGAAGGGGTGATTGTGTGCCGAAACGATAACCGCAGCATTGCAGGCTACCGCCTCGTCAAGGAATGCCTTGGCACGGACGCCTCCCGAATCGTATTCCAGGTCGTATAGCTTTTTCAGCCTGAGAAGCCGCATACTGCTGTCGAAGAAAGCCGCAACGACGCATCGTTTTTCAACGCCGTAAAAGTAGTCGACAAGATACTCTCCCATCTGCTCGTAGGTGATAAGCTTCAGACTGCTCTCGGCAAGGATCTCCGCGCCGAGAATATCACCAAGCATGCCCACCATAGAAATGAGCTCGGCGGTACGCTCGCCAACGCCCGACACCTCTGTGAGTCTTTCAGGCTCAGCCCTCAGAACCCCGTCAAGTCCCCCAAAGGCGTATAACAGCCTTTTGGAAATAGGATTGGTGTCCTTGTAGGGCACCGAATAGTAGAGCAGCATTTCAAGCAGCTCGTAGGTGTCGAAAATACTGCGTCCGTAGGACAGCAGCTTTGCCTTCATTCTGACACGGTGGCCGTCATGGATATTTTCGTCCGGTATAAACTTTTCCACAATAGCCTCCTTTCAGGCAAAACTCAGTTGTCGAAGCTTCTTTTGTTTAAAAATTCGGGTGCGATCTCGGGATTCATTCCGCAGGGCTTTGTGATCTCAAGCATATTGATCTTCACACCCTGCTCGGAGAATGCGGTCTCGTACTCGGTCTTGATGTTGTTTTCATTCCACTCGGAAGCGTGAAGGTCTCTCGTAACGATATTCGGAACGAGTCCCATCGCCTCGATCTCCTCAAGGGAGAAATCAAAAAGTCCAACGTTATCGGTCTTAAATCTCAAAACACCGCCGTCACGGAGAAGATTAAGGTACATGGCAAGATAACGTCTGTGGGTAAGTCTTCGCTTTGCATATCCCTTCTTCGACCAGGGGTCGGAGAAATTAAGGAAGATAGCGTCAACGCTGCCGGGACTAAAGATGTGCATAAGGTTATCCGCAGTGTCAATAACGAAGCGAAGGTTGTTAAGCTCACCGTGCTCACCGCTTGCGGCACGCTCGGCACAGAGGACCACGCAGTCGGTCACTCTCTCCATGGCAAAATACGCACAGTCGCTGTGTCTTTCAGCCATCTTGCAGGCAAAGCCGCCCTTACCTGCGCCTATTTCAAGATATACGGGAGCGCCATGCATACCGATCTCGTCGGCAGGCGCATCCATCACCTTTTCGGTCTTAAAAAGATATCTCTCGCAGGCAGCAAGGCGCGCCTCGGAGTTCTTCTTTTTTCTCATTCTCATATCAATTTACCTGTATTTTGTAAATGTTAGTTGTCATTTTTGCTGAATTCCGTCAGTTTCAGCTCGGGATTATCCTCAAGCACCCAACGGATCGCCCATTCGCTTGTAAAGATAAGCAGGTTCTTTCCTCTGAAATCCTGCACCCACTTTGTGTCGTGGGAGAGGCGAAGAGTCTTGGGGTCAAGGTTCTCATTTTCGATCCAACGGATCTGGCTGTATCCCAGGTTAGTGCGGCGAAGGTCACAGCCGTACTCACTCTTGAGTCTGTACTCAAGAACCTCAAACTGAAGGACGCCGACAACGCCGACGATAACCCTCTCAAGACCTGAGTTCGGCTCGAAGAATATCTGTATAGCACCCTCCTGGGCGATCTGGTTCATGCCCTTGGCGAACTGCTTACGCTTCATGGAATCCACCTGCTCGACCATAGCGAAATGCTCGGGAGCGAAGGTGGGAATACCCTCGAATTTGATCTTCCTTCCCTTCTCGCAGACGGTGTCGCCGATGGAGAAGATACCCGGGTCGAAAACGCCGATGATATCGCCTGCGTACGCCTCGTCAATAACCTCTCTCTCGGACGCCATCATCTGCTGAGGCTGGGAGAGGCGGAACGCCTTATTGCCCTGAACGTGGTAATAGTCCTTGCCACGCTCAAACTTACCAGAGCAGATTCGCATAAATGCAATTCTGTCACGGTGGGCCTTGTTCATATTCGCCTGAATTTTAAACACGAAGGCAGAGAAATCCTCGTCAAAGGGATCGATAACGTTGCCCTCTGCCACTCTGGGGAGGGGTGAGGTGGTCATTTTCAGGAAATGCTCGAGGAAGGGCTCAACGCCGAAATTGTTAAGGGCAGAGCCGAAGAATACGGGAGAAAGCTTGCCGTGGCGAACCTTTTCAAGGTCAAAGTCGCCGCCTGCCGCCTCAACCAGCTCGATCTGCTCGCAGAACTCAATGCGCTGATTTTCGCCAACCAGCTCGTCAAGCTTTGCGATGTCGTTGATATCAAGGTCAATTCCCTTAATTCTGTCACGTCCTCTGTGGGAGTCGCCGAAGGAAAGAAGAGTCTTTTTATATCTGTCGTACACGCCCTTGAACTTCTGACCGCAGCCGATGGGCCAGTTCATGGGATAGGTCATAATGCCGAACTCTCTTTCAAGCTCGTCAAGAAGATCGAAGGGATCACGAGCCTCACGGTCCATCTTGTTGATGAAGGTGAAGATGGGAATATCACGCATTGCGCAAACCTTAAAGAGCTTTCTGGTCTGGGGCTCAATACCCTTTGCCGCGTCAATAACCATTACCGCAGAGTCTGCCGCCATAAGAGTACGGTAGGTGTCCTCCGAGAAATCCTGGTGACCGGGGGTATCAAGGATATTAATGCAATATCCGTCGTATTCAAACTGAAGCACCGATGAGGTGATCGAAATACCTCTCTGCTTCTCAAGCTCCATCCAGTCGGACACAGCGTGCTTGTCGTTCTGCTTACCCTTTACCGAGCCTGCAGACTGAATAGCGCCTCCGTAAAGCAGGAATTTCTCCGTAAGAGTTGTCTTACCTGCGTCTGGGTGAGAGATTATTGCAAATGTTCTTCTTCTTTTGATTTCAGATTCAAAACTTGCCATTTTATTCCTTTCGCGGTGCAAAACTGCAAAAACCGCATACTTTCCATTTTAATATTTAACCTTATTATCATAACATATAAATATTTATTTGTCAACTATTTTCATCTTTTAACATTTTCTCGGTTGACAAAAGGGATGGTTTTGTTATATAATATTGTGTAAAAATTTATTTGGAGTAGCAAATGAAAGTAAAGGCAATACTTTTTGATCTTGACGGCACCCTTCTGCCTATGGATCAGGATGATTTCATAAAAGCATACCTTGGCGGATTGGTCGGTCTGCTCGCCCCCTTCGGCTACAAACCTACCGATATTGCCAACGCCCTTTGGGCAAGCACCCGTGCAATGATCAAAAACGACGGCACTCTCACAAACGAGGAGAGATTCTGGCAGAGCTTTTCCGAAATTCTCGGCGAGGGAGTCAGAGGCTACGAAAAGGAGCTGGACGAGTTCTATAAGACCGAGTTTCAGAAGGTCTCGGCTGTGTGCAATCCCACCCCCAAGACAAGAGAGCTTATCGACCTTGTGAAAGGGTCAGACCTCAGAGTTATCCTTGCAACAAGCCCTCTTTTCCCTGCCGTTGCAACCGAAAGCCGTATCAGATGGGCAGGACTTACCCCCGATGATTTTGAGCATTATACAACCTACGAAAACAGCATATACTGTAAACCGAATCCCATGTACTACAAAAAGCTCCTCGAGGAGCTTTCGCTCTCACCCGAGGAGTGCGTTATGATAGGAAACGACGTGGGCGACGATATGGTTGCAGAGAGTCTCGGAATCAAATGCTTCCTTCTCACCGACTGCCTCATCAACAGGAAGGGCGAGGATATTACGAAATACACCCACGGCGACTTTGATGCGCTGATCAACTTTATTAAGGAGATAATCAATGAAAATTAACAGAATAATGGCACTGGCACTTGTATGCGTTATGCTTTTCGTGACAGGCTGTAATAAACAAAACAACACTCCTGACAAGGACGGAGAAGACACACCGCCCAACAGCGAGAACGGCGGAATCGTAAACGAGAGCATCAAGCTCGAAGACGGCGAGGTAGTCTTCAGAGGACAGGTTACCTCCATCGACAAGCGTGAGATCCAAATGGAAATAGTTGACAGCGAGATCGCCTTCGGCCTCTACAGAGTTCTGACAAGCGATGCCACACGCTATTTTGACGAAAATGGCGAGAATATCCTTAGATCAGGTATTCAGGTTGGCGACTTAATTGAGGTAGTTTTCAGCGGTCAGGTTATGCAGAGCTATCCTCCCCAGATTGCTGCAAGAAGGATATATTTAGCAAAATAAGTAAGCTTTAGTTTGCATTTTAACAAAAAATCGCCCCAATCGGGGCGATTTTTGTTTATTCAATTTCTCCAAAAATTCTTTCGGAAATTTTGATAATCTTACTTTTTTCCTCGCTGCCTGCCGTTCTTAGCCTTTTTACCGTGGGCAGACCCCACACGTCAAAAATACGGGGTCCGATCCAACATCCGCTTGGAACATCGGCAAAAATTCCGTACAAAATCGAGAGGCAAGCCTTCCTAGGCTTCATAAAAATCAGCTTCATCGGGTGCTTAATAAGGGCAAAAATCAGCTTTGGATAGTGGTTCGTGATCCCCGTAAAGCTGATGCCCGGGTGGGCAATAATTACGTCACCCATTGACAGATTTTGCAGAGCGAAGGTGAGATACCTTTTGGCATTTCCGTACACAAAACTTGCCCTGTCCCTCTTCCTGAAGTCAATATCACCCTCGTCTATTTCCGAATAATTATGAGCAATACTGCCTACGGCAATAATCCTGCCGCCACGAGCTCTTATAGATGGCAGCAGACGTCTTGCAAGATAGTAGGGAGAAACGAAATTGATCTGAAAAACGTTGTCGTATCCCGTTTTAAGAATTTCCCTCGGAATACTGTATGCCCCTGCGTTGAGGATAAGATAATCAACCCCCAGAGAGATCAGCTCCGCTGCAGCTTTCTTTACGCTCTCCATATCGGTCATATCCGCCGTGACGCAATCTACCTTCACGCCATACTCCGTTTTAAGCTCCTCGGCAAAGGCAAGCGACCTTTCCCTTCCCCTGTCAAGAAGCACCAGAGACGCATCGAGAGATGCAAGATGATTACAGAGCGCCCTGCCGAGCCCTCCCGTAGAACCGCTGACAACCACACACTTACCCGAAAGAGAGGTTGTATTTTTCTCAATCCATTTATTTGTTCTCATAGAATTATCCTCCATGTACAGTATATCACAGCTTGTTTAATAAATCAAGTCAACTTTTTTTACAAAAAGGCATTGAAAATGTCATATAAAATATGATAAAATAAAGAAAAGGAGGTTCAAAATGCGTAAATTAATAGCACTTATTTTGGTTATCATCATCTGTTCACTCTCCTTGGTTTCATGTCAGATCAATTTCTTTTCAATCATTCATCAGCTCAGGGACGAGACCCCGGGATACTTTACATACACCGACTTCACCTCCCAGGAAAAGGAGCTTTTCAACACCTATATAGGCGAGACAATTCCCTTTATCCCAAACGACAAGTACTTCGTTACCTCCTTCTACGGTGACGGCAACTTTGAGGAGGGCATCAGGTTTTATACCTACTACAACACCGCAGAGGAATTTTCCGCCTACCTTGGCAGATTCACCGACTACACCCTTGAAAGGGAGACCGCCGACGAGTACGGAATAACCTGGCGTCACTTCGTAAAGGGCAATATCGTCGTTGCGGCGGCGTACTACCAATCCTTCGGCATCAATCTCGTCGATATCTACGTCTTCCTTGACGAAGAGGCAGGAGAGGTGGTGCGTGATAGCATTACCAACGACGGAGCAGGTCTTCCCGATGGCAAAAACGGAGTCTTTGGCGTTGATTTCACCTCTGCCGAGCACGTAAAGAACGTTCGTGATATGGCGCTGTATGAAAACGGTTGTCCCACCACGGGCTCTCCTGCTATGCTGGTTATACCCGTGCAGTTCTCCGACTCGTCGGCACTTTCTAAGGGCTACACCATCGAAGCTATAAAAAAGGCGTTCAACGGCAAAACAGGCAGTACCGATTATTACTCTATCGACGAATACTACAAGCTATCAAGCTACGGTGCCCTTGACCTTGATATTACCGTCCTCGACAGCTGGTTTACCCCAAAGCACAGAAGCAGCTACTACAAATCCCAGACCATGGAATACAACGGCACAGAGCAGCCTATCGGCGACCAGATGATCCTCAACGAGGCGCTTGATTACCTTGAGGAGAAAATGGATCTCTCAAAATTCGACACCGACGGAAACGGATATATTGACTCGGTGGTGATGATAAACACCCTGGCCATAGACAACAGCAGCAGCTTCACATGGGCGTTCAGGTTCTGGAACATTTATTCCGACGAGGAGGGCTCTCTTTACAGCTACGACGGTGTGACGGCAAACGACTATGCCTGGATGTCCTACTCCTTTATGCACGAGAGCAAGGACAGGTGGGGTATGACCAACTATAACAACAAATACGGCATCAACACCAAGACCTACATTCACGAGATCGCCCACATTCTCGGTGCAGAGGACTATTACGATACAAGCTACGAGGATCCCGATGGGCCCCTCCACGGCAAGGATATTATGGACTCCTCCCTCGGCGACCACAACCCCTATACCAAAATCAGCCTTGGTTGGATAACCTCATCACGGCTTGTGACCACCGACAGCACGGTTACCCTCACTCTTGAGGACTTCTCAAAGAATGGCGACACGATCATCATCGGCAATAATTTCGACCCAACCCTCGGAGCCTTTCAGGAGTACTTCATCCTGACCTACTACAAGGGCACAGGACTTAACAATTCCACCTCGAAGTGCTTTGACCGTGACGGTGTTGTGATCTACCACGTCAACGCCTCGCTTTATTACGAGATGCGTGGAGAGGATATATGGTACGCCCTTGACAACGACAACGACTCGGGCGGCAGCCACAAGAATTTCCTTCTGGAGCTTGTGGGAATCAACCTCGGCATAGTGGAGATCAACCGCTTCGTCTTCACCGAGGGCTCGGTGCTGGCAACGATCACCGATGACTCAGGCAGCCTTCTGCCCTATATCATTACGATCGACTCCATATCCGAGGAAAAGGCAACTATAACCTTCAAAAAATACTAACAAAAGAGGATGCGACAATCGTCGCATCCTTTTTCATTATAAATAATAAGTAAAATCAACCCGACCTTGATGCTCCTCGGGGTCACCCTCAAGATTGAATTTCCTGAGATCAAAAGTCGTTTTGTCAAAGTCCAGGAAAAGACCGTCTGCACAGTAATCGAAAACGAGTATTCCGCCCGACTTCTCCTCGGTAAGTACAATATACTTCTTACCGTCGATCTCACGAGCTTCCCATCTGCCCGATACAGCGGTGCGACTTTCGTAGGAGTCTCTGTCATTCTTGTCGAAATAATCAAAGGGGTTGAGAGTAAAGGTATTATCCTCTCTCATCTCAAGAACGCTTTTACCTTTAGAGTAAACGTTGTAATGGTATTCTCCATACCTTATCTCCTGATCAAGAACGGCGGTTGAGAAAACGTATTGCACGAAATCGCCGTCATTAAATTTCAGGGTTATATGATATATTCTATTAGGCTCAAAGGGAATCTCGACGCTCTTAAACCATCTCGTGCGAAGGATCTCCTTGGCGTCACCGAGACTGGGATCAAGGGCATAGCTCATAACTACGCATTCCTTGAAGCGAGGGTAACTGCCTGCGTTGTAGTTCTGGTAGTTTCTTGTAGATAATCCGATAGTATATTCCACCCCCGCAAGCAGCCGTGGCTCACCACCTGTTGCAAGGACGTAAATATCGCTGTCACTCACCTCGTGACCGTTCCAAAGATAGTTTCCCCTGTGAACGTCAATGAAGCCGTTGCCCATGTAGGTGTGCGTTCCATAGCTATAGCTCATATCATAGTCTAAGAGAGGTGGTGCAAAATAGGTCGTGGGAATATATCCCATAACCTGCTCGCCCGTCAGATTATAGAACGGAAGCGCGCAGTTGTTGAATATTTCAGAGGGAGCTGCGTTGTCACCGGTAGATTTTTTGCTCGTGCCGTCGGAATACTCTATTACAAGAGTCCAACCTCCGCCGTCCATAATTGTATGGCTTGGGGCATAGTGCTCCTTAATACCAAAGAGGCCGTATGAATAAACGGCGTTGATGAACTCAGCCTCCGCCTCCTCGGTAAACTCGCATACAAGCGTGGTTTTACGCTCCTCTTCGCCTTCCTCGACGTAAGGGTTAAAATTAGTCCTTGTGACGGTATTTTCCTCAAAATCAAGAAGATAGGTCTCGGATATACCGCCCATATAGTCTACTGTCTTGTAGCTAAGTGAGGTCAGAGGAGTACCGCGGTACTCTCTTACGGGCAGGATCTTCATAACCGCAGAGCAACCGCTAAAACAAAGCGAAATCAAAACTAAAAGTGCAATAAGAGAAATCCGTTTCATAAAAAACCTCCTTTGTTTTTCTACTATATAGGACACCAAAAATTGTAAAAGGTTACACCATTTTATTTAATTTTTAAAAAAAGCAAGGCATAAGTCAGACTTCAAGTCGGGCTTATGCCTTATAAACGTCGTAATACCCGACAGCTTTAGTTAAATCTCACTATCTTGTTAGCCAGGCGGTAAATAAACACGCCGACGTTACGGCCGAACTTACCGGGCAGGCAGATAAGCGCAAGGGGTGTGCGGTGGCGGAAATGCTTGCCCCACTTTGCATCGTGGTCGATACATGCCTGCCACATTTTGTCGAGAGTGGCATCTGCCTCATCGCTCTTGTTAAGTCTTGCGTAAACAACGGAAATGCCAAACATTACGAAGAACTCGTGCTTTAAGTATCTCCCCAGCCTCTTTGACTCAATATCGTCGAGGTGGCAGGTCTTGAAGCAACGCTCGGTCACCGTAAGCTGGTGGGTGTAACGCTTCTTCATTACCTCCTCCTGCACCGACTGGTCGGGTCTGCCGATCCAATAGCGATACATATCGGCGTTGAAGTAATACATTCTCTTAACCTCGGGAAGCACACGGCAAACCATAAGGTTGTCCTCGTAGAAGATATGCTTGGGAAGGGGCTCCTTTGCAGTCTTTCGCATCAATTCGGTACGGAAGGTGCAGGAATGTATGGTCAGCATCTGGTGGATCATAAAGGGCTTTGTCTCCTCCCAGGAGAATATCCTGCCCTCGGGAAGATTACCCTTGTAGCAGATAGATCTGTCGCCCACGCCGTCGGTATGTACGTAGAAATAGTTGGTCACCATAAGGTCTACACCGCCGTTTTTGTCGCACTCCTCAAGCTTGTCAAGGAATGTGGGGAAATCTCCGCTCAGAACGTCGTCCGAGTCAACGACCTTGAAATATTTGCCCTCTGCTCTCGCAAGGCCTTGGTTAATTCCCTCACCGTGACCGCCATTCTCCTGATGAACGACACGAACGATTGAGGGGTATTTTTCTGCATATCTGTCGGCAATCTCGCCCGTGGAGTCCTTAGAGCCGTCGTTGATAATAATGATCTCAACACGCTCGCCGCCCACGAGAAGGCTGTCAACGCATTTTTCCATATACTCTGCCGAATTATAGCAGGGTACGGTTACAGTTAATAGTTTCATTTCAGTTTAATTCTCCTTTTGCCAGATCAAGGGCGGAGGCAATTACAGCATCCATATCATAGTAACGATACTGACCTAGTCTGCCGCCGAATATAGTCTTCTCTTCCCTCTCTGCAAGAAGCTTGTATTTCTTATAAAGCTCGCCGTTTGCCTCGTCATTTACGGGATAATAGGGCTCGATGCCGGGCTGCCACTCCTGGCTGTATTCCTTGGAAATGACCGTCTTTGACTGTGTGCCGAATTCAAAGTGCTTGTGCTCGATGATACGTGTGTAGGGTGTCTCACCGTCGGTATAGTTCACCACGGCGTTGCCCTGGAAGTTGTCGGTATCAAGCAGCTCGGTCTCAAAGCGCACGCTTCTGTATTCAAGGGGACCGTACTCATAACCAAAGTAGCTGTCAATAGGACCGGTATAGATCACCCTGTCGCAAAGGGCGTCAAGCTCCTCACGGTTCTCAATATAATCCACACCAAGGCGGATTTCAGCACCCACAAGCATCTTCTCAACCATAGGTGTATATCCACCCATTGGAATGCCCTGATACAGAGCGTTGAAGTAGTTATTGTCGTAGGTAAATCTTACGGGAAGACGGCGGATAATGAAGGAGGGAAGCTTGTCACAGGGTCTGCCCCACTGCTTCTCGGTATAGCACTTAACCAGCCTCTCGTAAATATCCGTACCAACGAGAGAAATCGCCTGCTCCTCGAGATTTTTGGGCTCGGTGATACCTGCAGCCTCACGCTGCTCTGCAATCTTGGCACGTGCCTCCTCGGGTGTGACAACGCCCCACATCTTATTAAAGGTATACATATTAAAAGGCAGGGAGTATATCTCGCCCTTGTAATTTGCAACGGGGGAGTTGGTGTAGCGGTTAAACTCGGCAAAGCGGCAGACGTACTCCCACACCTGCTTATCGTTGGTGTGGAAAATGTGTGCGCCGTACTTGTGTACGTTAATGCCCTCTACACTCTCGGTGTAGATGTTACCGCCAATATGACCACGCTTGTCGATGACAAGAACGCTCTTTCCGTGAGCCATAGCCCTCTCGGCAAAAACTGCGCCGAAAAGACCTGCGCCCACTATCAAATAATCGTATTTTTTCATAAAAATCTTACTTGGTGCTTAATGCAACCGTTTCGTCGTTAATTGTAGCCATAGCCTCCTCCATAGACATACCGTTTTCAACGGCAGCCTTACGGGCGGCATTAACGGCCTGTATGGTCTTAATTCTCTCTCCGTCAAGGGAGTAACCCTTCATTGCAACGAGAGTGAGAACCCATGCAATCATAGGAACGATACAGAACAGAGCGATTACAACGCCGTTCATACCGTCTACGTAGGGAGTTGCCTTTGTGGGAAGCTCGTGCACGCCGATGAAGAGAAGGGCGATAGAAACGACGGTAGCGGAAAGCGAGGAAACAAGCTTGTCAACAAGGCTGAAGAGTGTTCCCATAATACCGGGAATGAACTTGCCCGAGCGATAGGTCTCGTAGTCTGCGCAGTCGGCAACCATGGGAATAGGCATATCTGCAGTAGAATAATACGCACCGTATCCAACGCCAAAGAAGAGGATGAAGAGGATCGTATAAAGGTTGATCGTAATTCTGAAATCCGATGCAAAAAGCTTGCCCTCGAAAATGCTGAGATTCCACGCAGGATCGCCAAATCTCCAAAGGAGAAGCATCGCAAGAACGCCGATGTAGCAGATAAAGGCAACGGCAACGTAGGTCATAAGAGACTTCTTCTGGCCGTGCTTCTGCGAGGTACGAACGGTAAGAAGGAAGAATGGCGCGGAGAATACGTAGCCCATTACCATCATAATGAGGTAAAGGTTGTCGTAATTGTTATCCGACACAACAGTCTCAACAAGAACGGATGGATCTGCAACGCTCGGAAGCATCTCGATATGAGTGCCGAACTGAGTCATACAGCCGTAGAGCATGCAAAGAACGGTAACGTTTGTCGCAATGGAGAGCGCAAGCTTACATCCGCCGCCGGCAACCATAAGGCGCTGAAGGGGCTTGTTCTTCTTAACGATATCAATATATTCCTTGATCTGAAGCTGCTCCTGCTTGCCGCCGATGCCGAAATACTTTTCGTTATCCTTCTCGGCAATTCCGATAATAGCCAGGATGGTCAGAATTATGGAGATTACGACACCTATGGGAGTCATAATTGCGAACCATGTTGAGTTATAATCGCCCGCAATACCCTTGCCTGCCACAATAGGACCGACGAACTGCATAGCACCCATACCTACGAGAGAGGCCACGGTGTTAAACACGGTGAAGAGGGGACGCTGCTTGGGATCGTTGGTGAGAACGGGCTGTGCACTTCTCGTAACCGAGGTCTGGAAGGTGTAGCCGATAACCCACACCGCATAAAGCAGTATGAAGAGCACGTATCTTAACCATACCATGGACGAGGGAACGAAGGGGGTGAGTATGTAGAGCGCGATAACCGCCAGAGCCATGGTCAGATTACCAATCACCATAAAGGGACGGAACTTACCGAATTTTGTATTGGTCTTGTCCATAAGCGCACCGATAACAGGGTCGGTGATAGCGTCAAAGACACGCATACCTGTAACCATGAAGGACGCAAATACCATTGCAAGTCCCAGAACCTTGTTACCAAAGGTAGCAATATAGCTCAGGATTAAAACGAAATACACGTTCGTCGCGCCGTTGTTCATAGGGAACAGGGCGAGCTGATAAAATTTGGCGCGGTTTACGCCGTTGTTATTTTCCATTTCTGTTTTCCTTTCAAAATAACGTTGCGAAGCAACATATCACTTCGCTGAAAGCGAAATATCACGTTGCCGAAGGCAACATATCACTCTTGCGTAGCAAGAATATAACGTCAGCAAAGCTGACATATCACTCCCGACTCCGTCGGGAATACTAGGTCCAGTTTCCGCCGCCTGCAACCTTTTTAGAAAGCTTATAGCTGGAATTGGGCGCGTTAACGCGGTTAATGAGGATTTCGTCGTGAAGCTTTCCTGCTACGGCACGGATCTTGACCTTACCCTTGATTCTCACCTTGAAGGTGAAGATCTTATCGGCGGTCTTGGTCTCATACTTCTTGCCGTTTACGTAGAGGGTAACCTCGGGCTGATTGGAGTAAACCTTAACCTCGGTCCACTCCTCTGCTCTGTCAACGTAGCGTCTGCCGCAGATATGTACGAAGGGATCCTTAGACCACCACGCCTTGTAGAGGAAGAAGGAGTCCTTCTTTATCTTTCTGTCAAAGGTGATGAGTCCCTTGTGGTTCATACCGGGCTCGCCGCCCTGATTACGTGCATCGGCAGCGAAATCAAACATATTCCAAAGATGAGTCGCCCACATAAATGGACGCTTATCAAAGAACTTCAGCATATACTCGTTGTACTTGCACTGATATTCCTCCGTCTGGTCGCCTCTTATGGGGTGGGAGGAGTGAAGGTTTGGCATACACTCGCAGCCATACTCGGAATAGCCGAGGCAACGGTTAGGATATCTCTTATGGAAGTAATCCACCCAAAGGTTATTAAGCCACATAAAGGGAGTGTACCAGCCGAGGTAAAGATTCCAGCTTACCACGTCTGATATGTGAGCCACCGAGTCAAAGGGTGCGCACATCGCATAACATGCGAGGGTGGTAGGACGGCTGGGGTCCATTTCGTGGATAAGGTCGTTCAGAATCTTATGATTGTCGATCATATCCTGACGCTTTGTGGTAGATATTGTGATCTCATTGGAGATTCCCCAAACGCAGATCGAGGGGTGGTTATAGCACTGAACTATAAGCTCCTTCATCTGGCTTATGGTATTCTCACGGCCATTTGGCATATGCTCGGAAATGTAGGGGATCTCCGCCCATACCACCATGCCGTACTCGTCACACAGATCGTAGAAATACTGATCGTGCTGATAGTGAGCAAGACGGATAGTGTTTGCGCCCACCTCACGGATAAGAGCCATATCGGTATCGTGATGCGCACGGGTAATGGCGTTACCGATTCCCTTCCAGTCCTGGTGACGGCATACGCCACGGAGAGGATAGGGCTTGCCGTTAAGAATAAAGCCCTTATCGGAATCAATACGGAAGGAACGGCAGCCGAATCTCACAGATACCTTATCCCTCGCCACACCGTCAACGTAAAGCACCGCCTCTGCGGTATAGAGATAGGGATCCTCAATTCCGTGCCAGAGGTGAGCCTTCTCGATAATGATAGTCTCATCGTTATCCTCACCACAGCCGACAACAACGCCGTCGGCATCGGTAAGTGTTATTTCAACGCGGCCATTCTCTGCGTTATGATAGGTTCTGACCCAGATAGCAGCATCCTCGCCGCCCATCTCGGGACAAACCGCAAGTCCACGGCCGCCGTAATAGTCTAAATCAAAATGATATTTATTCACCACAAGCAGCTTTACGTCACGGTAAATGCCGCCGTAGAAGGTGAAATCGGCCTTCTGAGGATAAACTCTGTCATTCTTCGAGTTATCAACCTCAACGACCATATGGTTATTGCTTTTTACACAATCGGTGATATCCGCACGGAAGGTTGAGTAGCCGCCGTCGTGGGTAAGGATCTCCTTACCGTTAAGCACTACCCTTGCCGATGCGTTAACACCGTTAAATTCAATATAAAGTCGCTCCTCGTCGGAAAGGGCGGGAGCCGTGAAATCCTTTTCATAGACGCAGGTGCCGCGGAAGTAGTCGTCGCCGCCGTCCTGACCGTCAATATTGTTCCACGTGTGCGGAATATTTACTTTCGTTTCGCTTCCGTCGTGATAACGGAAAAGCCAGTTATCGTTGATAAGCAATTCCTTGCGCATATCAACCTCCTATTAAATCCGCATATGCGGTGATACGTTTGTCAATTTTAATGGCCTCCCGGGGCTTGACCCCCGGAAGGCTTGTTTTAATCTAACCGATTAGAAGAAATAACGGGATCTGAAATTGATAACCTTGCGGGAAAGAAGAATACCTACAATGCTGATAACGCCAAGAGCGATAGTAACGTAAAGAAGGGTATTCACAATGTTAGGAGTGGTAGCCTTAACCTGAGTCTCGGGACCAACGCCGTTCATTGCCGCAGAGTTGATAATGGTGAAGAGGTTGTGGTGCATAGCCTCAACCATAGCGTTTACGAATACGGGATCATCGGTAGCTGTCTTGATATCGCTGGTAGCATAGTTCATCATAGCGTCGAAGCAGGTTACACCGCCGGCTACGATAGCGTCGATAGCGTTGCAGTTAGGAGTGATCATGTTATCGGTGATGTGCATGGAGTTGTTGCCCCATTCCTCACGAAGAATGCCGTACATAAGGCCGTGGTTTGCAGCAGACCAGGTAGTACCCCAACGGGTATAAGAGGTCATAACGCCACCGCGTCCGCCGTTCTCCTCAAGTGCCTTCTGGAATGCCTTGAGATAGATCTCACGAGCAGCCTGCTCGGTAAGCCATGCAGCCTGGCCGAGACGCTCCTGCTCGGAGTCGTTAAGTGCAAAGTGCTTCATAACAACGTCAACGCCCTTGGAAAGGATGCCGTTGATCTCAGCATAGCCGATCTCGCCTGCAAGGAAGCCGTCCTCAGAGTAATACTCGAAGTTACGTCCGCCGTAGGGAGTACGGTGTGTGTTAGCGCCGGGGCCGTAGAGACAGGATACGCCTGCGTCGATGCAGTCGTTACCGATCATAAGACCAACCTCGTGCATAAGCTCGGTGTTGAAGGTAGCCGCCATAACGTCCTCGGAGGTGAAGGCAGTAGCCTTTGCCTGAAGACCCGAGCCGAAGAGGGATACGGTAAGACCCTGAGGGCCGTTCTCGTCACGGGAGCCGGGAGCGTTTACAGACTCAACGGGATGTCTCCAGTGGAAGCAGTCGCCAATGCTGATGAGCTCTTCCATAGTAAGCTGCTGAAGGAGCTTATCCCATGCAGGATCGTCATACTGCTTGTATGCAGGAATGCCGTTGCTGTCACCGTCAGCGGTGAACATATCGTAAAGGGTGAGACCGTGGTTAGCCTCGAGAGTGGGCATCTGGTTCCAATCTCTGCCGGTAACCTCCTCATACTTAGCGATGATGTCGTCGTACTCTGCAAGACCGTTAGTGTAACGGTTATCAAGAGCCTTTGCCATCTCCTCGGTAAGAACGAGCTTATAGTCGCCTGTGGGCCATGTGCCTACCCAGTCCTGACGGCTGAGGAACTTAACGGTGCCCTCACCGTAGAAGAGGTTAGGATCGGAGGAGGAGAGCTGGTTAGTAATGGGAGTGCCGTTGATAGAGGTAGAGAAGGTCTTAGCGTCTACGTTATCCTCGTTTACGTCACTGAAGTCCATCTCGATTGCATGAACGAGATTCTCCTTACCGCCAACGTTCCAGCCCTGAGCCTCGATGATGTTGTTAACAGCATCGTGAGAGTCGGTAGCTGCGGTGAGGTAGTATGTGCCGCCGTCAAGAATGTATGTGCCGTAGCCGTATGCGTCGTAGCAAGCCATGTCGCGCTGGTCAACGGTAATGGTGATGGTCTGGCTCTGACCGGGCTCAAGAACGTCGGTCTTGCCGAAGCCGATAAGCTGAACTGCAGCCTTTTCGATATTTTTCGCCTTATCGTATTCGGTATAGGGAGACTGGAGGTAGATCTGAACGGTCTCCTTGCCTGCCATATCGCCTGCGTTGCGAACGGTTACGTTAACGTTGTACTGTCTTGCGAGTCTGTTGTAAACAACGCTGATGCCGTCATATACGAACTCGGTGTAGGAGAGACCGTAACCGAAGGGGAATGCAACCTCGGATGCGTAGTCGAACTCGCCTACGTTCTCTGCTGCCATTACGTAATCGTAATATCTGGTCTCGAAGTACTTGTAGCCTACGTAAATACCTTCCTGGTATACCATGTAAGTAGAAATAGCCTCGGGAATCTCAACGCCCTCGTCAACGAGATACTTCTGTGCGATGAAGTTCTGCATTGCGGGAGAGGAGAAGTTGTCGTAAAGATAGGTGTCAACAAGGCTACCGGAGGGGTTGGTCTTACCTGCAAGGATGTCAGCAACAGCCTCGGTACCGCTGATACCAAGTCCACCTACCCAAAGGCAAGCGTCGATATCGTAATCGTTAAGGAAGTCGAGCTGAAGTGCGTTGGAGCAGTTAAGAAGAACGATGATGCTCTTTACAGAGCCTGCCTCCTTGAGAGACTCAGCGTATGCAAGAAGCTCTCTCTCAACACTGTTGAGTGCGAGGTAGTTATTTGCCTCTGCGTTGCCCTCGTAGCCGGGGAACTCACAGTCATAGCCCTCACCGCCGATACGGGAGAAGGTAATGATTGCAGCATCGCCATACTCACAGATGGAGTCGGTGATGTCCTTGGTGTAGTGGTCCATGGGAGCCTCAGCAACACCGGACTGACCTGCAAGAACTGCAGACTCACCTGAAGATGCGCTACGGTCGTAGAGAGGAACGATCTTTCCGTCCTTGATTTCCTTGATGTAGGAATCCCAGAGGGTGGGGTTAACAACAAGTCCGGACTGCTCAAGAGCCTGCTTGAGGTTAAGTGCCTCGGATGCGTCAACGTTACCCGAACCGGTACCGCCGTAAACAAGATTTACGGAGTTGGAGGAAAGGGTGGAAACCTTTGCGCCCTCTGCAAGAGGAAGCGCACCGTTGTTAAGAAGAAGTGCTGCGCCCTCAGCCTCAAGCTGATAGCAAAGCGCCCTACCTGCCTCAAGTCTTTCTATCTCGGACGCATAGTCGCCCTTGAAGTACTGAGCGTCAGGATCTTCACCTTCGAGCTCCCAGAATTTATTGCCGGGAATCATAAGGGAGATTGTGTTGTCGAACATTCTGATCACTACGTTCACGGGAATCATAATGACGAAGAGAACGACAAGGATGATCGAGATTGTCTTGAAAAAGATTCTCATTTTTTTCTCCTTTTTTTAATCAGGTTCTGCCTGTAATAAATATATTTTGCGATAAATATTTTATCGCCACGTAAAATTATATCATATATATATTTTAAAGTCAAGAAATTATGGGTCAAATAACTGTCAAACCACTCCACTTTGTCAAAAATGCACAAATTATCCGTTCACATTTTGGCACCCTCGTTTTCTCCATATTTTTCGCATTTCGGCTTTTGTTTTTCAACGTGAAAATAAGGAAAATCAGCCATTTTTGACAAGTTTGGTTGACATTTTTATTTAAAAAACGCAAAAAACAACCCCGACAAAAAGTCGGGGCTGCAAATTTTTGTTAGGAAATTTTAGAGAATAGTGCGGTAAAGATAATACCAATCACAAGAAATATTGCACCGCTTATGACGATGAAACCGTATCCGGTAAGTCGTTTTTCGTCCTTCCTTGCCTTGTAATCGTAGAACCTTTCAAAGCGTTCTCCCTTCTTGAAAGGAAGAAGGCCCTTAAACAAAATGCTTACGCCAAAGGTTAAGGTATCGAAAAATCCCGTGGTTGAAACCCACACGAGCGCTCCAATCAGAACCGCCAGAAGGCCCGGCACGGTAAACGCATCGGCAAGATTGCTGTATATATCTATGAGATCATTAGTAAACGAAAAACCGAGGGAGATCAACATACCAACGGTAAATACTCCCATAACACCGAAGCATATCAAATACTTCCATAACAGCTTTAACTTGTTTTCCTTCACTTGAACTATTCCTTATTTATTATAGTTTGCCTTATACTCCGCTTCTTCCTTGTCATTACACATTACGAAGTGACCGGGTGCGATCTCGCGGAAGGAGGGCTTATCTACCGAGTAGTCATGGCTCTCGATAGGATTATACTTAATTCTCTGTCTTTCCTTCTCTGTTCTGGGATCGGGAAGAGGAATTGCGGAAAGAAGGGATTTTGTATAGGGGTGAGTGGGGTTCTTGAAGAGCTCGTCTGCGTCAGCAAGCTCGACCATCTTACCGAAGTACATAACGCCGATACGGTCGGAGAAGTACTTAACGACGGAAAGGTCGTGGGCAATGAAGAGAATGGTAAGACCAAGGCTCTCCTTGAGGTCGTTAAGAAGGTTAATAACCTGCGCCTGAACCGATACGTCGAGAGCCGATACAGGCTCGTCGGCAATGATCATCTCAGGGCTCATAACAACCGCACGTGCAACGCCGATACGCTGCTTCTGACCGCCCGAGAACTCGTGAGGATATCTCTCAGCGTGCTCTCTAACGAGACCAACGGTCTCAAGCACGTTGTAAACCATCTCGTCGATCTTTGCCTGATCCTTCATACCACGAATGATAAGACCCTCTGCAATAATGTCCTTAACGGTCATACGGGGGTCAAGAGATGCTACGGGATCCTGGAAGATCATCTGGATCTGGGTAACGAGATCTCTCTCTGCATGGTCGTTGTCATGCTTTGCGCTCTTAATAAGCGCTCTGTTCTTATCTACAACGGCTTTAAGGTCTGCCTTAATAGCCGCAATAGCCTTATCGTTTTCAGCCTTGTGAGCTGCGTTTGCCTTAGTGTCTGCCTTGAGGACCTCAATCTCCTCATTAGCCTTCTTTCTCGCCTCGGCGATCGCCGTTTTGTAGGTAAGAGTACCTGCAACGATTCTCTTGCCCTTGAAGTAAACGTTACCGCCTGCGGGATTATAGAGCTTGATAATGGTACGGCCTGTGGTGGTCTTACCGCATCCGGACTCACCAACGAGACCGAATACCTCTCCCTTCTTAACCTCGAAGGATACGTTGTCCACCGCCTTTACAGGGCCGAAATGCTGGGAAAGATTCTCAACCTTCAGAAGCACCTCACCGGTAGCAACGTCGTCGCCAAGCTTCTTTCTCTTTGTGGGATCAAGCTTACCAATGCGGTCGGAGATCATATTGTTAAGCTTCTTTCTTGCGATCATGCTACCAAAGAACAGCGCCGCAAGAATAGCCATCAGAGCAATGGGAGTGCCGATTGCATTGAACTCGTTGAAGAAGAGCGCGCAATCAAGAGCAAGGGCAGCAGAAATAGCGCAAGCCTCACAGGCAGCCAGATCAATACCGTTTCTGGTCTTATAGAGTTTAGCAAGCTCTATCTGATTGTTAGAATTATTCTTCATGCTGTGCCTCCTTTGCGTTTGATCTTGCAATACGCTCTCTTACAAGCTTAGGCATCTCTACCTTAGGTGCATCGGGATGAAGCAGCCAGGTTGCCGCAGAGTGAGTCTCGGATACCTGAATCATAGGAGGCTGCATCTCGAAATCGATCTGAAGAGCATATTTATTTCTCTCCGCGAAGGCATCGCCAACGGGGGGATAAATCATATTGGGGGGAGTACCGGGAATAGCATCAAGCTTTTCACTGGTATCAAGGTCGGGCATGGATGCCAGAAGCGCCCAGGTATAGGGATGTCTGGGATCGTAGAACACGTCCTCGCTTGTACCGTACTCAACGATCTTACCTGCATACATAACTGCAATTCTGTCAGCCATGTTAGCAACAACGCCAAGGTCGTGAGTGATGAAGATAACCGAGAGATCTCTCTCCTTCTTGAGTCTGTTGATAAGCTCCAGGATCTGCGCCTGAATAGTAACGTCAAGAGCGGTGGTGGGCTCGTCACAGATAAGAATGTCGGGGTTTGCGGCAAGAGCGATAGCAATAACTATTCTCTGCCTCATACCGCCGGAGAACTCGAAGGGATACTGGGTATAACGGGTACGGGGCTCGGAAATACCAACCTCCTCCATAAGCTTGATCGCCTTTTCCTTAGCGATACGCTTGGTGAGAGTGTAAACTACCTGAGCAGCCTTTTCCTTGAGCTGGTCAACGATCTCAACGCAACGATTGTCAATATCAATGCCTGCATCAAGCTCAACGTCCTTTTCAAACTTGCTGAGAACTCTTGCAAGAACAGAATCAATATTCTTGATCTGCTCTGCAGGGTCTACAACAGACTTGGGAACGATCTTCCAGTCAACCTTCTTACCCCTTGCAATGAGTGCCTCTCTCTTTGCGGTCTGACGTGCAAAGCGAGCCTCCTCCTTGGGATTGTTCTTGATATAGAAGAAATACTTGCCGATCTCTCTGTTAAGTGCATCACCGAAGGTATAAGCAATGTTATCCTTGATAACCGCAAGAGGATCGATAGCAGTAAGAACGCTCTTATTTACCTGCTTAGCAAGTGCGGTAGCATCCTGCTCGGTAAATCCGCCCTTATTAAAGAACTCAATAGCACCCTTCAGCTCCTCGATAGCCTTCAGCTTATTCTCGTGAGTCTTATCGATAGAGTACTTAACCGCCATCTTCTCAAGAGCGAGGAAGGAGTTCATAAAGTCATCCATAAGGAACTTGAGAGCCATCTCGTTTACTTCCTCAGCAGGCTTGGTGTAAAGCTCTGCGTTGGGGTTCTTGTAAACGTAATAACCGATACGGAAGAAGTTGTAGGGAGTCTGAGCGATCATCTGCTCGCCGGTTTCCTTGATCTTGCCGAGAAGCTCAACGGTCTCGGGATCAGCGTGATTCTTGGAAACGCTTACCGAAACGGCGTTCTTAACTGTCTCGAAGATCGAGATCTTTGCACGTTCCTTGCGCTTTACACCCTCAAGAGCCTGAAGATATTCCTTGAGAGTATCAAGATAATCGTGTGCAAAATACTTATCGTTAATGGTCTTCAGCTCGTGCTCAACAAGGCTGATGGTATTGACAACGTCAACCTTTCTGTTCTTGCTTGCAAGGAAGAGGAAGTCCTCGATGATAGCGATCATCTCCTCCGCATTGGTACGGGAGGCGTTGTAGCTGTTCTGAAGCTTATTTGCACAGATGTTAAAGTTATCGAAGGTCTTGATGAAGGAGTCAACGTCGCTGACGGAGTACTCCTTGTTGCCGCTTTCTGCAAGGGCAGCCTTCATCATAGAGGACATAGAAGCGAGCTTCTTATTGAAGGTCGCGCGGCCCTCCTTGCGGTTTGCCTTATTTTTAAGGAGCATTGCCTCGGTAATCTGCTTACCGATACGCATGATGGGGTTAAGAGAAGACAGGGGATCCTGGAAGATCATGGCGATCTTGTCACCACGAAGCTTATGCATCTCCTCCTCGGGAATACGCATGAGATCCTGACCGTCGTAGAGGATCTCGCCGCCCTCGTGAATAGAGTTAACGGCGGAGATACCCATAATAGCCTTGGACGTTACAGACTTACCCGATCCGGACTCACCAACGATGGCAAGTGTCTCGCCCTTATAAAGGTCAAAGGAAATGTCACGCACCGCCTGAACCTTGCCGGCATCTGTACGGAAGGACATTTTCAAATTATTAACTGATAATTTAATTTCTTTATTCATCATTATTCCTCCGCACCTCTGAGCGACGGGTTGAACGCATCGCGCAGACCGTTACCGAACAGGTTGAAGCTGAGCATCAGAAGAACCAGGAAGAAGCAGGGGAAGAGGGCTACGTATGCAGCGTTAGCAACGATACCCTTCTGTCCTGCAGCAATCAGCGTACCAACAGAGGTGGTGTTACCTGCCTCAAGGTTGATGATGCCGAGGTAGGAGAGGTTAGTCTCCGAATAGATCATAGAGGGAATGATAAGCGCACAGCCCGTCACAATGGTACCGAGACCGTTGGGGAAGATATGCTTGAACATAACTCTCCAGTCCTTAGCGCCGAGGGTTCTCGCCGCAAGAACGTATTCCTGATTCTTAAAGCGATAGAACTGCATACGGGTGGTTCCTGCCATTCCGATCCAGCCTGTTGCAAAGAATGCGATAAACAGAACCAGAGCCTGGCTCGTCGCACCCATGTGATATTTCAAAAGTGTAATTACGATCATCGTAGGTACAGAACCCAAAATGTCGGTACATCTTTCCATAAAGAGGTCCACGCCGCCACCGAAGTAACCTGCGATAGATCCCCAGATAACGCCGACAATGAAGTTGGCTACAGCAACGAGAGTTGCAAAGATGAAGGAGAATCTTGCACCGTACGCAAGGCAAGCGAAGATGTCCTTACCGGTAGAGGTAGTACCAAAGATGAAGCTGGGCTCGGAGATACCGTCCTTCAGAACCTGAGTGTGCTGATAGATATAGTACTCGTAGTACTCTGCTCTGACCTCAACACCACCGTCTACCTTACGGCCGTAAACGTAGTAGTAGGTCTTGCCGTTTTCCTCAATACCGTCCTCACCCTCAATTCTGAGAGAGTTGTAGTCGGCAGCAAGGCCGGAGAGCTTGCCCTCCTCGTACTTCCAATAGTTAGGAATGATATTACCGTCCTTATCAAGCTTGGGACGAACGGCGTTTGCCTTAGGATTTTCCATCTTGTAGTAGATGTTAGCGTCATGCTTATTCTTCTCAACAGTAGGTCTGTCGGCAAGCTTTACAATGGGATAAAGGACCTGAATACCGGTCTCATCCTGATATCTCTGAATGTCCTCGTATTCTTCCTTGGAAATGGTCTTATATCTACCGAAGCCAACGCCATAGTAGGTATCGTAACGGTAGCTGTAATTAGCGCCGTCAGCGCTGATCTCCACGTCGCCGTTCATAATAACGTCACGGCCTGTCTCCTGAGAAAGTGCAAGGTCTTTAAGGTAACCAACGTAGCTCGTGTTCTTCTCTCTTCCGCCGTCCCAGAACTTAATGTTATTGTCTGCAAAGACGTCAAGCTTAGGAGTTACGTAAGAAAACACCTGGTCATAATAAGCAGGCTCAAATGGGGTAAAGAAGGGGGCAATGATTGAAAACAGGATCAAGCAAAGCACCACTATACCGCCAACAACCGCGCCCTTGTTCTTGCAGAAGCGCTTGAAGGCACCCTGGAAGTAGCTGACAGGCTTGGTCTCAAACTTGCTGTCGCTGCGGTAGTCCGATCTGTTAGCGAATTGAAGCTTTTCGACGGGTATATTAGCAAAATTATTCATTTTTTCCATATTACTTAGCTCCCATTCTGATTCTCGGGTCAATGATGCCGTAGCTGATATCGATAACGATACCTGCGGCAAGGCTGACCAATGTGTAAAAGGCGGACAGCAGCATGAAGAAGTCATAGTCCTGGAAGATGATAGAGTTCAGGTAAAGACCTCCTACGCCGTTAACACCGAACATATTCTCGATGATAAGCGAGCCGGAAAGCACACCGATGAACTCACCGAGAATGGAGGGGAAGATTACTACCATGGAGTTACGCATTGCGTGGCGAGCGATAGCCTGTCCCTTGGTAAGGCCCTTGGTTCTGGCAAGGAGCATAAACTCGTTGGTAAGAACCTCCGAAAGCTCCGCACGGGTATATCTTGCATAGCCGGCAATAGAGCCAAGGCAGAGAGCAAATACCGCGGGAAGCATGGAATGGAATACCTCCCATGTGAAGTAATCGTTACTCGTTGACATTAAGAGTGGGAACCACTGAAGCTTAAAGCAGAATACGTACTGGATAAGAAGACCAAGTACGATGGAGGGTGTTGAAATAAGAAGTATAATTACAACGTTGATCAACTGGTCCTGCCACTTATTCTTTTTAAGCGCGGCAAAAATACCCAAGCCCAGACCGATAGGTACACCGATAAGAGATGAGTAAATATTAATGAGAATTGTAGGGGGAAGATGCTCCACAAATACCTTCCATACTGGCTGGTTAATGTACTCACCGTAGGTGGTTACAACGCCGAAGTCGCCCTCAAGAACAATTCTCTTGGCGTAAATACCAAGCTGCTTGAGAATCGGCACTCTATCATAGGTATAAAGGTTATTATCACCCTTCTGAACGTTAGTGATCCATCCGCGTCCTTCAAGAATACCGTATACGATTTCGGGGTCCTGGCCGGCACCGACGTTAACGGGAATGGGCAGAAGCTTGATCAGAACGAAGCTCATCACGAAAATGATGAGGAACGTAAAGACCATTAGGCCCAGACGCTTCATCACATATTTAAACATGTACATAGGTTTTTCTCCTCTGTTGTTGTTATTTTCCTAGTTAAAAAATTTTGGCATCATAAATATAGTTACAATGGTTATAGCGATCAATTCCTTATGATACCGTACGCGCTCTATGGCCGCGCGAGATGCCATCTGACAATCGGATTTTCGCTATTATTTCGCACTTTAGTTGGCAAAAGCCAATATATGTCAACAGTAAAAAAGAGATTATGCGTTTTTAAAATATCTTATAATGCGCAAATCAGCGGTGAGCGTTTTTGCCGCTCACCGCCTATTGTGTCAAGATCTAATAAATCTTAGTAAGCTTGTAATTATAAATTACTCAGACTTCTTGTACTCCTCAGTGAGGTCGTTGTTGTTAGCCTTAACGAAGTTAGTCCACTCAACGTCGTTGTAAACAACTTCCATGTATCTGAGACCGCCGAAGCCCATGAAGAGGTTGTACTCGTCGGAGAAGTAAGCGAACTTAGCGCCAAGGAAGGATCCGCCTGCGTCGCCGATAAGCATTACGGAACGGGACTCCTTAATAACTACTTCCTCAAGAGCTGCAAGGATGGTAAGTCTAGCCTCTACAGGAGCGAAGCCTGCACCCCAGTTGTACTGCTTGGGAGCTGCCTCGGACTTAGCAAGACCGTTAAGGCAGAAGAACCAGTTCTGAACAGACATGGTGATGGTCTCGCCTGCGCCCTCGTAAGAGCCTGCCTCGCCGGGCATGGTGAGAGTCATGTTAACCTTAGCGGTATTCCAGTATGCGTGGTAGTTAAGGGAATCATCGGGATCAGTGAACGCACCAACGATATCGAAGGGGTTGAAAGCGTTACCGGAGAAGCCGTAACCGAAACCGATCTGAACTGCACCGGAACGGAATGCGTCTGCCCACTGAGAACCTGCGGATGCATCGAAGATAACCTTAATCTTACCCTCAAGAGCGGTGCCCTTGGAGAGCTCGTTAAGAACGTCCTGAACGTACTGTGCACGGAATCTCTGATCAGCATCATCCTTAGAAGAACCGTAGATAAGGGTAATGTCAAGAGTGGAATCATAGCCGTAGTACTCGGGATCAGCGTTGAGGATCTCGATAGCCTGCTGAAGCTTTTCCTTAGCAAGAATGGGGTTGTAACCGGTAAGGGTCTCGTAAGCCTCATCAAGAGTGAGGTTCTTAAGCTCCTCGGAGATGGACCAGAGGCCATCCTCGCCCTGGGTATAACCGTATGCACGGAGGATACCAGCCTTAGCGATGGGGTTGTTACGGTAAACGCCACCGTCATCAAGGTAAGGAGCGTTTTCTACGTCATAGTAGTACTGAGTGTTAACAAGACCGAAGCAAGGAACGGTAGAACCGGGCCAGATCTTCTCACAGATATCAGATCTGTTAAGAGCAAGGTTGAATGCCTGTCTGAACTCAAGGATATCAAGAATACCGTTGTTGTTGCTTACTTCCTTGGTACCGTCGTTGTGAGTACCGGTCTTAAGAACCTCAAGGTTAGAGTAAAGCTGCATACCGAATGTACCGGTATCGCCCTGGAATACAACGTACTTGGAATCGCCGTACTCAGCGAAGTTATCCTTGGAAAGGCCGGAGTCATCAAACTGACCCTTAAGGAAGCCCATCCACTGGGTTTCGGTCTCAACTACCTTACGGCAGTTGATAGCGGTAATGTTGTACTGATTCTTGTACTCTTCCATGTTCCAGCCGTACCAGTAGGGGTTCTTAACGAGTCTGTAGTGAGAACCGGACTCGAACTCAGCGAGCATGTAGGGACCCCAGCTAGCGGTGGTCTCAAGAGAAGAGTTGTAGTTAGAGGTGTAAAGGGTAGCGCCGGTAGCGGGCTTCTTGATGCAGGACTCATAGAGATCCTTCTTTACAAGGGGAAGAGAAGACATGTAGTAGCCTGCCCAAAGTGCAAGAGAATCATCCTCGGTAAGGAAGGACTGTGCAACGTCAAGGCAAAGAACAACAGCGTTCTCCTCGGGAATGATGTAGAATCCTACGTCTTCCCACTCAGTGTGCTCGCCGTATCCGGATACATAGAAGAGGGTCTCCATGAAGAGCTCTTTCTGAGTAGCCTCATCGAAGGAGTTCCAATCAAGACCGAAGGGCATAATAGCGTATGCAACGAGTTCCTTTGCTGCAGCAATGTTCTCCTCGGTAATAAGGGTGTAGCCGTACTCGTTAGCGCCGTCAGCGATAACCTTAAGAGCTGCAAGAGCTGCATCAAGACCAACGTACTTGGTGATAAGCTCGTTAAGAGAATAGCCTGCGAGAGTCATATCAGTGGTGCTAACGCACATGTAAACCTCGTTAGCGGTGATATCGAAGGAGTAATCGGGAACATCGCCGGCGTCGGTATCATAGTAAGGAACAACAGGAGCATAAGAGGGAGCAAGCTGATAGAAGTAAGCCTTTGCGCCCTTAATTCTAAGAGTGTCATAGTAGGTGTTAGCTCTGAAGTTCATGAAGGTAGGATCAAGGATAGCCTTCATAGAGTACTCGAAGTCAGCTGCGGTGATGGGAGTACCATCGTCCCACTTGAGGTCGTCACGGAGAGTGATCTTCCAAGCGTAGCCGCCCTCTTCCTTCTGCTTGTCGGTGTAACCCCACTTAGCATCAACGGAAGCGGTAACATCCTCGAGCTTAGTAGCCGCGGAATAGTTTACGGTGAAACCGCCGGAGATGATAGCATCGGAATTGATGGAACCGTCTGCGTTGTACTTGTCACCGTCAAAGGCATAGTCGAAATCGAAGAACGAGGAGCTGATGTAATTCAGAATCTGAGTATCGTTGTTATCATCATAGGTCAGCTCGTTCCAGTTACTGGGCATAACGGAGGTAGTGGTGTTATACTCCGCCTGCTTGGGAACATAAGGCTTGTCGCCATTGTCGGGCTGGTAGTTGGGATCTGTTGCGCCACACTCGCACTTACCGTTCTCATCATAAGCATGAGTATGCTGCTTATTGAAACAGCCGGTGAGCATGGTAAAGCACATTGCAACTAATACCAGGAGGGCAAGAATTTTTGTACTTTTCATGATAAAAAGTCCTTTCTTGAATTTGTTTTTTATATTTATCCTATGGTAAATATTCTTAAATTAACCTATAGTAAATATACACTGTATAAAATAAATAAATATTTAGTAAAATTCTTTATGCACCAAGCGGTGGACAATCCAAAACGCCGGGTGCAACAATTTACTATCCGGGGGAATGTGCTAAAACTAAAATGGATGTGCCTATTATACACCATCCTTTCGTATTTGTCAACCCCCTTTTTGAATATTTTTTTGTTTTTTGAAGATTTTTTTATAATTTCCTTCATTTTCCTTCAAAAACGACGCCATTTTTGCAAGAATTTGACACCTTCCTTCATTTTTGATGTTTTTTTATGCACGATTATGCATTATTTATGCATATATGCATACTTATTCCTAGGTGCAAAATTTTGTGCAAAATGAACACAAGGCGCGCCTTTGAAGCCTGTTTTCCACCTTTTTTCTAAGAAATCTTTATACAATTTTAACAATTTTTCCACAAATTTGTGTCACACAATCGATTTTTTGTCTCCCCTGAATATATAAAAACGATGACGGCAAAAGACTTTTTTCCTTGCAAAATAAAAAAATATGATATATAATATGTAAAAACACACCTGAAAGGGAGAATTTATGAAGACCTTTTCTGAATTTAACAAAAGCAAAAGCTATCTTATCTGTGTTGACAGCGACGGCTGTGCCATGGATACTATGGACATCAAGCATTTCAACTGCTTTGGTCCCTGCATGGTTGACGAGTGGGAGCTTTCTCCCTGGAGAGAGGATATCCTCGCCCGATGGAACGAAATCAACCTTTATACTATAACGCGCGGGATAAACAGATTCAAGGGTCTGGCTATGGCACTTAACGAAATCAACGAAAGGTACAAGCCCATCGAGGGCATCGGTGCTCTCGTTGAATGGGCAGACTCTGCCCCCGAGCTTTCAAACGGAGCCTTGGAGGGGGTTATCGCAGCTGGCGGAGACAAAATTTTCACAAAAGCCCTTTCCTGGAGCAAGGCGGTAAACGAATCCATCACTTCCCTTCCCGAGGAAAGCAAGCTTCCCTTCCCCCTGGTAAAGGAGGCGCTCGAATTTGCCCACCGCTACGCCGACGTGGCTATCGTGTCCAGCGCAAACCTTGGTGCGGTGCTGGAGGAGTGGCAGACCCACGGCCTACTCGACCACGTGGACGTCATTATGTCCCAGAACGACGGTAGCAAGGCATTTTGCATTTCTGAGCTTCTGAAGCTCGGCTACGACAAGAAAAACGCCCTTATGTGCGGCGACGCCCCCGGCGACCTTTCGGCTGCGGAGAAAAACGGCGTGTATTTCTATCCTATTCTCGTAGGCAAGGAAGGTGACAGCTGGCGCGAATTTATGGACGTCGCCCTGCCCCGACTGATGAAGTCCGACTACGAAGCCTACGGCGAGGACAAAAAGGCGCAGTTCTACAAAAATCTTGGTGAATAATATTCAATATATAATATAAAGGAAGGAGTTTATCAAAATGATAGACCTCAAAGCAAAACCATATAACCTCTCCGACGAGGATATTGCCTGGGTCAAGGACACCATTGCAGGCATGACCGACGAGGAAAAGGTTGGACAGCTGTTCTTCCAGCTTACCGCAAGTCAGGAGGAGGAATACCTCAAGGAGCTTATGGAAAAATACCACCTCGGAGGCTGCCGTTACAACGGTATGCCCGGCGAAAAGGTGCTCCAGCAGAACAAAATTCTCCAGAAGTACGCAAAGATCCCCGTTTTCATCGCCTGCAACCCCGAGAAGGGCGGCGACGGCGTTTGCCCCGACGGTACTCAGGTAGGCTCGGGCATCAAGGTTGGCGCAACGGGTAAGACCGAGTACGCCGAGGCTATGGGTCTGGTTTCGGGCGCACAGATCGCCGCAACAGGCTGTAACATGGCTTTTGCTCCCGTTGTGGACATCCTCTACAACCACGAGTGCGAGGAGGTTATATCCCGTGCCTTCGGTAACGATCCCCACAGAGTTGCCGAAATGGGTAAGGCGTATATGGACGGCCTCCACAAGACCGAGGGCGTTGCCGCAACCGCAAAGCACTTCCCCGGTAACGGTCAGGATTACCGTGACGCTCACATCTCCAACAACGTAAACAGCTTTAACCACGACCAGTGGATGGCGACCTACGGTCACGTTTACAAGACCCTCATTGACGGCGGTCTTGACGCAATCATGGGCGGACATATCCTTATGCCCGAATTTATGAAGGACGTGAAGCCCGGCATCACCTACGAGGAGATGCTCCCCGCCACCCTCTGCTATGAAATAATGACCACCCTGCTCCGTGACGAGCTCGGCTTCAACGGTATGGTGGTAACCGACGCCAGCCACATGGTTGGTATGACTAACCAGATGAAGAGAAAGGATATGCTTCCCCTCTCCATCAACGCAGGCTGCGATATGTTCCTCTTCTTCAACGACCCCGACGAGGACTATAACACAATGCTCGACGCATACAAGAGCGGCGTGATCTCCGAGGAGAGAATGACCGAGGCTCTTTCCCGCATTCTCGGCCTGAAGGCTAAGATGGGTCTTAACAAGAAGGCAAAGGAAGAAATCTGCCCCAGCGGTGACGATTTGCAAACTATACTTCACAATCCTGAGTTCTCCGCCTACGCTCCCAAGATCAGCCGTGACGCTATCACCCTCGTAAAAAATCTTGACAAGGACGTTCTCCCCCTCTCCCCCGAGAAGACCAAGAGAATTATGATCGTGCCCATCAAGGGCGTTGACAATCCCCTTATGGCTCTCGCCGCGATGGCTATGGGAGGCGGTATGGCAAGAAAGACTCCTGCAGAGAAGCTGAAGGAAAGACTCGAGGCAAAGGGATTTGAGGTATTTATCTACGAGAGCCCAATCGACAAGATGAAGGCTATGATGGCAAGAGGCGAGAAGCCCAGCCTTAATATGTATTTCGCAGGCAAGCACGCTATTGCCGACTTCATCAGCCAGCAGGATCTTGTTATCTCGCTCTTCGACGTTATGAACGGCCACCCCTCCTTTGGTCTCTCCAAGGGCGGCGGTGAGATTCCCTGGTACGTTCACGAGCTTCCCGTTGTGGGCATCAGCGTAAACAAGCCCACCATGCTCGCCGACTGTCCCATGCTCCGCACCTATATCAACGCATACGACTCGGCAGATCATACAATGGACAGCCTCGTTGAAGCCCTCGTTACAGGCGACTTCCGTGGCAGCGACCCCATTGACTCCTTCTGCGGTATGTGGGATACCAGAATATAATAAAACAAACAAAAAAGCAGACCAAAAGGTCTGCTTTTTTGATAAATTATGGCACAATATCAGAAAGATTTCCTTGACATATCCATATTGCTTCTATCGATCAATTTGCAAACAGCTGCCCCAAAAAGCAAAACGAAGGACAGTCCTATGTAATAAATCAGCGCCGATAAATAGGAGTTGTCTACAAGCACTATGTTGTAAATACTGTGCTTACCGTTAAGCGACAATCCGAAAAACGCCTTATCAAATATAACGTTCATAATCAACATTATTGTTGCTACGCCATATATAATAGATCCGCTGATTATACAATTTTTGACGTTAAGTATTATCTGTTTGCTTCTGATTAAGAAAATGCCAAATGCCGCCATAGCAAAATGAGAAAAATAATCAAGGGTGAAATGGAAATGGAATTTATAATTTCTTAGTGCATTGCCAACACAGCCAAATACCGTGGATAAAAGCATTCCGACGGCCAGCATAGAAACAAGCAGGTAAAGGTGTTTCCTGATTTTTTCAGGTAGAATTAACAGTATTGGCATGAGTGAAAACATAAAAGGACTCACGTTCGCAACAGGAAGAGTGTTTAAAAAATTCCAGCGGTTTACGTCGGTATCCGTCTTATAAACGTACACACACATACATACGTATGGAATATATACGAGCGCAATAAATATAAGGTTAGCAAGCTTAGCGTTACGGATATATTTCATCAAGTAAATGCCGACTGCAAATAACAGACAAAGCACCGCAAGCGTTAATATATACTCAAAATTCATCGCAAAAAGCTCCTCGGGTAATAAATTACACAATAATTATATCAAATATAAGCACGTCGGTCAAGTCTTTTATCGAAGGAAGATATTCCTCACAGATTTAACGAAAAAAGAGCCCATCCGCCGGGAGCGCAAGAAGCTCAAAAGGCAGGTTTTTCGTGACGGGATTTCCGCCCGTGGCGGCCTTAGCCGACGAACAGTTATCAACTGTTCGATCCTTCGGACAAATCGCTGAAGCAATTTTCTCCCTATTTCAAATCCTCGTCGCCCATACCAAAACAAAAAGCAGACCCCAGGGGTCTGCTTTTTGTTTTGTGAGTAATTACTGAAAAGGATACAAAATTGAAAGCGAATGAGTTAAAGCAAAAACGGATGATTTTTTACCCAAGCGGTTTCAATTTTAATGATAGGTTAAAAAACTCATTAGCAAAAAGATGTTTTTAAATTTTTAATTAATTACTTGTTTGAATCTAATTTTTTCTGTATTTTTTGGGTATCAACTACTATGGTTTCATAACCTAGCATATCACCCTTTCCTTCTAAACAAGCATCGATGTCGAACTTTATTAATAAATATTCTTGTTTTTGCTGAAGAGCGGTAATGTTTAATATGGGGTTTGAATAGTTTGGAGTTGAATTACAAATTCTTTCCATATCAGAATAATCTAAATCATATTCATAATCTTTAAATATGGCCGTTTCCGATGTAAGTCCTCCCATACCATTTGAAAAGGCATAATCAAACACGGTATATGTATAGTCGTTTTCTCCGTTTTCGTTATAGTGTCTAAAAATATATACATAATCGTAAAGTGTGAAAGCTTCTCTATCAACCATAGTATCTCGAAAAGACTCTACAATATCATAAGCAAATTGCTCATCAGGAGTTAAGGTTGAACTGATTACACCAATCACCACACTCAGTAATATCACAAAACTAAGAATTATAGAACCAATAACAATTGCTTTTTTATATTTTTTCGCTTTCTTCATTATTGTTTGCTGTATAGGTTCTTTTTCTGTTTTTGCGCTTACTGGTAAACCACAGTTAGGACATTCGTGGAGGTCTGCCGAAAATTGATTCCCACATTCTTTACATGTGTTTTCTAAAATGATTTCACCACAGTGAATACATTTTACTGCTTGATCTGAAATGTTTTGATTGCATTTTGGACATTGGATTAGTGCCATTGTTTTTTCTCCTTTTTTGTTAAAATAAAAAGTGCGGCTACCGAAGTAAACCGCACAAAAAACGCAAACTCCGATAGTCGCCAAACCAACCAAAAAAGCAAGAACTGATCTTCACTATTTCCAGTAGGAATTTGCATTTTTTAACAAATTCAAATAGAAATAGCGAAAAAAGGGTATAAATATCCCAAAAAGATAAAAGTAGCCCCTGCTTCAAAAAATATTCAGTTGGTTTGGCAATTTTATTATACCACTATTTAAAATTAAATTCAAGAGGTTTTAATAAAATATAACTTTACTCCGTAATGGATAAAAAAAGTCGAATCAAAATGATACGACTTTTTTGTGAGTAATCTAAAATTTTGATACCATTTTGGGGTGGGTGCGAATTTTAGAGTTATGGGTGCATTTCGGTGATAAGGTTTGCACCCATCTTAGTCCGACAAATTGGAATTTGAGAGTTATTGTTTTAATCTACCTTCTCAATTTTGAAAACATTTATCGTATCGACATCAGGGCAACAGAAAACGTTGCTCTTTAACTCGCCGCCGTAGCGCAAGATATCGATCATAGGAAAAAGAACATGCGCAGCCATTGGACACAGTTTACCCCTTTCTGTGTCAAAATCAAACACGTCTCCAACTTTGTGTCCCCTGTGGCATGGAGAAGTA
>JBGVPG010000017.1:0-8785 GCA_045126855.1 Eubacteriales bacterium | reverse complement strand
AACTGTTGTCTTGAATAACTCAACAGAAGCAAGTTCGCACATTTCCTTGAGCTTCGTTTCCAATTTATTCGGTTTTTAATGGGCATTTAAATATGCTAGAAGAAATAGATGGAGTCACGCAATAGCGTGGCTTTTTGTTTTATGCACGTAGTGCATAGAGCGTCGCTAGACGCATATCGAATTTGAGCGAAAGCGAAAATATATCGAATGGACTGGCGCAGCTAGGACATATATCGAATGGATTTGCCAACGGCAATATCCATATATCGACGAAAATAGTGATAAACAATCTCGGATTTAAGAAAAGCACCTGCGCTTATTTTCTCGTGCAAGCACGGAAAAGTTTCACGGGTGCTTTTCTGCTACTTCGTAGCTAAAAAATCCGGGATTGCTGATAAGATAATAGCAAAAACGGGTGTGATGAGCGGTGGCCGATGTTTCGCATTTTGCTTCTGCCAATCTGCGATTGCGCAAAATGCGAAGATACTTCGTCGTGGTAGCGCACATGTGCGCCCGTTGCTCCGCAACTTCCGAGATTTTGTAAAAATCTCCCCCCGACTTGTATGCGGCCACCTGCTCTCCGAGTAACGTGCAGACGAAATGCTAGATGACGAAAAAACGTGGCTGCGCCACTCCCAAGCTTTGCTACGCAAACCTTGCCTCGGCTTGTTTGAATCACAGTAATGTGTTCAGCTGGAAAGCTAGTTGACGAAATGTCGTTTGTTGTTGTGAGAGGAGAGGTATAGATATTCTGCAGTCAAGGCGAGATGTAGGTTTTCTAACTATTTATTCGCTGAATTGTTTTTTTATTTTAGAAAAACGCATACAATACAATTTCATATTTGTATTATTTCATGGTTATCAATGTCAACAAGATGACTTGACATTTTTTTGGGGGTGTGATATAATTGGTTAAAAAGGGGGGATCTACTTTGATCTTTGATATTAGCGATTACACAACACCGTTGTGGGCAGATATATCCGTTGTAATTTTTTTCTCATTTAATATTATCACATTTTTAATATTCGGCCTTAAAGAAATAAGAAAAAAACAAAATGTTTCAATGGAAATACTGAAGCTTGTTGCTATGGTTATTCTGCTCCTTACACCGATTATTAATATCCTACCGTCGCTTACCAATGGTGGTGCTGCTTTCATTAAGGAAAAGGATAATGAGCCTATAGTTTGCTCAGGCAAAATCGAAAGCATTTGCGAAAACAGCAAAAGAATTCCAACATATAAGCATGATCACAAATTCGGTGCTGACATAGTAATTGATGGTGTGATGTATTTTGCCCCCACAGCAGGAGAACTCCGGATAGGTGACACCGTTGAGGTGCATTATCTTGAAAACAGCAAGTTTATTTTAAAGATAGAAAGAAAACATATAGAATAAAAAACACATATAGAAAGCAGGGCAGAGGAATGATCTCTGCCCTGTTTTTTGTGTGATATGACAATATTAGTTTACAAAATGTGATTATTCTTCGCTTTTTTCATCCTTTTGAAGTAGGCCGTAGACCACGGCTGCCATGCCGAGAACGGGTGTGACGAAGGCAATTATACTGAACACAAGCCACTCTGTTCCAACAGCCATATTGTAACCCCAAATTCCAAAGAGAATCAGCGCGATGCCGCCGAGGATAGTTTCAATTTTATGCATTAGCTATTTTCCTTTTCTTTTCTTCTTTTATCAAGTGCGCCGGCGATAGAGTAGTAGACGGGAATGGTGATGAAGATCACCCAGGAGGGGTGCCAATTTCCGTGGTACATTCCGAGATAGAGGAATGTAAAGGCGCAGAATACGGGATATGCGAAGTCACAGAAGCGTTTCTTCGCAATGGCGTGGACAATTGAGTAGTAGATAGGAATAGTAACGAAGATTATCCAGCTGTGTCCGAAGCCGCCAAGGACGTCAAAGCAGCCGAGGAGTATGTAGGCGATGGTGCAGATGATTGGATAGGGAAGGCTGAGCCAGAACTTTGCCTTGCCGCCGCTCTTTTCTATCGACTCTACGTCGTCCTCGTCAAAATCATCATCGTCATCATCGTCGTCATCGTCATTTATATGAATATGATGCTTTCCGTCGGTGATTTTGATGCCCCTAAGGTTTATCTGCACCTTGTCGCCGTCGGACGATTCAACAAATATGCCGTTGGGACCGATATCGACCTTGTCTGTATCGTTTTTTGCTTCGGTCTCGGGTTCTGTCTTCTCCTCGCCAGCCTTCTCACCGTAAACCAGCTCGTCGAGGGTGAGGCCGTATATTTTTGCAAGGGCGATGAGATTATCGGTGTCGGGGCTTGCTTCGCTGCGCTCCCATTTAGACACCGCCTGGCGAGAGACGCCAAGCTTCTCGGCAAGCTCCTCCTGGGAGAGGCCCTGCTGCTTTCTGAGTTCATATAGTCTGTTAGCAGTTTCAATATTCATGTGATTTCCATCCTTTGCTGTGGTTTTTGTAGCCTAATTATAGCAAATAATCGGGATTTTGACCATACATTCGGGTGTTCAATTACGCAACTATTGGTTGCAATTACATTATAACCCCATTTTTTGCCATTGTCAAGGCGAAAAAGCCAACAATTTTTCAAAACCTATTGAATTTAAAATATATTTATGTTAAAATAATATATTATCACAATAACTCCCGTGGAGAAGAAAAAATGAAAAGACAGCTTATCAGAGAAATTTACGAAAGTCCCGAAAGCTTTGGCGGCAAGGTTGTTACGCTGGGCGGTTGGGTCAGAAACCTCAGAGATTCCAAGGCGTTTGGATTTATTGACCTGAACGACGGCTCTTACTTCAAGAGCGTACAGGTCGTTTTCGAGCGCGACAAAATAAATAACTATGACGAGATCGCTTCGCAGAACGTTGGTTCGGCTCTTATCGTTACCGGTGTGCTTACACTTACCCCCGGTGCGAAGCAGCCCTTCGAGCTGAAGGCTACCGAGATCGAGGTTGAGGGCACATCCACCCCCGACTATCCTCTCCAGCCCAAGCGTCACACCGTTGAGTACCTTCGTGAGCAGGCTTACCTCCGTCCCAGAACAAATCTGTTCTCGGCGGTATTCAGAGTGCGCTCCGAGGTTGCATATGCGATCCACTCCTTCTTCAACCAGCGTGGCTTCGTTTACGTTCACACCCCCATCATCACCTGCTCCGACGCAGAGGGTGCGGGCGAGATGTTCAGAGTAACCACTCTCGATATGGATAATCCCCCCAGAAACGAGGACGGCAGCGTTGACTACAGCCAGGACTTCTTCGGCAAGAGCGCAAACCTTACCGTTTCGGGTCAGCTCGAGGGCGAGACCTACGCTATGGCATTCGGCAACATCTACACCTTCGGCCCTACCTTCCGTGCAGAGAACTCCAACACCGCACGTCATGCGGCTGAGTTCTGGATGATCGAGCCCGAGATCGCATTCGCTGATCTTAACGACAACATGCAGCTTGCGTGGGATATGATCAAGTTCATCATCAACCACGTTATGGATAAGTGCCAGGCAGAGCTTGCCTTCTTCAACCAGTTCGTTGACAAGGGTCTGCTTGACCGTCTCACCGCACTTCGTGATGCAGATTACGCAAAGGTGACCTACACCGAGGCGATCGACGTGCTTCTCAAGTCGGGTGCAGAGTTCAAGTATCCCGTATACTGGGGCGTTGACCTTCAGACCGAGCACGAGAGATATCTCACCGAGCAGGTTTACAAGAAGCCTATCTTCCTTATCGATTATCCCAAGGATATCAAGGCGTTCTACATGCGTCTGAACGACGACGGCAAGACCGTTGCGGCAATGGACCTTCTCGTTCCCGGCGTTGGCGAGATCATCGGCGGATCTCAGCGTGAGGAGAGACTCGACGTTCTGAAGAGCAGAATGGCAGAGCTTAACCTCTCCGAGGAGGACTACTGGTGGTATCTCAACCTTCGTAAGTACGGCGGCACCAAGCACGCAGGCTACGGCCTCGGCTTTGAGAGAATTATTATGTATCTCACAGGTGTGTCGAACATCAGAGACGTGATTCCGTACCCCAGAACAGTTGGAAATGCGGAGTACTAATTAAATAAAAAAAGAGGCTGAAATTCAGCCTCTTTTTTTAATGATGATGCCTCAGGGCAAATGATGTTCTGCGAAATGATGTTGCCAAGGCAAATGATGTTGCCTTACGGCAAATAAGTATCATTGACGAAGTCACATCATTAGCGAAGCGACATCATTAATGAAGTGTCATCATTTTGCGAAGCAATCATCATTTATTAAAGATTGTAATATCTCTCAAACTCTGCAGGGTGGGGGATCTTGGACATCTCGCTGCACTCGGCACGCTTGGTCTTGATGAAGCTCTTGATAAGCTCCTCGGGGAATACGCCGCCTGCGGTGAGGTAGTCGTGATCTGCCTCGAGGGCGTCGAGGGCTGCGTCGAGAGAGGTGGGCAGACCCTTGAGCTTTGCCTTCTCCTCCTCGGGAAGGTGGAAGAGGTTGAAGTCGTAGGGACCCCAGCCCTCAGCGTGGGGATCGATCTTGTTCTTGATACCGTCGAGACCTGCCATAAGGATGGCTGCGTAGCAGAAGTAGGGGTTGCAGGTTGCGTCGGGGTTACGAAGCTCGAAGCGGCGCTTCTCGGGGCTCTTTGCGTATGCAGGAATACGGATAACCGCAGATCTGTTAGAGGTAGCGTAACCAACGGTTACAGGTGCCTCAAAGCCGGGAACAAGACGCTTGAAGGAGTTGGTGGAGGGGTTGGTGATGGCACAGAGAGAGGAAATGTGCTTGAGAAGTCCTCCCATGAAGTAGTGTGCGGTCTCGGAGAGGTGAGCGTAGCCGTTGTCGTCAGAGAAGACAGGCTTGCCGTCCTTCATAAGGAGCATATGCACGTGCATACCGCTGCCTGCCTCGCCGTAGATGGGCTTGGGCATAAAGGTGGCGGTCTTGTCATACTTCAGGGCAGTGTTGTGGATGATGTACTTGATCATCATCGAGGCATCTGCCATGTGAACGACCTCGCCAAGCTGGGGCTCGATCTCAAACTGACCGCTTGCCGCAACCTCGGGGTGATGATAATTGATCTCGATGCCTGCGTCCTTCATGTGCATACACATCTCGCTTCTGCACTCGTAGGAAACGTCGAAGGGCTTTGCAATATGGTAATTCTTCTGCTTCTGAACGATAACGCCCTTGCCCTCAACGCCGCTGTTCCAATAGGACTGAACCGCATCAACAGAGGATGCGATGCAGCTAGGCTCAACCGCCCAGCTCACGTTGTCGAAGAGGTAGAACTCGAACTCGGGGAGAATGTACATCTCGTCGGCTACGCCACGCTTCTGCATCTCGGCAACGGCTGCCTTGATGATATTTCTGGGGTACTGTGCGAGGGGTCTGTTCTCGGGGGTGTCGATAATCATTGCGTTACCCGTCATAGAGAGGGTAGGAATAGAGCAGAAGGGGTCGATAAGGGCGGTGTCGGGGTCGGGAATGAAGACCATGTCGCTCTTCTCAACCACAGCGTAGCCGTAGTTGGATGCATCAAAGCCGATGCCGTATTTCATTGTCTCCTCGGAGAAGTTCTCTGCAGGAATGGTTACGTGACGGAACTGACCGTTAATGTCAACCATCTTGAAGTCAACCATCTTAATGTCGTTTTCTTTGATCAGATTGATGATGTCGGAAACACTCTTTGCCATAATTTTCTTCCTTTTATATTATATATTTTTTATTCTCGTAACTGTAAGTCTATCGCCTGCCACCTTGAAGAATATCTCGTAGCTTGCGAAAAGCATTCCGTACTCCCTTTCGGGGTCGTTTTGGTATGAGGGGCGCGGATCGTTCTCGAGGATCGTGATCAGCGATTTTTGCTTGGAAACCTCAATTTTTGTAAGCAATTCTTTACATATTTCCACTTTTAAGCCGTAATTTTTCACCTCGTCGGCAAATCCCGAGACTGCGTCGGGGTGGGAATCCGAGTATGCCACGTAGGGCTTTACGTCGTATATGGGCGTGCCGTCAAGAAGGTCGGCACCGCTGACGAGAAGGGTCAAACCGTCACTTGTTCTTTCAACTGCGAGAAGCCTTACCGAGGAGAGGCCGATGGGGTTCGGGCGATAGGGCGAACGGGTGGCGAATACGCCGACACGACGGTTACCGCCAAGGCGAGGGGGCCTGACCGTGGGCGACCAATTCTCTCTAACAGCCTCGGAGAACTGCCAAATGAGCCAAAGGTGAGAGTATCCCTCAATGCCACGAAGGGCATCGGGATTTCGGTACTCGGGCTCGAAAACTATTCTGGATGTAAGCTCGGTCAATCCGCTTTGCCTGGGAATGCCAAACTTGTCCTTAAAATCGTTATGAATTCTAGCAATAATCTTCATTTTCACATATCCCTTCAGCCTATTATATCATTAATTTCCCAACTTTGCAAGTAAAATCGCAAAAAATAAAAGTCTTGACAAAAGTACGTTAAAATGATAAAATATAATGTTTGAAAAAAGAGAAAGAAGTATAAAAATGGATAACAAAAGAGAATTATTCGAAAAGATGCCCGTGCCAAAGGCACTTGCAACCCTGGCTATTCCCACGATCATCAGCCAGCTTATAACGATGATATACAACCTTGCCGATACCTTCTTTATCGGTATGGCAAACGACCCCTCCCAGACGGCGGCGTCTTCTCTGGCGTTCACCCTGGTGTTTATGATGAACTGCCTGCCGAACCTCTTTGGCGTTGGCGGCGGCAGCCTTATTTCCAGACTTATGGGTGAGAAAAAGGATAAAGACGCCAAGGGCGTTGCCTCCTTCTCCTTCTATATGACGATGCTTTTTGCGGCGGCGTATTCGCTGCTGGTGCTCCTGTTTATGGATCCACTTCTCAGACTCCTCGGCGCAACCGATTCGTCAATAATCTTCGCCCGTCAGTACGCCTTCTGGGTGGTGGTTATCGGTGCGATTCCTGCAACCCTTTCCATGACCATGGCACAGCTGCTCCGCAGCGAGGGCTATGCAAAGCAGGCGAGTGTCGGTCTTGGCCTTGGCGGTGTGATGAATATTATCCTCGACCCCGTGTTTATGTTCCTGATCCTTGAAAGGGGTAACGAGGTCAAGGGCGCGGCTATGGCAACCATGCTCTCAAACGTTATCGTTCTCATATATTTCATCATAGTTTACTTTAAAATGCGCGGTACCTCGGTCATCTCCCTCGACCCGAAAAAGGCACGCCTTGAGAGGAACTATATCACCCAGGTCCTTGCCGTCGGTATTCCCTCGGCACTGGGCTCTCTCCTCGCCTGCATTTCAAATATCGTGATCAATAACCTGGCGTCGGGTTACAGCACCCTTTACGGTGACGTGCCCGTGGCGGCAATCGGTATTGCGAAGAAGATCGATATGCTTCCCATGAACGTGGGCTTCGGTCTCTGCCAGGGAATGATGCCGCTGGTTGCTTACAACTTCGCCTCGGGCGACCATAAGCGTATGCGTGCCATCGCACGTACCGCACGTAACTCGGCAATGATCTTCGCAGGCTTCTGCATACTTCTGTTCCAGCTTTTTGCACCTCAGATCGCAGGCATCTTCAACGGCCACGCCGAGACGGTTGCAATGTCCACCGACTTCCTCCGTATCCTCTGCCTCGCCGTACCCCTTATGCTCTTTAATTTGCAGATCTCCTTCACCTTCCAGGCTATGGGAATGGGCAAGCAGTCGCTTATTCTTTCCTCTCTCCGCCAGGGCGTGGTGAATATTCCCTTGCTCTTTGTAATGAACGCCGCCTTCGGCCTCTACGGCATCGTGTGGACACAGCTGATCTCCGACGTGATTACCGCCGTTGTGTCTTATGCGCTGTATAGGCACTCGCTCGGCAAGCTGATGAGCGCCTCCAAGGAGGCGCAATGAAATTTGCCTTTGGGCAATTGAAATGGCTTCGCCTTGAAATACTTGCTTCGCAAGAATGAAATGCGTGTGGCTTTCGCCATCACGCATAGGTTACAATGGCAAATTTCATCAATGCGTGGAACGCATTTCAAGATGCCTACGAAGTAGTGCATCATTTCATTTCGCCTGCGAAGCGGTGCGGAATTTCAAGCCGACTAGTCGGCATTTCATTAAAAGGAGCCTAGATTATGACTAACAATATTTTGGTAGACCTATCCATGAATTTTGCTGTGGAAATCGTTAACCTTTGCGATGCGATGAAGGGAAAAAACGCCCTCACAAATCAGCTTCTTCGCAGTGGAACAAGCATAGGCGCAAACATTCACGAGGCAAACTATGCAAGCAGTAGAGCTGATTTTATTGCAAAAATGCAGATTGCTTTGAAGGAGTGTTATGAAACGGAATATTGGCTAAAGCTGTTTGTTAAAACAAATCTCATAAATGAGTCAATATACTCTAAACTCAGTGCTGACTCGGGCAAGATCAGAAGAATTCTTATTTCTTCAATAAACACTGCAAGGGAAAATGCGTAGGCGTAGGCGCTAAGCATTATATCTAAATAGCGGTTGATGTTTTTGTTTATTATTTAAAATAAAAGTGAAAATATTTTTCATTTTTTTGGTAGATTATTGACATATTGACAATCGTATGGTAAAATTTTTACACCTTAAATAATATATATTTAAAGGTCTACCCTTTTTCGGGTAGTGATAACGTTTTCGCAAAAATTTAAAAATAAATTATTTGCCCGAAAGGGCAGAAAGGGAAAACAAATGAAAAGAACGCGCAAATTAATTCTCGCTCTTGTCGTTGTAATGAGCCTTCTCATGGCAATGGCAGTAGCAATTATCCCCGCAAGTGC
>JBGVPG010000016.1:0-9395 GCA_045126855.1 Eubacteriales bacterium | reverse complement strand
ACTTGAATGTGTTATGCACGCCGCCAGCGTTAATCCTGAGCCAGGATCAAACTCTCTAAAAAATGTTTATCTAAATCCCCCAAGGGACCTAAATCCTTTTTCAGAGCTATCTTTAATCTAGCTTCTTCTTACTTTTGAGTTTTTTCTCAATGTGTTTTGACAAGAACTACACTTTTCAGTGTTTTCTTATTTTCATGTTGTTCAATTTTCAATGATCAAGAGTGCCAACCTAAAGTCGGCTTTCCTATTATACAACATCATTTCTTAAAAGTCAATAGGTTTTTTAATATTTTTTTAACTTTTTTCATTTTTTTGTAACCCCGATTCTCGCGCGCGATATTATATATTAATGAAGGATAGGTAGATGATGCATTTTTCAGAAACCGTATTGACAAAAATCCGAGTCTATGTTATACTTTTTTCGAAAATACACAGAAAGGTTTTCTTATATGACACTCTACGACGAGCTGTATTTTGAAATTACCGCCATAGGACCAAAGTCCGAGATGAAGAATTTTATAAACTATTTAAAATCCGGTGAGCTGGATGAATTCTTTGAATTCAGCGAGGATTATATAAATTACGAGGACGATTACCCCACCGCAACTCCGGGCCAGGAGGTCACTGTAACAATCACCAACGATGATTGGGGCATTGAGATTGACGAATTTCACACCGATGAATTCCTTGAAGTAATATGCAAGGCAGGAAAGCGCCTGTATCTCAAGGGAAGCCTCTTTGACGTTGACGACGAGGAGTACTCCTTCGTAAGTGACGTTGGCGACGCATATTACATGAACGCTCGTCTCGTACAGAGCTACAACGAGGATAGCGATAAGCCTCAGGAAGACGACGAAGATGACGAAGAATAATCACCATAGGACGACTCAAGTAAATTGAGCCGTCCTATTTACTTTTAGAAACTTCTGTGATATAATGATGTTGCCAAACAAAATTTAATAGCCGCTTTTGTATTTTCTTGTTAGAGGATGTGCTTTTATTCAGGTAAAAGCGCATGCTCCCTTTTCTGCATTCTCTGACGAGAAATGTGGCTTAGATTTTGTTTGGCGACAATTGGAGTTTCTGCGTTTTTCGGTGCGGCAACTTCGGTTGCCGCACTTTTTATTTTGGAGGAAAACAAAAATGGAAGAAAACGCAAAAATCCCCGAAGACGTCGTTAACGAAAAAGCTCAAGAACAAGAAAGCTTGCAAACAGAGGCTACACCTGTTAACGAAGTAAACACCAATCAACCTACCTTAAAAGCTCCCAAGCTACCTATTATAATCGGCGGCATAGTTGCCGGAGTTGCGGCTATTAGCATTGCTCTTGCCCTCGTCCTCGGCGGAGGATCGAACAGCGGCGACGCCGGAACAGAAAACAACGGCGGATCAAATGATCCGGACAGCACCCATGTTCATAGCTTCGGTGCATGGAGCGTCACCGACGAGGCCACATGCCTTAAAGCCGGCACGGAGGCAAGAGTATGCACCTGCGGAGAAAAGGAGACAAAGACCATTCCCACACTTGAGCATACCATTGTTGTTGACCCCGCTGTAGCGGCTACCTGCAAAAAGACAGGCCTCACCGAAGGCAAGCATTGCTCAAAGTGTGATACGGTTATTGAAGCACAGCATGAAACACCCAAAGCTGCCCACACCTACGATAATAAGTATGATGAGGATTGCAACGTCTGTGGATATGAAAGAGAGGCAGAATGCGCCCATACCGAAACTGAGGTAATTCTTGGAAAAGCCGCCTCTTGCACATCAACAGGACTTACCGATGGTGAAAAATGTAAAAAATGCGGTGAAACCATTGTAGCTCAACAGGAAATACCAACAACCGCCCATACATACGACGACAAATATGATGAGAAATGTAACACTTGCGGATTCGAAAGAGACACAGAGTGCGGACATTTTGAAATCGAGGTTATTCCCGGAAAGTCGGCAACATGTACCTCAACTGGACTTAGTGATGGTGAAAAATGCAAGAAGTGCGGCGAGGTTGTCACTTCACAAGCCTTTATCCCAATGAAATCTCATACCGAGGAAACAATCCCTGAGGTTGAAGCGACTTGTACAAAGACCGGTCTTTCGGAAGGAAAGAAGTGTTCTGTATGCGAAAAGATATTGGTTGCACAACAGGAAACACCCAAAATTGCTCATACATACGACGACAAATATGATGAATCCTGCAACAAGTGCGGATTCGTTCGTGATTCCGAATGCGCTCATAGAGAAACTGAAACTATTAAGGGATATGCCGCCACTTGTACCGCAACCGGTCTTACCAATGGTGTAAAGTGTAAAAAGTGCGGAGAAATCCTCACCGAGCAGACAACAATTGCTATGAAGCCTCATACCGAGACAATTGATACGGCAATCGAGGCTACTTGTACAGCGACAGGATTGACCGAAGGTAAGCATTGTTCTGTATGCTCGAAGGTTCTTATCGCGCAGAACGTTACAAGCATGAAGCCACACACCGAGGAAACTGATGCCGCAGTAGAGGCAACATGTACTACCACAGGACTTACTGAGGGTAAGCATTGCTCTGTATGCTCCAAAGTTCTAGTTGCTCAAAATACTGTTGCAATGAAGCCTCACACTGAGGTAATTGACGCAGCGGTTCCGGCTACCTGTACAAAAACAGGACTTACCGAGGGTAAACATTGCTCGGTTTGTTCAAAGGTGCTTGTTGCCCAACAGACAATATCAACAATTAACCATATAGAAAGCGATTGGATCATTGACAAGGTAGCAACAAAAACCGAAGATGGTGCAAGACACACCGAATGCATAATGTGTGGCAAAAAACTCAGCGAGGATGTAATTCTCGCCACGGGCTCCGTTGGTTTGGCTTATACAGTAAATTCGGACAACCAATCTTGCACGATTACTGGAATTGGAACTTGTTTAGACACGCATGTTGTAATTCCTACACAAATCGAGAGTTATAAGGTAACTGACATCGGTGATAAAGCGTTCGCTGATTGCACGGATATTACCGCAATCGAAATTCCAAGCACAGTAAAAACAATTGGCACAAGAGCTTTTTACGGCTGTACCGGTATCGCAGAGATCACCATTCCTGCAAGCGTCAATAGCATCAGCACGCAGATTTTCTATAAGGCGTCGAATCTCTCGACGGTCTATTATAATAGCTCCTACAGCTCGAGCGAAAATCAGTTCCTGAACCTAAATCATATTACCAAGATCGTCTTCGGCGGTAGATACGTTCCGGATATCTGCAAAGGCAACACCGTGGTTAAAACGGTAGAGATTCTTGACAGCGTCACAAGCATCGACGCAGAGGCGTTCTATAGTTGCACCGGCCTCACTAGCGTCGTTATCGGAGATAGCGTAACAAGCATCGGCGAGTGTGCGTTCTACGATTGCGACAGCCTTACGAGCATCGTGATTCCCGACAGCGTGACAAGTATAGGACGCGAGGCATTCTCGTATTGCAACGGCCTTACCAGCGTAGTGATCGGAGACAGCGTAACAAGCATCGGCGAGTATGCGTTCCGGTATTGCAACGGCCTTAAGAGTATCGTGATTCCCGACAGCGTGACAAGTATAGGACGCGAGGCGTTTGAAGACTGTTCATCACTAATAGAAGTGGCTATATGTGGGCCGGTAAAATCTCTTGAATATGCGGTATTTCGAAATTGCGATTCGCTTAAAAGTGTAGTTATTGGAAATTATGTAACTGATATTGAACAGTTTGCGTTTGGAAATTGTAGTTCACTTAAAAATTTGACTATTGGAAAATCAGTGAGTGACATATATGAGGACGCGTTTAAAGATTGCTACCGTCTTCAAAATGTATACTATAATGGCGATATCAAAGGATGGTGTAGCATTGTAAAACATCAAGTTACCTGGACTGGTGATGCTATAACATGTTCGCCAATGCATTATGCAAACAATTTGTATATTAATGGCAAGTTGGTAACCGAAATCACAATTCCCGATACTGTAACTAGCATTGCAGCTTATTCATTTATGAATTGCTCATCGCTTAAAAGCATCACTATCCCCGACAGCGTAACAAGCATCGGCCGTTATGCGTTCTACAATTGCGACAGCCTTACGAGCATCGTGATCCCCGACAGCGTAACAAGCATCAGCAATAGTGCGTTCTACGGTTGCAACGGCCTTACGAGCATCGTGATCCCCGACAGCGTAACAAACATCGGCGATCATGCGTTCCGGTATTGCAACGGCCTTACGAGTATCGTGATCCCCGACAGCGTAACAAGCATCGGCCGTTATGCGTTCTACAATTGCGACAGCCTTACGAGCATCGTGATCCCCGACAGCGTAACAAGCATCAGCAATAGTGCGTTCTCGCGTTGCACCAGCCTTACCAGCGTAGTGATTGGCGACAACGTAACAAGCATCGGCTATGAGGCATTCTTTGAGTGCTATAAACTTGTTGAGGTAAAAAACAAGTCTTCTCTTAACATAGTCGCAGGCTCATCTAATAATGGGTACGTTGCGTATTATGCAATAGAGGTACGCAACGGCGAGAGCAAGATAGTAAACAAGAATGACTATCTCTTCTATACCTACAACGGTGTAAACTATCTTCTTGGATACGTAGGAGATGATACCGAGTTAACCCTCCCCGATAGCTATAATGGTGAGAAATATGAGATTTATAATTATGCGTTCTATGAACGCTATAGCCTCACGAGCGTAGTGATCCCCGATAGCGTAACAAGTATCGGCGAGCATGCGTTCTCGCAGTGCGCTAGCCTTACTAGCATCGTGATCCCCGACAGCGTAACAAGCATCGGCGAGTATGCGTTCTGGTATTGCGACGGCCTTACAAGCATTACTTACGCAGGTACAATCGCGCAGTGGGATTCCATCGAAAAGGGTGATGGCTGGTCCCTTGGCGCCGGCGACTACACTATCTACTGCACCGATGGTACTATTGCAAAAAACGGAATTATTACTTACAGTTAAAAGCAAGGAGAAATAAAATGATAACCGAAAAATCTATAAAAATGATCCAGGCTGAAATGCACAAGGATTTTTTCGACAGATGTCGTTATGCCATTGAAAGCGGATTTTACCTTGAAGCAATCTTTATGGAATATGCCGCAATGGAAGGTAGAATAGAGGTTATGCTTGGTCTACTTGGCGCTCCTTGTAACAACAATCTGCCTCCAGAGCAGAGAAGGAAAACACAAATTTCTCATAGAATCAACTGTTTTTCTAAAAGCGATAAGTATGAAGTTTTATTTGCAAAATCCAAGTTAAACAAACAGTTTTGGAAAAAGATGAAGTCGTGGACGGATAAAAGAAACGGATTTATTCACGGACTTTACAAAAATGAAATCCAATACAAAAATCGCTTGAGTGATAGAAAGTATGCAGAAGAAGGTCTGGAGATTTGCAGATTGCTTTATAATGAAACAAACAGATTAAAAAGACTAAAAAAGAAATCTCCTGAAATCTTTGAGAATCTACCTGTTTGTTCAAGCAAGGATTGCGTGATGAAAATTATGTAATAGTTTGGCGAGCCGTTTTATGCGGCTCGCCATTTTTCTAGCAATACATATTATTACAATTTAGATAATTGTAAAGCTGCTCGCCGTGATTCTGCTCCTCCTTCTGAATATGGGCAAGCGTATCACGCAGGACAGGGCTGGAAAACTCAAAGACACCGGTGTTATAAACACCCGAGACGTGCTTTTCCATTGAGAGCGCATCCTTGCAGAGATATGCGTCGTTTTTCTTCTCCACCTCGTTGCAAGAGGACATCTTGCACTGAAGCTTCGCCTGAACCGCAGAGGGTGACGCCTGAGGCATTGACACCTCGTTGCCCTGCAAAATCTGATTCAGGGTATCAAGATGCTTTTGCTCATTTTCCTTCAGCTTTGAAAAGAGATTTTTCAGCTCGGGGTCGTGAGCGAGCTGAGAATACTTATCATACTTTTCAATGCAAAGCTGTTCCTGAGATTTCAGGTCCTGAAGTAGGGTTGTTTCTTTTTGTGTTAGATTCATTTTTGCCTCCTTTTTTGGTTTTCGAGTAAATTATTACCTAAATAAGGTATTTTATACCGCAGAAATATCGCAGATATCCGCAGGGTGTGAAGCTCTCTGCGGATTTTTTTATTATTTCGCCCGAGAGAGCAATTAACCGACATTAATTTCCGACCATTTTTGCATCTATTCGTATATATAATGTATGTAGTTTTTAAAAAGAAAGGCAAAGATAATGGAAAAGATTTGCGAAATAGAGAGAAAAACAAACGCATCACAAACGACACGCGAGGGCAGGATGCTGACAAGAGACATTCTGCTTTTCACCGCAGGATTTCTTCTTACAAGATGTCATCTTGTTTTTGGAGCACACCCGATCGGTCTGGCATTTCTTGCTGCCTTGCCTGTTGGAGTATGGTCCACCCTTCTGGGCGCAGTAATCGGCGGTATATCAATGGGACTCAGCGGCATAATTTTTGCCGCATCGGCAACCATCACCGTATTTCTCCGCGCGGCAGTATCGGCGGATAAGACCGACGGGGGAAGAAGAGAGCTTTTCAGCGAGACTCTGATACTCAGAATGTCCATCTCCACCCTTGGTGGATTTATCGCAGGGGTATACGAGGTGGTACTTTCGGGTCTCAGCGAGACAAGTCTCGCCTTTGGTGTATGTATGATAGTCGCACCACCCATATTCACCTTCATTTTCTCAGGTCTTTTCGACTTAGGAATAAGCTATGAGACCGTTATCTCGGGCGACAGAGATATTTTGTCGCTGAGAGGTCGGGAGAGACGGCAGAGATACGAGATAATATTCTTCGTCATTTCCGCACTCGCACTTTTATTTTTTATAGGACTTTCCCTTCGTGACGTGGCGGTCTTCGGCATATCCTTGACCTATATTTTCAGCGGAATACTTACCCTATTGTGTGCCAAGCGATTCGGCGCAATTTACGGTTTGGCGGTAGGCTTTATCTGTGCGCTCCCCATGTCTGGCGTACTGGCGGTGGCATTTGCTCTGGCAGGGCTGTGCTCAGGAGGTCTATTCGGAATTGGAACGGGTTACGCCCTCATCATCGGAGGTGTTGCCTTGGCTGCATTCAGCGGATACACCGAGGGACTTAGCGGTCTCGTTGCAACACTGCCCGAGTATCTCATCTCCACGGTCATTTCTCTGCCCCTGCTAAAGTTGGTTGACGGAAAAAGCGAGGAGGATACACAAAAAGAAGCCGAGTTTGAAAGCGCTGAGGATATGGTTGGCACTATGGCGCTGGTTTATCAAAAGGAGTATTCGGGCGCAACCGACCGCCTTGCCGACACTATCAGCATCCTTGCAGAGACGATCGAAAAGCACTCCCCAAGCCTTGAAGGGGATGCCGAGGTATACCGACTTTTTGCATCCATGATAGATTCCGCAAGAAAAAAAGATATGGAGGAGTATTCCATTAACAACAGCCTGACGGGAGCTCTTACCGATGCCGTAAGTCAGGTTGGATTTGAGGGCGGTGTTATCCGTGCCTTCGGCAAGCGAAACACCCACTTTTTCCTTGCAGGAGTGGACAGCGGCAGAAAAATCACCTCCTTCGAGGTCAGAAAAAGCATAGAAGATGCCACAGGCGTCAAGCTTGCCGCACCCGAGTGCTATCGCAGAGGCAGGCTCGCCCTTATGGATTGCGGAATACGCAGAAAACTGTCGGTCAGCGTGGCAACCGCCACCCTGGCAGGTGATGAAAACGAGGTTTCAGGCGACTCAATATCCTGCTTTGAAACCGACGACGACTACTTCTGTGCCCTACTCTGCGACGGTATGGGCAGCGGAGAGGTAGCAAAGGAGACCTCGGAATTTGCCGCAGATTACATAAAAAAAGCCACCCGACACAGTAGTGAGGGCGACGCTATGATGCTTATGCTCAATCGCCTGATAAAAGCAGGAAAAGAGGAATGCTCATCAACCGTAGACCTCTTTCGCCTGGACCTACTGCGTGGCGGAGGTGAATTTATAAAAAGCGGCGCGCCACCCTCCTTTGTTAAGCGTGATAGCTCCATTTTCCGCATTCGGTCACACACAGCACCCATAGGACTGATGTCTGCGGTAGACTCCGAGCGTACAAGGGTTGAGATCAAGCCCGACGACTACATCTTCCTCATGTCCGACGGTGTCTCGGACGAGAGCGAGGACGCCCCCTGGCTTCTGCTTCTCTTGGGTGAGGATGCCCCGAGAAGTCTTGATGAATATGCAAGAAAAATCCTTACCGAGGCAAGAAAAAACCGTGAGACCAAGGATGATATGAGCGTCATCGTCATTCGTGTCAACGGAATATAGTCTACGGCATATACTGAGGGTAAAGGAGGACGAAATGAAAATAGTCGTAATGAATTCACCAAAGGCACTCCGCCGCCTTCTCGCCAAAATCTTCGGCGTTGAAATAAATAAAAAGTAACATATAAAAAGCGGTTTTGTAACTTTCAGTTTACAAAACCGCTATAATTATTTAAGTTTATTAACAAAACGCTCGATTTTTTCAAGGGCTTCTGCAATATGCTTCACGCTGTAGGCGTAGGATATTCTGGCATATCCCTCTCCGCACTCACCAAAGGCTGTACCGGGCACTATGGCGCACTTTTCCTCTCTCAGAAGTCGCTCACAAAACTCCTCGGAGCTGAGACCGAGACCGCCAATGTAAGGATAAATATAGAACGCTCCCTCTGGCATCAGGGTGGGAATGCCGATTTTATTAAGTCCCTCGTGAATAAAGACTCTGCGTCGGTTGTATTCGGCACACATTTCAGCAATATCACCGTCGCCGTTTTTCAACGCCTCTACCGCAGCAAACTGCGATGCCGTAGGGGCGCACATAATGGCATACTGGTGAAGCTTGGTCATCTGGGTGATCCAAGCCTTCGGGCCGCAAAGGTAGCCCAGACGCCAGCCCGTCATTGCATAAGACTTGGAAAAACCAGAGGCGATAACGGTGCGCTCTGCCATACCTTCAACGTTGGCAATGGAAACGTGTCGCTTGCCGAAGGTAAGCTCGGCATAGATCTCGTCAGAGAGAACGGCAATACTCTTGTCACGAAGAACATCTGCAAGAGCCTCGAGCTCCTCCCTCTCAAGAATTGCACCCGTAGGGTTGTTGGGATAAGGCAGGACAAGAAGCTTTGTTCTCTCGGTAATTGCCGAGGAAAGCTCATCAGGAGTAAGCTTAAAGCCGTTTTCCGACTTAGTGTTGATAATTACAGGGGTCGCTCCTGCCATTCTCACAATAGGCTCGTAGCAAACGAAGGACGGCATTGGAATAATAACCTCGTCGCCGGGGTTGACAACCGAGCGGATAGCAACGTCGATCGCCTCGCTTCCGCCCACGGTAATAAGCACCTCAGATGGATCGAAA
>JBGVPG010000015.1:0-52001 GCA_045126855.1 Eubacteriales bacterium | reverse complement strand
GTAGACTACGAGTTTGATAGGTCGTAGGTGTAAGCACAGTAATGTGTTCAGCTGAACGATACTAATAGACCGAGGGCTTGAACTGTTGTCTTGAATAACTCAACAGAAGCAAGTTCGCACATTTCCTTGAGCTTCGTTTCTAATTTATTCGGTTTTTAATGGGCATTTACCCAGAAAACAAATCTATTACCGATATTCCTCGATAGCTCAGTCGGTAGAGCGCATGACTGTTAATCATGATGTCACTGGTTCGAGCCCAGTTCGGGGAGCCAATTTAAAAGAAGAAAACCATTTTATATGCACCTCTAGCTCAGTTGGTAGAGCAACTGACTCTTAATCAGTGGGTCCAGGGTTCGAGTCCCTGGAGGTGCACCAATAAAAATGGTTTTCTTTTTTTATTTTTGTGATTAACAGTCTATGCGCCGAGCAACTGACTCTGAATTTGGCGCTCGGGGTTTAATATTATCTGTTTACACTTGTTGTACCGGCTGCACGTACTATCTCCTCGCCTGCCAATATACGCTTCGCGTATGCAAGGGTCCAGGGTTCGAGTGCGTATCAATTCATCTTGACTTGAGTTGTACTGTGTGATATAATTTTAGCAGTGAGGTGCTAAAATGAGTGAATTTGCTAAGAGAATGTATAAAAATCCACTACTGGAGGGTGCGGATCCTTTTGTTTTGGTTCATGACGGAAAGTATTATCTTTACTCAACCAACTCGGACGACGGATTCAGGGTATTTGTTTCCGACGATATGGCGGTTTGGGAAGACAGGGGCTATTGCCTGAAAAAGGGTGACGTTATGGGCGAAAAGTGGTTCTGGGCCCCCGAAATTATTGAGAAAGATGGAAAATTCCACATGGTTTACGTGTCGGAAGAGCATCTTGCTATTGCGACATCAGACAGTCCTCTAGGTCCTTTTATTCAAAAAGAGAAGAAATGGCTTAGCGAGGAGAAGGCTATTGACGGTCATTTCTTCACAGATGACGACGGAGCCGTTTATCTCTATTACGTTAGATTTGATTCAGGAAACGTGATATATATGGCGAAAATGAATGAGGATTTAAGCGGTTTTGATGAGAAAAACGAGAGATTTCTTCTGAGGGCTGATATGGAATGGGAGCTTATGGATTGTGAGGTAGCTGAAGGGCCATTTGTGCTAAAGCACAAGGGAAAATACTATCTCACCTATTCTGCTAATCATACCAGAAGCGAGTATTATTCTATTGGATATGCTGTTTCCGACTCACCTTACGGTCCGTTTGTGAAATATGAGAAAAATCCTATTTTGCACAAAACTAATGAGGTCAACGGCACAGGGCATCACAGCTTTGTAAGGTCAAAGGATGGAAGAGATCTGATCTGTGTGTATCACTGTCATCACAGCAAAACCGAGTTTCAGCCAAGAATGGTTTGCATAGACAGAGCAGACTTTAAACCTGCGGACGATGGGGATGATATTCTTGTGATCCACGGTCCTACAACAACAGCGCAAAAAGCATTTTAGCAGATTTTGGGCAAACGTATTGAAAAAACCAATAGTTTATGCTATAATTGTTATGTTAATAAAAAACAATCTTACATATTGGAGGAATCATTATGAATTTAGCAAGCATTAATCCTGCTGCAATTTGGGAAAAGATCCAGGCATTGTGGAATGGCGCGGTTGCAAGCGGCGAGGCTTATCTTGAGGGCCTTCTCAAGTTTGATATCACTCCCGAGTTCTTACTTCTCACAGATCTTTGCCTCGTTTTCGTAATTTTATTTGTTTGGCTTGTAGTTGTTACCTGGAGAAAATTCTTTTAATTGAGTTTTATAAAAACAGCGGTTTGCGTTACGCAAACCGCTGTTTTTGTTATGTTTTATTTACAAAATGTATTATTGATTTTTGTGCATTTACTTTTTAGCCTTCTTCTTGAAAATGAAGCTTCTGAATAGAATAACGTTCATCACAATGAAGAATGCAACCAGAATAATGAGGGTTAACTCAGGCTTCTCTGGAGCAAGGTTTGCTAAAAGCATAAGGGGGAATCCAAATACGATAGCAGGGAAGTTCTGGTAAACCATATTGTCTGCTGCCGGGGTTTTGAATTCGCCGTCAATCTCACGAAGAAGGATTGTTCCGGTGCTTGCGGTGCCGGTGAGCATACCGTACATCATAAGGAACTGCTCTTCTTCATAATCAGGAAACAGCTTTTTGCAGACAAATCGGAGATATAGGTAGGTCGAAAGAAGACCAACAACACCAAGAATAAGCACGATGCCCCAGTAGCTCTTCAGCTCATCAAGTCTAATTGCTGCAACGCCTGCTACAACCATAAGGTCGAAGAAGAAATTGGACGTACGTGTAAGAAGGAAATTGTTGATATACTTTCTGTGCATAAGGCCACTCTTACGAAGAAGTCCCACAACACCCTTAACAATGGTAGCACCAATAACGCCGAGAAGGAAGTTGAAGCCATAGATTGTCGCCTTCATTCCGGGGAGAATATTCCCGAGAATCGCCATGATGACGTATGCGATAACGTATGCAATAATGATGAAAGAGATCTGAATGGTGAGCTTGTCAACGCTTTCCTGCATTGGAATTTCGTCGGGAGCTTCTACCGTCTCGTGATAATCACTACCGTCGGTTCTGTTGGATTTCTTCAGCTTTCCGTTGGCTTTTCTAATGTTAAGGTGTATAACGCCTCCAAGCGCAGCGGAGATAAAACCAAGGGCTGCTATGGTAAGACCAAATGCCGAACCGCCTGCAAATCCGTGGCTTTCGTAAATAATACCGTAGTTAAGTGCTTGACCTGTACCCTGACCATAGCCGAAGGGAAGAAGAAGGCCCGCCGCTTTGAAAAATCCGGGTAAGAATGTCAGGGCAGCGGCAACGGTGATCGCCATTCCAAGAACACCCTGGAGAAGGTAGGTGGATACCGTTGTCACACCTGTATTGAAAATTTCGTTTAAACGCTTTTTATCAACGGTTTTGTCGCTGGTTTTCAATGAAGATGCGATAAATCCGAGGGCCAGAGCGTGATATGTAATAATTTCAAGAGCGTTTGTTCCGTTGCCACCGAATGCCACGCTGTCAAACATAACTTCTCCGGTGATAACCTTGTAAATTGCTGCCACAATAAGCAACACAGTTCCGCCAATAACCGAGGTGGGAATAAGAGAGTTTTTAAGAAAAGGAATCTTTCTTCTAAGGGTGTTTCCAACAAGAAGGCTTCCCGTCAGTACGGCGAAAATCAGGATCCAACTCCATACATCAGAGTCCCAAAAATTCATTGTTTTCGTCTCCTTTTTGAATGTTTTTATACCTGTTGTATATGTGAACATACTTGAGGGCACAGAAGCGCTTGCCCCCCTTAAGCTGATAGATTTTGCCACCGTGATAGATGTTCAGCTTATTTCTGCCAAGGACGGTGATGGTTGAGCAGTCGTCAAAATGGCAGGATATTGTATCATCGTTAATTCTAAGCTCGACGCGGTTTCCGTACAGAGTTACGTCAGCGCATCCGTAGGGAATTTTCTTTTCGCTTGGAATAACCTCCTTTACCTCAACGGCTCTATCCCGGTAAAGCGGCTTCTCATAATAAGGCGAGAGGTCCAGCGAATTCATAAAGTCGCTCTGTGCGTTGTACCAATCAAGAACGAAACGGTAAGGAAATTTGCAGTTAACGCCCTGAAGCTCCTTAGTGGGAAGATAGCGGATGGTCTTGCCGCACTTTTTACATTTGATCAGGTCGCCTTCGCTTTCAAACTCAGAGAGACGGCAATCGGGACAGTAATATATTGTACGCTCAAGATATTCGGCAAGATGACCACTGTGATACTCGCTGTCAGCTCTTGCCTCGTTTACGTAAAGTCCTGTCTTGATAGCCTCGAAAAGCTCTGCGTCGGTCATTTCCTTGTATTCCTCAGGCTCAATGACACGGGAAACGTAGGAGCGCATTTTTCCGCGTCTCGTTCCGTCGCTCCATCTTGGCTGAACGCCGTAACCACCCTCAATGCGATAGATCATGACAGGCATATTAAGCTTTCTTGCCAGGGATGCGATGGCAGAGCTCATATATACCGTCTCGCCGCTGTAGGTGCGGTTGCCCTCGGGGGCGATGGCGATGGATCCACCCTCCTTACCCACTCGCATACAGTTGAGTATAGCCTTGATATCGGTGGTTTGCTTTTTGATAGGAATGGGCTCTACGAGGTACTTGATAAGAGAGGAAACCCAGCCGTTAGAGAAGATATCCTCGGTCGCCAGGTAGTAAATAGGCTGCTTGAATGCCAGACCAACGAAGAATTGATCAAAGGCGGTCTGGTGATTATAGAGTATGAGATAGGGGCGCTTGCCCTTATCGTCACGATATTTTGTGATTTTGATTCCGTACTTAACAATACAGAGAAGATGCACGGGGTAGCGAAGAATGGCATGCACTACCTTGTGGCGGAACTTCAGCCATTTCTTTGACTTTTTCTTTTTGTTTTCCATATTGGAATCTCCTTTGCATATCCCGATTATACCATATTTTCCTCAAATCGTCAATAAAAAGAGATTATTTTTAACATTTTGGTAATGCAAATTGTGAATTTTTATGGTATAATTAAAGAAAAAAGAGGTGAAGATATGAGTTTTTTACTTGAAACAGCTCCTACTGAAGAAGTCTGGAAGATCATAGGAGATACGGTGCTTTCCTGGTGCCTTAATACTGGAATAAAAATACTTATTGCCCTTGTTTTGCTTGTTGTCAGCTTCAGACTGATAAACGTTTTTTCCAGAAGACTGGAAACAAAACTGAAGAGCGGTGGAAGACATGACAAGACCATTGTCAAGGTACTGACATATATGGGTAAGATCGCTGCGAAGGCGGTCGTTATCATCTGCCTTGTGGGTTATCTCGGTATAGATACCAGCGGACTTACCGCCCTTGTAACCTCTCTCGGTGTTTGCGCAGGTCTTGCGGTTAACGGCGCACTCTCTAATCTTGCGGGCGGCGTAATAATTATATTCACAAGACCCTTTAAGCTTGACGATTATATTGAGGTGGAGGGCAGCGGTATTGCAGGCACGGTCGAGGATATTCAGATCGTTTGCACCAAGCTTCGCACACCCGATAACAAGACTATATACGTTCCCAACGGAACTCTGTCCAATTCCAATATTATAAACTATTCTGAGAAGGATACGAGAAGAATTGAGTTTACCTTCTCTATTGATTATTCCAACGACGTTGAAAAGGCAAAGGCGATAGTAATGGCGATATGCTCGTCGCACAAGATGGTGCTTGCCGATCCCGAGCCCTTTGTCAGAGTAAGCCGTTATGCCGAGAGCAGCGTTGACGTGGTTGCCCGTGTATGGGTGAACAGCGGTGATTATTGGACGGTACATTTTGATATTCTTGAAGCCGTTAAGACAGCCTTCGACGAAAATAATATTACCATTCCCTTCAATCAGCTTGACGTTCATATCAAGAAGGATAGCTAAATGCCACTTTATTTTAATCTTTATATTGACATTTTTATTTTTCGATGATATAATTAATATAATCGATATAAAAGAATAAATTTTGTTTATATAAAGGGGAAAGAAAATGAAAAGTAAACTGCCACGTTATGCCGGCATAGTTGCGGCGATTCTCGCAATCACTCTTATTGCAGGTCTTTTTGCGATTTTTGGCACGGTTGATCTTATCTTCGTTAAGGACGGCTACGAGGTTAAGCGTACTGAGAACGTTTCTGTTCTCAGCGATATCGATCTCTACACCGAGGAGGGTGCCGAGCTTCAGTATACCTACGAGTTTGACGGCGCTGAGCACGTAATCGACGAGGATCAGGCAAATCTCAGAGAGCATATTGTATATACCGTTCTTCTTAACGCTATTACCTTTAAGTGGGGCGCAGAGGATAACGACGTTACAGTTACAGTTGAATAAATGAAAAACAGGGACGATCGTCCCTGTTTTTTTGTTTAAATCTTTATCACCGATTTTGGTGTGTATCCCATGGAGTCAAGCTGCTCACGGCCACCGACGATGGCACGGAGCTCGTTTGCCATTACCTCGTCAATAATATCTGCAGCGAGATAGAGGTCCTCGGTCTTGACCGAGAGCATCTGGCGGATCACAGCCTGCTCTTTTTCATCACTCCAGCCGCTGAGATAATGCTGGGTGGCGGTCATCGCAAGAGTTCTGGGGGTGGTGATCGGGTCATACTCACCGATAGAGCCGATGACGAACTTCGTCACGTCCTCACCGCTGTCAGCAAGAGCACGCAGATAACTTGAGCTTTCACGGTAGCATTCAAGAGATGCTGAGGGGATTGGGTCACGGTAGGAGTAGAAGGCGAGGAGACCGTTTCGCTTAGGAGAGAAGCCTGTGCCGTAGGCACCGTTCTGAAGACGGATTACGTTCCAAAGGTATTCGTAGGAGAGAATGGAGCGAACTACTCGCATAAGACCGAGATTTTCTCTTGCACGCTCGCTTATGCCACCGGAGACGGCGTAGGCAACCTTTGAGGGTAAAAGAATAAAGTCGTCTCCGTCGGATACAACGCCGGTATGAGCTTTTTCAACGTTTTTTTCTCCTTCGGGAATACGGTCGCAGATTCGCTCTGCAAGTCCCTCGGGTGCATCGCCCGCAACAGAAACCGTAAGCCTTTTGCGGTTGACAAGCTTTTTCAGAAGGGCTCTGACCTCGTCGGTCAGGGCTTTAATTTTGTCATTGTCACGGGAAGCCTCGGAAAGAATACGGTATGCCTCATATCCTGCCAGGTATTCACCTACCGAACCTGCCTCGCCAACTGCCGCTTCAAGGCGTGAGAGGGCAAAGCTATGTCCTGCACCGATCATGGCATCCTCGAGTCCTGATTTTATCTGCTTTACGATATTCTCGATCTCGCCGGCATCGTCAATAATACTGTCGAGAGCCACCTCGCAGATAAGCCTTTCCAGGTCGCCGCACTTTGACGTGAGTGCGCTGGCACCGATTTTGAGATATGGGGTCGTAACTCCATCCTTAACCTCTGCGGCAAAGGAGGCAAAAAGGCTTCCGAGATTGGTTTTGACGTCATTCTGAAGCGATAGGGCGTCACGGTACTTTGTGGGGAAATTAATAAGCGCTGCCGATAAAACCGAAAGGTTAACCAGTTCTTCGTTTGCGAGGTCGGAGGCATCAAAATATAGCGAAATGTAAACTAAACCGTTCGTTTTGATGTTACAATCGAGTATTTTCGCCCCTTTATACTCGCTCACCTTAGGAGGGGGAAGAGTAGGTCTTGGGCGAATATCGTCAAGTGTGAGAGTGGGCAGGGTCTTTTGTGCCTCGCTCTCGTCGGCGTTGTGCCAGGCATCAAGCATTGCCATGCCGTCCTTAACGGCTGAAAGGGCAGAGCTGTCCATGGAGGAGAGAATTTTGTCAAGTCTCTCTCGCTCAATTTTTGCATTTTCCTCGCCAAGAGTTTTGTCGGGGATCATAATTACGCTTGCTTTGTGCGGATTGGTCAGCATCAGCGATTCGAGTGCATTCTCAAATCCGCCATCGGATATCATCTCCTTAACCTCTGCCACGGGCTTCTCGATGAGAAGCGAATCCTCGGGGAGACCACCGTAGATCCAATCGCCGATAACCGACATAGCGAATGCTATTCCGAGAGGAAGACTGCCGAAATCACGCTCACGAAGGCGGAATTCGATGCTGTTCAGAGTTGCCTGAAGGTGGCTCTTTTCAATTCCCTCTTTCACCATGGACGAGACGACCTCGTTTACGGTTTTCTCAATTTCAGGGATCTTCTCGGCGTCAAAGTCACGTATTTCGAGCATTACAGTCTGCTTTTGGCTCTTCAGCGAATACATGACCGCATCCTTTGCAAGACCTCTGTCAAGCAGAGCCTTTTTGAGAGGCGAAGCGTTTGATCCGCAGAGAAGGTCGGAGAGAATCGATGCTACAAGCTGCGCTTTACCGTCGTCGTAATCACCCCAGACGTAGCCGTATACAAGGCGTGCACGTTCGCTCTCGTCCTCGTTTTCAGAGATCTCGTATCTGATTTTCACGGGCTCTGCTATTCTCGGAGTGTAGTCGGTGGGCAGACGGTTGGGCTCACGCTTTTCAAAATGGGAGAGGTGGGCATCTATGATAGGCAGAACCTTTGTAAGATCCATTCTTCCGTCAAGAATGATCTTTGCGGAGGAGGGGTGGTAATATTTTTCATAGGTTGCCTTGAATTTTTCATAGGTGAGAGAGGGGATAGCATCGGGATCTCCGCCCGAATCGTATCTGTAGATCTCACCAGAGAATAGCGCACGGTTGAGGGCAACGCCCGACAGCTCGTCCGGAGATGAATAGGCACCCTTCATTTCGTTGTAAACCACACCGTTTATGTTGAGCTTATTAGTCTCCTCGTCATACTCGTAGTGCCAGCCTTCCTGACTGAAGATGGCAGGATTGCGAAGAAGGTTGGGCGCAAAAACCGCATCAAGATATACGTCGGTCAGGTTCAAAAAGTCCTTTTCGCATCTTGATGAAACGGGGTAAATTGTTCTGTCGGGATAGGTTACTGCGTTAAGGAAGGTGTTGAGCGAGCCCTTCAGAAGCTCCGCAAAAGGATCACGCATAGGATATTTTTCCGAGCCGCAAAGCACGGAGTGCTCAATAATGTGAAAAACACCTGTATCATCCTCGGGAGGGGTGGGAAAACCGATAGCAAAGGTCTTGTTTTCGTCATTACGGTCAAGGTACACCAGGGCAGCTCCGGTTTTTATATGCTCAAGCTCGTAGAGGGTTGCGGAAATCTCATCAAGCTCTCTTGTTCTCAAAAGAGAGAAGCCGTATTTTGTTAAATCAGTCATTTTTTGTCCTCTATTCTTATTTATTCCGGTTGACAAGCTGAAAATTATATATTATAATTATAATGGTTAAGTATGAATAAGTCAAGTTGAAACGGAGTATTTGTTATGTTTGAATTTGCAATAATCGGAGCAGGCGTAGTTGGAGGTATGGTAGCAAGAGAGCTTACCAGATACACCGACAGTGTCTGTATTTTGGAGAGAGGCTGTGACGTTGCCTTAGGTGCAACACGTGCAAATAGCGCTATCGTACACGCAGGCTTTGACGCCAAGGAGGGCAGCTTGAAGGCTCGCCTTAACGTTCGCGGATCTCAGATGATGGCTGAGGTTTGCGCCGAGCTTGGTGTTAAATATAAGAATAACGGATCCCTTGTCGTTGGCTTCAACGATGAGGATGAGAAAACCCTCATTGATCTTTGCAAGCGTGGCGAGACAAACGGAGTTCCCGGTGTACGAGTGATTTACAGAGATGAGCTTCTTACTCTCGAGCCTAATATCGGACGTGACGTAACCGTTGCGCTCCATGCTCCCACAGGAGCGATCGTTTGTCCCTACGAGCTTTGTATGGCATCGGTGGGCAACGCTATGGATAACGGAGCAGAGCTGAAGCTTAATTTTGAGGTTAAGTCTATAGAGAAAACCACGGGTGGATACAGAGTTCACTCGGATAACGGATATATTGATGCAAAATGCGTTATTAACTGCGCAGGTCTTTATTCTGATGATGTTGCCCGTATGGTTGGCGATGACAGCTTTAGCGTAAACCCTCGCAGAGGTGAATATATGCTTCTTGACCGTGAGGTAGGCGGTCATATCGGTCACACCGTGTTCCGCTGCCCCTCTAAGATGGGTAAGGGAGTACTTGTTTCTCCCACCGTTGACGGCAACCTTCTCGTTGGCCCTACTGCCGAGGATATTTCGGACAAGGAGGATACCAAGACCACCGCTGAGGGACTTGCCAAGGTGAGAAGTCTTGCTACTCAGCAGGTTGACGGCATTGATTTCAGCAAGGTTATCACCTCCTTCACCGGCCTTCGTGCTACGGGTAGCACCGGTGATTTCATTATCGGTATGCCGAAGGAGGGCTTTGTGAACTGTGCAGGCGTTGAGAGCCCCGGACTTTCCTCCGCACCTGCTATTGCGGAGTACGTTGTAGGTCTTCTCAGAGACGGCGGATATACGCTAAACGAAAGATCGGACTTTAACGGCAAACGCCGTCCTATGCATTTCTTCTCTTCGCTTTCTAATGAGGAAAAGAACAAGCTTATTAAGGAAAGACCCGAGTACGCTCACGTTATTTGCCGTTGTGAGACGGTTTCCGAGGGCGAAATTCTCGACGCTATAAGAACTAATCCTCGTCCCAGCGACGTTGACGGTGTAAAGCGCAGAACAAGAGCCTCTATGGGCAGATGTCAGGGTGGCTTCTGCACACCTTACATTATTGAGCTTCTTGCAAGCGAGATGGGTGTTGATTATACCGACGTTACCAAGTTCGGCGGCAATTCCAAGATCAATTTTGGTAAGACCAAGTAAGGAGGACGAGATGAAGAAGGATTTAGTTATAATCGGCGGCGGACCTGCGGGTATGGCTGCGGCAGTCTCGGCCTACGAGGCAGGCGTAAGAGATATTCTTATTCTTGAGCGTGACAGCGCTCTCGGCGGTATTCTCCGCCAGTGCATACACAACGGCTTCGGACTTCATCGCTTTGGCGAGGAGCTGACAGGCCCCGAGTATGCCGCAAAGTATGAAAAAATGGTGGACGAGCTTCAGATTCCCTATATGCTCGACACTATGGTTATAGAGGTTTCTGCCGACAAGACGGTTACGGCAATGAACCGTGAGATGGGTATTTTCACCGTTGAGGCAGGTGCTATTATTCTCGCTATGGGTTGCCGTGAGAGACCAAAGGGTGCGCTCAATATTGCAGGCACACGTCCTGCAGGTATTTTCACCGCAGGTACGGCACAGAAATTCGTTAATATGAAGGGCTATATGCCGGGTCATGAGGTTGTTATTCTCGGCTCTGGCGATATTGGTCTTATTATGGCTCGCCGTATGACACTTGAGGGTGCGAAGGTTAAGGCGGTTTGCGAGCTTATGCCTTATTCGGGCGGTCTTGCAAGAAATATTGAGCAGTGTCTTAACGATTTCAATATTCCCCTTCGACTTAGCCATACCGTGGTTAATATCCACGGCAGAGAGCGTCTTGAGGGCGTTACTATTGCAAGGGTTGATGAAAATCGCCGTCCTATCAAGGAGAGCGAGGAGTACATTCCCTGCGACACTCTGCTTCTTTCCTGCGGTCTTATTCCCGAGAACGAGCTGACTAAGGGTGCAGGCATCAGACTTGACAGGATTACCAACGGCGCAGTTGTTGACGGTGACCGCGAGACCGAGATAGAGGGCATTTTCGCCTGCGGTAACGTGCTTCACGTACACGACCTTGTTGACTACGTTTCCGAGGAGTCTGCCATTGCAGGTAAGGCTGCGGCGAAGCATATCTTTGGTAAAAAGAATAAGGCTGTTTGCCATAGCATCAAGACCGACGGAAGGGTGAGATATACCGTTCCTCAGAAGCTTACCGAGGTGGTTGATACCTCCGTTTACTTCCGTGTTGCTGACGTTTACAGAGATGCAAAGATAGTTGTTCGTGACGGAGATAAGATTGTTATTTCCAAGAAAAAGCAGAAGCTTGCTCCTGCCGAAATGGAAAAGGTGGAGCTTTCCGCCGAGCTTATTTCCTCGCTTTCGGGAGAGGGTCTTTCCTTCTCGATCGAGTTTTAAGGAGGGCAAAGGATATGTCTAAGATCAGAAATTTAACATGTATAGTTTGCCCCAGAGGCTGTCAGATGACGGTGACCCTCGGCGCCGACGGTGCCGTGCTCTCTGTTGAGGGTAACTTCTGTAAGCGTGGCGTTACCTACGCAAACGACGAGTGCACCAATCCCAGAAGAACGGTGACCTCTACCGTAAAGCTTGCCTCAGGCGGTGTTCTTGCGGTAAAGACCGATAAGACCGTGCCTAAGGAAATGATGTTTGCCGTTATGGCAGAGATCAATAAGGCAGAGGCAAAGGAGGGCACTAAAATCGGCGACGTTATCATCGAGAACGTGCTCGGTACGGGTGCAAACGTGGTTGCAACCGCAAACGCATAAGTTTATGAAAATATCTGATATTTTATTAAATAACAGACGCAAAATCTCCTTTGAGGTGTTTCCTCCAAAGAGCGATGTGTCCTTTGAGAGTGTAAGAGAGGCGACCGAGGAGATTGCCTCTCTCTCTCCTTCATTTATGAGTGTTACCTACGGTGCAGGCGGCGGAACAAGTAAATACACCCTTGATATTGCGAAAAATATCAACGAGAAGTATTCCGTTCCAAGCCTTGCGCACCTGAGCTGCATTTCTTCGACCCGAGAGACTGTTAGATCAAGAATTGAGGATATGAGAGCGTCGGGTATCAGCAACGTTATGGCGCTTCGAGGGGATATACCTCGGGGAATGGAGAATATGCCACGAGAATACAAATACGCCGCAGAGCTTGTGATGGAGCTCAGGGCATACGGCGATGAGTTTTGTATTGGCGGCGCTTGCTACCCCGAGTCTCACCCGGAGAGTAAAAGCCCTGAAGAGGATATCCGTTTTCTTCGTGAAAAGGTGAATTGCGGTCTGGATTTTTTAACGACACAAATGTTTTTTGACAACTCGCTTTATTATGCATTTCTTGATAGGGCAGGTGGGGCAGGAATAAATATTCCGATTATTCCCGGCATAATGCCGGTTACCTCTGCTTCGCAGATAGATAGAATTACCAGCCTTTCGGGAAGCTTTTTGCCGAAATCCTTTACAGATCTTGTTGATAGATATGGCAGCAGTCCCGAGGATATGAAAAAAGCAGGTATAGACTATGCCATGCGCCAGGCGAGAGATCTTTTTAAGCACGGGGTCAAAAACATTCATATTTATACAATGAACAAACCTGATGTTGCAAGGAAAATACTTGAAGGTGTGTCGGATATTCTGTGAAATGAAAAGTGTTATTTACAAAATTAGCTATAATTCACCTGAAATTGATAAAACCGAGGTGCTGAGATATGCAAGGTCGGGGAATGATCAGGAAAGTCTTGCGCTTCTGGACGGTTGTATTTCAGAGGCTCGGGAACTGTTCTCCTACAACCTGTGCTATGGAAGATTTGGGATTGAGGTTTCGGAAGATGAAATAGATCTTGGGTTTACCAAGGTGAGATCCCACTCTCTTGCCACCTGCCTTATGGGATGCCACGAGATCATTTTGTTTGGCGCAACGGTGGGATTTGGTATCGACAGATTGATCCAAAAATATTCTATTACATCACCGTCAAGAGCTATAATGCTTCAAGCCCTTGGAAGTGAGAGGGTAGAGGCACTGTGCGATGCCTTTTGCAGGGATATTTTGCAGTCGGAGGGCGAGGAAGGAAATACAGTTCGCCCAAGATTCAGCCCCGGCTACGGTGACCTTTCCATTGAACTTCAAAGAGAGATCTTTCTTGCTCTTGATCTTACGAAAAACCTTGGAATTAATCTTGGCGACAATCTTTTTATGACACCTACGAAGTCTGTGACGGCTATTGTGGGAATTAAAAAGGGGTAATTTATGAAAATTCTTGACTATTTAAAGAACAATTTCATATACCTTGACGGCGGTATGGGTACTCTGCTTCAGGCAAGGGGACTTGAATCCGGAGAGATGCCTGAGACCTGGAATATCGAATATCCTGAGGTGATAAGAGATATTCACAGAAGCTATTTTGACGCGGGCTGTAACGTTGTTCTTGCCAACACCTTTGGTGCAAATAGACTGAAATTTGACTCGGATTATCTTGATAAAATCATTGGTGCGGCAATAGAGAATGCGAAAATTGCGGCGGAGGAAAGCAAGGCAAAGCAGAAAAAGTGGGTTGCTCTTGACATCGGTCCTACGGGCAAAATGCTGAAGCCTCTCGGTGATCTTCATTTTGAGGAGGCGGTCGGCATCTTTGCCGAAACGGTGCGACTTGGCGTAAAGCACGGAGCAGATCTCATATTCATTGAGACGATGAACGACAGCTACGAGACCAAGGCGGCACTTCTTGCGGCAAAGGAGTATTCAGATCTTCCCGTATTCGTTTCTAATGCCTACGGCGAGGACGGAAAGCTTATGACGGGCGCAACACCATCGGCCATGGTTGCTATGCTTGAGGGAATGGGAGCTGATGCTATCGGCGTCAATTGCTCTCTCGGTCCGAAGGCTTTGATGCCTGTGATCGGGGAATATCTCAAATATTCATCAATTCCCGTTATCGTTAAGCCTAACGCAGGTATGCCTGTCGTAAGGGACGGAGAGACCTGCTATGATCTTTCACCGAGTGAGTTTGCCTCGGACGTTTCTGATATGATGAGGCTTGGAGCTCGTGTTGTTGGCGGATGTTGTGGAACCACTCCCGAGTATATTTCCGAGCTGACCAAGGAAACAAAGGATTTCCTTCCCGTTGAAATAGAAAAGAAGCACCTTACCCTCGTTTCATCCTACGCTCACGCAGTGGAGTTTGGCGAACGCTCGGTGCTTATTGGTGAGAGGATCAATCCTACAGGCAAGCCGAAATTCAGAGAGGCTTTGCGTCAGGGCGATTTTGACTATATTCTTCGTGAGGCAATAGCCGAGGAGGAGGCAGGGGCGGACATACTCGACGTTAACGTTGGTTTGCCTGATGTAGACGAAAAAGAGATGCTCTATCAGAGCGTTTGCCGTATTCAGGAGGTTTGTGACCTTCCACTTCAGCTTGACAGCGCAGATCCTGTGGCAATGGAGTGGGCGCTTCGCTACTACAACGGCAAGGCAATGATCAATTCGGTAAACGGCAAGTCAGAGAGTATGGCTGCCGTGTTCCCACTGGTGAAGAAGTACGGTGGAGTTCTTGTTTGCCTCACCCTTGACGAGAACGGAATTCCTGAGACTGCCGAGGGTAGATTTGCTATTGCAAAGAAGATATATGATGAGGCGGCAAGGTACGGTGTTGAGCCAAAGGATCTTATATTTGACCCCCTTGCTATGTCAGTCGGTGCCGACAAGAACGCCGCCCGTGAGACGCTTCGTGCGGTAAAGCTTATTGGTGAGGAGCTTAGATGCCACACCTCTCTCGGCATCTCAAACGTCTCATTTGGACTTCCCAACCGTGATCAGATCAATGCCATGTTCTTTACAATGGCACTTGAAAACGGTCTTTCTGCGGCAATTATCAATCCCCATTCTGCCGAGCTTATGAAGGCGTACAGAGCATATAACGCTCTTTCGGGCTTTGATGATAATTTTGAGGAATATATTTCGCTTGTATCTGAGGAAAAAATCGTCACCCAGCCCGTGGATAGCCTGAAAAGGGCTATAGTCAAAGGACTGAAGGATCAGGCGGCTGATATGACAGGCAGGCTTCTTGAAGAAAAAGCCCCCCTTGACGTGGTGAACGAGGATATTATTCCTGCCCTTGACGAGGTTGGTGATGGATACGAGAAAAAGATTCTCTATCTTCCAAATCTTCTTATGGCAGCTGAGGCGGCATCTGCCGCATTTGGGATAATTAAAGAGAAGATGCCTGCTGACAAGACCCAAAGCAAGGCGAGGATTATCCTTGCAACCGTAAAGGGAGATATTCACGATATAGGAAAGAATATTCTGAAGCTTATTCTTGAAAATTACGGTTACGAGGTTATTGACCTTGGCAAGGACGTGGAGCCCTGCCGTATCGTATCGGCGGCTGTCGAACGCTCTGCCGACTTCGTCGGTCTAAGCGCCCTTATGACTACTACACTTCCGTCTATGGAGACTACCGTAAAGCTCCTGAGGGAAAGCCTGCCCACCTGCCGTATTATGGTTGGCGGAGCGGTGCTGACTGAAGAATACGCCAAGAAAATCGGCGCAGACTTCTATGGCAAGGATGCTATGGAAACGGTAAAATATCTTGAAAATGTAAAATAAACATAGCAAAAGCGACCCTTTTAAGGGTCGCCTTTGTTTTATTTTGATTCTCTCGCCTTGATGGGAGAGATGCCGTACATCTTTTTGAATTTATAGGAAAAATAGTTTCCGTCGTTAAATCCGCATTCGTAGGCAATTTCGCTTATGGTCTTATCAGGCTCGTTTTTAATCATTTCCTCAGCGTGCTTCAGGCGGAGCAGGGTAATATACTCGTTAAAGCCGTTTCCGATGCATGCCTTGAAGGTACGGGAAAGATGCTCGGGGCTGACAGACTTTAGCTTTGCTACGGTGGAGAGCTTAATATCCGAGGTGTAATTTTCTCTGATATACTTTACTATACCGTCGATAAGAGCGTTGCCTGTTGTTGCTTCCTCTGGGTCACCGGGATAACGAAGCATCAGGAACAAAAGCTGAGCGGTTAGTCCCTTCAGCGATTCGATGGTGAATTCATCAGGGTGGAGATGTTCGTTTTCTATTTGATTCAGAATATGCTCTGCGTGCTTTGCCACCTCGTGAGAGTGGTAAACGTAATACGAGTTCTCGAGCCTTTCTCGAATAGCCTCGGGTATATACTCGTCGGTACAGTTAATGAGAAGACGGCTGTGTGCTCCCTCGGGGTAATTTGCCCTATGTATTGCGCCCTTGGGAATAAAGACGATGTCACCTGTCTCCATATCGTAGGAGCGGTCGTCAATAAAGTATTTACATCTTCCTTCTTTAAGGAAATAAATCTCGTAATGGGGGTGGTAATGTATTGTGGATTCGGTGTAATGGCGGTTAATGGCTTTACTGTAATAGTAGTTCTCTATTTTACCGTTAATTCTCTGTTCCATATATCGCTCCGTTGACTTCTTTTACTTACAATACATATATTAACATATAATATCAAAAAAATCAAGGAATTTTCAAAAAATGCCTGAAATAAAATCAAAAAAACGATATAAAACAAAAAATCCCGAATTTTTGGTGAATATTAAACAGTTCACTTCAAAATCGGGATTTTTATCTTTTTACTTTTTAGCTATAACAAGCTCGCTCTCGCCATCGAAGAGGTATGCGTTTGCGTAAGGAACGGAGAAGGTGATCTTGGTATCAAGATTGGGGGTATCGTGGGGATCAACCTTGAGAATAAGGTTTGTGTCGCCAACGCTTACGTATACGTTTGTATTGTCGCCGAGAAGCTCGGTGAGATCAACGTCTGCCTCGAATACGTAGGAATTTTCAGCTTCACCGAGGACGATTCCCTCGGGACGGAAGCCCAGTGCAACAGGCTTGCCCTCAAGCGCCTTTTCGTCAACGATCTTGGAGAGCTCAATATCACGTCCGAGAACGTTTATCTTGCCACCCTTTACTTCGGATTTTACAAAGTTCATGGGGGGCTCGCCAATGAAGCCTGCAACGAACATATTAACAGGATTGAAGTAAAGCTCGTAGGGAGTTCCAACCTGCTGAATATATCCGTCCTTCATAACCACTATTCTATCAGCCATGGTCATAGCCTCGGTCTGGTCGTGGGTTACGTATATGGTGGTTGAGCCAACCTTTCTGTGAATATCGGTGATTTCGGAACGCATTGTAACTCTCTGCTTTGCGTCAAGGTTGGAAAGGGGTTCGTCCATAAGGAATACGCCAACCTTACGGATAATGGCACGTCCTACGGCTACACGCTGACGCTGACCGCCGGAAAGAGCTCTCGGCTTTCTGTCAAGATAGTCGGTAAGGCCGAGAATACGGGCGATATTGGTTACCTTTTCCTCGATAACGTCGTCGTCAACGCCCTGGAGAGTAAGGCCAAATGCAAGGTTGTCATAAACGGACATATGGGGATAGAGGGCGTAGCTCTGGAATACCATCGCAATCTCACGCTCTCTGGGGCCCATTTCGTTGGCGCGTACAGCGTTGATCAGGAAATCACCCTTACTGATATTTTCAAGGCCTGCGATCATACGCAGGGTAGTGGACTTTCCACATCCCGAAGGGCCTACGAGACAGATGAACTCACCCTGCTCAATTTCGAGATTGAAATCGTGCACGGCGTGGAAGCCGTTGGGGTAGATCTTGTTAATTCCTTTTAATGAGAGGTATGCCATATTATGACTCCTTACTATTAGGTCAATTTGTTTATTTTTTTGCGAAGATAGGACACCGCAAAATCAATGTCCTCTCCCACCGTACCCTCTAGCACGAGGATAGCATCGGGATTTGAACTGTATATTTTACTTAGAATTTTGTCGTAGTCGAGTATTCCTTTTCCAACTCCGCATTGACGGAGCTTTCCGTCCTCGATAATGAAATCCTTGACGTGGAAAAGAAGAATTTTTTTGCCGAAGATCTCAAGGCCACGGTCCAAAATATCGTATGCCTCAGAGACGTTCGAGATATCGAGATAGTTATAGAGATCGAAGATAATACCGATGTTATCACGGCCGATACGGCTTACAGCCAGAGCAAGCCTTTCGGGTGTATGGCAAACGTGGCCGAATGCACCCTCCATCGCAATATTTACTCCGCACTCCACTGCGTAATCTGCAAGCTCACCGAAGGTGTTTACAACTCGGTCAAGTGCCTCGTCGGAGTGGTTCATTGGGTGGTATATCCAGGGGTCACCGTTGTATGAGCCTGTTTCAGAGCCGACATAGTGACAACCGATATCCTTCGCTACAGAAAGATAATCCTTAAAAACTGCAATTCCTCGGTCAATTTTTTCTTCATTTGGGTGAACGCAGTTGAAATATGCTCCGATAAGGGCAATTTCACCGCCAAGCTCAGTCAGATTCCTGCCAAGCTGCGCCGCTCTTTCTGAGGTAATGCTGCCGGGCTCGTAATTAACGTCCTCTGTGCATTTGTACGCTACAAGCTGAACGCCGTCGAGGTCGTGTTTTTTTACGGCTTCGGCAACCGACGTGTCGCCCTTGACACCAAGGTCGTGGGCACGAATTAAGAGCTTCATTAATTATCTCTCCGTCATTCTGAGTATCTCGGTGTAGCAAAGAAGGAAGGGAGCTACACCCTTAGCATCGTTTTCAACGATCGGCTCGGAAATATAGTACTCGTAGGAGCCGTCACGACGCCTGTTGTTTTCAGGTCCAAGACCTGCCACAAGACATATACCGCCAAGATTAAGCTCACCGTTTTCGTTTACGGTAAGGTATCTTTTGCAGATTCCGTCAAAGGTTTCCTTGCCGAGGGAAGCGAATTTGTTATCGATTACGCCAAGCCTTGCACCCTTGAGGGAGGCGTAGGCGATCATACTTGATCCGCTGGTTTCAAGATAGTTGCCTTCTCTCATAGGCTGATCCACAACCTGCCAGTAAAGGCCGCCCTCAGCGTCTCTGAAGGCCGAAATGCTGTCAATCAGATCCGAGAAGATCTTAACGAGCTCATCTCTCGTCTCACCGTCGGTAATTTCGATAATATCGATAAGTGCTACGGTAAACCAACCAATGGATCTAAGCCAGAAGTTCTTTGAAAGACCGCTTTCCTTGTCAGCCCAGAATATGGATTTTGAACAGTCCATACCGTGGTAATAGAGACCCGTTCGGCTGTCTTGCATATATTTGTTTACATTTTTGATCTGTGAAAGCACATCTGAGTAGTCTTTGCCACCGTACTCCTTAGCATAAAGTGCACTGAAAACCTGAGCCATATATATACCGTCGAGCCAGATCTGGTTGGGGTATATAAGCTTGTGCCAGAAGTTTGAGGTATTGGTTCTCGGTTGGCCGTCAAGCTGGCGCTTTTGATTTTCAATAGCGAGACGGTATTTTTCCTTTCCCGTCTTTTTATAAAGCTCAAAGAGAACACGCCCCTCGTTCAGGTCGTCAAGGTTATATTTTTCAATATCATAGCCGAGAATATCACCGTTATCCTTTACGTAATAGTCGATGAAACCCTCTGCAAAATCAAAGTATTTTGCCTCACCCGTAATCTCGCTCAGAGAGAGGAGGGAGGTGATCATACATCCGTCTATGTAGTTCCAATGGGGCTTCTTTCCCTGGCGGATGCTTTCAATATTCCATATAGGAAGGTCGGGGGTCGACTCGGTTATCAGTCTCTCAATATATTTGTCGATATTCGTATACACAGGTCGTCTCCCTTCTGTTTTTTATTCTCTGATAAGCTCGCCGATATGGTCAGCCACAAGCTCGTCGCCTACGACGCCCTCCAGCTTAACGTTTTTAACAACGAGTCTTGACACGTTGTCAAAATACATACCGACGCGGCAGAATTCCTCCATAAATTCGCGCATCGCAGGTCTCGAGGGCTTGGCATTTTCGGAGTAGGTGAAGAGAATGTTCTCCAAGTTGATCTCCTTAATGGGCATCTCGGGAAGACCGTCGCAATAGCAGGCTGCCGCCTCGCAGTCGAGACAGGTCATATTTCTGAAGGTGAATTTGCCAAGATAAGGGGTACGCTCATCCACGGGAAGAGCCTTGCGTGACCAGACGTACTCGGAGTTTCTGTCGGGGTCACAGCAGTTGTACCACATATTGATTACAATGGGGGTGAGAACGCCCTCCATTTTGATATTTTCGAATACTACGCCGTCAATGATAGCATCCTTGCCACGTCCACGCCTGCTCTTGATACGCAGACCTCGGTCGGTTTCACGGAATACACAACGGTTGACGGTAAGATTTGTTACACCTCCTGCCATTTCGCTGCCGAGAGTAACGGAGCCGTGACCAAATTCCATAAGGCAGTTTCTGATGGTGTGCAGATTTGCGGGCTGCTTAAATTTTCTGCCGATCTCAATCTTTCCCGACTTAAGTGCGATACAGTCGTCGCCCACGCTAAAGCGACAGCCGATGATGTTCACAACGTCGCAGGCCTCGGGGTCGATAGCATCGGTGTTGGGGCTATCCTTAGGTGCGGAGATGAACATATCGAGAAGGTCGACGTTTTTAGAAAAATATGGGTGAATATGCCAGGAGGCAGAGTCGCACGCATGAATTCCGTGAATATGAACGTTATTACAGCGGTTAAAGAACACAAGTCTCGGTCTACCGATAGGGTTGGTTCTGAAGTCGAGCCACCAACCGGCCTTTGGCGCGTTACCGTCTATAATACCGCGACCGACAATGCTGATATCCTCCGCGTGCTGGGCGAAGATAAGAGCCTGGTACATTGAGATAGCATTACCCTCCCACGCGCCGAAATGAAGCTCCTCTCCGTTTTCCATATCAAAAATCTTGCCGGGAATAACGGGGAAACGGCTTCTGTCGGCGGTTGCAAGTATTTTTGCGCCCTCAGGAATATCAAGGGTGATATGACTTTTCAGGCAAAGGGGGGCGGTAAGGTAGGTGCCCTTTGGGAAGTAAAGTCTTCCGTTTTTCGGCAAGCAGTTGATTGCCGATTGAATTGCCTGGGTATCATCGTGTACACCGTCGCCAATAGCACCGAAATCATGCACGTTAACAGCGCAGCTTTCTTCCTTCGTGGAGAATTTGTGCTCGCCATCGAGGGAGTCTGAGGTGATAACGTATTCGGTTCCAGGAGTCAGGTCAAAGAGAGAAAAGATGTTGGTGTTCGATGACAAAACTTCCTTGCCGTTAAGGTAGATCTTGTATTCTTTTTCTTTATAGTAGGGGAGATCGTTCTGCCATTCAAAGCAGGCAGAGGTCTGGGAGGTAAAAAGTGTTTTAATCATAATGCTTATTTTGCGTTGGCTTTTTCCTTCGCGTCCGAAACTATCCTGATAATTAAATTTTTCATACCGACGAAGAGCATATCCACAGCCATATACATAAGGCCGAACAGAACGGGCTCAACGCCGAGGCCAATCTGATTTGTTGTTCCCATTATAGCGTTATAGACAATATTAATAATGCTATAAATCCATACGACGATAAAGAGAACGATGGTGGAGTATATAATATTTGCGAAAAACGTCCAGAATTTTCTCTTAGGGAACATCATCCATTTATTGTTACTACCCGGGGTAATTGCAAAGAAATGGAAAACATTGTTTACAAGAAGGTCGTTTACCATACCCAAAACGATGCCCATGACAACCAGCATATCAAGTCCGAATATGAGCATTCCAAGGCCCCAGAAGATGAAGAAGCAGACCGCACCGTTAAACCAGAATTTAACGAAAATTGCCTTTATCCAATCGGGAATTCTGTCGATAAATCCCTTGGAGCGATATTGCTTTCCCGGATCGGTCTTTGTGTTTGGGTAGGTTTTTTTATCTGCGTTTACCAGACGGTCGACAGCCTCTTTGTTAATTTTATAGGCGCTGAGACTGTCTCTTTTCTCGTCGGGTGATTTTTTGTTGTTTTGCATTGAAATCAATCCTCGTCGGAGATATCAATATTCTGGATATCACCGCTGCCCTCAACGTCGATGGAAGTGTTGATCTTCTTGAAGAGCTTTGCAAATACAGGCTCAAGAAGAACGCAAACGATGGTAACGCCTACAAGAATAACGTGAACGAGAACGGTGTTATAAGCGTCGTATATGTACATCGTGCTCTCGGTGAGGGGAATGGGGTTTTCCTCACGGTAAAGGGCCCAGGAGATCTTGGTCATATAATGAATATCTGCCCAGATCACAGCACCGTAGAGAACCATCATCAGAATGATCATAGGAGTCTTCGGCTTCTGTCTCTTAGGGAATGCGTTAAGCATACAAACGAAGGAGAGCATCATAAAGAGCATTGTGACAAATGCGGCAAGACCCATATTCAGTCCCTGAATCTTCGCGGTTGTGTTGGAAATCTCCGTAAGGTTCAGAGAATACTCAAGAAATGCTGCACAAAGAGCAAGAAGGGGAACAAACTGGGGATTTTTCTTCAGTGCAACGAGGATTTTACGCACTCTTTCCTTTAACCAAGCGCCAAAACCCGATAATTTAGTTTTAGAATTGTTATTTTTCATATCACTTTTCCTTATCTGATAGCGTTGGTGGTTTCCTTGTCGAAGAAGTGCTTACGGTTGAAGCTTATGCTAAGCTCGTCGCCGTAGGGAATGTTACACCACTCACGGAGCTTTGCGGTAATCTTATGTCCGTTAAGTGCGCCGTGAACCAGTGTGGTCTGTCCAAGGTTTTCACAATTGTTAACGGTCATCTTTATATCATCGCCACGAACGATATTCTCGGGTCTTACGCCAAGGGTGATTTCCTTGCCATCGTAGGATGCAAGAAGCTTTGCCTCCTCGTCGCTGAGACCTACAACGCTGCCTCCTTCAAGAGTGAGAGAACTGCCGTTGACGGTAGCATTAAAGAAATTCATGGGAGGAAGACCGATGAAGCTTGCTACGAAAATATTTGCAGGTGTGTCGTAAAGCTCAAGGGGAGTACCGATCTGCTGAACGTAACCCATAGACATACAAACGATCCTGTCAGCAAGAGTGAGAGCCTCTGTCTGGTCGTGGGTAACGTAGAGCATAGTTGCGCCAAGGCGCTTATGAAGGAGCATGATCTCACGTCTGGTTGCGCCTCTGAGCTTTGCATCAAGGTTCGAGAGGGGCTCGTCAAAGAGGAATACCTTAGGTGTACGAACTATTGCACGGCCCATTGCAACACGCTGACGCTGACCGCCAGAGAGCTGCTTGGGCTTTTTATTAAGCTGGTCGGTAAGTCCAAGGATCTCGGCTGCCGCCATAACCTTTTCATGAATGACGTTGGGATTCTCACGCATAAGGGTAAGAGAGAACGCCATGTTCTCGTATATGGTCATATGACCGTAGAGAGCGTAGTTCTGGAAAACCATGGCAATGTCTCTGTCCTTGGGAGGCATCTGTGTAACGTCCTTGCCGTCGATGATAAGGGTACCCGAGGAGATATCCTCAAGGCCCGCAATCATACGAAGGGTGGTGGACTTACCGCAACCCGAGGGACCTACGAGGACGATAAACTCACCGTCCTCAACCTCCAGGTTGAAATCAAAGACCGCCTGAACGTTATTATCGTAAATTTTATTCAGATTTTTTAAACTGAGTGAAGCCATAATCTTTTGCCTTTCATGGTTCGTTTGGTGGTGACCGAATTAGTTAAGGCCGGTCTCTTTTTTGTAGTTCTCGAGGGTAATGGTCTTTGTTAGACCGATAACGCCTGCTGCGATGCAGCAAACTGCGGAAATTACGAGGAACACGATGAGTGTTATGAACTGCTTGTCGTCCATTACAACGGTCTCAACCTTGTTGATGGAGATAACAGCGGAATGTGCGCTCATGGGAATACCGAAGATACGGACAACCTGCATCGCACCGATACAGAGCAGTACGATAGAGTACACCTTGCTGTAGTTCTTTACTCCCTCGGAGCAGAGGAAGGTAAAGAGCAGGAAGAGAAGATTATAAACTACTGATATGCCTATTTGAATGCTGTAGTAGTAATTACCTACGTCGGTAGAATATACGTTTGCAAAGTAGAGAACGTTAAAGAGAATGGCAAGGTAGCAAAGGGTTGAGGAGAGAGTGTTCTTTGTGAAACGCATTCTATCCTTTTTAATAAGATTTACGTCGTGAGTCATTTCTTACTCCTCCTTTCCTTCCTCGATAAGCTTTTTCTCAGCTCTCATAAGGATAATTTTCCAAACGAGATTTGCGATGCTAAGAGCTGTGGCAAGGAATACGAAACCGAATACCACGACGCTGGCATCAAACCAGAAGGTAGATTCGGTGTAGTTTATCTTGTAGGTCTTAGCAATCTTTGCAAGCTTTTCAAAATCAACTAAAAGGAACTGTGCTTTATATGCAAATACGTTGATAAGCGCCCAAATGGAAACAGCTATGTTTGCCACGGCGTTTACACCAATCGTAATGTAGTTTGCTATGTAATATTTTCTTCTATCGTTAGATCTGAATACGAAAAGAGCTACGGCGGAAATGATAAGTATTATACTCGCTGTAGTGAGTTCTCTGTTAAAGGGCTGCATCTCAAGATATATCGATGCTCCCTCAACGTAGTTTCTGTGGCCCTCCTTATAGCTGGAGGCGAGGTAAAGGCTGTCGTAAAGGTCGGTCATAATACCGAGAGAATAAACGAAAACAAGCACTGCTGCTGCGAGCAGAATAAAGCTCGTTATACGCTGGAGAGTCATTTGCTTTTTGTACATGGTGTGTCTCCGTAATGCCGTCTGGCAGTATTTGTTGCCCTATATGCCGGCAACAGGCAGAAATTTTTGTGGGGCGAGGGGAGCGTTTGCTCCCCTGCCCGGATATTTGCTTAAGTATTAACTAAGTAAATTACTTGTTGAGGGACTCGTAGTACTCAATAAGTCTGTCGTAAGCGTCCTGCTTGTATGCAAGATAGGTCTTGCCACCCCAAGTATCGATGATGGTGTTGAGAACTTCTTCACGAGAACCAACGTTCTCACGACCCTCGATCTCATAACCGCTAACGATGAGCTCAAGGAGAAGGTTAACTCCACCCTTTGCACTGGAGAAGTTGTTTGTAACAAGCTCAGCGAGATTGTTGTTGATGGAATCGGTCTCTACCTTAGTGTTGGGAAGAGCGGTAGGAACGATGGAGTACCAAGGATTCTCGGTGATTGCAAGCTCGGGATGCTTGATAGTGCCGTACTTAATAGCGTAGGAGAGCTTCTCTGCGCCTTCCTTACCTACAACGTGAGTGCACTGATACTCGAATGCCTGGCTCTTTACGAAGGAAAGAGTAGAACCGAGGAAGTAACGAGCGTAGTTGGTGTAGTTACCACTTGCCTTTGACCAAAGCTCTTCGTAGGTAGCGTCTGCGATAACGGGCATCTGCTTACCGTTGAAGTCGAAGGTTACGTAAGAACCGTCTGCCTTTGTCTTAATGAATTCATCAGGACCGTAGGACATAAGGATCTGACCCTTCTCGGAGTAAGCGTAGTCGATAAGAGCAAGAGCTGCGTGAAGCTTATCGGTGTTGCCTGCAACACCTGCCTTGGAGATTGCCCAACCGTCGGTCTTAACGGATCTCCAGGACTCGGTAAATCTCATGTAAACGCCGTCAGCGTTAGTTCCGTCGAACCAGCGAGCTACGGGAATCATAACTGCCATGTACTTCTCACCAAGAGATTCGTCCTTAACCATCTGATTGTCTTCGCCAAGAACATAATTAAGTTTGGTCTGGTTGAAGATGGTCTGGGTCTGGTTGTAGTCGTAGTGCATGAAGCCACCGTCTGTCTCGAGCATGGTTTCAGTCTTGTTAGCCTCGGACTTAACGAAGGAGGAGGAGATGAGGCCTTCCTTTACCATTGCGTTCATTCTCTCGAGAGCAACGTAGGTGTCCTCTTCCTGACGTGCGTCGTGAAGGAGACTGTCGGTACCTACGTAGAGGTAATCCTGTCTGGACTCAAGGCCACGAACGCCGAAGAGAGTTCCTGCAAAGCGGAACATATCAACTCTTCTCTGGTTGTTGTTATCCTCTCTGGAGAAGAGACCTTCAACGTTGTCTGTACCGTTAAGAGTCTTGGGGTTAGCAACTACGCAGCGAAGAAGAGCTACAAGCTCGTCTGCGTCCCAAGCAGCGTTCTGACCGATGAAGAGGTCAGCACGGTTGGTGCCGTAGTAGCCGTTGTAAGCCTCGTCAATGTATTTACGAAGCATGTTAACTGCCTGAACACCGTTGAGGGTGCCTGCAGCGTTCATCTTAGCAACGATGTTGCCAGCCTTGTCGTAATCCTTGGTAATGGTCTCAACGCCGGACTTATCAGCCTTAACAACGTCGATAGCAACCTTACCGGAGGTAGGCATGTAGGGAGTGTAAACTGCTGCTGCAAGGTCCTTGGAAGCCTCTGCGGTGAACTCGCCCTCGCCATTGAGGAGCTTTTCAACCCAGTCGGTTCTCATAAGGGGCATACGCTCGATGTCGTTAACACCGTCAAAGTAGGGGGAGAAGTAGATACCGCCAACCTTACCGCTAGCATCAACTGCGGAGATGGAGAGGAGAACGATGGGGTTCTCGTTGAGATACTTCTTGAAGTTAGGCATATCATCGAGGTAGTCAGCAAGGTTTACAAGGCTGCCTGCTGTACCATACTCGGAAAGCTGGGTAGCGGTTCCGCTTACCATATCAACCTTGTCAAGCTGCTCTTTCCACTTGTTGAATTCGTTCTGAGCGCTGCCTGCACCGGTGAACTTGTCTTCAAAGTTAACTTTGAGAATGTTCTCAAGTGCTGCCCAGGTGGGCTTAAGGCTACCAACCTGATATCCCTTGCCATCTGCAAGAGTGATGGTTCCGTCTACGCCATAGGTGTTAACGGTTTCAGCATCGAAGGTAATAGCGTGTGTGGTCTTCTGATAACCGGTTGCCATACGAAGGGTGGTACCGTCAGCATACGGAAGCTTGAAGGTAAGGTCTTCTACGGGGGGGTTATCAACGGGAGGGGTCTTATCACCGTCGTCTGGGGGGGTTACGGGGGGCTTCTTAATACAGCTTGTAAGAACCATAGACATGGACATAACAAGCACGAGAAGAAGTGCGAGGAGTCTGCGTGTTTTCATGGGGGGACCTCCTGAAAAAATTTTTATTATTAGCCGCAACTTAATGCGATACTAACCAAAGTGAAGTGTGGCGGATTATTCCTTAACACCGCCCATATTTACGCCCTTAGCAAAGTACTTCTGAATGAAGGGGTAAATAATAAGAATGGGAATAATGGAACATACGATAAGCGCGTAGATTGCAGAGTCGGTGGCATAAATCTCGTTCCAACCGGTCATCTGATCGGGATCCTGGAATCTTTCAAGCTGGAGACGGATGAATACCTGAAGGGGATGCTCATTGGGGTTGGAGATCATCTGTCTTGCCCAGAAGTAACCGTTCCAACGGGAGATTGCAAAGAATAGAGCAACGGTTGCAATGGTGGATTTGCTCATGGGGAGATATACGTTGGTAAGAACCTGCATTTCGGTAGCACCGTCAACGATGGCAGCCTCCTCGATCTCGGAGGGCACACCCTCAAAGGCGTTACGGAGAAGAATAATATTCATTGCCGCCATACCCATGGCAATTACTACAAGCCACTTGTCGTCGGTAATACCTATTGACTGGAAAACGTCTCTTGTGTCAAGGTAGTTCAGATACTGGGGTACAAGACCTGCGGAGAACCACATTGTGAATACAAGGAAGAAGTTGAAGGTCTTGCGGAAGAGAAGTCTCTTCTTGGAGAGGGCATATGCGCCGAGAATCGCAACACCAATAGCCCAAAGTGTGCCGTAGAAGGTGAGGAAGAGGGTGTTGGTGTAAGAGTTCCAGAACATATTGTTCGTGAACATGGATTCAAAGGCCTCAAACTGAATGTCCTTGGGGAAGAGAACTATCTGACCGTACTCAACCGCTTGGCGTCCGCTGATAGCCGCTGATATCGCATAAAGGAAGGGATATACGCAGCAGATTGCGAATACCGTGAGCAGAAGGTAGGAAATAATCTTAAAGATAAGTTCGGATATTTCAAGTTTTCTTTTCATTATCTATTCCAAACCTTTCTTAATTAATAGAGAGAAACGTTGGATGCCTTACGTGCGATGGTGTTAGCACCGATAACAAGAAGCATACCAACTACGTTGTTAAGCATTTCCGCCGCAGATGCAACGCCGACCATAGATCCTGCAATGCCGTATCTCTGAGCAAATGTGGAAACAACGTCTGCGGTTACGTAGGTCGAGGGATCGTAGAGAAGAAGAACCTTCTCGTAGCCGACGTTAAGAAGTGAGCCTATACGGGTGATAAGCATAATTACGATGGTGGAGAGGATAGAGGGAAGTACAACGTATCTCATCTGAGCCATCTTGCCTGCGCCGTCGATCTGCGCCGCCTCGTAGCTTGTGGGGGAGATTGCGATGATAGCAGCGAAGAATACGATGGAGTCGTAGCCTGCCGTTTCCCAAATACCGCTTATCTGATAGATGGCACGGAAGAAATCGGGATTGAAGAGCAGACCTGCATTACCGACCTCGGGGGTGATCAATCCGAGATTAACGAGCATCTGGGAGATAACACCCATTTCCATTCCTGCAAGGGGAGAAGCCTTTCTTACCAGCATTGTGATAAGAGAGGTCATAACAACCGTGGACATAAACTTGGGAAGGTATGTAGCCACCTGATATATGCTTCGTGCAATATCAGATTTGATCTCATTGAAGAAGAGAGCAATTATGATAGGCATCGGGAAGCCGAAGCAAAGACCGTAGAAGGAGAGGAGGAAGGTGTTTCTGAAGGCTCTCCAGAAGTCAAGGGAAAGCGCGTTTTCTCCGGCAAAGAGCATCTTGAAGTAAGAAAAGCCTGAATAAAGCTGGTCTGCTACGTCAAGGGTATTATCGTTTACCTTGAATGCGCCAAGCAGCTCGTACATCGGGAAGTATCTCCAGAAGAGGAAAACGAGCAGCATGGGGACGAGCATAAGATAAAGTCGCCAATCCTTCAGTATAGTCCTTCCGACGTTCAGCCAATAATGCTTTTCAACGTCGTCTCTGACCGCTTGCTCGGGGTCCTCCCGATATTTACCTGTCACCTCGTCGTAAACGAGATAGTCGGATGCTAATTTTTTCATAAACGAATTCCTCCGTTGTTAATTTACTTAAAGTTAGTCCTCGTCGCCGAAGCCCTGATAGTCGGGCATCTCCGCCTTTTCCTTGCGCTCACGCTCAAGTCGGAAGAGATATGCCTTCTGATCCTCGATCATACCGTCAACGCCTCTGAGAAGGAAGAGTATTATCACCGCAAAGAGAAGGGAGATCACGTCGCTTGTAATATATCCGACGATGTTCCAGAGTCCACCGCCAAATGCAAGCGAGATCAACCATCTGCCAAGCTGCATCAGCAGGTAGACCGATATGGTGAAGAAGCTAAGCTTGAAGCTTCCAAGTCGAACGTCGTCCTTCCTGTATGCCTTGAACCAAAGCAGGGCAAGGAGTGAAAGCAGGTTTCCGCCTGCATAAATGACAAACTGTTCGAGAGTTGCCCCCGATGCTATGCAGAACACTGCTCCGCCAAGAACTGCGGCAATGGCGGCGTATCCATTCCATCGCATCATAAAAATACAGATGAAAAGCAGGGTTGATGAAATTGCGACCGGCTGGGCGGCGAACCACTTATTGGTCGCCAGGGTTGTCACCGCCTCGGAAATTATCAATAAAATCGACATAATTCCCAGGTCAATATTTCGATATTGCTTAAAAGTGAGATTTTGCATTTGATTTCCTTGAAACAAAATTGTTTCTTTTACTTATATTGTCAATTATTTTACATTACAAGAAAAAACCTCGCCTTAATTTTTTTGACAAGGTGAGGTTTTGGTCTTAGTTTTTTTGATTTTTTTAGTTATTTCTTCGTGAGCGGGTAAAAAAATAACTTGTTTTGTTGTTAATGTTGCACAAACAATTAAAAGATGCCTGCCGCTTTAAGAAGAAATGAGGCTATAAATACCGTGAAGGCTGACGTGATGGTGGTAAAGACCACAAGTTGACCTGCAAGCTCGGCGTCTGCACCCATCTCCTGTGCCATAGGAACGCTGGAAACTGCAACGGGAGTGCAGAACACCGCCACGAGGGCAGCAAACTGAGGACCGCTGAAGCTATGGCGGAAGGCAAGGTACGCCACGCCGATACCAAGCAGGGGAACGATAACGCTGCGAAGGATGATTCCCGAAATGATCTCACGCTTCAGGTGGGGGATGGCGGAGAACTCAAACTGTGCGCCAAGCACTAAAAGGGCAAGGGGCGTCGCAATGTTAGAGAGGTATTTCAGGGTGGAGTAGATCGCAGGGACGTTTGAAATGCGGAAGGAAATTCCGAGGCTGACAAATGCAGCACGAATGCCGAGGGCACAGAGACCTGCGAGAATACCGAGAATTAATGGGTTTTTGGCAATTCCCTTGAGGACCTTTTTAATGTTGGGCTTTTCGCCGTCGTTGTTGAATATGGACAGTCCGATCACCGCCAGAATATTGAAGGCAGGAACCATAACCGCAGACAGGAGAGTGGCAACCGCAGCTCCCTCACTGGGAAAGAGGGTGGATGCGAGGGGAATTCCTATGAGGGCGTAATTCGAGCGAAACACACCCTGTAGGAGAGCGCCACGGCATTTTTTCTTATCCGTGAGGAGAATAACCGTGGGAATCGCAAGTCCGAAGATGATAAGCAGAGAGCAGAGCGAGTACAGAACGTATCCGAAGTTTACGAGCGAAAGATTGTCTATTCCGTAAACGTTAAGGAAGAGCATCGCAGGCAGAAAAACTCGGAAAACAAGCTTATTTGCGCTCTTGGCAAAGTCGGATGACATAAGCCCCACCTTTTTTAAAAGGTAGCCTATTGCGACGGTGCATATTATTGGTGAAACAGAATTAAAGGCAAATATTAAGGCGTCCATTTTTGTTTCCTTCATTATTTATTAGAAGTTCCTAATCGGCAAAAATCGGCAAAGCATAGTACTTTCCATGCTCGGTCGGAGCGAAAAGCTCCTCTGCCTCGATGGTGGCAATAAGCTGGTAATCTCCGTTGTAGATCTCCCAGCCCACAAGGGTTTTGTTGCCGAGATAGGTAAAGCTGACGTCACAAAACATATAGCTGTCGCTGAGTGATGCCATTTTCACGCCGTTGGCGTAGCAATCCTCGGCTGCCGCAAATATCATAAAGTCGGGTATAGGGCAGCAGTTTTCACACAAAATTTCGTAGCAAACGTCGCATTGGTGATCCTCGTCCTTGCCATCGTAGCAGCAGGGTCTTGAAAAGCTGTCGCAAAGGTGATCCAGGTCGTTACCGTCAACGCAGAGCGGTCTTTCGCAAGCATCACAGTAGTGGTCTTCGTCTGTGTCATAGCAGAAATTCACATTGCAGCCGTCACAGTAGCAGTCATTGTTTTTGTCGGTGCAAAGGTTTTTGCCGCATAGATCACAGTCGTGACCTGCGTCGTTTCCGTCTCTACACACTGAAAGCACCTTTTCGCAGATATCACAGAGGTGATCTCTGTTTCCGTCGTTACACATGGGTAAAAGGCATAGGTCGCAGACGCAGTTTTCATTTTCGTCTACGCACAGATTTCTGTTGCAGACGTCACAGTCATGTCCTTTGTCGCTTCCATCCTTGCAAAGACTGTTGCCGCACCAATCGCAGTTATGATCCTCGTCTCTGCTGTCAACGCATCCGCTGAGGATTATCTTGCAGATGTCGCAAAGGTGGTTTTTGTCCATGTCCTCACAGCTGCTTATTACAAGCGAGCAAACGTCGCATTTGTGATTAAAATTGGCGTCGGTATTGCACTGGCTGAGGGTAGCTTTGCAGGTGTCACAAATGTGATTTTTATCTGCGTCATAGCACAGCGAAACAACCTCTCCGCAGCCGTCGCAAAGATGGTCGAAATTGCTGTCCGTACCGTCGCAGGGAGTCAGAATATTACAGGATGAAAGAAGTGGTAAAAAGGCAAGAATTGCAATGAGTAAAAGTATCGAAAATTTGATTTTTGAGGTATGAATCATAGTGAAAAAACCTCTGTTTGTATTTTTATTAAGCCTTCCTGTAAGGAAGGCTTTTTTTATTTATTTCAGGATTCCGCCTCTGAGTGCGGGCATTACGGTATCGTCGATCATTTTATCAATTTCCTCGTCGGTCATATCCTTGAAAATTGCCTTTAATCCGAGGAAGTTGGAGACGCCCATGAGCATATATGAGATCGATTCTGTATCGGGGAGAGTTACTTCGTCACCGTCCTTGGAGAGGCTGTGGGAATAGCTTTGTGCGAAGGATACGTAGTAGTCTGTGAAAAGCTGTCTGTCTATGGAGAGGCTTCCCCAGATAATGTTGTAAACGTTTGGGTTATAGACGGCGTATTTGATGAAGCATTTAATGCCCTCGCGCTCTCTTTCATATCGATTGCTGCAGCCCTTGATGCTTTTGGCAAGATATTTCCTTATTTCGGTCTTGTAGGTCTCCATAAGGTATCTATAAACGTCGGTTTTTGTTTCAAAATAGATGTAAAACGTACCAACAGCCGTGCCTGCATGCTTGCAGATATCGGAAATGGACGTGCTGTAAAATCCCTTGGTTGCGAAGAGCTCCTCAGAGGCGGCGAGCAGCTTATCCATTTTCGTTTGTCCAAGCTTGGTCTTAGGGATGTTAATTCCCTTGATGTCAAGGCAACCGTTTTCCATTTTTTACATTTTCCTCCGTTTGTCTATAAACTAAGTTACTGTCCAAGTGTATCTGAATTAAAAACTATCGTTAATTATACCATTTTGGACGCCGTTTTGCAAGAGTTTTGTGCAAAATTATTATGAAATGTTAACAAAAATCCTTTTTTTTATAACTTTTATCTAGAATATATTGACAAAAACATATCAAAGTGTTATAATTATAGTGTAGAAAATATGAACAATATTCATATTCAAAAATGGAGGAAAAAAACAATGACATTCAGCGAACTTTACGTAGGACAGAAGGCGTCCGTACAGAAGACCTTTACCGATGCAGATCTCAGAGCATTTGCTGAGGTGAGCCTTGACACCAACCCCATTCATCTTGATGAGGAATATGCCAAGACAACTATTTTTGGTAAGAGAATCGTTCACGGTATTCTTACATCGGGCCTTATCTCGGCGGTGCTTGCAAACAAGCTTCCCGGCCCCGGAACCATTTATCTTGGTCAGGAGCTCAGATTTACCGCTCCCGTATTTCTTGGCGATACCATTACCGCAGAGTGCGAGATCGCAGAGATCCGCGAGGATAAGCACATTGTAAAGCTCAACACCACCTGCTACAACCAGGACGGCAAGGCTGTTATCACAGGTGTTGCAACAGTTAAATTCTAAATTCAAGGAGAAATAGAAAAATGGCAGATTACAAGTCTATTCTGTTTGAACAGATGATCAAGGACTTTGCTGAGAATGAGGTTAAGCCCCTTGCTCAGGAGGTTGACGAGGAGGAGAGATTCCCCCTTGAAACCGTTCAGAAAATGGCAAAGCTCGGCCTTATGGGTATTATAGTTCCCAAGCAGTACGGCGGAGCAGGCGGTGATTACCCCATGTACATTTCCGCAGTTGAGGAGCTTTCCAAGGCCTGCGGTACTACGGGCGTTATCCTTTCCGCACATATGTCTCTTTGCGTTGCGCCTATTCTTGAATACGGCACAGAGGAGCAGAGACAGAAGTATCTTCCCGACCTTGCAAGCGGCAGAAAGATCGGCGCATTCGGTCTTACCGAGCCTAACGCAGGTACAGATGCGGCTAACCAGCAGACCACTGCTGTTGAGCTTGACGACTGCTACCTTCTTAATGGAAGCAAGATCTTCATCACCAACGCAGGCTATGCTTCAACCTACATAATTATCGCAATTACCGGCAAGGGCCCCAAGGGTCCAGAGATGTCTGCCTTCATTGTTGAGTCGGCATTCGAGGGCTTCTCGGTAGGTAAGAAGGAGAAGAAGATGGGTATTCGCGGTTCTTCCACCTGCGAGCTTATCTTCGAGAACGTAAGAGTTCCTAAGGAGAACCTTCTCGGTAAGCGTGGCGACGGCTTCAAGATCGCAATGAAGACTCTTGACGGCGGCCGTATCGGTATTGCTGCTCAGGCTCTCGGTATCGCTGAGGGTGCACTTGACGCTACTATCGGCTACGTTAAGTCCAGAAAGCAGTTTAACAGATCCATCAGCCAGTTCCAGAACACCCAGTTCGTTCTCGCTGACCTTGCAACCAGAATTGCAGCGGCTAAGGGTCTCGTTTATACCGCTGTAAATGCAAAGCAGAACAAGCTTCCCACTCTCTCGGTAAACGCGGCGCAGGCAAAGCTCTTTGCGGCTGAGACTGCAATGGAGGTTACCACCAAGTGCGTACAGCTTCACGGCGGCTACGGCTACACCCGTGAATATCCCATTGAGAGAATGATGAGAGACGCCAAGATCACCGAGATCTACGAGGGAACCAGCGAAGTTCAGAGAATGGTTATCTCGGGCGCACTCCTTAGAAAGTGAGGCAGACAGACATGAAAATTATCGTATGTATAAAGCAGGTGCCCAACACCACCGAAATAAAGATCGATCCCATCACCAACACCCTCAAGCGTGACGGCGTTCCCAGCATTATCAACCCCGATGACAAGACCGCTATCGAGGCAGCTCTTCAGCTGAAGGAAAAGTGCGGTGCGACCGTAACCGTTATTACCATGGGTCCCTCCCAGGCAGAGAAGGCTCTTCGTGAGGCTCTTGCCATGGGTGCCGACGAGGCGTTCCTTCTTACCGACAGAGCCTTTGCAGGTAGTGATACCCTTGCAACCTCTACTATTCTCGCTGCAGCTATCAAGAAGCTTGGCGCAGACGTTGTATTCTGCGGAAGACAGGCAATCGACGGCGATACCGCTCAGGTAGGTCCTCAGATCTCTGAGCATCTCGGCATTCCCCAGATCACCTACGCTGCGGCTATCGATTACAATGCAGAGAAGGGCTCTCTCATCGTAAAGCGTCAGTTCGAGGACAGATATCAGACCCTCGAGGTTAAGGGTCAGTGCCTCATCACCATTCTCTCCACCCTTGACACACCCAGATACATGAACGTTTGGGACATTATCGGTCAGGATGAGAAGGAGATCGGTATTATTACCTTTGCAGATATCGAGGTTGATCCTGCCGCAATCGGTCTCAAGGGATCTCCCACAAAGGTAAAATCTACCGCAACCAAGCAGTTTGACAAGACCATCGAGACTCTTGAGCTCGATCCCGAGAGTGCGGCTAAGGCAATTGTTGACGCACTCAAGTCTCGTCATTTGATATAAGGAGGATTTGAAAATGGCTAAGAATATTTGGGTATTCTGTGAAACCCGTGACGGCGAAATTCAGAACGTTGCGCTTGAGCTTCTCGGTGTAGCTCGTGAGCTCGCTGAAAAAACAGGCGAGAAGGTATGCGCACTCCTCCTCGGTCATAACGTAAATTCCAAGGCACAGGAGCTTATCGCTCACGGTGCAGACCAGGTATACGTAGTTGATGACGAGAGACTCGCTACATTTGTAACCGAGCCCTTCGCACAGGCTGTAACTCAGATTGCAAGAGCTTACGAGCCCTCTGTAATTCTCTTTGGCGCGACCAGCATTGGCCGTGACCTCGCTCCCAGACTTTCCGCAAGACTTAAGACAGGTCTTACCGCAGACTGTACAAAGCTTGAAATGGACGAGGAGGGCAACCTCTTTATGACCCGTCCTGCATTCGGCGGAAACCTGTTTGCAACCATTATTTGTCCCGATCACCGTCCTCAGATGTCTACCGTTCGTCCCGGCGTTATGAAGAAGCTGGAGAGAGACGACTCCCGTCAGGGTGAGGTATCCGTTGAGACTATTGCTTGGGATGAATCCAAGTTCGCTGTAACCGTTCTTGAAGAAGTAAAGGAGGTTTCCTCCTGCGACAAGATCGAGGACGCTAAGATCCTTGTATCCTGCGGCCGTGGTGTTAAGGACGTTTGTCCTGCACGTGAGCTTGCAGGTAAGGTTGGCGGATCTCTCTCCTCCTCCCGTGCCCTTGTCGACACCGGTGTTCTTGAGCACAACCGCCAGGTTGGTCAGACCGGTAAGACCGTTCGTCCCGAGGCATATCTTGCATTCGGTATTTCGGGCGCTATCCAGCATCTTGCAGGTATGGAGGAGTCTGAGTTTATCGTTGCTGTTAATACCGATAAGAACGCACCTATCTTCAAGGTTGCTAACCTCGGTATCGTATCCGACGCAGCTGCGGTTCTCAAGAATCTTAACAAGCTTTTGTAAACTATAATTAACAAAAATATACTTTAAGGAGAAAAAACCGATGAATAAAGTTTACTTAGTTAGCGCAAAAAGAAGCGCTATCGGAGCAATGCTCGGCAGTCTCAAGGACCTTTCTCCCACCTATCTTGGCGCTCTGGTTCTTAAGGCAGCTATCACTGAGGCAGGCATCAACGCTTCCGATCTCGATGAAGTGATTGTTGGTAACGTTCTTCCAGCCGGCATTAAGCAGGGCCCCGGAAGACAGGTTGCCATTGGCGCCGGTGTTCCTATCGAAATTCCTGCATACTCCCTCAACATGGTTTGCGGTAGTGGTATGAAGGCAGTTATGAACGGCGTAATCTCCATTAAATCAGGCATGGCAAATCTCGTTGCCTGCGGCGGTACCGAGGTTATGAGCGGCGCACCCTATCTTGTTCCCGGCAAGACCCGTTGGGGCGCAAAGATGGGCGATATGAAGATGATCGACCATATGATTTTTGACTCTCTTACCGATGCTTACAGCGGTCAGCACATGGGTATCACCGCCGAGAATATCGTAGAGAGATTCGGCCTCACTCGTGAGGAGCAGGATGAATTTGCCATCAACTCTCAGAAGAAGGCTATTGCCGCTCAGGACGCAGGTAAATTTGTAGACGAGATCGTTCCTATCACCGTAAAGCAGGGAAGAAAGGAATTCGTCTTCGAGGCGGATGAATATATTAACCGCACCACAACTCTTGAAAAGCTTGGCACTCTTCGTCCCGCATTCAAGTCCGACGGTTCGGTTACCGCAGGTAACGCATCGGGTATTAACGATGGTGCATCCTTTGTTATCCTTGCATCCGAGGAGGCTGTTGAAAAGTACGGTCTCAAGCCTATGGCGGAGATCGTTGGCATCGGTCAGGGCGGCGTTGATCCCGACGTAATGGGTCTCGGCCCTGTTCCTGCCGTAAGAAACGCTCTTAAAAATGCAGGAATGAAGCTCTCCGAAATCGAGCTTCTTGAGCTTAACGAGGCGTTTGCCGCACAGTCTCTCGGAGTTATAAAGCTTCTCTCTGAGGAGCACGGCGAGACCAAGGAGCAGATCCTCGCACGCTGCAACGTAAACGGCGGTGCGATCGCTCTCGGACACCCCGTTGGAGCTAGCGGAAACAGAATTCTCGTAACCCTCGCACACGAGCTCAAGAGAAGCGGTAAGACCTATGGTCTTGCATCTCTCTGTATCGGTGGCGGTATGGGTACCGCAGTTATCATCAAGAATGTTTAATTAACGAAAGGAATAACGATTATGAGACTTGAAAATAAAGTAGCAATTATAACCGGCGGCGCAAAGGGCCTTGGCGGTGAAATGGCGCAGACCTTCGCAAAGGAAGGCGCTAAGGTTATCGCAGTAGATATGGCACCTCTTACCTACGAGTGCGAGGGCGTTGAGTTCTATCAGCTTAACGTTACCGACGGCGAGGCTTGCAAGGCTCTCTTTGAGTATGCAAAGGAAAAGTACGGTAGAATCGATATTCTCGTTAATAACGCAGGTATCACTCGTGATGCTATGACCAGAAAGATGACCGACGATATGTGGGATCTCGTTATTGACATCAACCTCAAGGGCGTATTCAATCTCACCCGTCACATCGGTCCTCACATGGAGGAGATGGGCGGCGGAAGCATCATCAACATTTCTTCTGTTGTAGGTGAGTACGGTAACATCGGTCAGGCTAACTACGCTGCATCTAAGGCAGGCGTTCTCGGTCTCACCAAGACCTGGGCTAAGGAGTTCGCAAGAAAGGGCGTTCCCGTAAGAGTTAACGCTATCGCTCCCGGCTATATCATGACCGATATGATGAAGACCGTTCCCGAGGATCTTCTCAAGAAGTTCGCAGGTCTTACCATGCTCGGCAGACTCGGTCAGCCTGAGGAAATCGCTAAGGCAGCCCTCTTCCTCGCATCTGACGATTCCTCCTACGTAACCGGACACACACTCTCGGTTAACGGCGGAATGAGACTCTAATGTAAACTAAAGTTATAAATTTGAGGTAAAAATTATGACAAACGTAGGAATTGTAGGTATTGGAACATACCTTCCTAAAAACATTATGACCGCAAAGGAGATCTCCGACGCCACCGGTGGTGTATGGAGCGAGGATGCGGTAAAAGCAAAGCTCGGTATCAACCAGAAGTTCGTTCCTTCTGCTGATCCTTGCGACGGTACTCAGGAGATGGGCGCTCTTGCAGCTCTCAAGTGCCTTGAGAACTGTGGCGTTGATCCCCTCGAGATCGACGTTATCCTTTGTATCACCGAGGAGTGGAAGGAATATCCCCTTACCACCTCTGCCTGCTACGTTCAGGACAGAATCGGTGCAAAGAATGCATGGGGCATTGACGTTCAGAACCGTTGCTGCACCTGCGTTTCCGCAATGAAGCTTGCTAAGGATATGCTTATTGCAGACGACGAGATCAACACCGTTCTCGTATGCGGCGGCTACCGTAACTGTGATTTCCTTGATTATACCGACAGCGGCGTTTCCTTCATGTTCAACCTTGGCGCAGGCGGCGGCGCGATTCTTCTCAAGAAAAATTACAACAAGAACCTTCTCCTTGGTACTCACCTTATGTCCGACGGCTCGGTAGTTCATACCTGCGGCTCTAAGGTTGGCGGTATCAACGAGCCCGTTACTCCCGAGAATTACAAGGAGTTCGGTATGCTTCGTCTTATGGATTCTCCCAAGATGAAGGGTCTTCTTAACACCGTTTCCATGCCTAACTGGTATCACTGCATCGACGAGGCTCTCCGTAAGTCCGAGATGACCCGTGCCGACATTGATTACCTTGATATTCTTCACATCAAGAGAAGTGGCCACAAGGCTATGCTTGCCGATCTCGGTCTCACCGAGGATCAGTCCATTTACCTTGAGGATTACGGTCACATCGGTCAGATCGACCAGATTCTCTCTCTCGAGCTTGCTCTCAAGGAGGGAAAGGTTAAGGACGGCAGCGTTGTTTGTATGATCGCTGCAGGTATCGGCTATACCTGGGCTGCTAATATTATCAAGTGGGGATAATTTATGGCATATTTTCTTAATACGCTGTTCGGCTCCATAACGCCGATGTGTATTACTGCATTGGTGACTATGGCTATCACCCTCATATTCAAGACCTCGTACACAACCAATTTTGCTCAGGGTGTTATTTCTGCCTTTGGAGCGTACGTGGTATCAACCGGCCTTTCATCTCTTGGATTGTCGCTTTGGGCAAGCCTTCCCGTAGGTATGTTTGCGGCAATGCTGATTGCGGTTGCGGTAGATGTGCTTATTTTCCGTAACGGAAGATACGTAAACGCTCTTGGAAAACAAATAATTACAATGGGTCTTATCTCTATTGTGGTGGGTGCAATTCCTCTGATATTCGGACTTACCACCCCTGTATTTAAGAGCTTCGTTACCGGCCAGATCGTTTTTGAGCTTTCTGACGGTACTACTGCATCGCTGACGAAGAATTCGCTTGTTTGCCTTGCTCTTTCTGTAGGCGTTATTGCGGCGATATTCCTTCTTCTCAGATTTTCAAAGTGGGGATTGTCGGTTCGTGCCACGGCGTCTAACGAGTACGTTGCTGGTATGATGGGTATTAATACTCATGTGGTTACCGCGATCTCCTGGGGTCTTGCGGGTGCGCTCGGCGCTCTTGCCGCAACCATCAACGCATCGTCGGGAACGGTGGTCAGCGGATATTTCATGACGAACTTCCAGGTTTATGCGTTCCTTGCGGGTATTCTCGGCGGCTTCGGTACCTTCTACGGACCCGTTCTCGCCGCACTTATGATACCTCTGGCGAATAACCTGGTTCAGTATTTCGTAAACGTGATCGGAAAGCCAGAGCTCACAGGCTGGTCGATGGTAATCGTATACGCTATAGCACTGGTTATCATCTTCTTTAAGCCCCAGGGCATTTTCGGTAAAAAAATAGCAAGGAAGGTGTAAGTGATGAATAAATATCTTTCTGAAAAATACGCCTTGCTTGGAAAAAATCCTGCAAAGCAGGATACTCTTACAAAGTGGGTGAGGGGCGTGGCAAAAAGTTCCCTTGCACAGATAGTTATGTTTGCGGTGATCATATTTATCATCGGTAATTTGTCGCTGCAGAAGGTTTTGCCTTATTCCTGGTTTTCAGCCTTGGCATCCACCTTCTCCTATGCTATTGCCGCAGTTGGCTTTTGCCTTCTTATGGGATACTCCGGACTCGCCTCTCTCGGTACGGGAGGATTTATCGGAATCGGTACATATGCTGTGCATTACGTGGTTTCTGAGGCGGGATTGCCCCTGATGCTGGCGATCCTTATTGCTATCGTTATTGCCATAGTGATTGGTGCTATCGTTGGCTTTATATCGCTTCGTATAGAGGGTATTTATCTTGTTATTCTGACTCTTGGCCTCTCTGAGATTCTCCGTAATCTCTACATGGTTCTTGAGGATAAGATATCACTTGCCAAGAATCCCACGATTTTCGGTATTACGATCACCCGTCAGATGTCGCTCTACGTCGTTACAGTATTGCTGTCCGTTATTATGATAATCACGAGCAATCTTATCAACAGCCCCACGGGCAGAGCTATGCTGGCTATGAAAAACTCTACCGCCGCGGCACAGGCAATGGGTATCAGCCTTATGAAGTACCGTCTTATGGCGTTCATAATTTGTACCGTTTACGCATCCATTTCCGGAACCATGCTTATGCTCGTTGTAAGAAACGCTATGGCATCTCAGGGAACTGGCTTTTATGCTCTTATAACCTCGCTGAATATTCTGGCGGCGGTTATTATCGGAGGATATAAGTCTATTTGGGGAGCTGTATTCGGCAGCTTTGTGATGTACGGCATGCAGACCGTGGTACTTAATAACATTAAATTCCTTGCGGAAAATCCGGTTATCATAACCTTCGTATCCGGTATTCTCGTAATTATCGTGGTTATGTTCTATCCCGGAGGGCTTGCACAGCTGATGCTTGAGCTGAAAGGAAAAATAAAGGTACTTCGTACCAGAATGAGGGAGGCAAAGTATGGCAAAAACCTTGGATAAGCTTTTCTCATCAAATGCGACCCGTTCCATTAAGCTTCATCAGAGCTATGATTGGACGATGGCAGAAAAAAAGGAATTACAGGCTACCGTTGAGGCTAAAAAGCAGCGTGAGCTTGATAAATTCCTTATCAAAGCGAATAAAAGGCTCAGCAATGCTGCCTACAAGGCTTGCGATAAGACCGAGTATGCAAAAAGTCTTGCAAATGATAAGCTGCAAAGCTTTGATGTTAAGCATTATCTTGATCACAGAAAAATCAATCATAAGGCTGTAAAGACAATTTTCAAAGCTATCAAAGCAGGTGAAGGTTGGAAGCCTGCCTTGGAGGTTATGAAGAGCGAGAATGTTAAGCTTGCCGCCAAGCGTGAGGCTTATGTTGAGGCTCTTGAAAAAGAAGTGTATGCTGCGCTGAGAGTAAATTCAACCGCTGATCCCTCCGAATATAACAGCTTGAAAGCAAGCCTTGAGGCTGAGTATGATGAGCTGTCGAAAAAGCTTGACGAAAAATATTCTGCCATTCTTGAAAAGGGAGAGGCAAAGCTTCAGGCAAAGCTTGATGCTCTCGACGCAGAGATCGCAGAAAATAAGGCCAGCCTCGGAAATTCGATCGAGCTTGCTGACGACGTTCTTCTCTCGGTAAGAGGACTTAAAATGTATTTCGGCGGTCTTAAAGCGGTTGACGATCTCACTTTCGACGTAAAGAAGGGTGAGATATTCGGACTTATCGGCCCCAACGGTGCGGGAAAGACCACCGTCTTCAACTGTATAACAAGATTTTACGATGCCACTGACGGTGACATGTACTTCGAGAATAAGTACGGCGACGTGGTTGATCTCAGAAGTTTTAAGGTACACGATATTATCCTTCAGGGTATTGGCCGTACATTCCAGAACATTGAGCTGGTAAAGGAAATATCGGTTCTTGACAATCTTCTCATTGCCGGCACAAGAAGCTATCGCTCCGGCCTTGTCGTTCACGCGCTTGGTCTTCCTTTGTTAAAGAAGGAAGAAAAGCTGCTTCGGGAAAAGGCTATGCGAATTCTCAAATTTATGGGACTTGAGTCCTATGCGGGCTGGCTCGCTTTTGGTCTTCCTTACGGAATACTGAAGAAGGTTGAGATCGCCCGTGCGCTTATGGCGGATGCAAAGCTCATTATTATGGATGAGCCTGCCGCAGGTCTTAACGATTCTGAGACGGCAGACCTGACCGAGACGATACGTCGAATTCGTGATGAGTTTGGATTGACTATCCTGCTTGTAGAGCACGATATGGGTCTGGTAATGAACGTTTGCGATACCGTATGCGCAATATCCTTCGGTCAGATGCTGGCTATCGGCACAACCGAGGAAATTCAGAAAAACAAGGCCGTTCAGGAGGCTTATCTCGGCGTAGAGGAGGATGACTAAATGGGAGAACTTCTTAAAATTACCGACTTGAAGCTCAATTACGGACCTATTTCCGCTCTCAAGGGTGTTGATCTTACCGTTCCCGAAGGTCAGATAGTTGCTATTCTCGGCGCAAACGGAGCGGGCAAGACCACTCTTCTTAAAACCGTATCCGGACTTCTAAAGCCATCTTCGGGAGAAATTCTGTACGACGGCGTAAGCATTGCAGGCAAGCCTGCTCATAAAGTGGCAAAAGCCGGAATAATGCAGTCGCCTGAGGGCAGATTCGTACTTGTCGGTCTGACGGTTGAGGAGAATTTGCTCGTTGGCGGATACAACATTAAGAGCAAGGCGGAGCTTGCACGCAACTTCGAGCGTGTTTATTCACTTTTCCCTCGACTTAAAGAGCGCGCAAAGCAGCAGTCCTCCACTCTCTCGGGCGGTGAGCAGCAGATGCTCGCCATCGGCAGAGCTCTTATGGGAAGCCCAAAGCTTCTTATTCTCGACGAACCCTCCCTGGGTCTTGCCCCCCTTCTTATCAAGGATATTTTCAAGACCTTGGTGAAGATCAAGGAGGAGGGAACCACCATCCTTATCGTAGAGCAGAACGCTCTTGCAACTCTTAAAATAGCCGATTATGCCTACGTGCTTGAGCTTGGAAAGATCAGCATGCACGGTAATGCCAAGGATCTTCTCAAGGACGAGAGGCTCATTGAGGCATATCTTGGCGGTTAATCCGACTTGGTTGGATTTTTAGAATGAATAAACAAAAATTAAATAAAGGAGATAATCTATGAAAACCATTATTTCAAGAATTTTGGCTCTCGCACTTATCCTCTCCCTTTGCTTCAGCCTTGCTGCCTGCAATTTCGGTAAGGGTGCTACTCTCAGCACCGAGGTGTATGAGGGCGACGTTATCTACGTAGGTAACACTGCGGCAACCACAGGTGCAGGCGCATCCATAGGCGTGCCCTTCAACCTTGGTATTCAGGCGGCATTTGCTGCTTATAATGCAAATGGCGGCTTCAATGGCAAAACAGTAGCGCTCAGACATTATGATGACGGCGGCGACTCCGCACAGGCAGTTGCTCTTATGGAGAAGCTTATCCACGAGGACAACATTTTTGCTGTTGTGGGTAATTACGGTACCTACGCTGTTGAGGCAAACCTCAGCATTCTTAAGGAAAACTGCGTTCCCATGGTTTATGCTGCTTCGGGCGCAGGATCGCTCTTCAACAACAACGCAACCGAGGACGGTGACAGATGTATCTTCCCTGTACAGCCTCTTAACCAGTCCGAGGGTCAGGTGCTTATTCTCCGTGCCTTTGCTCCCTCATTTGACGGCGAGGGTAACTATCTCGGCGGTCTTAGCGGAACTAAGGTTGGTGTAATCTCCAACTCCGATGAGGCAAGCCAGTCTATGGTTGAAGGTATTAGGCTTGAGGCTGAGACCTCCGGTCTTACCGAGATCGTTTACCAGAACGTAAGCTCGGATGACTATTCTGCTGCCGCATCCGCGCTCCAGGCTGCGGGCTGTGACGTAATTATCGTTACTGTAGTTGGCTCCTACTTCGTTTCTGCGCTTACCGCACTTGCAAACGTAAACTATAACAAGAGCATTCTTACCACCTATAACAACGCAAGCACTACTGTATTTAACGACGAAAACAGCAGATTGACTGAGACCGGACTTAACATTTTCTCCAAGATGGACATTTATGCACAGGGCTGGCTTGACGTTAACGATCTCAGCTACTACTACAAGGATACTAACAGCAATCTTTACAATGCTTACCGTTTCCTTGGTATGATCCAGAAGGATGCTGACGGCAACGAGCTCGGTGTTCCCGGCTTTACCGAGAAGTATTGGTCTGCCGCAATAAATATTTTCAATTACGCCGCAAGCCTTAACGACAAGAATATCATTCCTATTACCATGAGCTACGATCCCTACGCTCTCGCAGGCTATATCGCAGGCGATCTCTTCTGCCAGGCACTTGAGGAGATGGAGGCACAGGGCAAGGAGCTTTCCAGAGCTAACCTTGTAGAAATTCTTGAGTCCAAGAAGTTTACCCTTGCTATGGCTGATGAGATTTCTTATCAGAACGGTATCCGTGCAGGCGTACAGTCCTACTCGCTTATCGCATTCTTCGACACCTATGACCTTCCCGAGGGAATGGGCAAGACAGATTATCACGCTGCATCCAGCAACACCGTATATCCCCTCGCATCCATTGAGGATTACAGAGAACTTCTTAAAAAGTAAATGATTTTAAAATCCCCGCCCCAAAAGGGCGGGGAACAATAAAAAACAAACTATACTTTACAATTAAACGCATTTTCTACACATAAAGTTGATTATTACTCGCCAATTGGCGATTGAAATATTGATTATTTTTTACAAAAAGGAGATATAAAAATGGCAAAGTACGTATCTATTTCCGAGGCGCTCTCCGTTGTTAAGAGCGGCGACTACATCGTAACAGGTCTTGGCTCTGCAGAGGGCAGAGAGTTTATGACCAACCTGCACACCATAGCAGACAGAGTAAAGGACGTTATGGTTTCCAACTGCCTTCCTATGGGCGCATACGAGTTTATGATCAATCCTGAATACAAGGATATTTTCACTACCGAGGGCTGGTTCTACACCCCCCTTCTTCGTAAGGCGCACAAGAACGGCAACGTCTCCTTCATCCCCAACCACCTTCACCTTGCGGCAAAGAAGAGACTCTTCTACCGTGAGCCCGATATCTACGTTGGTATCGCATCTATGCCCGATAAGCACGGCTACGTTTCGCTCTCTATCTCCAACACCTACGAGATGCAGATGATCAAGAAGGCAAAGACCGTTATTCTTGAGATCAACCCCAACGCGCCCAGAACCTTTGGTGACGTTCAGCTTCATGTTGACGACGTGGATTACCTCGTAGAGGTAGATTATCCCATGCCCGAGATCGCAGACGTTGAGCCCAACGAGAAGGATCTTGCTATCGGTAGACTTATTGCTGATATGATCAACGACGGCGACTGCATCCAGCTCGGTATCGGCGGTATTCCCAACGCAGTTGCGGCAAGCCTTTACGGCAAGAAGAACCTTGGCGTTCACACCGAGATGCTCACCACAGGAATGGTTAAGCTTGCTAAGGCAGGCGTTATCAACGGCAAGTGCAAGCAGCTTCATAACGGTAAAATGGTTGCTGCATTCGCTATGGGAACTAAGGAGCTTTACGACTTCATCGACGACAACCCTGCGGTTGAGATCCTTGACGGCGGCTACGTAAACGATCCCTACACCATCATGCAGAACGACAATCAGGTTTCCATCAATACCACCCTTGAGGTTGATATTACCGGTCAGTGCGCATCCGAGTCCATCGGCTCCGTTCAGTTCTCGGGTACAGGAGGACAGTCCGACACCGCAGTTGGCGCACAGAAGTCGAGAAACGGTAAGTCCATCATCGCTCTTTACTCCACCGCTATGGTTAAGGATCCTGCCACCGGCGAGAGAGTTGAGACCTCCAAGATCGTTTGCCAGCTCAAGGCAGGCGCAGCAGTTTCTCTCTCCAGAAACGACGTTGACTACCTCGTAACCGAGTACGGCTGCGTATCCCTTCGCGGCACCAGCCTTGCTGAGCGTGCAAAGCGCATTATCTCTGTTGCACATCCCAACTTCAGAGATCAGATCAAGGCAGAGGCTATTGCTCTCGGCATCATCGTGGAGTAATTTCTATGGCAGAATTTCTTTACGAAGGTAAAAAGGTTTATTATGAGGTTCACGGCGAGAGCGGTCAGCCCCTCGTAATTCTCAACGGAATTATGATGTCCACCGCCAGCTGGAAATCCTTTATTCCTAACTTTTCAAGAAACAATATCGTTATTCTCGTTGACTTCCTCGACCAGGGACAGAGCGAGAGAATGACAACACCATATAATCACGAGATCCAGGTCAACGTCCTCGAGGCGCTGCTTGACCTTCTCCCCTACGAGAAGTACAACGTGATGGGCATTTCCTACGGCGGAGAGATCGCAATTCAGTACGCTGTAAAGCGTCCCGACAGAATTCGCCGCCTCGTGCTGGCAAACACCGCTATGCGCACCTCCGATTGGCTGAGAAAGATTGGCGACGGCTGGAATGCCGTGGCAAAGACGGGTGTTGGCGAGGCGTACTATCTCACCACTATTCCCGTAATCTATTCCACCGCCTTTTACGAGAGGGAGGCGGCGTGGATGGATAGACGTGAGGGCACTCTTACCCCTTATTTCTCCCGTCCCGACGTGCAGGAAAGCCTTATCAGGCTCACCGACTCCTCCCGTGACTACGACTACACCGACAGGGTGAGCGAAATTACCGCCCCCACCTTGATCATCTCCTGCTCGGAGGACGTTCTCGTTCCCCCCACAGAGCAGATCATGCTTCACGAGAGAATCAAGGGAAGTCACTACGTGACTATTAACGGCTCAGGCCATGCAAGTATGTACGAGGATCCCTCCTCCTTCTGCGCCCTTGTCCTCGGCTTCACCAACCTCCTCGACGAGGAGATCAAAATCTAATTTCAGGAGACGAATATGGAAAAGAAATACATATCCATCGGTAAGGAAACAATCGCCTATCTTGACGAGGGTAGCGGCCCTGCCGTTGTTATGGTACACGGAAATATGTCAAGCTCTGTTCACTACGAGCCCCTCATCAGCCGCATTAAGGACAGCTATCGCTGTATAGCTCTCGACCTTCGTGGCTTCGGCGACTCTACCTATAACGAAAGATTTGACACCCTCGAGGAGCTTGCCGACGACGTTAACCTCTTCACCGAGGCACTCGGTCTTGATAGCTACTACCTTGTTGGTTGGTCCAACGGTGGCGGCGTTTCGCTGAAGCTCTGCGCTAAGTATCCCGAGAAGGTTAAGAAGTTCTTTGATATCGAGGGCGCAGGCCTGAAGGGCTACCCCGTTTTCAAGAAGGAGAACTTCCAGTCCACAGGCGAGCCTTATGCAAATAAGGATGAAATGGCAACCGACCCCATGCAGGTTGGCCCCGTTCTCGCTATATTTGAGAAGGGCGACGCGGCTATGATGACCTCCATTTGGGACGCCACCATCTACACCGTGAACAAGCCCACCCGTGAGCAGAACGACCTCTGGATGTCCGAGACCCTGAAGCAGCGCAACCTCGTTGACCTCGACTGGGCGCTCGCAACCCTCAATATGTCCGACGAATTCACTCCATACGGCAAGGGTGACGGCACTATCCACAATATCAAGTGCCCCGTAGCTCTCACCCTGGCAGAGAAGGATATCGTCGTTCCCGGCTATATGGTTATGGATAACTACAACTCCCTCGGCGACCTCGCAACCCTTCTCCCCTACGAGAACTGCGGCCACTCGCCTATGGTAGACTGTCCTGACAAATTAGCCAACGACGTTAAGTCGTTCTTCGGCTAATTTGTCAACTCTATTCGCTTCGCGAGTTGTATTGCTTCGCAGTTGTATTACTTCGTAGTTTTATTGCCTTCGGCAGTTGTAGTTTTCCGGGCGAATAGAATAAAACTGTCGCCTTGCGACAATACCACTGTTGCGTGCAACAATATCACTCCGACGTAGTTGGAATACCACTAAAAACTCATTTGAGGGGAACCAATGTCAACCAGTATTATGAGAGATAAGGCAAAGGATTTTGCCAAGAGCATAGTATTTCTTTGTCGAGAAATGAAAACAAGACGTGTAGAAGGTGTGTTGATAAATCAACTTTTGCGTTCTGGCACATCTATCGGTGCGAATATTCACGAAGCACAGTATGCTCAAGGTACAAAGGATTTCATTTCTAAGCTTGAGATCGCTCAAAAGGAATGTTATGAAACAGAGTATTGGCTGGAACTTTTGTTTGAAACAGGCTGTCTTGAGGAGCATGAGTATAGATCTTTACAAAACGACTGTGGAGCTATACGAAGAATGCTCATATCATCCTTAAAAACGATTAAAGCACAGTTGAATTAGCTGCCGACGTTAAGAATTTCTTTAACTAATGACAAAAAACTCCGACACCCGTCGGAGTTTTTATTATTTAATATATACAAAACAACTAAAGAAATTCGGTAATATATTGTTATTATGTAAGAATATTAAAAATATGTAAAATTTCGTTGATTTTTAGTATTTTTTGTGCTAGAATTATGGTGAGCAAATATTTTTAAATCGCAAATAGGGGTACCCCTATTTGTTATGATTCGCTTACGCTAGAATCATAACAAAACAAACATTGTTAGCAAATACTTAAAAATATATTTCTTGGAGGACGAAACTATGATTCAAAACAAAAAGAGAATCATATCACTGATTCTCATGCTGACTCTCCTTGTCAGCGCGCTCGTTGTCGGCGCAATCACCGCAAGTGCGGAAGGCGAAGGTTCCTATGTTAAGGTTACCAGTGCGGATGACTTTACTAGCGGACAGTATGTTATTGTTGCTAATGGATACGCATTGACAAAGTACGCTTCAAAGTGGGTTGAGGTAGTAAAGCCTACAATATCTGGCGATGAGGTAACCGATACCAAGGGTGCTGTTTGGACCATTACAGTTAGTGGTAATAAAGCAACTCTTAAAGATTCGATTGGTCAATTTATTAAACCCAGTGGTTCTAATACTAATGGAATTACTACAGGTGAATACAGTTGGACGTGGTCGATTAACAATCAAACTTTTCAGTTTGCTGGAACTGGCGTAAAGTTAGCACTGAATAGTGGTAGTTCCTATAAGGCAAGAGCCTATAAGGATGGCACAATCAGTGGCACCCCCAACGGTTATCCGTGTAATTTCACGCTCTACAAGTTTGTAGAAAGTACTTCTGGCGATGAAGGCGGAGAAACTCCTGCTTGCGAGCATACCAACAAGGTGGCTATAGGCGAGGCAAAGGATGCTACTTGTACTGAAGCAGGCATTACCGCAGGCGAAAAGTGCGCAAACACCGATTGTAACAAAGTTATTACCGAGCAGGAAGTAATTCCCGCACTTGGACATAATTATGTAGACGGCGCATGTTCCGTTTGTGGCGCAAATGAACCTAATTATGTTTTCAAAAAAGTAACTGCTGCACCTGCCGATTGGTCCGGTACATATCTCATCGTATATGAGGATGGAAATGTTGCATTTAATGGTGCACGAACAAATCTTGATACTACTAGCAACTATATTGGTGTTACAATTAACAATGATGAGATAGCTTTTAACGAACAGCTCAATGAATCCACATTTATCATTGCAAAGAGTGATAGCGGTTACACTATTATGTCCGCTAGTGGTTATTATATTGGACAGACCACTAATGCCAATGGTTTGAAATCCAGTACCAGTACTACATATGCTAACACATTAAGTATTAACAACGATGGAACTGTAAACTTTGTTTCCGGTGGTGCATATCTTAGATTTAATTCCGCCGCCGATCAGATGCGTTTCCGTTATTATACTAGCTCTACTTATAGTAATCAAAAGGCAATCGTTCTCTACAAGCTAGTAGAGAAGGAAACAGTTGTTTGCACACACGAAGAAGCAGTATACACCTCCAATAATGATGGCACTCATAATGTTTTTTGTGAGTGCGGTTATGCTGATAATAATCTTGCTTGTTCCGGCGGCGAGACATCTTGTGTTTCTGGAAAACTCTGTGAATATTGTAAATTTGAGTATGACACAGAAAGGAAAAATCACAATTATCTCGGTGGTTCTTGCAGCGTATGTACTAAGGAGGCTCCCGATTTCTCCGGCAGATACTATATTGCTTCCATTCGTTCTTCTGGCAACTATTGGTATATGACTAATAATATTGACGATAAAAGTGATCGTTATTTAATTGTTGATAGCAATGTTACTGATCTTCCTTCTCAGATTTCGGAACATGTTTTAAGTCAAATATTTGTTCTTGAGTCTTATGGCAATGGAAAATATTATATTTATGCAGAGGGAATCACAGGCGACGCGAAGTATCTTGGTTGGACAAGCGGTAATTCCGGAACGCTTGTTGAAAAGGAAAGTGAAGACGTTGTATTGCTCACAGTGGACTATCTTGAGAGTGAAGTATTTAATATTCACTTTGCTGCAAGCGACGCAGAAAGATATCTTGCTCTTAACGGTACATCCGGTAATGATTATTTTGCTTTCTACAAGAGTGGACAGAAGCAGGATCTCTCTCTTATTCCTGTAAGTGATCACGTTTATGCAGATGCAACCTGTACAGCTCCTAAGACCTGTGCTTGTGGCGCAACCGAGGGCGAGGCTCTTGGTCACAACCATGAGAACTGTCCTCACAAGGCGGTAGTAGGCGAAACATACTACGAGACCCTTCAGGATGCTATTGCAGACGTAGCGGCAGGCAGCGAGATCGTACTTAATAGCGACATTGAGGTTGTGGGCGATCTTACCATCGAGAATCAGGTTATTATCAACCTTAACGGCAAGACTCTTACCGCAGGTGCGGTTGTTACCTTCTACGAGGGAACTCAGTTTATCGGCGAGGGTAAGCTTGTAGTTGCCAAGGATAGCCTTTATAACATCAAGGGAGAGACCAAGTACGTTCCCGTATGGAACGCACCCGTTCTTGGTGAAAATGATGAGGTTGTTACCCCCGGTTACTACACCTTCAGCGAGGTTAAGGACCAGATCAAGGAATCCACTGTAGAGGGTACAGAGGTTGTTGTATTCAGACCTGCATTTAAGAACACGGAGATCAAGAAGGAGTTTGCAGACGGTGCTACCGACAACGGCATTTCCTTCGTAATCAACATCACTTGGGGTACAGGCGAAAATGCGGTAAGCAAGCAGTACACCCTTACCGACGAGTTCATTGCAAACGTGTATAACGCTGAAAATCCCAAGGCAATTCAGCTTGGCTTCGAGAACTGGCAGGCGGGTGTTGAGTACACCGTAACTCTCAGAATTGTTTCCGGCGGTCTTTACTATGAGACAACTCTTTGCACAATGAAAGACGGAGCCATCACAGTTCCTGAAATCGTTACTGAATAAAAAAGGAGGAGAAAATAATGAAAAAGGTATACGTAAGTCCTGAAGTAGAGTACATTAATTTCTACTCCGA
>JBGVPG010000014.1:0-37826 GCA_045126855.1 Eubacteriales bacterium | reverse complement strand
GCTTACGTGTGTATCTTCGTTTCTGTTGAGATCGACATATTCTCCGTTACCGCTTTCGTAACCGTATGCGGTGTCCTGATATGAAATCAATCGCTTTTGAAGATTAAGTCCAAATCCGGGGGCAATACTGTAGGGATTACCAGACATCTTCGACTGATAAACAAGCGAGAGATTGACGGTGTGCAGAACGTCGCCGAATGACAGTAGCGGCAGCTCGTACACGAAGTGAGTATAGGGGGTGTCTAATCGGATATTACCGACGTTATAGTTTCTTTCACAATCTGGGAATGACATTTTATTTTTTCTCCTTTGTTTAATTTATTTGCGGTATTTCCGCATTTGATATATTGTTTTTTTTGTCAGTTCTCATCATTTAAAAAATACAAATTGCTAGATCATTGAAATTCTCCTTTCTGAACAAGTTTTCTCATTTACCCATGAGACGGGTTGAGTGGCTCCGGATTCCCTCTTTGAGACAATGATATCACAATTTTTCGGATTTGTAAGTATACCTGCCTTCCAAAATATCCTGTCGAATAATGCGAACTCTTGTGCATAGTATACAAAAAACGACCCCTTTTCGAGGGTCGCAGGAAAATCAGAAATTTTTTTGCAAAAAAAAGAAAGAGGCTACGAGAGCCTCTTTGGTTGTTGTTTTTGCTGACGCAAAAGTGAAGTTGTGTAAACACAGTGAAGTTTTTGCTTTGCAAAAGTGAAGTTTTGCCCTTTGGGCAAAGTAGAAAAAGCTCTCCCGGGGGAGAGCTTTTTCATTACTGCCAATCAACGACGTTGATCCAGGAGGTGAGGAATTCCTTTTCCTCTGCCTTGCCCTTTACGAGCTGGCTTGCGGCTACGATGGGGAGCCAGGACTGAACGTATCTCTTGTCGGTGCCGCTCTTCTTGCAGAAGAGGTCGAGGTAGTACTCTGCGTTTTCCTCCTCACCGCGGAGGAAGAAGGTAAGGTAGCTTCTCGCCACGTCGGCAGATGCGTTGCCACGGGTTGCGTGCGCCCAGTCGATAACGTAGGGAGTGCCGTCCTTGGTGATGATTACGTTGGAGGGACAGAGGTCGCCGTGAAGCACCTTTCTGTGCTTGGGCATACCCTCGAGGCGGGTACGAAGGTCGTACACGTCGTTATCCGAGAGACCGCTCTCGCCGATCTTGCGGTACATTTTGTCCTTGAGACGGGTAAACTCACGGCACACCTTGGAGTGGATCTCCATCTGCACGTCGACAAGGATCTCAACGTACTTTTTAGCGTTCTCGGGGTCGTGCGCCATCATCTGGGAGAGGGTCTCGCCCTCGATGTGGTCGGATACGATAGCCCACTTGCCCTCGATCATAGTAACCTCGTGGATCTTGGGGATATTAAGGCCGAGATTTTCCATTCTCGCCTGGTTAAGCGCCTCGTTAAGAACGTCGGTCTTGCTGAAGGATTCGCTGAACACCTTGATGCACTTGTCGCCATCACGGTATACGGTCTTGTTGGGGCGTACTGCAATAATATTGTCAAGCTTCATTTTACTTTACCTCTTTTCCGTAGTATGCTCTAAGGTACATTTCCTTGAGCTCGCTCATAAGGGGATAACGGGGATTTGCGCCTGTGCACTGGTCGTCGAATGCCTGCTCAACCATCTCGTCGAGGGTGGAGAGGAAGCTCTCCTCGTCGATGCCGTAGTCCTTGATGGTTTCCTTGATACCAACCTGTGCCTTGAGCTCATTGATCTTCGCAATGAGAAGCTCAACCTTTTCCTCGTCGGTGTTGCCACCGAGGTGGAGATAGTCTGCGATCTCGGCGTAGCGAGCCTGGGTGTGGGGGTGGTCGTACTGGGAGAAGGTACCCATCTTAACGGGGGTCTCGGATGCGTTGAAGCGGATTACCTCCTCAATCATAAGAGCGTTTGCAACGCCGTGGGGAAGGTGGTGGAATGCGCCGAGCTTGTGCGCCATAGAGTGACAGATGCCGAGGAAGGCGTTGGCGAATGCCATACCTGCCATGGTAGCGGCGTTTGCCATCTTCTCACGGGCGAGAATGTCGGTCTGACCGTTCTCGTAGGCTCTGGGAAGGTACTCGAAGATGGTTTTAAGCGAGCCGAGGGCAAGGCTGTCGGTGTAGTCGGTTGCAAGCATTGCCGCATAAGCCTCAACTGCGTGAGTTACAGCGTCAACACCCGAAGCTGCAGTCAGTCCCTTGGGAGCAGACATATGGAAGTCGGTGTCGATGATCGCCATATTGGGCAGAAGCTCGTAGTCGGCAAGGGGGTACTTAACACCGCTCTTCTCGTCGGTGATAACTGCGAAGGGGGTTACCTCCGAGCCTGTACCTGCGGAGGTGGGGATTGCGATGAAGTATGCCTTCTCGCCCATCTTGGGGAAGGTGTAGACTCTCTTACGGATATCGATGAAACGCATTGCCATATCCATGAAGTCTGCCTCGGGATGCTCGTAGAGAACCCACATGATCTTTGCGGCGTCCATTGCAGAGCCACCGCCAAGGGCGATGATGGTATCGGGCTGGAATGCTCTCATCTGAGCCGCACCCTCGGTTGCGTTTGCAAGGGTGGGATCGGGCTGTACGTTAAAGAATGTTGCGTGCTGGATACCCATTTCGTCGAGCTTGTCGGTGATGGGCTTGGTGTATCCGTTCTGGTAAAGGAATGTGTCGGTTACGATGAAGGCTCTCTTTGCGCCTCTTACGGTGCGAAGCTCGTCAAGAGCAACGGGGAGACAGCCTTTCTTAATATAGATCTTTTCGGGTGTTCTGAACCAAAGCATATTTTCTCTCCTCTCGGCTACGGTCTTGATGTTCAGAAGATGCTTAACGCCAACGTTCTCGGAAACGCTGTTTCCGCCCCAAGAGCCACAGCCGAGGGTGAGAGAGGGCGCAAGCTTGAAGTTGTAAAGGTCGCCGATACCGCCCTGTGCGGAGGGGGTGTTGACGAGGATACGGCAGGTCTGCATTCTGGATGCAAACTTGGAGATCTTCTCTCGCTCGGTCACGTCGTTAAGGTAAACGGAGGAGGTGTGACCCCATCCGCCGTCACGAACGAGAACCTCGGCCTTGTCGCAGGCATCGGTGAAGCTTTCGGCACGGTACATTGCGAGAACGGGGGAGAGCTTTTCGTGAGCAAACTCCTCGGAGATATCCACGCTGGTTACCTCGCCGATAAGGATCTTTGCGCTCTCGGGAACGTCAACGCCTGCAAGAGCGGCAATCTTGTGTGCCGACTGGCCAACGATCTTTGCGTTCAGCGCACCGTTGATGATAATTGTCTTACGAACCTTGTCAAGCTCCTCGCCTTTAAGGAAGTAGCAGCCGCGGTTTGCAAATTCTGCCTTAACCTCGTCGTAGATAGAGTCGAGAACGATAACAGACTGCTCGGATGCGCAGATCATACCGTTGTCAAAGGTCTTGGAATGGATAATGGAGTTTACCGCAAGAAGGATATCTGCGGAGTCGTCGATGATTGCAGGGGTGTTACCTGCGCCAACGCCGAGGGCGGGCTTACCCGAGGAGTATGCGGCACGCACCATTCCGGGGCCACCGGTAGCGAGGATAATGTCTGCCTCCTTCATAACGGTGTTGGTCATATCGAGAGAGGGAACGTCGATCCAGTCGATAATTCCCTCGGGTGCGCCTGCAGCCACAGCCGCATCAAGCACGATCTTCGCCGCCATAGCGGTAGACTGCTTTGCTCTGGGGTGGGGGGAGATCATAATACCGTTTCTGGTTTTAAGTGCGATGAGGGTCTTGAAGATTGCGGTGGAGGTGGGGTTTGTTGTGGGAATAACTGCGGCAATAACGCCGATGGGCTCGGCGATCTTCTGAATGCCGTAGGTTTTGTCCTCCTCAATAACGCCACAGGTCTTGGTCTCCTTGTAGGCGTTGTAAATATACTCGGCTGCGTAGTGGTTCTTGATAACCTTGTCCTCTACGACGCCCATGCCGGTCTCGGCAACGGCAGCCTTGGCAAGGGTGATACGAGCCTTATCTGCTGCGCTTGCGGCAGCAAGGAAGATTTTGTCAACCTGCTCCTGGGTGTAGGTGGCAAAGATCTTTTGTGCAGCGCGAACTCTGTTCATAGCCAATTCGAGGCTTTCTACACTGTCAATAATCTGTCTTTCGTTCATTTTACGGATTTCTCCTTTTGGTTTGTGATTTTGTTTTTATTTGTTAATATTTTAACACAATTCTAAGAAAAAGTAAATTGGCAAAATATATAAAGATAAAAAAGTTTAAGGGCTATATTGTGATATTTTTAACAAATTCACCACCCAAGAGAGCAACACTCCCCCCAAAGAAGGGCACCACACCACAATCTGCGCCCAACGCAAATATCCCTTTTGCCAAAAAGAAAGAGGCTCGGGGAGCCTCTTTCGGGGGATATAAAGGTTTTGTCAAGTGCAGAGTTGTTTTCACGGATAAGCTGGCCAAAGGAATCGTAAGAGAAAGGTGAGCCTACAAAAGATAAACTCACCCATTTTTGAAAAAATAGTTAATTCTCAAACAGAAGTTCCTGTTTTATCTTGTCTTTTAACCATTGCGAAGCAAAAAGCGCCTTTTTTTTATAGTTTCCATGTACTTCAAATTCATTACTATACTCAGTGACATCGTAGTACGTACCTAAAGAAGCAACGTCGGAAAATAAAATATGAATATTTTCATTACCTAAAATAGTTATTCTAACTTTACTATTGACATAAACAATTTGAACATATCCAAACCGTTGTTTATAGAAAATTTTAAATCCAAATTCATCTATCAAAAAATCAAAATACCTTTTAAGTATGAAATATTTCATAATACATTCTCCTTATAGCAACCAAATATTAACAAAATATTCGTATCCTTTTGTAAGGGCGATTTCTTTTGCATATGCACCTGTTAGTTCTCCTCCACAATCGTAAATAACACCTTTAAATTTCATCACGCCTTTTATTACAGACTTATTTTGGATCCAACCAACTTTATCGGCAAAATTTGTTCTTAAAAGCATATTTTCCACTTTTTAAAAAAACGCAGAAATACCAAGGCTCACACCAAGGCTTTCTGCGCTTTTTTCTATTCTCGGCGTGACGCCTTTTTCTTTTAGTATAGCATGAGGCTGTGGACTTGTCAAGTAAAAATGGCGAGGAGACCTCGCCATTTTTGTTATTTGGTTCCAAAGAGAATATTCTCAAAGAGCTCCTTTGTTTTTGCCTCGCCGATGTGCTTTTTAAAGACGTCGGTGGAGGGGCCGCCCTTTTCGATAAGGCCGTTTACGTAGACGTTCGCTTTATCCTGCTTGGACGCCTTGTCGGTGACCTGTATGGAGCTTGATACAAGGTATGCCTCAAAGTGCTTGATCGTCAATTCGTCAAGCCTTGGGGTATGATTTTTCTTTCCCTTTTTTGAAATAGAGGAGGGAAGCTTGATTTCGTCGTACCAATGCTCGCCCGGGTCACGCTCCGCAAGGTCGGAGAAATTATCCCTCGCCTTAGCAAGGCTCTCGTCGGAGTATTCGCCGAGCATGGTATCATACAGCTCAACAATAAGAGTGTCGTTGCCCATTGCGAAAATTCTGTCGTAGGAGTAGAGGGGAAGGTCAAGCTCGGTGGGATTGATGATGAGCGTATCCATCTTCATAAGACCAAGGAAGCCTTTTGCACGCATAACCGAGACGTGGCCGAGACCCTCTGCTTCGTAGGCTTTGATCTCGAAATTCATACCGCTGACCTTCATTTTGGCAAACTCGCCCGGGTCGATTTCGTGAAGCGGATATCTTCCTTTAATTATATTAAGGAGCTTGTTTGTCATCAGAGCTTCAGCTCCTTGAGTCCTGCCTTGTGAAGCTTGATTGCGCCGATGAGAAGAGTAGCCTGACCAAGGACGTTTATGCCCTGTGCGATCCAGTTCCATATAGCCTCGGTGAAGTCACGGCTGGAAAGGTAACCCATACAGAGCGAGCATACGAAGGAGATGATGAAGAGCGCCACAGCGCCACCCTTTTTAAGCTTGCCTGCCAGAACGCTGAGGCAAATATCCATAATGCCGAGGCCTGCAACCATCATGCCGATGAAGACAAAGGTACTTACGGCATAGTGGCGGTTCTTCTTTGCGATAAGCATGAAGATGAGGCCGAGGCCTGCCAGAAGAAATCCTATGGACTGGGTGGGGAAGAACATCTTGTTGAGAATCTGTATGTCAGCAATATTTGCCGCAATGAGAAGTTTCCAGGTTGCCTTGCATGCGCCTGCGGCGAATACGCCCCAAACGCCCAAGTTGAAGATAAGGTTGTTAAATCCGCCCATCTTGTTCTTGAGATCGGAGGAGAGGATCATGCCCGCAATCGCAAAGAGAATAACGGGAATGTAGTCAACCAGTGCCATTTCAATAGTAAAGTCGTACTGTCCCATAGTGGCCTCCTATTACTGCTTGTTCAGGTGATAGATGGGGAGAAGGGGAATGATGATGGGAGTCTTGTTTGCGTAGGTGTTGTACTCCTCGTCCTTGCCGTAGCGAGCCATCTGACGCTTCTCAAGACGCTGTGCGCCGTTGAACATAATGAAAACGATGCAAACGTAGGCGAGGATAGCGGTGATCCACTGACCTGCGCCTGCATAGGTGTTGCAGCCGGAGATGAAAACACCTGTCCAGAAGATGATCTCGCCGAGGTAGTTGGGGCAACGGCACATCTTGTAGAGACCCTGGGTCGCAACCATGTCGGGGCGAGCCTTCTTCTGCTCGGACTTCTGATTGTCTGCAACGGTCTCAAGGATAAGACCGCCGATGGAGATCGCAAAGCCGATTACGGGAAGGATAACGCCTGTGGTGTTGTTGGTAACACGGAAGAGCATGGGAGAAACCTGTGCGGTGTAGAGAACGGCAACCGAAACCCAAATGGTGGCGAGAACGAAGATGGGCATCTTCTTGTCGTCGCCGGTAGCCTCCTTAAGGGTCTTTCTGTATGCGGCGTTCTTGATCTCTCTTACGAGAAGGAAGCCCGAGAGACGGATACCGTATGCAAGGAAGAGGGCTGCCTGGATAAGGAGAACCCAGAGGGGTGCTTCGCTGCCGGTAACGAGTGCCATTACGAGAACGGCAATACCGCCGCCTGCTACCGCAAAGCCGTAGCCGATAGAGAGGAAGTAAACGAACTTATAGAAGCCGACTGCGCAAAGAACGGCGCAAACGGCACAGAGAATTCCGAGAAGTGACCAAGGCATTAGTTCTTACCTCCAAAATATTCGTTGAGATACTTCTTGAAGCTGCCCTCACCAACGCAGGTGTCACCAACGAGGTCGTGGGAAAGGGTCCACTTGGAGAAGAGAATTATGTCGTGCTTGCCTGCCTTCTTGATCTTGGGAAGGTTTGCGAGAACGCCGAAGAGCCAGATGGGAGCCCACTTGATCTTGAGGGGCTTCTTTGCTGCGTCGAAGCACATTTTTGCCATTTCCTCGTAGGTGTAGGTCTCCTTACCGCCTACGTTGTAGGTTACGTTGGTCTCGCCAAGGGTGTCGACGATGAACTTAGCGAAGTCGGGGCAGTCAACAACGTTTGCCTTTACGCCGCCAAATCCCTTGAGCAGCTGCATCTCGCCCTTGTCAACGTAGGGCTTGAACACCTTTGCGATGTCGTAGAAGTAGCCTGTGGGACGGTGGATGATGTACTCCATACCGCTCTTCTTCAGCGCCTGCTCGAAGAGGAACTTTGCATGGAGCATAGGCACCTTGTCAGCGCCGGGCTCGTCGCAGGAGATAACAGAGATGTAGTTGAACTTCTTAACGCCTGCCGCCTTTGCCTCGTTTAAGAGGTTAAGGTTGCCCTGGAAGTCGATGTCGTATGCGGTGAAGCGTGTGGATGCGCCTGTGAGACCGACGGTGGAGATCACCATGTCACAGCCGTCCATAATACCCTTCAGGGTATCGGGGTTGGTGGCGTCAATAGCACGGAAGCTGTACTTTGCGTCACACTTGCCCTCCTTGAGATCGGCAGCTACAACCTCGTGTCCTGCCTTATCAAGTGCCTTTAAAATTTCTGCGCCAAGGTTGCCAAAGGCGCCTGCAAGTAAAATTTTCATTGTATTATGTAAACCTTTCTTTACTAATTATGCGTTTGCTTCTTCGGAAACAGCCTTTTCAGCAGCCTTCTTTGCCGCCATCTTTTCACGGATCTCGGGGGTGATGTTCCAAACGAACTTAAATGCCGCCCAGGAGCCGAGAATGAAGAGTGCGGGAACGAGAACGCAGAGGATCTTGAAGCCGAAGATAGTGCCGCCCGTCTGAACCTCAAGGGCGGGATTGTATTTGATCCAGTCGAGGGCGAAGAAGCTGAAGCCGAGACCGACGGTCTGACCGATTCGACGGGAGAGATTGAAGGTACCGTAGATAGAGCCCTCGGTTCTCTTGTCGGTGATAAACTCGTTGTAGTCGATAGCCTCGCCGACCAGACCCCACTGCATTTGGATTGATACCATTGCAAGGCCAGAGCCGATACCGAGAATTACGCCGTGAACGAGGGGGTTAACGTCCATAAAGAGATGCATTACGAAGAGAAGACCGCAAACTGCGCCGCCTGCAAGAAGGGTGAGACGGATGATCTTCTCAAGACCGAGCTTCTTACAAAGGAAGGGCACGCCCACCATTGCGCCAACCATGAAGGGGGCAGAGAGAGCCGATGCGATGGTCTTATAGGTAACGTCGTTATAAACCGCAGAGTACATATACATAGAGATGTTCTCGGTGAGATACTGCATAGTGCAGATGCAGATGCCGTGGATACAAAGGGCAACGAAGGCACGGTTCTTCTTGATAACGTCGAGAATGTCGGTGAACTTGATATCGTCAGCCTTTGTTTCCTCGTTAACAACGACACGCTCCTCTGTGAGGGCGTAGTGAAGAAGACATACCACAAAGCCGAAGATTGCGCAGGCAACGCCGGTGATCATATAACCTGTGGAGTTGTTCTCGCCGAACATACCTATGATAACGGGTCCGATCATACCGGGGATCATGTTACCGAACATAGAACCAACGCCACGGGCAGAGGAGAGAGATGCACGCTCTGCATCGTTGGTGGACATTGCGGAAAGGAGAGATCCCATGGGGATGTTGAACATCGTGTAGGACGCCTCGTAGAGGATCTTGAAGGAGAAGAGGGCTACGAGAGTAACGATACCCTTGGTGAAGGTAGGAACTGTCCAGAGGCAGATTGCCGTCACGCCAAGGAGAGGTGTTGCACGAAGCAGCCAGGGACGGAACTTACCGTTTTTGTTCTGATGCTTTGCAAACGTCTTGTCCATAAGCGCGCCCATCATGGGGTCGTTGATGGCATCCCAGATGGTCCAGATAATTGTGAGCACACCCATTACGGTGGCGTCGATTCTCAGCACGTTCGTGCAGTAGATGGAGAATGTGCTCGCCATAAGGGCAAAGGTCATACAGCCGCCAAAGTCACCGAACATATAGCCCAGCCAATGCTTGGTGGTAAGGCCGCCTTTGTTAGTCTTTTTCATAATTTAACTCCAAAATGTAAATAATTCTTGTCAAATAATTACTTTTTAGTCTTTTCCTTGGCTCTCTTGTCGTTGATTATCTTCATGTGGCTCTCGTCGATAAGCTCAACGCCGTTTTCCTTTGCCCAGTCAACGCAGCCCTTCAGAACGAGGGGAAGAAATACTCTCGGCACGCCGAGAATGGTCTTGAGGGCGTCGTCGGTGAACTTGACCTTGTCGTCGGCACGGTCAGCCGCATAGCGAACAGACTCGAGAGAAGCCTCTCTCACCTGGAGAAGCTCTGCACGCATTCTGGTCTTTCTGTGGAACCAGAAATTCTTGGAATCACGGTAGCCGTAGTCAACGGGGAGGGCAGGGAAGTCGGATGCCTTCACACCACGGATAATAGCGTCGGAATACTTCTTCTTCATAAGGATCTTGTCAACCTTGAGAATAAAGTGTGCGCCGAACTTAGAGGTAATGCCGTTGAAATCGTTGTAGGGGGGCTCGTAGCCGTGAAGCTCGCCTGCCTGGAACTTATCTGCGCCCTCAAGCTCACGAACCCAGGTACACTCGATAGCCTGGATTGCGTCGGTAAGCACCATGGGACGCTTCTCGCCGGTCTCTTCCTCGATCATGCTCTTTTCAAGCTTGAAGTTGCACTTGGGCATCTTGTCCTCGGGCTTGTCACCAGGCCAGGAGAGCTTTACAGCCTCCTTGAAGGTCTTTGGGTTATCGTCGATGAAGTTAAGGGTGCACTTGCCATTCTTCAGAATGTTCTGTGCGGTGTTCGACGAGTTGCGACAGCAGAGGAGCATCGCATAGTAGTCCTTACCTGCCACGTAGTAGGGCTGAATGAGGGAGTAAGGGCCAAGGTTTGTTGTACCATCGTCGCAAAGTGTGCTGATAACGACGGTAGGCATGGGGAAGTAGAGAGAAGTCTGATAGAAATTGTCTACAATTCTAAGATTTTCAAAACTGCTCATTTGTTTTCTCCTTTATGTTTTACTTTTTAATAAATTCTGAAATGATTTCGGCGGTCAGAGTGATCTGACGGGCGTTTGTGATCTCTGCTCTGCCGTCACCCTTCTGCTCACCGTAGCAGCCGAAGTAGGCGTGGTTTCCGCCCTCGATGATCACCTCGGAGAGGTCGGCTTGAAGGTTGGATTTGTATTTTTCGTACTTTTCGCCCTGCATAACTCCGTCGTTGCTGCCGTAGATCGAGAGAACTCTGTTGCCTCTGACGTCGTATGTGGAGTAAGAGCCGAGGAGCACAAGTCCCGAGAGGTCGGGGTGGCTTTTAAGATAGCCTGCCGCCATAGATCCGCCGAGCGAGTGACCGCCGATATACCAGTCGGTAATCTCGGGGAAGAGCTCTCTTACGCCCTCTGCCGCATTCACGTCAAGAACGGCAAGGCGCAGAGGCATGGGGCAGATGACGGTGAGAACACCTCTCTCGGCAAGCGCCATTGCCAGGGGAAGATAGGAGGAATGCTCCACCTTTCCGCCGGGGTAGAAAATAAATCCTGCCACGGGGTTCTCGGGCTTTGCAACTATGAGGCCGCCCTCGGTTATCTCGTAGGTCGCACTCAAATCCTCGGGAAGGCAGCTTAAAATCGCCTCACCGTCGGCAGGATAGTAGTCGCAGACGTAGAGGGTACATCCGCCCACCGTCGCAAGGATAATCAAAAGTGTGAGAAGTATTTTAAAAGATTTTTTCATATAAAATCCTTTTATTTTACATAATTTTTCATTATATATTATACTCCTGTGTATTTAATTGTCAAGAGTTTGACAATTTTTTGTTGACAAATGGAAATTTTTATGTTAAAATTGAAGTGTAATTTCGCTAATGCGAAATAAACACAGCTAAAATATTTCGCAAAAGCGAAATACCCGGAGGAAAAATGAATCTTCTGACAGTAAAAGAGGCGGCTGAAAAGTGGGGTGTCACCCCAAGGCGAGTGCAGGGACTTTGCAGTGAGGGAAGCATCAAGGGTGCTGTAAGATTCGGCAGAGCCTGGATGATACCTGCCCATGCGGTTTTGCCCTCCTCGGCAAAGGGGGAGGAACCGCACATGCCCATGCCGAGAAGAAGCCCCTTTTTGGATATGACAAACCTCTATAATAAGGCAGGCGGTGCTGACGAATGTGCCGAGATGCTCATAAATAACCCCGAGGCGCATAAGCTTTTTGAGGCGAATATCGCCTATCGCCGAGGCGAGATCGCAAGGGTGTATAAGCACGCCAGATATTTCCTTAACGCCCATTCGGGATTATATGCCATTCTCGGCGCAGGAATGCTCCTTTCTAACTGCGCTATCTGGAGCGGTGACGAGGATATCTGGTACGAGGCGAAGCGACATATCTGCGAAGCCCCCCACGAGACCGAGCAGGAGCGTGAGATCATCTCCCTGACCCTTGCCGTAATCGACAGCTCGATATATAATAACGGAGATTTTCCCGACTGGTTCATCTCGGGAAATTTCGAGGCTCTGCCCCCCGATTCCCACCCCGTTGCCTGCGTTTTCTACGTAAAATATCTTTATATGACGGCATTTGCGCTGGCTTCCGGTCAGCAGAGCCGTGAGGATATGCGCGGTCTTTCCATGATGCGTATGATACCCAATATCGTGGAGCCCCTTATCACGAAGGCGGTGGTGGAGAAGACCGTACTCACCGAGATACTTCTCAGGCTTTCCTGCGCCGTGGCGTACCATAATTCGGGCAGAAAAGAGAAGGCGACTGCACATATTGACAAGGCGGTAAACCTCGCTCTGCAGGACGGTCTCTACGGTACTCTTGCCGAGTACACCAGGCACTTTGACGGTATGCTGGAGGATAGAATCGCCCTCGTCAGCGAGAGCGCACTCGAGCGTGTGAAGGAGCTTTCGGTGGTCTATACCAAGAGCTGGTCGAAGCTGTCGGGCAAGGTGAGAAATAAGCTCATCGCCCAGGACCTCACCCCCCGTGAGAGGGAGATTGCAAAGCTCGCCGCCTTCGGCTTCACCAATAAGGAGATAGCACAGCTGAAGTTTATCTCCGAGTCCACCGTCAAGCAGGCGGTGCTGCGTATCGTCCAGAAAACCGGAGTTAAGGACAGAACCGAGATTGCCACAATCCTCTGATTTCGGACATTCAAAAATGACCAAAAAAACCAAATTTAGGTGGTACACAAATTCATAGAAATCCTGTATACTGTTGTCACAAGCAACCGTTACGGGATTTTTTCTTTTCCCGAAACCGAAAGGAGACCACTATGCAGAGGTACAGAGAAGGTGATCTCTATAAAATGATATTCGTTAACGGCAGGGTATTTGAGATACGCTACGGCTACTACGAGGAGTTTGAGCGTGAGAATACCGACCCCGTTCCGATCTATCCCGACCTGCTCTCAAACCCTATCTACGGCAGCGACGGCAGACCCCTCGTCACAGCGATGCAGGACGTTTGCGACGGCTTCCACGGTGAGTGCGGCGAGATGGGATGCTATGGATGTCGCCACTATAAAGCAGCCGATGACTTTATCGGCGTTTGTACGAATGATGAATATAAAAGATAATATAAGGAGAATTACTATGAAAAGGATGTTTTTATCACTTACGGTTCTGTCGCTGGTGCTTATGATGTGCTTCGCACTCAGCTCCTGTGACGAGGGGGGCTGTCCCCACGATTTTGAGAACGCATGCGACTCCCAGTGCTCGCTTTGCGGATACGAGAGAACCACTACCCACGTTTTTGAGGAGGCAGATTGCTTCGGGGCAAAGACCTGCCGCAACTGTGACCACGTAGAGGGCGAGCCCCTGGGTCATAACGTGGTGTTTACGAGAGGGATCGATGATGAGCCAAAGCTCTGCGACCGCTGTCACTTCTTCGTCTACCCCGATAACCACACCGAACCCTATCACGAATAAAACTAAGGAGAAAATAAATGAAAATTACTAGGATTTTACTTACACTCACACTCGTACTTACCATGGCGATGAGCCTTGCCTCCTGCGAGGTGATCGATGCTAACGTTCAGGGCCTTATCGACGAGGCGACCGCACAGCTTAATCAGACTATAGAGTCTCTTGAGGCGACCAAGACCGAGCTTGAAAATGCAAAGGCTACTCTTGAAAAGGCAAAGACCGAGCTTGAGGCGGCAAAGTCTGCTCTTGAGGGCGAGAAGGAAGCTCTTGAGGGCGAAAAGGCGGCTCTCGAGGATAGAATTGAGAGACTTCTTAGGTGCGTGGAGGGGGATCACGATATGGAACTTACCCCGAACGGGGACGGCACTCATACCGAAGCCTGCCTGTATTGCGAGTCTTCCACAACCCAAAACTGTACCTTCCTTGATTACGTAGATAACGGCGACGGCAGCTTCACCGCAACCTGTCCTACCTGTAATAACACCAATACCGTTGACGCCTCTCAGCTCTTTGTTGTAGTCAGAAGCGAAGACGAGCTTCGTGAGGCGGCAAGAGTTGACGGCACAAAAATCAGACTGGGCGCAGATATAGACGTTCTGGATTGCATCTATATTGATGATAATACCTACGTTGAGATCGACATGGCGGGCTATAGCATAAACTGTGATGATCCCTCCCTGAACGAATTCTTCGTATACGGTTCGCTCCGAATTTACGACAGCGTTGGCGGTTCTTCTATTACCAACGGCTTTAACACCTATGATGGCACCTATCTTAAGGTTGGAAATATTAAGCTTAAATACTATGATCCCATAGGAATGAAAGGAACTATCGACCTGTCTGAATACAGAGGCGGTGAGCTGAAAATGTACGTTGCAGACTTTACCGATCTTATCATTCCCGAGGGATACAGCTTCTACCAGGAGATAGATGATGAGGTTATTCCCGACTTTGCGGCTGCGAAGGAGGCCGGATGGGTTCGTATCGTTCCCACTAACTAATATTTTACCGATTTTGAAAAAGGGCACTTTTGTGCCCCTTTTCTTTTATATTGACATTTTATTGCTTCGGTGGTATAATTAAATTGTATATCAAAGATGGAGGTAACCTCAAATGACAAAAAGAATTATCGCACTTATTACCCTGATTGCGCTATGCCTTTCTCTTTCCTCCTGTGATCTTATCGACAAGATCTTCACTCCCGAGGGGGATACTATCGTAGGTCAGAAGCCTGACGAAAAGCCCGATACCCCCGAGGAAAAGCCTGAGGAAAAGCCTGAGGAAAAGCCCGAGGAAAAGCCCGACAATCCTGTTTGCGACTGCTGGACCGATTCCGACGGTGATACGATCTGCGACAAATGCGGCATGGGTGGACTTATTCCCCCCGATATCCATAACTGCGAGACCTTCGTTAACGGCTATTGTCCCGACTGCGGCGCTCCCGAGCCTCCCAAGGAGGAGAGCAAGCCCACCATTTTCCTTGCGGGCGACTCTACCGTAAAAACCTACGATGACAGCCAGTACATCGCAGGCTGGGGACAGTATCTTGGCCTCTTCCTCGATGATAATATTAAGATTGTCAACGCCGCTCACGGCGGCAGAAGCTCCCGTTCCTTCATTAACGAGGGCAGACTCTTTGACATTGAGGGCAATAATTACAGCTTCTCCCAGAACGGCGGAAGATCTATTGGCGACGACATTAAGGAGGGCGACTACCTCTTTATCCAGTTCGGTCATAACGACGACGCCTCCAAGCTCTCGAACTACACTACTATCTACGACAGAATGGTTCCTCTCGGCACACCTGATGCCAACGGCATTTACCCCGTGACCCCTGCCGAGAAGAGCCCCACAACCTTCCTTCCCGAGGAGTATACCGCAAAAGCAAGCGACTCCGAGGAGCAGAAGGCTCTTACCGAGCTTAAAAAGTATGGCTCGGAGTACTACGCCTACGGCAGCGGTACTTATAAGTGGTATCTTAAGCAGTATATCGACTTTGCAAGAAGCGTTGGCGCAACTCCCGTGCTTATCACACCCGTTGCACGTGTTAAGTTCAACTCTCAGGGCGAGATCATCGGCGGCGCGGGTCTCCACGGTGAGAACTTCGCTTACGTTGAGGCTGTTCGCCAGCTTGCAAAGGAGGAAAACTGTCTCCTTATCGACCTCTTTGCCGAGTCCAAGGAGATCCTTGAAGCGGCAACACCCACCTACGCAAACTATCTTATGGCATTGAAGCCTAACGAGCTGACAGGTCTTTGGCCTGTGGATTACGACTCCGCATACGGCAATACCGAGCTTGGCTACACCGGCATCGAGGCTACACATTACAATAAGTACGGCGCATTCCTTCAGGCGGCGAGAGTTGCCGAGGCTATGCTTGGCTTTGGCGAGGGTCACCCCTTCTACGATAAGATCCTCACTACTCCCGAGACCTATATTGACCCCTCTAACCTCATCGGCAGACAGACCGTTCGCAATATTGAGTCGCTCTTCACCGTGATCGGTGTTACCAATCCCGGCAGAGATTACTACGATCCGCAGACCGTCGTTGATAAAATAGCGGCTATTCCCACCGAGGTTACGGCAGAGAACTATCTTGAGATCCAGGAGCTTTGCGAGGTGGCGAGATATTGCTATGCAAAGGTAAACGTTGACTACAGACATCTGGTTACGAACCTTGCGACTCTTGAGGAGATCGAGGCGAAGGTAAAGCAGATGATCATTGATATGCGCCCCGAGCCTACCAAGGTGGTGGTGTTCAATGCGGATAATCTTGGTCAGACCACCTACAACTCCACCGTGGTAGAGGGCGAGTTCACCCTTGTGGCAACCGCTGACAAGACTATGGAGAAGAAGTCGAAGAAGGCTGCCTTCACCTACGGCGGCGAGACCTACGAGCTTGCAAACGGTCTGAGCGTTGGCGGCAGTGCAAAGTTTGGTACGTCAAGATACGTCAGCTTCACGGTTGACGGCCCCTGCACTATCACTATCGCAGCCCAGTCCTCGGGCAGCTCGGACAGAACGCTCACTATGGTAAACGCATCGAGCGCAACCGTCGGCTCCTTTGACGCACCTGCATCCCTTGCGGTCACCACTATCGAGATCGCCGAGGGCGGAACCTACTCGGTAGGAAGCGCAGGCAGCGGAATTTATATCTTCGCAATTATCATTGAGTATTTTGAATAATCAAGGATTTAGGGGGTGCTTCGGCATCCCCTTTTCTTAAACATTATTAAAGCATATTGACAGTGAATTATGACTATGATAAAATTATTTTACCAAAGCCTGTAACCTTTGCCATAAATTTGGTGTCTATATAGGTGAAAACTAAAAAAAGGAGAGAAAAGTTATGAAAAAACAGTCTATCTTAAAACGAACCGTATCACTTGTGCTTGCCGTGGTGATGCTCATTATTTTCACCTCCTGCGCCGCTCCAAAGGGCGATATGGGGGGTTTACAAGGTCCGAGTAATTACGCTCCCAACGCTTCTTTTGACGCAATGGCAGGCAGTGGCGGAGAGGGCTATACCGAGATCGTCGAGAACGCTTTTGTCAATGCAGGCGAGAACAACACCAGCTATTTCTCCATTGACGCCAACACCGCCTCCTATCCCAACCTTCGCTCGCTTATCGCCAGAGGATACAATATCCCTAAGGATGCCGTAAGGGTAGAGGAGATGCTTAACTACTTCAGCTACGATTACAAAACTCCCGAGGGCGATGACATTCTCTCGCTCAATGCGTCTATTTTCGACACACCCTATAACCCCGAAACAAAGCTCCTGACCATCGGACTTGCAGCCCGTGAGGTGGAGTTCAGCAATATAAAGAATAATCTCGTATTTCTCATCGACGTCAGCGGCTCTATGTACTCTGACGACAAGCTTCCCTTGGTACAGCAGGCGTTTATGATGCTCACCGAGGCTCTCGGCCCCGAGGACAGAGTGTCTATCGTCACCTACGCAAGCGGTGACAGTATTCCTCTCGAGGGTGCGTTTGGCTATGAGAAGGCGAAGATAATGGCGGCTATCGAGGACCTTACCGCAGGCGGCTCCACCGCAGGCTCGAAGGGTATTTACGCCGCATACAACCTTGCCGAAAAGTACTTTATCGAGGGCGGTAACAACCGTGTTATCCTTGCCACCGACGGCGATTTCAACGTTGGCACCGTGACCAACGCAGGTCTTGAGGCGCTTATTTCCGAAAAGCGTCAGAGCGGCGTTTACTTCTCGGTCTACGGCTTCGGCAGAGGCAATCTCAAGGCTGAGAAAATGGAGACCCTGGCACTGAAGGGCAACGGAAATTACAGCTACATCGACAGCGTCAAGGAGGCAAAGCGTGCCCTTGTCACCGATATCGGCGGCAGCCTCGTCACCGTTGCAAAGGACGTTAAGGCAGGCATCACCTTTAACCCCGATTACGTCGAGTCCTTCCGTCTCGTTGGCTATGAAAATAAGCTTCTCACCGAGGAGGAGTTCAACGACTCGAATACCGATGCAGGCGAGCTTGGCTCGGGCCACACCGTCACCGTGGTTTATGAGATAAAGATGAAAAATGAGGGCGTATTTAAGGCAGACGCGCTTCTTTCCATCGCCGACGTGATAATCAAGTATAAGCCCACCGAGAACTCGGGCGGTAACGGCACCGAGGAAAAGGAGCTTCGCCTCGGCGTGCTGAACAGCGCATACACCACTAGCCCCACGGAGCAAAATCTCTTCGTCGCAGGCGTGGTCGAGTTTGCTCTCATTCTCCGTGACTCGGAGTACAAGGCAGAGGCAAATCTCGAGGAGCTGATCTCCACCCTTGAGTCCCTCGACCTCTCGGATGACGAATTCAAGACGGAATTCCGTGATCTGGTATCCTACTACGCTGAAAAGAATAAGTAAAAAAAACGGGGGTGGCAGAAATGTCACCCCACACTATTGACAAAGGAAGATTTGTGTGGTAAAATTAGGCTAGAAAAAAATCTTCTAAGGAGAATAAAATGAAAGCAAAAGAAATCAGAGCCTCTGCCCGTGAGGCGTTAAAGGGTAATTGGGGCATTGCCTGCATCGCAGGTCTCGTGGCATCGCTTTTTGGTGCGGTCGGCGGCTATCCCAGCTTTGAATTTGATATGGAGTCCGACGTTCCGCCCATTGATTTACATAATCCCGTTATTGATTGGGAGGCTATGGCGCCCGTTATTATCGGCATGATAGTCGGCTTCGTCGTTGCATTTGCCTTCGTCCTTATTCTCGGCAGCGTCGTCGGTGTTGGCTACGCAGAGTTCAACGTTGACCTCGTTCAGGGCAATAAGCCTAAGCTGCGCTCGCTCTTCTCTAAGTTCGGAATTACCGGCACCGCAGTTGGCGCAAATCTTCTGATTGCTCTCAGAGTTTTCGTCGGTATGATATTCTTCATCATCCCCGGCATTATTGTGATGTATAAGTACTCTATGACAAGCCACGTTCTTGCCGATGACCCCACCCTTACCGCCCGTGAGGCACTCCGTCGCTCGAAGGAGATTATGAAGGGCAATAAGTGGCGCTTCTTCTGCCTTACCCTCAGCTTCATCGGTTGGAATATGCTGGTGATCCTCACTCTCGGTATTGCATCCATTTGGGTGGTGCCTTATGAGCAGGCGGCGATTGCAACCTTCTATCAGCAGATTAAGGAAAACTAAGAATATGAGAGGCTGTCTCAAATGCAAAATTTGAGACAGCCTCTTTGGTTTGATAAGGGGATTGGCAGATTTGAGCAAGAAGTGTCGTTTGCGACCGAAGGCGTACAAAGGTACGACGAGAGTTGAGCAAACGACGGTAGAAAAAGACCATAAAAATCAAAGAAATCCATAGGATTTCAACCTCTTTCTGTTTCGCTTGCACACTTTGCTGAAGTTTGAGTAGGTTTTTATTATCCTTTGGTCTTTTTCGGTCTTGCCAAATGTGACATCTCCTTTTTATTTTGTGCAAACTGACAAGAATTTGCAAGTCAAACTGTGCAATCTTGCAAAAATGATGAAAAAAGTATTGGTTTGCTATTGAAAACTGCAATTTTGTGTGCTAAGATTAATTATCTTTATTTTATTTAAAAGGAGAAAAACCATGAAAAAATTATTGACGCTTGCTCTTATGCTTGCGCTGGTTATCTCTCTTGTCAGCTGCTCTGTGCTGCCTGAGGACCTTGCCGCAAAGCTTGAGGGTATTAAGGATAGCGTTCTTGGCGGCGGCGAGCATACTCACGCATTCGTCGTAACCGATTCCAAGGAAGCCACCTGCCTTGAGGACGGATATACTAAGTCCGCCTGCGAGTGCGGTGAAAAGCAGGAGGAGGTTATTCCTGCAACCGGACACGATATGGTTCGTACAACCGGTAGTAAGGATCCCACCTGTGTTGAGGCAGGTAGATTAAAAACCAAGTGCTCTGTCTGTGGTAAGACCGAGACTCAGATCCTTCCTGCAACCGGCCACAACTTCGTTTCCGGTGAGGCATCCAGAGGTAAGCGTTGCACCAACGGTAAGTGTCCCTATTTCGTATTACCCAAGTACACCGATGGCAAGTATGCCGACGATATGGTATTTACCTTCGGAGATGCCGACAAGGCTACCCTTGAGGCAAAGCACGAGCAGATGCTTGCACTCCTTCAGTCTGCCGAGGCTTACGACGCTGCTAAGCACGCATATGCTGAGGAGGGCGTTCTCGCCGAGGCTTATGCCGCTGCAGAGGCTGTTATGGACGAATACTACGACCTCATCGGCGCAGTGGGAGATCAGTACGTTATCGCAAGAACTCTCTATTACTGTGACAATGAAAACGAGGAGCTTGAGGCTACGTACAACGATATGATGGAATACTACAACGCCCTCATTTCCAAGTTCTATGAGCTTTCTCAGCCCTGGTACGACTCTATGTACCGTGAGTTCTACTACTACGGTATGACCGAGGAAGAGATCAACGCATTCCTCTTCGATTCCAACGCTGTTGCTAACCCCGAGTATAAAGCTCTGAAGGACAGAAACGACGCCATCGAGCTTGAGCTTAACGGACTTTCCGCAGAAGAGCTTATGTACGGCGATAAGGTTCCCACCCTCTACGCTGAGTTCGTTGAGAATAACAAGAAGCTTGCCGCTCTTCTCGGCTATGATAACTACCTTGAGTACGCTTACGAGAACGTTTATTCGAGAGAGTATTCTCCCGAGGACGTTGCAAACTTTGCTGAGTACGTAAAGACCTACCTCGTTCCCGCATTCAACATGCTTTATTCCGAGCACTCCGGTGCAAAGGTTGCAGAGTCCAGCAGAGAAGGCATTCTCGCCTGCATCGAGGACAGCTTCTTTGACAGCCCTAAGGCAAATGCAATTCTCAATGACTTCATCGACGAGATGGAGATGGGCTTCACCTCCAATCCCGATAAGACCTATTCCTTCTCCGACGTGTTGAATGATCTTGTAGTGGACGGCAACCTCTTCCGTGGCTCTTACGAGGGCGCGCACGTTACCAGCCTTAGCAGCAAGGGCATTCCTCTCGCTTACTTCGGCGGCGCAGACTACAACAACATCTTCACCGTGGCTCACGAGTTCGGCCACTATATGAACGAGATCTATAACAAGTCCGAGTACGATCAGTCCTACGACCTTCTTGAGGTACACTCTCAGGGTCACGAGTCCCTTCTTCTCTATTATATCGAGCACAGCGGTATCTACGGTGCTGACGTTACCGATTACGTTAACCGTTTCCAGATGCTTAACAACCTCTATATAATCGTTGCAGCACTTCAGGTTGACGCCTTTGAGCAGGCTATTTATCTCAACTACTACGATGGCTACGGTTCGGAGGAAATCATGGCAGACGGTAAGATCACTCCCGACGAGTATGATACTCTTTACGCAAACCTTTCCATCGACTTTGGCGTTGGTGAGGATTACCGTAATAATACATACTGGAGAAACGGTATGACCATCACCTCTCCTTGCTACTACGTTTCCTACTCTGTATCCGCAGTTAACGCCCTTCAGGTTTATCTCAAGGCGAATAACGACGGCTTCGACGTAGCAAAGGAAAGCTACCTCAAGCTTATCTCCTACACCGACGTTGATCCCGATATGGATATGAACGAGGTTATCGAGTACGCAGGCTTCTACTCCTACATGGATGAGCAGCTCTACAAGGAACTCTCCGAATACTTCGTAAACCGCTAATTTCGAAAACACACTATAAAGAAAATGGAGACCACCCTCGGGTGGGCTCCATTTTTATTGTTTTGACAACTTTGATTTACATTTTAACTAAAACACGAGCTGAAAATAAGAAAAAGGGTTTTTTGAATGTGTGAAAAATGTTTTGATTTGTAGAAAAAATCCTACATGTATTAACATAGCCGTTAAGCACGGTGATGGATGGGGGATTTGTGCAATATCAACAAAATATGTATCTATATTTTTACAGGAGTAAGCAAGTTGAGCATTTTTTTGACCTTTTGTGAAAAAAACGGCATGAAAAACTTTATTATGCTATTATATAATAAATTATAGTGAAAGGTTATATTTCACGGTAATTTGACATTATTAACCACGGATGACTAAGGTTCATCTGAAAAATAAAACAAACAGGAGGATGTTTATGAAACACACAGGTAATCTTAAAAAGATTATTGTGGCGTGTATTGCGCTTGTGATGACACTTTGCTGCCTTTTCGTAGCGGCAAGTGCAGATGAGCACGTGCACGAATTCACAGAGGGCGTTTGCTCTTGCGGCGATCTTAAGATCGAGGTCGAGAGCGTGACTCCCAACGGTACTCCTACCGACCCTAACGGCACTCTTGTCTTTGACAAGGAAAGTGCGTCGGGCGGTAAGGTTATCGGCAACTGGGGCAAGGGTGACAACAACGTTACCTATAAATTCAATGCTCCGAAAGCGACAAAGGCCAGAATCGGTATCGCGCTTGTTACCGGTTGGGGCGGCACCAACCTTATTACTCGGGTAAACGGTGTCGACGTTGCTTTTGCCGACAGCTTTGATCCCTTCACCGACTGGGCAAACGGTTGGTACAACTTCAAGGTTTACTATCTTGAAGAGGTGGAGCTCAAGGCAGGTGAGAACAGCCTGTACATTGAGGCTTACGAGGGCTCAAACTTCAATTTTGACTACTTTATCGTAGACTTCACCGAGCCTATCGAGACCATTCCCACCATCTCCGATGGCGACAAGCTTGAGGTTGAGACTGTAACTCCTAACGGTACTCCCGGTGACCTCGAGCAGGGCTTCATCCTTAACAGAGATGGCGCATCCGAGGGCTGGTGCATTGGTAACTGGAAGAATGGTGACACCAACGTTACATACAAATTTAATGTAGAAAAGGCTACCGATGCGAATATCGGTATCGCACTTGTAACCGGTTGGGGCGGCACTAACCTTGTTGTAAAGGTTAACGGAGTTGACGTTGCATTTGCAGATTCCTTCGATCCCTTCACCGACTGGGCGAATGGTTGGTACAACTTCAAGGTTTACTATCTTGAGACCGTACACCTTAACGAAGGTGAAAACACCATTTATCTCGAAGCATACGAGGGCAATAACTTTAACTTCGACTATTTCATCTTTGATTTCGTAGAGACTATTCCCACCATCTCCGATGGCGACAAGCTTGAGGTTGAGACTGTAACTCCTAACGGCACACCCGGTGACCTTGAGCAGGGCTTCATCCTTAACAGAGACGGCGCATCCGAGGGCTGGTGCATTGGTAACTGGGTAAACGACGATACCAACGTAACATACAAGTTCAACGTTGCAGAGGCCACCAAGGCAAAGATCGGCGTTGCGCTTGTTACCGGTTGGGGCGGCACTAACCTTGTTGTAAAGGTTAATGGCCAGGATGTTGCATTTGCAGATTCCTTCGATCCCTTCACCGACTGGGCAAACGGTTGGTATGCCTTCAAGGTTTACTACCTTAATGAAGTAGAGCTTCAGGCAGGCGAGAACACCATTTACCTTGAAGCTTACCAGGGATGTAATTTCAATTTCGACTATTTCATCTTTGATTTTATTGAGGATGCTCCTGTTATTCCTCCTCACGCTTGCGAGAGCGTATGTCCCGAGTGCGGCAAGTGCCTTGACGCTTCTTGCACCGAGACCGTATGCGCAGAGAAGTGCCAGGGTCACGTAGTTGAGCCCGAGATTCCCACCATCCACGACGGCGACAAGCTTGAGATGGAATCCGTTACTCCCAACGGTACTCCCGGCGACCTTGAGCAGGGCTTCATTCTTAACAGAGATGGCGCATCCGAGGGCTGGTGCATTGGTAACTGGGTAAACGGCGATACCAACGTAACATACAGGTTCAACGTTGCAGAGGCTACCAAGGCAAAGATCGGCGTTGCGCTTGTTACCGGTTGGGGCGGTACTAACCTTGTTGTAAAGGTTAACGGCCAGGACGTTTCCTTCGCAGATTCCTTCGACCCCTTTACCGACTGGGCAAACGGTTGGTATGCCTTCAAGGTTTACTATCTTAACGAGGTAGAGCTTCAGGCAGGCGAAAACACCATTTACCTTGAAGCTTACCAGGGATGTAACTTCAATTTCGACTATTTCATCTTTGATTTTGTAGAGGATACTCCCGTTATTCCTCCTCACGTATGCGAGAGCGTATGTCCCGAGTGCGGCAAGTGCCTTGACGCATCTTGTACCGAGACCGTATGCGCAGAGAAGTGCCAGGGTCACACTCTCCCCGATCCTTCGATTCCCACCATCAACGACGGCGACAGAATCGAGATGGAGTCCGTAACTCCTAACGGTACTCCCTCCGACGGAAACGATATATTCGTATTCGACAAGGAAGGCGCATCCGGCGGCGCGGTTATCGGTAACTGGAAGCACGGCGACACCAACGTAACTTACAAGTTCACCGTGGCAGAGGCTACCAAGGCAAATATCGGTATCGCACTCGTTACCGGTTGGTCCGGCACGGGTCTTACCGTTCGTGTAAACGGCGTTGATCTTCACTTCGTAGATGCATTCGATCCTTTCACCGACTGGGCGAATGGTTGGTACAACTTCAAGGTTTACTACCTTAACGAGGTTCAGCTGAGCGCAGGTGAGAACGAGATTTACATCGAAGCTCACGAGGGCTCGAACTTCAACTTTGACTATATTATCTTCGATTTCGTAGAGGGTGGCGACGAGCCCATCGATCCTCCCACTCCTCCCGTTGATCCCGATCACGAGCATAACTTCGTAGGTGGCGCTTGCTCCTGCGGCAGCATTAAGATCGAGATGGAGACCGTAACTCCTAACGGTACCTCCACCGACCTCGAGCAGGGCTTCATTCTCAATAGAGACGGCTGCTCTGAGGGCTGGTGCATTGGTAACTGGGGTCACGGTGACACTAACGTAACCTATAAGTTTAACGTAGGCGCAGATTGTAGCGCAAAGATCGGTATCGCACTGGTTACCGGTTGGGGCGGCACAGACCTTACCGTAAAGCTTAACGGAGAAGAGGTTGCCTTTGCAGATGCCTTCGATCCCTTCACCGACTGGAACAGCGGCTGGTATAAGTTTAAGGTTTACTATCTTGAAGAGGTGACTCTCAAGGCGGGCGAGAACGAGCTTTATATCGAGGCTCACGAGGGCTCGAACTTCAACTTCGACTACTTTATCGTTGACCTTGCAGGCAGCGGCGCAGGCATTCCCAGCCACGATCACAACTACGTTGACGGCAGATGTCCCACCTGTGGCGCATTCCTTCTCGAGGCAGAGGACACCAACTGGCAGGAAACCATCACCAGCACCGATATGAGCGGCGCAGGTATAATTATTGAGGAAACCGATCTTGCATCCGGCAACTGGACCGTAGGTAACTGGGGTCTTGCAGGTAATAAGATCATCTGGGAGGTTGATCTTCCCATTGCTACCGAGGGATATATCGTCCTTCACATGGCTCCTTGCTCCGAGGCGAGAAGCTTCTCCGAGGTAATGAGACTTACCGTGAACGGCGTTGAGCTTCAGCTCACAAACGACAGCCTTCCCGGTCTCATTGGCGATCAGTGGTACAACTTCCAGGCATTTGACACCTACTCCACTCAGGTAGAGGCAGGCAAGATCACCATCGTGCTTGAGATGCTCACCACCGGATATTACTGCAACGTAGACTGTATCGAGCTTATCCCCGGCAGAAATCTCGGCGCATCCGCATCCGACTTTATCGCACCCACAATCGGTCTTGACGTTTCTACCGATAAGCCTATGGCAGGTAATGACGTTGAGATTGAACTTAACGTTAAGGATAACGTAACTCCCGCTGAAAAGATCAAGGTTGAGACCAAGGTTTACCTTAACTACGGCAAGGATAATCAGGAGGAGATCTCCTTCGCAGACGGCAGGTTCACTCCCGAGGTAGCAGGCAGATACACCATCGTTATCACCGCTACCGACGCAAAGGGTAACACCGCAACCAAGACCAGAAGCATTACTATTTACGAGGACGACGGCATTGATCCCGTTATTCCCGATGAGCCCGAAAAGCCCGACGAGCCCGAAAAGCCCGATGAGCCCGGCACAGACAAGCCCGGCGACGACGGCGAGCAGACTCTCCTTGACAAGATCGGCAACTGGGAGCCTGTTGAGGGCTGGCCTCTCAAGGTATTCGCTTGGGAGACTGCACCTAAGGCAGCAGCCGTTGCAGCGGCAGTTGGCGCAGTTCTTTACGTTCTTAAGGCTTGGGTATTCGGCAAGCTTCAGCTTGACAGAGACGAGAGACAGTATGCAAGACTTCTCACCAGAGAGCTCAGAGGCGAGAGCAGAAGAGAAAAGAGAGAGACCCTCGCAGACGAGCGCAGGAGAATCAGAAAGGTAGTTAAGTGGAATCTCGGCGGCAGAATCCGTTGGACCGCTGTAATCGCACTTCTCCTTATTCTCACAACTATCGCAGTTCCCGTGCTTACAACCACCATTCCTTATATTAAGGAAGCGCTTTTCCCCACTAACGTTCTGAAGCCCGACAGCGAGTCTGCAAAGCTCGCAATCGGCGAGGCAAAGGAAAACGTTATTAAGATCGAGGAGGAGGGTATCGTTCTCCTTAAGAATAACGAGGAAAACGGCAAGAGTGTTCTTCCCCTTGACCCCAAGAGCGAGGGCGATATGAAGGTTAACCTCTTCGGTTCCTCGGTATTCGGTATGCTCTACGGTGGCGGCGGTTCGGGCGTATTCGTAACCAACGCGACCTCATATGGCAACGAGCTTTATATGACCCGTCTTGAGGACGCTCTTGAAACCGAGGGCTTCCAGTATAACAAGAATCTCTATAATCTCGTAGCTAACTACTTCGAGAGCAAGACCTATAAGATCACCGAGACCGACTATGACATTCAGTGTCAGAACAACGTTTTCGGCGGCAACACCAAGGACGATAAGGGTAATATCCTTATTGACGAGACCAGATTCCCCTATGATAACGAGCCCGAGGCTTCGGCTTACACCAAGACCTACGACGGACTCGACGGCAAGACCCTTCTCGAGGCTGCAAAGGAATATTCCGACATCGCAATCTACGCGGTTTCAAGAGCAGGCTCTGAGGATGGCGACCTCAGCTATTCCAACACCCTTCTCACTCAGAGAGAGAAGGATATGATAAATCTCCTTAAGGAGAACTTCGCAAGAGTTATCATTCTCATCAACTCCTCCAACACCATGGAGCTTGGCGTTCTTGAGGATGATGGCATCGACTCGGTTCTCTGGATCGGTCACCCCGGTCTTACCGGTAACACCGCCGTTGCAGGCGTTATCTCCGGCAGAGTTAATCCCTCGGGTAAGATGGTTGACACCTGGCCCTACTCGGGCGATGACAACCCCGCACAGCTTATGTTCGGTCACGAGGGTACGGGATATTATGACAATAAGGGCACTCCCTTCCAGGTTTACTACGAGGGCGTATACCTTGGCTACCGTTACTACGTAACACGCGCGCTCACCGATCCTAACTACAAGTATGACGAGCACGTTCAGTACTCCTTCGGCGAGGGTATGTCCTACACTACCTTTGAGAAGCATATCACCGAGTTCAACGTTGACCGCGAGAATGATCTCGTTTCCATTCAGGTTGCGGTTACCAACACCGGCGATAGAGCAGGTAAGGAGGTCGTTCAGATCTACTTCAACGCTCCCTACACCGGCCTTGTGGAAAAACCCTATTACGAGCTTGCCGGATTTGCAAAGACTAATATTATTCAGCCCGGCGAGACCTACTATGCAAGAGTAGAGTTCGCATTCAGCGATATGTCCAGCTGGTATAACGGCGCGAACGGCGGCAAGGGTGCATACATCCTTGAGGCAGGCGATTATGAGATCTCCCTTCGTGACAACGTTTGGGACATCACTCCCGACCTCGACACCGAGGATGAGTTCGTAAACAAGCATACCTACACACTCGAAACGAGCATCGAGATCAGCACCGACCCCGTAACCGGCAACACCGTTGAGACCAGATTCTCCGACGTTGAGCACGGTCCTAACGACAATGCGGTTACCTACCTCTCCCGTTCGGATTGGGAGGGAACATATCCCACCGAGGATAAGATTAATAATCACGCTTCTTCTACCGTAGTCAACACCGGCTACGTAAAGACCTATAAGGATAATCTTATCAGCACCAAGGACACCGACGATTACGTTCAGGGCGCAAAGCACGGTCTCACTATCCGTGACTTCAAGGGCGTTGCTCTTGACGGCTCTATCGTAAAGGGTGGCAAGACCTACACCTGGGACGACCTCATCGATCAGATGACGGTTGCAGAGATGTGCAAGCTTGTTGACAGCCGCTTTATGGGTACCGTTGGTATCGAGAGCGTTGGCAAGCCCGAGATGGGCGACGACGACGGCCCTGCATCGGTATCTATCTACGGCGTAGGCTATCCCTCCGAGGTAGTCGTTGCATCTACCTGGAATCCCGATATGGCTTACCTTCTCGGCTACAGCCTTGGTAAGGAGGGCGCTGCAATGGGTATGACCGGTTGGTATGCCCCCGGCCTTAACCTCCACCGTGCTGCGGCAGGCGGACGTAACTTCGAGTACTATTCCGAGGATCCCCTCATTTCCGGCATTATGGCGGCAGGCAGCATTAAGGGTGCGGCTGTGTTCGGCGTTTACACTTACGTCAAGCACTTTGCGCTTAACGACCAGGAGACCGAGAGAAGAACTATTCAGGTTTGGGCAAACGAGCAGTCTATGCGTGAGCTCTATCTCCGTGCCTTCGAGATCGCAATTAAGGAAGGCGGCTCTATGGGTATTATGTCCTCCTTCAACTTCATCGGCACCACCTGGACGGGCGGAAGCCACGCGCTTATGACCGAGGTTCTCCGTGACGAGTGGGGCTTTGAGGGTGTAGCGGTTACCGACTGGACCAACCCTGCGACCATGCCCGTAAGCGCAGGCCTCAGAGCAGGTAACGACGTATGGCTTGGCCCGAACGGCTCTTACTCTGCAATGCGCGCTTATAACGAGACTCCCGATGACGTTCACTTCCTCCTTCGCAAGGCTTGCACACGTATCCTTTACGCGGCGGCTAACAGCAACGCTGTATGGACGGCAGAGGAGTTCCTTGAGGTTGGTATCACCGATCCTCCTCAGGGTAACCACGAGGCACTTGAGGGTTATCACTAATTCTAATGAAAAAACACCTATGCGGCTTAGTCCGCATAGGTGCTGACGAAGATAAAAATGAGGTTTAATATGAATATGAAAAAAATTGTATGTCTGATTTTGGCTATCGTATGCCTTTTCAGCCTTGCAAGCTGCAGCCTTATCAATAAGCCCGACACCCCCGACGAGCCCGACGTTCCCACGCCCGAGGCTCACAAGTGCGAGAGCATCTGCGATAAGTGCCAGAAGTGTCTTGACCTAGAGTGCAGCGAGTCTGTATGCGCAGAAAAGTGTCAGGGACACGAGCCTGTAAGCGCGACCTACGGCTTCAAGGTTATGTCCTTTAACCTTGACCAGGCTTATGGCAGCGATTCCACCAAGAGAAATAGAATTCTTGATAAAATTCTCTCCGAGATCCCCGATCTCCTCGGCGTACAGGAGGAGACCACCGCTTGGGCCGACTATCTTGAAGAGGCTCTCGAGAGCGAGGGCTACGTAAGAGTGGGCGAGTTCCGTTCCACCTCTCCCTCCCACGCCTACTACGGCTACCGTGAGGCTAGCGCGATCTACTACAACGTAGACAGATTTGAGCTTGTTGACAGCGGCACCTTCTGGCTTTCTCCCACTCCCGACGTTGAGGGCTCTGTTGCTACCGATTGGCACAGCGCGGCTCTCTTCCCCAGAGTTTGTACCTGGGCTATTCTCAAGGATAAGCTTTCCGGCCTTGAGTTCGCATACTTCAACTCTCACTTCAGCTACGAGCACGAGACTCTCCGTAACGAGAGCGCAAAGCTTATTATCTCCCGTATAGAGGAGCTTGGCATTCCTGCCTTCTTCTCCGGCGACCTTAACTTCGCCTCCAACGAGGAGACCGACACCTACGCGGCAATCACCGCTGTTATGGATGACTCCCGTATCGCAGCCCCCGAGACTATGAACGGCAACACCTTCCACAACTACGGCTACGCTGAGGGCGAGAGCTATGGCGACGGCAAGTGCAAGACCGTTCCTATCGACTACATCTTCTCCACCAAGGGTGATTTTGATGCCGTAAGCTTCAAGATCCTCTCCGAGACCGGTGACAAGGGTGACCCCTCGGATTACTACTCCGACCACTTCGCAATCGTTGCAAATTACCAAGTTACCGTAGTGTACGAGAGGTAATTTTTTACAAAACCGGCATCACTTTATACGGTGCCGGTTTTCCTTTAATATTGACTTTGGCGGTTATTTGTGATAAAATTTTATTAGTAGTGAGATTGGAGGTGATTGTATGATCAACATTGCCATAGTGGACGATGATATAAGGTCGGTTGACCGCATAAGGAAATATCTCGACCGATACTCGGGGGAGATGGCCAGAAGCTTTAATATAACCGCTTTTTCCGACGGAGATATGATCGTCAGTGGGTATAATCATCAGTTTGACGTCATTTTTATGGACGTTGAGATGAAGTTTATGGATGGAATGTCTGCCGCCGAGGAGATACGAAAGATCGATTCGGAGGTCGTGATCATATTCATCACCAATATGGCCCAGTATGCTATCCGCGGATATGCGGTGCAGGCGCTGGATTATCTTCTGAAGCCGGTATCCTACTTTGCCTTCGCGCAGTGCCTTAACAAGGCTCTCTCACGCAGAGACAGCCGCGGCACAAGGAGTGTGGTTCTGAATATTAAGGGTGGAACGGCCAGGGTCGATCTCAAGGATATTTATTTTATCGAGACCCAGGGTCACACCACTATTTGCCACGTGGTTAACGGTGAGTACCGTCTGCTCTCGACTATGCGTGAGGTGGAGGATCAGCTTTTCGATCTCCATTTCTTCCGCATAAGCAAGAGCTATCTTATAAATCTTGCTCACGCGGAGAATTTTCAGGGCGACGAGGTGAAGCTCGGCAAGTATTCGCTCCCCGTCAGCCGAATGAGGAAAAAGGAATTTCTTAAAGCGCTCACGTCCTATTGGGAGGAGGTTATCAGCTGATGTTCCAAAATACCGTTCCGGATATTCCGAGAATATATACCGCGATTGCAGAGTGGCTCTCCTGCTTTACCTTCGTAATGCTCCTTGGTCCGAGGATCAAAGGCTTAAGGCTTGGGATTTACGGCGCAATATATCTTCTGTTTATCTGCTTTTTCCTTGAGGTGACGGCAAGCATTCCTTTTATTCTCTGGGTGCTTTGCATTCCTGCCGCCTTCTTATTTATGGTGCTTTTCATAAAGCTGTGCAACAAGCTGTCATTTTACGAGAGTATATTCTACGCGGTGATGGCATTTTCCATAGCCGAGTGCGTCGCATCCTTTGAGTGGCAGATCGTAAACTTTTTCTTCAACGACACGAGCACAATGCCGCTTTACTTTGAGATTCCTGCCATTATTCTTGTGTACGGCGGAGTTCTCTTTGGTATATGGGCTCTCCTTTCCTCGAGAATCACGGGCGAGAGACGACTTCGTATTGAGAAAAAGGATTGGTTCATTTCGCTCTTTATTTGCATTATCGTCTTTGGACTCAGTAACGTAAGCTTTATAAGTCTGAAGTCGGCTACGCTGAATTCCTATTCGTTTCAGATCGGTTGGGTGCGTACGCTGGTTGACGTGGCAGGTGTTGCGATGCTGTATGCTCATCTGCTCTCCTGTTACAACAACATGGTGCGCCGTGAGCTTGACGCGATCCAGAACACGCTGAAAAATCAGTATGTCCAGTATAAGCAGTCGAGAGAAAGTATTGATATTATCAATATGAAGTATCACGATATGAAGCACCAGATAAATTTGCTTCGGGAGATGAACGATAGCGGTGAGAGAGCCGCTCTGCTTGACAGAATGGAGGCCGACATAAAGAACTATGAGCTGCAAAACAAGACGGGCAACTCGGTTCTCGACACCCTACTCACCGGTAAAAGTATGCAGTGCGTGAAGCACGATATTACTATGACGGTGGTTGCTGACGGCAGCCTGCTTGACTTTATGGATGCCGTTGATATTTGTTCTATCTTTGGTAACGCTCTTGATAACGCCATCGAGGCCGCAAAGAAAATCAAGGATAAGAAAAAGCGACTTATTCACCTCACCCTGTCAAAATTCAAGTCTTTCGTTATGATCCGCATTGAGAATTATTTTGAGGAACAGCTAATAAAGGACGACGGAGGATTTGTCACCACAAAAAAGAACGCCAAAAACCACGGCTACGGCATTAAGAGTATTAACTATACCGCCGAGCGCTACGGCGGCGTTGCCGATATAAAGGTGAAGGACAACTGGTTCGAGGTTAAGATCCTTATACCCATAAATGAAAAATAAAATATCAGGCCCCGCGCACCCTTTATAAGTTGGGTGCGCCGGGCTCGCCCTTTTTTAAAAAAGTATTGACAAACTATTTTTGTTTTGATATAATATTAAGGCTAATCAGGTTTCGGGTGAGTAGGCAAAAACAATTAAGTATTGTTTTTGTCGTTACGAATGCGCAGAAACAAGGAGCAGAGCGAGTGCGGCTTGACCGCAGGAAGCTATGCGACACAAAAGCAGACGGGAAGCGCGTCAGTTTCGGGGTACCCGAAATACTATCACATACAAAGATATACAAACTAATTTAGATATAAAACCAATTTCCGGGTGTAGCGCAGTTGGAGAGCAAGGCGAAAACAACTGAGTGTTGTTTTCACCGAAGCGATGTCTCGCGTTGCGAGCAGAGCGAGTGCGGCTTGACCGCGGGAAGCTATGCGACACAAAAGCAGACGGGAAGCGCGCGTAGCGCGATACCTACTATTAGAGAGCAAATTTCATATTTTTTCCGGGTGTAGCGCAGTTGGTAGCGCGCCAGTTTCGGGTACTGGAGGTCGCACGTTCAAATCGTGTCACTCGGACCAAAAAGATAAAGACAGCCCTTTGGGTTGTCTTTTTTGCACTAAATGCAAATAACTGTTTACAAAAGGAGGGGAATATGGAAATTCTCGGACTTCAAAAAATGACTCTACTTGATTTCCCCGGGAAAATTGCCTGCACGGTGTTTCTCGGCGGTTGCAATTTCCGCTGTCCCTTCTGCCACAATGGGTCGGTGGCTATGGGCGAGGGTGCGGAGGTTATGAGCCGTGAGGAATTTCTCGCCTTTCTTCAGGCAAGACGCGGAAGGCTTGAGGGCGTATGCGTCAGCGGCGGCGAGCCGACTCTCTGCTCCGACCTTCCCGATTTTATCCGCTCAATCCGTGAGATGGGCTTCGCCGTGAAGCTTGATACCAACGGCACACGCCCCGATATGCTGAAGGACCTTATTGACGAGGGTCTTCTTGACTACGTGGCGATGGATATCAAAAACTCGCCCGAGAAATACGAGGCGACCGCAGGGCTCAGCTGTGAGGTCGGCATACAGAACAGACCGCTTATTGACAGGGTAGCTCAGTCGGCTTCTCTGCTTATGGAGGGCAGGGTGGACTTCGAGTTCCGCACCACCCTAGTCCGTGAGCTTCACGAGGCGGAGGATATGGACGCCATCGGCAGATGGCTTCAGGGTGACGAGAAATTTTACCTCCAGACCTACCGTGACGAGGGAGACCTGCTGGTGGAAGGCTTCACACCCCACTCGGAGGAGGAAAAGGAGACACTTGTCAATCATCTTAAAAAATACATTCCAAGGGCAAAATTACGCTGAATTTTTTCTGCCTTGAAATAAGTTATACCGGGTGGCAAGTTGCACAAAACCGGGAAAATATTACCATATAAGAAAACAAAGAAAAAGTCGTGGAAATCCTAGGGTTTTACGGCTTTTTTTGTATTTTTGGGAAAAGTGTGACTATATATAGTGACGAAAATAAACAAAGACCACAAAATATTGTGTTTTGCCATTGACTTTTATCGCCAAATATGGTATTATTTAAGAGCATCGTTCGAGCGGTGCTTTTTTCATCTGCTCGGGCGATTTTTGTACCCAAAATCAAGAAAAGGACGACTAAATATGTTTACTGTTATTAAGCGCGATGGCAAGATCATCGAATTTGATATAAAGAAAATCTCCTCTGCGATATCTCTGGCGTTCGACGCTCAGGAGAGGAACTATACCCCCGGTATAATTGATTTTCTTGCGCTGAAGGTTACCGCTGATTTCGAGCCCAAGATCCGTGACGGCCACATTCACGTTGAGGACATTCAGGACTCTGTTGAGTCTGTGCTTATTCAGGCAGGATACGACGACGTTGCAAAGGCATATATCCTTTACCGCCGTCAGCACGCACGCCTTCGTGAGATGCGCTCCACCGTTCTCGACTACAAGACCACCGTCGACAACTACGTTAAGGTAAACGACTGGCGTGTTAAGGAGAACTCTACCGTAACCTATTCGGTAGGTGGACTTATCCTCAACAACTCGGGCGCTATCACCGCAAACTATTGGCTCAGTGAGATCTACGACGACGAGATCGCAAACGCACACCGTAACGCAGATATCCACATTCACGACCTCTCTATGCACACAGGCTACTGTGCAGGCTGGTCGCTGAAGCAGCTTATTAAGGAGGGTCTTGGCGGTGTTCCCGGTAAGATCACCTCTGCTCCTGCAAAGCACCTCTCCTCCCTCTGCAACCAGATGGTAAACTTCCTCGGCATTATGCAGAACGAGTGGGCAGGCGCACAGGCGTTCTCCTCCTTCGATACATACCTCGCTCCCTTCGTAAAGGTGGACAACCTTACCTACGAGCAGACCAAGAAGTGCATTGAGTCCTTCATTTACGGCGTTAATACCCCCTCCCGTTGGGGTACTCAGGCACCCTTCTCCAACATCACCCTCGACTGGACGGTTCCGAACGACCTGAAGAACCTTCCTGCTATCGTTGGCGGTAAGGAGATGGACTTCACCTACGGCGACTGTAAGAAGGAAATGGATATGGTAAACCGTGCCTTCATCGAGACTATGATCGAGGGCGACTACAACGGCAGAGGCTTCCAGTATCCCATTCCCACCTACTCCATCACCCGTGACTTCGACTGGTCGGAGACCGAGAACAATAAGCTCCTCTTTGAGATGACCTCGAAGTACGGTACACCCTATTTCTCAAACTACATCAACTCCGATATGGAGCCCTCCGACGTGCGCTCTATGTGCTGCCGTCTCCGTCTTGACCTCCGTGAGCTTCGTAAGAAGTCGGGCGGTTTCTTCGGCTCGGGTGAGTCCACCGGCTCTATCGGTGTCGTAACCCTTAATATGCCCAGACTCGCATATCTTGCCGAGGACGAGGAGGACTTCTACAAGAGACTCGACCATATGCTCGACCTCTCGGCTCGTTCCTTAAAGATCAAGCGTGACATTATTACCAAGCTTCTTGCCGAGGGTCTGTATCCTTATACCAAGAGATACCTCGGTACCTTCTCAAATCACTTCTCCACCATCGGTCTCGTTGGTATGAACGAGGCAGGTCTCAACGCAAAGTGGCTCCGCAAGGATATGACCCACCCCGAGACCCGTGAGTTCACAAAGCAGGTGCTTCTCCACATGCGTGAGCGCCTCTCGGACTACCAGGAGAAGTACGGCGATCTCTATAACCTTGAGGCAACTCCTGCGGAGTCTACCTCCTACCGTCTTGCTAAGCACGACAGACGCTTCTACCCCGATATCATCACCGCCTCCGACAAGAACGGCGGCACTCCCTACTACACCAACTCCAGCCACCTTCCCGTTGGCTACACCGACGATATCTTCGAGGCTCTCGATATGCAGGACGAGCTTCACACCCTCTATACCTCGGGTACGGTATTCCATACCTACCTTGGCGAGAAGCTTCCTTCCTGGAAGTCTGCCGCTAACCTCGTAAGAACCATCGCCGAGAATTACAGACTGCCTTACTACTCCATCTCCCCCACCTACTCGGTATGTAAGAACCACGGCTATCTCGCAGGCGAGCAGTTCATCTGTCCTCATTGCGGTGAGAAGACCGAGGTCTACTCCAGAATTACCGGCTACTACCGTCCCGTGCAGAACTGGAACGACGGTAAGACCCAGGAGTATAAGGACAGAGTGGTTTATGCCGAGGCAAAGCTCACAGGCAAGCAGCCCCTCTACGGCAAGTCCTTCGACCTTCTTGAGGAGGATATCCCTGCCGAGCCCGAGAAGCTTCTCCTCTTCACCAGCAAGTCCTGCCCCAAGTGCACCACCGCAAAGCTTTTCCTTAACCAGGCGAAGATTTCCTACGAGAATATTCTCGCTGAGGAGAATCCCGAGCTTTGCCGTGAGTTCGGCATCAAGGAGGCACCCACCCTTGTGATCAAGAGCGCAGACGGCGTTCAGAAGATCGCAAATCCCTCTAACATCAAGGCGTTTATTGATAAAGTTACACTGAAAGTGTAATTTTCACTTGAGCGAAGCTCAAACTTCACTTTTGCATAGCAAAAACTTCACTAACCGTAGGTTAACTTCACTCGTCCTAGGGCGAACTTCACCATCATAAAATAGCAATCGTTATATGGGTGAAGTTTGCACTTCGTGCAAGTGAAGTTGCCTTTTGGGCAGTGAAGTTTCGCTTTCTGCGAAGTGAAGTTGTCGGCAGAGCCGACAGAGAAAGGAAAATACATGTACGATATAATTATTGTCGGCGCGGGGCCAGCAGGGCTTACCGCCGCCGTTTATGCAAGGCGCGCAGAGAAAAGCGTGCTTATAATAGAAAAAGAAAGCTTCGGTGGACAGATCACCAAGTCCCCGAGGGTTGAAAATTATCCCGGCTTCACCGAGATATCGGGCAGCGAGCTTGCCGATAAGCTCCTTGAACAGATCATGGTTCAGGGTGCGGAGATCGAGCTTGACGAGATCGTCGGCATCGACGGGGGCGTCGGTCACTACACACTCCACGGCAAAAATGCCGACTACGAGACCAAGACGGTCATCATCGCCACGGGCGCACACCACAGAATGCTGGGCATTCACGGTGAGGAGCGTCTTGAGGGCAAGGGCATTTCCTACTGTGCGGTTTGTGACGGCGCATTCTTCCGTGGACAGACGGTTGCGGTTATCGGCGGCGGTAACTCCGCTCTCCAGGACGCCCTCCTCCTCTCGGACAGCTGTGAGATGGTCTACCTTGTGCAAAATCTCCCCTATCTCACGGGCGAGGTAAGACTGCAGAATATGCTTTCGGCAAGAGGAAACGTTGAGATCATTACCTCAAGCGTGGTTGAGAAGCTCCTCGGCAACGAGAGCCTCCGTGGCATTGAGATCATCAATACCGATAACGGCGAGAGACGTGCTCTGACGGTTGACGGTATGTTCGTCTGCATCGGACAGCAGCCCTCCAACGAGGCGTTCCGAGGTGCGGTCGACCTTGACCTTGGCGGCTACGTTATCGCAGGTGAGGATTGCACCACCGAGTCTGACGGCGGCATCTTCGTCGCAGGCGATTGCCGTACCAAGAAGGTTCGCCAGGTTACAACTGCAACGGCAGACGGTGCGGTTGCGGCGCTGGCGGCGTGTAGATTAGTAGATTCTCTGTAAGCGAATCTACAATGAAATTTGACCTTAGGGTCAAATGAAATTCATAAATGAATGAAATGCTTGCAAGCATGAAATGCACTCGGCTTTCGCCAAAGTGCATATAGTTGTAGTCAATGCGTGAAACGCATTTCATGAGCGACAAGGTTGCTCATTTCATGATTTCTAAAAATCATTTCAAGTTGCCTGCGTCGCAGTGCAACATTTCATTTATATTAAAAAGGACTGACCATAGTGAACTGACCCCATAAAAACGGACATTGAAATAAAAAGCCTCTTGTAGTAGAATAGAAATATCTACTGCAGGAGGTTTTTTGTATGGCAGGAAGAAAAGGAATGAAGCATTATCCTGAAAGTTTCAAATTACAAATTAAGC
>JBGVPG010000013.1:0-59744 GCA_045126855.1 Eubacteriales bacterium | reverse complement strand
TTGCGTTGAGCTTTGCAAGAAGGGCGGTGATCTCCTCAACGATACCAAGAGACTCAACGTAGTCGTATACGCCGTCCTTGATCATATCAAGAAGCTCGCCAAGCTTTGTATAAAGTGCGTCGATAAGACCGTGAATGCCGTCAGCCACGTCGAAGCCGAGGTCAAGGCCAAGGTTATAGTACTCAACGATTGCGTTGAAGTATACAACGAGAAGATCCCAAACGAGGTCGCCGTGGATCTCGAACCAATCTACTACTGCAGGAAGGATAACGTCTGCGTTCTCAAGAACGAGGAAGAGAATGTCCTCGCCGTAGTTTGCACCAACGAATCCAATAACTGCAGCGATGTACTCGCCGTTGTCTGCGATGAAGTCTACGATGTCCTCACCGTAAACGTCGAAGAACTCAATAACCTTCTCAGGGTTGTTGATGAGCCAAGCGTATACGAACTGTGCTGCCTCATGGCTCTTGGTTGCAACGAGCTCGGTAAGAGCGTCAACAAGCTGCTCGTAAGCTACGGGTGCGTTCTCAAGTATGTAAGCGTATGCAGCGTGTGCAAACTCAACCGCATACTCGCCTGCGATCTCAACAGCCTCGTTGATTGCAGGATCGATGAAGTTTACACCAACCTCAAGAGCAAGAGCAGCGATAGTCTCTGCGTGATCCTCTGCAATAAGTGCAAGAGCCTCAAGAGACTCGAGAGTCTCGGGGGTGATGGTCTCAAGATTTACAAGAGTCTTGATCTCGAAGAGGGTGGGCTCGAGGAGCATAAGCTCGTGAAGAAGAAGCTCCTTGGTCTCCTCGTAGATCTCCTCAACTGCATAGCCGGAAAGCTCTGCACGTGCATCAGCGATAGCTACGGTCGCATCGTCGATTGCAGCGTTGAGGGTAGCGATTGTACCGTTGTTTCTGAGCTCATAGTGAGCTGCTGCATAAATTACCTCATAGTTCTCAGCTACGTAAGCAGCGAGAGCCTGAGCAAGCTCAACGGCATCCTCAACGTTTTCCTTAACGGTCTCGTCGATCTCATGGCCGTTCTCAATTACCTCGTTGATCTTCTCCTTCTCATCATCAAGGTTGATAGCGCTGATGGTGGTTGCGCTAATGCTGAAGATGATGGCGAAAACCATTGCGAGGGAAACGAGCTTGAAAGTGATCTGTCTTAATTTCATGATTGTTCCCTTTCTGAGGCTTATGCCTCAACATATATTTTTATTTTGATTTCAAAACAATTATTCTTTTGAATTTTCCTTCTGCCAAGCAAGGTAATCGAAATACTTGTACTGCTTTTCAAGCTTACGATAGTCATTCTTACCCATGCCGGTAAGAGGAATCTCGTCAACGCAGACAACCGCAACGGGTTTTCCGCGCTGTTCAAGCTCGGCCTGACATTTTTCATAGATCTCACGGCAGATCTCGTCGCGTCGGGAAACATCAATACCCGAGTTCAGCTCGATTACCGCCATAGGATACTGACCCTGGAGACGCTCACGGTCGTCAACACCGATTACCGAGCAGCTATGCACTGCATCGTGCTCCGAAATGAAGCTCTCGATGGTGATGGGGAATACCTTGTGACCGTCAAATCTGGTGATCATTCGCTTAACACGGCCCTGGATATAAACGAAGCCGTCCTCATCCACAGTTCCGATGTCTCCCGAGTGCATCCAGATGCGTCCGTCCGCGTGTTTACGGAGTACAAAATCAGTCTCTTCCTTATTATTGTAATAGCCCTTCATGACCGAGGGACCGGAGATACACACCTCTCCGGGCTGATTATAGCCAAGCTCCTCGCCCGTTTCGGGGTCGAAAATTCCAATGGTCGTGGTGATGCAAGGAATACCAACGCTGCCTCTCTTATATCTGTCGTTTACACAGAACGTTGCGGCCGCGGAAACCTCGCTCATACCGTATCCCTGAGCCAGGGGATAGCGGAGATTGTGAGTTTTCATAAACTCGTTAAGCTTATCCTCAAGACCGGAGTTCATGGAGTCACCGCCCGAGCCCAGAGTAAGCATAAACGAAAGGTCAAAGCCCTTCATTTCCTCGCTGTCTATGAGTATCTCATAGAATGCGGGGGTCGCAATCATATGCTGGGGTCTGAACTTCCTGATATATTCACCCATTTTAAGAGGAGCAAACTTGGGAATAAGGGCAAGCTCCTGCTGCATTATCATGGGCATATGAATTCCGCATACGAGACCGTAGGACGAGAAGATCGGCATAATACCGAGGAATCTCGTATTAGGCTCATAAATAATGCCTGCGTGGAGGAAGCTGAAGGCAACCGAGTTCACGCTGTCGTTTGTGAGCATAACGCCCTTTGGGAAGCCGGTAGTACCACCGGTATAGGTAATGGCAACGGTTGCATCGCCAACGTACTCAGCCTCTGTGGACACGGCGTTCTTTGATCCCGCAATGAAGGTGTCCCAGCTGATAATTCCCTCCTTGCCGTAAGCAATGCTGTAATGTGTAGCAAGCTTATAGGCGAGCTTTAAGAATCCCGGCAAAGACAAGGATGCAGATTGTACTATTATATGCTCCTGCTTGATTTCGGCTCTGATAGCCGCAAAAAGCTGATATGCCGCGTCGATTACGAAAAGAACCTTTGATCCTGATCCTATGATCATACGGGCAACGCTCTTCTTGTCAAGTCTGGGGTCAATTGCATTCATGGTCGCGCCGATTTTGTTGAGCGCGTAGAAAAGAAATATCGACTCGGGAGTAGAGGCGGAAAGAATGGAAACGGTATCGCCCTGCTTTACTCCGATCGCAGCAAGCGCATCTGCACATTGGTCGATCTTTTCAATCATCTTTTTAACGGTGTATCTCGTGCCATAGTAGTAAAGCGCAACACCGTTAGGTCTGTCCTTATTTGCTTCCTTGAAGTAGGAATAAACCTTCATCTTTGGAGGAACAGCCTTGCGACTATCCTCGGAAAAATATTTCATCCAGGGTTTTTCCTGGCTTATCTTCTTAATTTCATCCATAAAATTTAATCCCTTTTCATTAAATTTGTGAAAGTCGACGCTAAAATCATAAACCTCCAAAAAAAGATTTTACCCTCAAAAAGGCATAACTATGCCAAAGAATAAATATAAGGGATATAACACTATAACATATTTTTCTATTTCTGTCAACAGTTTTTCTCAAAATTTTTAATATATATTGTAGAAATTTGTTTTTTTGTGCAATTTTACTGCGCACACTCGTGCAAATAAAAGTTTGCAAAAAACCAGGCAGGAAACTGTATATATTTCATCTTTTGTCGCAAGACCACTATATCTTGTGTTTCGCCTCGGCACGTAAGGCAGTGAAAAAGGCTTCAATAAAAATTTGCTAGCTTGAGATCACTCAAAACAGCACATTCACACATTTTTTGCTTTATTCCAAAAGAAAAAATCCCGTTTTTATGGTGAAAAAACGGGATTTTGTTAAGCTTTGTTTACATTTTACCCAAATCTAGACTGCTTTTTATCTTAGTCAGCCTATCTGTCAAAAGCAAAAACAGTGTTGGAAACAATACGGCGTTGCAAGCGAGCTGCGTCAGGTAAAAGCCCACACCCCTCAGATAATAGAGGAGCAGATTTTTGAAATAATACTCGTTTACACCAATGTAAAGAGCACAATCGACAATCGAAGACACAACGCCGAAGAGAAGGGTCATGCCCAGTGCGACCGCTGTAAGCGTTACCCTTGACCTTACCTCTCTTTTCCTAAGCAGCATAAACACCGCCGCAAGGGCAGGCCAATATATGAGATAGGTAATAAACCAAGGTCCGAAGCCCCAGATCAGCGGCTCAATGAGAACGAAAATGAATGCCGCAATAACGCCTCCAAGACCAAATACGTAACCGAAAACGGCAGTCATAATACTGACTATCTCTATGTTTGGCAAAAATGATAAAACCAGCTTTGCACACTCAAGCGTTGCAGCCATAACGCCTACGGTGGCAACTGTTTTGACGTTTGAAAGACTCTTAGAATTCATAAACCTCGAGGCGGAAAAGGATCACGGTTTTATCTTCAACCGTCATATCCTTTACACCAACGCCCGACTGGTAAAGAGTCATTTCCCCGTACTGAACGGTGGGTGCACCCTCGTAGCTGTCGGTCTTAACCGAGGTGTAGACCATAACATATGCACCTGCGTATGGGTCCTGCTTGATGGAGCCTATCGATGTAATGAAACCAGTTTCATCGGCATCGTAGGAAAGACCGTTCTTCTCCTTGCTCAGATGCTCGATAACACCGAGAGCGCCCTTGTCCTTATTTTCAACCTTGCCGAGCTGCGCCTTGTGGACCTCGTAGCCCTCAGACGTCTCAACAACGACGGTCACCTCGCCCTCGTCGGCAACTCCGCCAAAGAGCGAGCAGGAGCCGAGAAGCAACATACTGATTACCAGAATAATCGCCAAAATTTTGTTTTTTAACATGTTTTTTACCTCTTTTTCTTTGTTTTATCATAGAAAAAGCACATTTTGGGTAAAGAAAATCCGCCCGTTTTAAGGGCGGAGTATAAAAGCACAAGGTTTATTGACCTCTTGAAACATAGTCGTACTACTCTCAAGGACAGGCCTTGATCCTATTACTTCTTGTTTCTGCGCATTCGCAACGGCAAAAACAGTACTCAACCGTTTTCCCCTGCTCACCTCCACTGCCCAAGGAATATGCAGGCATAAAGCCTAACGACCGGCAGGCCTTCCGACTGGAGATGGGGCTGCATTCCATCTGTAACGGCAATGGCTGTTGTGGCGGATTTTCACCGCACTTTCCCTGCTAGGATCACGGGGATCGCTCCCCCGGTCGCCTTTTCTTTTGTAATTATACCGCAACAAAGCGAATATGTCAATAGTTAATTTCTCTTTTTGCTCTCACCTGCGGTGATGTACATATTGATAGTAGACTCCAGGGTTTCCTTCAGTGCACGGCGCATCTTCTTAGGCAAAACGTGGGATCTGCGGTAAAGAGTCAAAAGCTCGGTCTCCTCCTCCGAAAGCTCGGAGCTGTCAGAGCCGATCGGAATATCCATAAGCTCGCCCACCTTGACGCCGAATCTCTCGGAAAGCGCAGGCAGAATGTGCACAAAGGAGGAGGATTTTCCCCTTCTCCAATTACTTACGGTCTTGTCCTTCAGTCCCATTTCCCTCTCGAAGGCGGCGTCGCTCTGGAACTCCGAGTCAATGAGCGAGAGAACACGCTCTCTTATCTTCTCGGTGGAGGCGGTCATTTCTTCGTCCTCCTGCCGTGGGGCGCACCCTTATTCTTATCGGTAGGCTTCTTCTTAGGCGATTTACCTCTTGGAGCAGACTTATAGAAGGGGGTCTTCTCCTCAGCCTTAGGCTTATCGGTGGAGAAGCCGAAGCGACCAACCACCTCACCGAGGCTGTAATACTCGCCGTGAGCGTATGCAAGAAGGTCTGCCTTGTCAAAATGCATCTTCCCTGCCTCGTCGATTATGTCCTCACGGCAGGAAACGCTGAGGATATCAGCCATAAAAACGTCGTGAGAGACCATGGGAATTATCTCACAAACCCTGCACTCCAGGGCTATTGGACACTCGGCGATGGTGGGTGTGTCCACCTTCTCGCTTTTCGCCTTGGTAAGGCCGGTCTTTTCCCACTTATCCACCTTTGCGCCGGTATATATACCGACGTAGTCGGTCTCTCTCGCAAGAGAGACTGAGGGAAGGTTGATAACGAACTCGGGGTTTTCCTTTAAAATCTTATAGGAATGACGGCTGGGACGGACCGAAATATATGTTTTTGGTGGCTGGGATGCCAGAATGCCCGTCCAGGCGATAGTCAGAATATTTGCGTTATCGTAGTCTCCCACCGTCACCATTGCAGGGGGCAGAGGTGACAGAAGAGTACCGGGAGAAAAGGATCTTCTCTTATTTTTCATTATTATCTCCCTTCTCAAGCATTCCGAGCCAGAGGTGAGTTAGGATCGGATCGGGCAGAAGCTTGAAGAGAATATGCTGAAGCTTGGTGTACCAGTTGGTAACGTACATGGTTCTTCCCTTCTCCGCCGCCTTGACGCAGCCGTGAACCACCTTTTCGCAGTTAAGCAGAGGCTTCATAGCGTTGTCTCGGGGTCTGGTTACGCTGCTCTTTGCGGTGGCGTTGCCGATGAACTCGGTATGCACCCAGCCCGGGCAGAAGCAGGTGGCACGAAGACCGTACTTCTTTATCTCGAAATTCAGCGACTTTGTGTAATGAAGGACGAATACCTTACCCGAAGAATAGACGTTGAAATAAGGAAGAGGAGTGAAGCAGGAGCCAGAGCCCATCTGAATGATTCTGCCTCCACGCTCCATATAGGGAATGGTCATATGGGTTATAAGAACGAGCGCCTTTACGTTAAGGTCGATCATCATCTCAACCTTCTTCTCGCTGATCTCGTCAAAGGCACCGAAATCACCGAAGCCTGCGGCGTTTACAAGGTATTTTACCTTAGGCTTCTGAGCCTCAAGCTCACCTCTTATAGCCTCAATGCCCTCAGAGGTGGTAAGGTCGGCTGAGATCACCCTGTATTTTACACCAAGGCTCTCACCGAGCTCGATCATTCTATCCTTTCTTCTGGCAACGAGCCAAAGCTCGTCAACCCTTTTCGCATATTCCCTTGCAAAGGCGGCGCCGATTCCGCTCGACGCGCCCGTAATTATAGCAACAGACATAATATTTCTCCTTTTAGATCTTCACGGTGTCGCCCAGAGGCAGAGAATAGATCTCAGTACTGCTCGGGCGTTTGCCGAATATTTTTTCAATAGCCATTGAGTACAGACCGAGCTGCATCGAGTGCTTTGTCCTGAGCTTTTCCTCAGCCAAACTGCGGTCTGCCAGCTCCTCGAGAGTAAGACGGTCGGTCTTGTAGTCACAGAGAGTGATGCTGCCGTCGGCATTCTCGATAATACAGTCGATAACACCCTGAACGAGAATATCTCTGTCCGAAAGGGTCTTTTTCCTCTCGCTCTCTGCGGTGAATTCAGAGGCAGGGAGCAGAACGTTAAACCTTAACTCACGATGAATTTTCTTTGCCGATAGCATACGGTAAAAGAGGTCGCTCTCACGGAATGCCTCTATCTCACGAAGCCTTACTCTTTTTGCGTCCTCATCCGAGAGAAATCCGCTTTCCCTCAGCCTTTCAAGCTCGGCACGCGCGCCCGAATCTCTGAGATTTTCCAGCGAGCAGAACTGCATAAACAAATGGGTTGCAATACCACGCTTTGCGCTCTCCTCGGCAGCCTTGCCCGTAACGAAGGCAGGCAGAATCGCACGCTCCTCCTCGTCGGTGGGGCCGATATAAAGGCTCTCACCGTCTGTGCCGTCGAGAATAGTGGGTGACATAAGTGATACCGACATTTTCTCGGGAAGGGTGGTAAGGTGGGGCGTGGGATATTTATAGCCGAAGCGACGGCAAAGCTCGTCTGCAAGCTCGCTGTCAAGGACGGTCTCGGCTTCGATCTCCTCGGGAGCTTCGGTAATATCCTCAAGGGCCGTCTCGCTTTTGTGCGCTTCAACGGCGGTGGGCAGCTTACCAAGACATACCGAGGCGATCTCCATATAGCTGTCAAGCTCACGGAAGGAGTACTCGCTGAGATTTTCCCCAATAGAAATCAGGGTCGCCTCGTAGTCCTCACGGCTTACCGTGGGGCATTCACCCGTCATATAAAGACGCTCACGGGCACGGGTGAGAGCAACGTATAGAACACGAAGCTCCTCCTCGTAGAGCTTTCTTTCGATAAAGAGGTTGATTATCTCCCTGACGGGGTTGTCAACCAGGGCAAGACCCGAGGGTGTGCGAAGGCGGAAGGCAATTCCGAATCCCTCGCTGAAGACCAAACGTGCGTTTTTGTCCTTGTTTCCAAGCCTTGCGCCCGATCCGACCATGAAAACAACGGGGTATTCAAGGCCCTTCGAGGCGTGGCAGGTAACGATTTTCACAGCGTCAGCGCCTGCATCGGCACGGCTGTCATCAAAGGAGGTCTTTTTATCAATAATTTCGTTAATAAAGCTTATGAAGCTGTAAAGCCCCTTGAAGGAGCCGCTCTCAAAGCTTCTTGCATAATCGTAAAGAAGGATAAGGTTATCCTTGCCTCCACCCTTGGCGGCAAGAGCCATAAGGCCTGTCTCGCGGTAGAGTCTGTTGATCAGCGTGTCAACGCCAACCCCCTCGCTGATCTCACGGTAAAAGGCAAGTTTTTTAAGAAAATCTATACCTTTGGTAAACTCAGGGTTACATTTTACATAGTTTACAAGCGATTCGTAGAGGGTTTCGCTGCCGTCCTGCCTGATAAGATACAGCTCGTCTGCGGTAAAACCAAAGAGGGGCGAGCACATAAGTCCACCGAGATAAATATCACGGCGTGGGTTGTCAATGGAGTTGAGGAGACAGAGGGTGAGAAGGACCTCGGGTGTAAGGAAGAAGTCCCCTGCCCCCGAAATACAGCAGGGTATACCAAGCTCGGAAAGAGCCTCGGCATACCTCACGTCACGCCCCTTTGCATTTCTCAAAATAATTGCAATATCCGATGGACGGATAGGCTGACCGTTGTTCAGAGCTCCGCCCTCGAGAAGCTCTGCGATCTTCTCGGCAACCGCCATAGGCTCACAGCTCTCTTCCCCCTCAGGGTGCTTGTCTATCATAATAAGCTCGGGATATCTGTACTCGGGCTCGCCGTCGGGTTGCATCTTGGCATAGCCGAGACGGTCACCCTCGGAGTATCCGATAGATTTTGAGACGAGCTTAAACGCCACGTCAAAAATATCATTGACGAAGTCAACAACGCCCTTGTCGCATCTGAAATTTCTCGACATAAAGATAGACGCTGCATCCCCCTTCGCCTCGCTGATATGGGGAAACGCCGACTTCATCTCGGCAAAAATCTCGGGACGAGCCGAGCGGAAGCCGTAAATACTCTGCTTGATATCGCCAACCATAAAGCGGTTGTCAGGTCTTGAAATTGCCTCAAAAATGCGGTTTTGCAGGCTGTTTACGTCCTGGTACTCGTCGATATAAATTGCGTCAAACTGCGACGCCACGTTTTTTGCAATATCGGTAGGCTTGCCGTCCTGAATCAGGCACTCGTAGGTGTATCGCTCGATATCCGCATAGGAGAGTGCGCCAAGGCGGCGCTTTTCCTCGGCAAAGAGCGAGTCAAACTTCTTCTCAAATCGGCAAAGGACCGAGAGAAGTCTGTAAAGAGACCCAAAAAGCTCACCCCACATCTCGGAGGTGTAAACAAAGAGCTTTTGTATCTTCTGTATCTCCGCCTTCATCATTTTTCGCTGAATGGCGAAGGAGAGCATATCCTGGGTCTTGTCTGCGCTTTTCACCGATGCGATACGGATAAGCGAGAATGCCGAAAGCTCCTCACGTGCACCGTCGTAGCCCTTTGCAGACCTGATTAAGCGAAGGGTCGCAAGATCGCTGTCAATGGCGGTGAGGTACTTTGCCTCAGCAGGCGTGCCGACGCTGAATAGCCTGCGATATTTCTCGTATGCCGATATATAGTGATCAAGAAGGCTGTGAAGCCTATCCATCAAGAATTTGCCGTAGACGTTCTCCTCAACAGGAAGTCCACCGCCCGAGTAAAGCTCGGTAAGCTCATAGAGAAGATCGATGCCGCTCTCCGCACTCTCACAGCGCAGATGAATGTAACGAAGAACCTCCGAAAGCTCCTCGGTGCGCTTGGAATCGGTTAGGCAGTCGCAAAGCTCCTCAAACTCCTCGGGACTTGCCACCTCGGGCAGAAGTCCGTTATATACAGCCTCGATAAGCCCCTCCAGAATGGAGATGGCAAGGAGCTCACTCTCAGCCGTGTCAGCAATTCTGTAGCTTGGCGAGAGCCCTACTCTGTCGCAGTTTGCACGGAGAATTTCGTTACAGAAAGAATCGATTGTACGAATTTTTGCCGAAGGCAAAAGATAAAGCTGACGGGAGAGATGCTTGTTCTCGGGATTTTTCTCCACCGCCGCCGTAAGTGCCCGTGAGATCTTGGCACGAAGCTCGCTTGCCGCCGCATTGGTGAAGGTCACCACCAGCATAGAGTCGATATTCATAGGCGACGTCTCATCAAGGAGCGAGCGGATAATTCTCTCGGTCAGTGTTGCGGTCTTGCCCGAGCCTGCCGCCGCCGATACCAATAGCGTCTTGTCACGTGTCTCTATTGCCGAGAGCTGCTCATCGGTCCATCTTGTATCTGCCATTATGATCTCCTTTCGTCTTTTTTACTCCATTCTAGCACAAAATACGAGCCATTTCAATAGCAAAAAATCTTTTACTTGAAAAAATAAATAATCTATGCTAAAATATAGAAAAACGAAGGAGGCGGATTATGGCGCTGAAATTCAAACACAATATTTTCCTTGCGCCCATGGCAGGCTACACCGACCGTGCCATGCGCCTCGTCTGTCACAAATACGGCTGCGAGCATTCGGTCAGCGAGATGGTCAGCGCAAAGGCGGTCAGCTTCGGCGACCAAAAGACCTTCAGCCTTGCAAGGATACTCCCCGACGAGGGCCCCGTTTCGGTGCAGATCTTCGGCTCCGAGCCCGAGGTGATGGCAAACGCCGCCTACACCCTTTCAAACGCCCCTGACGGTATACGACCGGTGGCTATCGACATCAATATGGGTTGCCCCGTCCATAAGATCTTCTCCAACGGCGAGGGCTCTGCCCTGATGCGTGACCCCGACCTTATCTACCGCATCACCAAGGCGGTCTCGGGGGCGATCGATATCCCTACTACCGTGAAGATCCGTGCAGGAATCAACAGTCAGTCAATCAATGCCGTTGAGTGCGCCAGAGCCGCCGAGGAGGGCGGAGCTTCGATGCTTACCATACACGGCAGGACCCGTGAACAGATGTACGGCGGTCTCGCAGACCGAGAAATCATTAAAAATGTAAAGTTGGCTTTACAAATTCCTGTGATTGCCAACGGAGATATAGTTGATTCGGCATCTGCCCTCGCCATGCTCCGTGACACGGGAGCAGACGGAATCGCCATCGGACGAGGTGCTGTGGGCAATCCCTTCATCTTCGCCGAGATAATCTCCGCCCTGGAGGGCAAGGAGTACACCGAGCCCAGCCTTGAGGAAAGGATCGACACCGCCCTGCTCCAGCTCCGCACGGCGATCGAGGAAAAGGGCGAGCGTGTGGCAATACCCGAGGCGAGAAAGCAGATCGCCCTCTACCTTCGCTCATTCCGAGGTGCGGCTCGCATCCGCGCCGAGATCAACCGCTCCACGACCTACACCGAGGTCGAGGCGGCGTTAAAAAGTGCTTTAAAAGAATAATATACAAGGAGACTACTTATGAAAAAGCTCAGCGTAGCGACCAAAATGAAGTACGGCGTTGGCGACTTCGGTATGGCGGTTGTCACCGCAATGCTCCAGTTCTCAATGCTCTTCTACTACACCGACGTTGTTGGCGTTAAGCCCGGTCTTGCAGGCACAGCAATGCTTGTGGGCAAGATCACCTGGGACCTTATCAACGACACTCTCTTCGGTTATCTTGAGGACAAGACCAAGTCCAGATGGGGCAAGAGACGTCCCTATCTTATTTTCGGCGCACTGCCCTTCGCCCTTTCCTTCTGGGGTGTATTCTCTATTCCCAAGGGTCTTGGCGATACCGCATATTTCTTCCTCATTGTCGGAAGCTTCATTCTCTTTGACACCTTCCACACCCTGACAGCGACCGCCTACTCGGCAATGACCGCCGAGATCACCGAGGACTACAACGAGAGAACCTCTCTCTCCACCTACCGAATGGTATTCTCGGTTATCGGTTATATCGCAGGCGCAGGCGTCAGCGGAGTTCTGGCAGACGTTTACAGCAAGGCGTTCGGCGTTACCGTCGCACAGGGCTGGAGCCTTGTGGCGCTTACCTTCGGCGTTCTTGGCGGAATTTCCATGCTCATTCCCGGTCTCTTCCTAAAGTACGAGCCTGCGGTTGAGTCCAAGCCCTCCGAGCTTCCCCCCTTCAAGTCCATTCTCTCCACCTTCAAGAACAAGCCCTTCGTTATGTACGTTATCATCACGTCCATAATGTCTATCAGCTTCACCATGGTAACCACCATGCTTAACTACTACATAGCACACAGGCTTGATATGGAGGAGTCGGGTCTTCTCATTATGCTTGCAATGATGGGCACACTTGCAATATTCCTCGTTCCCTGCGGCATTATTATGAACAAGATCGGCAAGGCGAAGGCATACGCTCTCGGCCTTACCATAGCCTCTGCGGCGCTTATCGTGGTATTCCTTCTTCCCGGCGGACCTAACCCCATGATCTTCCTTCTTGCGGCGATCGCAGGTCTCGGCTTCTCGGCACAGTGGGTATGCCCCCACTCCATGATCCCCGACGTTATTGAGTATGACGAGCTTATGACGGGCGAGAGACGTGAGGGCGTTTACTACGGCGTGCACGCCACCAGCGGTAAGATCACCGGCGCACTTGCATCGGCAGCCTGCGGTTGGGGTCTCGAGCTTGGTAACTACGTTGATAACCTTCAGCCCGGCGAGGTCCAGCCCGACGGAGCTGTCCTCTCTATCAGAATTATGTTTGCACTCATCCCTGCGATCTTCCTCCTCGTCTGCGTTCCCCTTCTTCTCAAGTACCCCATCACCCGCGAAAGCCACGCTGAGGTAATGCGCAAGCTTCAGGAGAGAAGAGGTCAGGCGGTAAAATGAAAATAACGATTATCGGTGCAGGCCTTAGCGGTCTCACCTTCGGTGCTCTTGCGGCAAGAGACGGCCACGAGGTTGAGATCTTCGACAAAAATTCCCGTCCCGGCGGTGTAGTTGCACTCCTGGAGCACGAGGACTATAAGTTCGAGCAGGGTCCCCTTCTCATCGGAGATATGCTCCCGGGTGAGGGTATCTACGAGCTTCTGAAATCTCTCGGCATCACCCTCGATACGGTGAGAGCCGACAGAGACATCTATATGCCCGACTATAAAATGAGCGCCCCCGTGGACTATCAGGGTCCCTATTGGAGGCGCGAGAGGCTGAAGGAGCTTTTCCCCGAGGAAAGCGACGGCATTGACGCTTATTACAAATTCTACGATGACGTGATGAATTTACGCTTCATCGCCACGCAAAAGCAAACTTTAGTTAACAAAATACGACTTGCTCTGGCATTTTTGAAGATAAAAAAGTATTCCGAAATGAATGCCGACGAGCTGACACGCCACTTCTTTAAGTCCGAGAAGATCAGAACACTCTACACGGGCATTCTTGCAGACTTCTGCGCCGACCCATCGGAATCCCAAGGTCTGGCAGTGGTATTCACCAACTTTGAAACGGCGTTTGACAAGCGAATTTCCCTTGAAAGAAATGGCAAGACCTACTATCCCGGCTTCTGCTACGTCAAGGGCGGCTGCCAGAAGATTCCCGAGGCGCTTGCCGACTACATCACCTTCCACGGCGGAAAAATTCACTACAACACCGTGGTGGAAAAGGTGCTTGTTGAGAACGGCAAGGCAAAGGGCATACGCCTTTCGGGCGGAGAAGAGACCAAATCGGATATGGTAGTTGGCTGCGGCGCAGGCCGTGACTTTTTCCTTGAGACGGTGGGCAGAGAGCATCTCGACAAGGAATATCTCGAAATTCTCGACACCTTCAGACCTATGGAGGCGGTGTTTATGCTCCACCTCGGCGTTGACTTTGACCCAATGGAGCATCTTCGTGCAGCCCTTGTCTACTGCTACGGAATGTACGACCTTCACGCGGCAACCGAGAAGCTTCGCTCGGGCGTTTATCACGAGGGCAACGACGGTTATCTCATCTTCGTCCCCTCAGAGCACGCCCCTGAGTTTGCACCCGAGGGCAAGCACTGTGTAACCATCTACACCGTTGCACCCGACACCCTCGCCGAGGGCGATTGGGAGAGCAAAAAGCAGGAGTATGCAGAGAAGCTTATATCCCTTGCGGAGCGTCAGCTCCCGGGCCTCTCAAAGCATATTGATACCATGAAGATCATGACCGCCAGAGATTACAGCGAGTATACCCACATGAAAAAATCCTCCTTCGGCGGCGTTGTTCCCATCTGGAACCAAAAGAACCCCACCCACAAAACCCCTGTCGAGGGTCTTTGGTTCGTTGGCCAGCAGTCCGAAAACGCAGGCGGCCTCGGCAACGTAATCCTCGGCGCAAAATCCGCCTACGAAAAGGCATTTCCCAAAAACTAAACAAGCATAACAAAACGGCGAGGTTTCCCTCGCCGTTTTCTTTTTAATAAATTAATACAATTTTCCGATTGTTAGATAAATAGTCCGGCAAAAAACTCTTTGATAGCCTTTATTATTTCATCAAGGAATAAAATTGCACCATACCAGAACGGCAGCTTGTTGTTTGTTGCCTGATACTGATACATCATTTCAGGAAAATGAACACCGTCGGAATCTGCAGTAAATCCGGAGCGGGTATATATCTTTAAATCATATTCGGGATCGTCGCTATATCCAAGATTTTGGGACATAGGATAGTTGCGCAAATCATCGTTTTCAACGCGATTTATGTAGAATACGAATTTTTGTTCCTCGGTAGTTTCCTCTGTCACCTTGATTTTGAAGGTTGCTCTGTATTTGAAAGACGTATCATTTTTGCCTGCGAAAAGCTCATCCTCTTCTGCAGCTTCTGCCGAAACTACATCATCGCCAATTATCTCATAATAATCAGAGGTGACTAATTTAAGGCAATATGTATAATCATCGTTGCTCGTCTCACCGTCTGTCAGAGCGGAGAAAAGAATCTCTATCGTAATTTCTTCTCCAAGTGCATACTCTGTTTTATCACTTCTTATTTCAGCTGTTATGGCTGGCCGTCCGACGCTGGGCATTGTTGCCGATGCTGAGGAATTACAGCCAAAGATTGTTAACGTCACAAAAATGGAAATCAAAATAAGCGAGATGATTTTAGTTGTTTTTTTCATATTAAGCCTCCTTTTACATAAAAAACCGCAGAAAAGCCGTGACACAAGTCCCTTTTCTGCGGTTTTTACTATGGGACCTGAAAGCCCTTTTTGTTTTATTGTAGCATAATAAACATATTATGTCAATAGCTTTTTAAAACTTTTTCGTGGAACTCCACGAGAGAAAAAATTGCGATTGACCTATAATGATTGTGGAATTCCACGAAAAGGTGAACACAATTATGCAACTAAACGATGCGATAATCAAAAGAATCGAAGAAATATGCAAGGAGCACGGAACGAACGTTTGCGATGCATCTCTAAGCGGCGGTATGTCCCCCTCGGCAATTTATGATCTTATGAAGGGTAGGACAAAATGCTCAAAGGTAATAACGGTCAAAAGATTTTGCGAGGGTGCGGGAATCACTCTGTCGGAGTTTTTCGACAGAGACTATTTTAACGACCCCGAAGAATAATAAACGGCGAGGTTTCCCTCGCCGTTTTCTTTTTTAGATATTACAAACAAGGATGGTAAGTATCGAGGGAATTTTGAGGGTATTTTTCCGTTCTTCATCCCGAAGGCGTAGTGACCTACGTCGAGCTTGGATGAAAACGGAAAAAGAGACCAAAATTCACCGATAATTACACTTTCTCTACAGAGATCGTTACCTTCTCTCCATTTATATTCCACTCCTTGGAGTGAGTGAGAGTGTTGCCGACGGTAAGCTCGACGCCGAGGGTCTCGTCCTTGATCTCCTCTGCGTTGCGAGTGACGATCTCGGCTACGGTGTCGTTGCCCGAGAATGCGATCTTGATGTTATCCATAACCTCGAAGCCGCTATCCTTACGCATGGTCTGGATCTTGGAGATGATCTCACGGACGTTACCCTCCTCGATAAGCTCGGGGGTGAGGTTCTTGTCGATAACCACGGTTACACCGTGGTCACCGAGGGACTCGTAGCCCTCCTTCTTTGTCATCTCGATAAGAAGATCCTCCTCGGTGAGGGTGATCTCGTCACCGTTTACGGTGAACTTGATGCAGCCGTTTGCCTTCAATTCAGCGTAGGCTGCGTTGCCGTCGATCTCGGCAAGAGTGGTTCTGATGCCGCCAAGGTACTTACCGTACTTAGGACCAACGGTACGAAGCTGGGGCTTGAAGTTATAGGTTGTGAAATCGGAGACGTTGTCGGTGAACTCAACGCACTTAACGTTCAGCTCCTCTGCGATAACAGAGATAAAGCTGTCGTCGGGGGTCTTGTCTGCCTTAACGTACATCTTTGCCACGGGCTGACGGTTCTTGATGGCAGCCGCATTACGGCAGGCACGGCCAAGAACTACAACGTCGATAACCTCGTCCATATTCTCCTCAAGATCCTTGTCAATAAGGCTCTCGTCAACTACGGGGTAGTCGCAGAGGTGAATGGAGATGGGAGCAGACTTGTCAACCGAGCAAACGAGATTGCGGTAGATATCCTCTGTCATAAAGGGGATCATGGGAGCCGCAGTCTTTGCAATAGTAACGAGAGCGGTGTAGAGGGTCATATATGCGTTGACCTTATCGGTTGGCATATCCTTCACCCAGAAGCGCTCACGGCTACGGCGAACGTACCAGTTGGAGAGTCCGTCAACGAAGCTCTCGAGGGCACGGGTCGCCTCGGTGATCTTGTAGCTTGCAAGGTATTCGTCAACCGCCTTAACGGTGGAATTAAGCTTGGAAAGCACCCACTTATCCATTACGGAAAGAGTGGACTTGTCAAGAGTGTACTTTGTGGGGTCGAAGCCGTCGATATTGGCGTAGAGAACATAGAAGGCGTAGGTATTCCAGAGAGTACCCATAAGCTTTCTCTGTCCCTCCACAACGGCGTCACCGAAGAATCGGTTGGGAAGCCAGGGTGCGGAGTTGGAGTAGAAGTACCAACGGATAGCGTCGGCACCGTAGGTCTCAAGTGCCTCGAAGGGGTCAACGGCGTTGCCCTTGGACTTAGACATCTTCTGTCCGTCCTTATCAAGGACGTGGCCGAGAACGAGAACGTTCTTGTAGGGAGCCTTGTCAAAGATAAGTGTGGAGATCGCCATCAGCGAGTAGAACCAGCCACGGGTCTGGTCAACGCCCTCGGAGATGAAGTCTGCGGGGAACTGAGACTCGAAGAGCTCCTTATTTTCAAAGGGATAGTGCCACTGTGCGAAGGGCATAGATCCCGAGTCGAACCAGCAGTCGATAACCTCGGGCACACGCTTCATCACTCCACCGCACTTCTCACACTTGAGAGTAACGGCATCGATGAAGGGGCGGTGAAGCTCGATGTTCTCAGGACAGTTGTCGCTCATAGCCTTCAGCTCCTCGATAGAGCCGATAGAGTGCTTATGACCGCAGGAGCACTCCCAGATGTTAAGGGGAGTTCCCCAATATCTGTTACGGGAGAGGCCCCAGTCCTGAACGTTGGTAAGCCAGTCGCCGAAACGGCCCTTACCGATATTCTCGGGGATCCAATTTACGGTGTTGTTGTTTGCAATAAGATTATCACGGACCTTGGTCATCTCGATGAACCAGCTGTCACGTGCGTAGTAGATAAGAGGAGTGTTACATCTCCAGCAGTGAGGATAGTCGTGCTCGAACTTAGGTGCGGAGAAGAGCTTGCCCTCCTTCTCAAGGTCTGCGATGATAACGGGGTCAGCCTTCTTAACGAAGAGACCTGCATAGGGAGTATCCTCGGTCATCTCACCCTTGCCGTTTACGAACTGAACGAAGGGCAGACCGTAGCGGCGTCCAACCTTGTTATCGTCCTCACCAAAGGCAGGAGCGATGTGTACGATACCGGTACCGTCGGACATGGTAACGTAGTTGTCGGCGGTGATGTAGTGAGCCTTCTTGCCCTGAGCCTCAGCCGCCTCCTTGGTGCAGCTCCAGAGAGCCTCGTAGGAGCGACCCTCAAGGTCGAGACCGCGCATTTCCTCGAGTATCTCGTAAGCAGGAGTTCCCTCCTCACGCTTGATGCCGCCGAGAACGCTGTCGAGCAGAGCCTTTGCCATATAGTAAACGTAGCCGTCAGCCGCCTTTACCTTGCAATAGGTGTCGGTGGGGTTGACGCAAAGCGCAACGTTCGAGGGAAGTGTCCATGGTGTGGTGGTCCAGGCGAGGAAATATGCGTCCTCGTCGGTACACTTGAAGCGAACGACAGCAGATCTCTCCTTAACGAGCTTATAGCCCTGAGCTACCTCGTGGCTGGAAAGAGGGGTGCCGCAACGGGGGCAGTAAGGAACGATCTTGAAGCCCTTATAGAGCAGGCCCTTGTCCCAGATCTTCTTGAGAGCCCACCACTCCGACTCGATGAAGTCGTTGGTGTAGGTAACGTAGGGATTATCCATATCAGCCCAGAAGCCAACCGTACCCGAGAAGTCCTCCCACATACCCTTGTATGTCCATACAGACTCCTTACAGTGTGCGATGAAGGGCTCAAGGCCGTATGCCTCGATCTGATCCTTGCCGTCGATGCCGAGTTTCTTCTCAACCTCAAGCTCAACGGGGAGACCGTGGGTATCCCAGCCTGCCTTACGAAGGATGTGACGACCCTTCATGGTGTGGTATCTGGGAACCATATCCTTGATTACTCTGGTGAGAACGTGGCCGATGTGGGGCTTACCGTTTGCGGTAGGGGGGCCGTCAAAGAAGGTGTAGTTCTCGCCGCCCTCACGGATAGCGATAGACTTCTCGAAGACCTTATTGTCCTCCCAGAACTTTCTGGTCTGCTTTTCTCTCTCAACGAAATTCAGGTTCGTTGAGACCTTTTCATAAAGTTCCATAGTTTTATCTCCAAAATTAAAATTTATTATCAAATAAAAAAATCCATTTCACACGGAAATGGAAAATAACCACCATATTCACGCATCTAACAATACGCGCCTCCGTTACGCCGAGGCTGTCGACAGACACTACTTGATTCGCATCTGCAACTCGGGAGTGATCTTCGCTGAGGGTTACTGACTTACGGCTCGCACCAACCGCCGCTTCTCTGTACGCTTTCGTCCTCGCTACTGTCTCCGTCACAGTTTTTATGCTAACATTATAGACCAATAAAATGAAAAAGTCAATAGATATATTAAAATTTTATTATTGACAAGCCGTCCTCGGGGTGATATACTTGACTAAAAGGAGGCGGAGTATGCTGAGTTTAGATAGAATTTCTGAAGAGCTTAATAATCTTGGTGTCAATCCGCCGAAAATCCTTTTTTACGGGGAAACCGACTCTACGAACACCAGAGCCAGAGAATATGCAAAGGAAACCCCGGGAGAAAGTGCCGTATTTATTGCAGACTGCCAAAGTGCAGGCAGAGGGCGACGGGGTCGTAGCTTTGTATCCAACAGAGGCGCGGGAATATACATCAGCTTTTTGATTTATCCCGAAGAAAAAGCAAATGACGCAACGCAAATGACAGCAAAAGCCGCCGTAGCTCTGGCAAGGGCGGTGGAGTCTATGTGTGGCTGCAAAATAGATATAAAATGGGTCAACGATCTATACCTTGGCGGCAAGAAGCTGGCAGGAATTTTGACCGAGGGCGAGGCGGATAACGAAGGAAAAATCGCCTACCAAGTGGTTGGAATGGGAATAAATGTTTACAAAAACGCAATTTCCGAGGAAATTTCCGGCATAGCAACCTCGCTGGAGAACGAGATAAATAAAGCTCCCGATAGGTCAAGATTGACAGCGAAAATCATCCTTGAGTTTTTAAGTCCCAAGGGGGATTATTATAGCGAATACAGATCGCGCTCCTTTGTTATCGGACGGGAGATAACGGTCATCAAGCTTACCGAAAGCTATAGGGCAAGGGTCGTCGACCTGAATCCCGACTATTCACTTCAAATAGAGCGTGACGGCAGACAAGAAAAGCTTTTCACAGGCGAAATAAGCATAAAAACCGACTCAAATTAAGTCGGTTTTTACTATTCTTACAGAATTAATACCATAATATCTGAATATATCGACGTCCTCGTCGGTTATCCTCTCACCGCTTATTACGATCGGAACGGCAGGAGGACAGGAGACGGTAGGCGATGCGCAAATGCGACCTGCGGAGTTTTCCACTCTCACCGCCTCGGAGGAAGACAGAACCGCCTCACGAATAGAGATAACCCTCTCGTGTGGCTTTGCCGAAAGGGGTGCTCTGCCCTTTTTGGTTTTTTTATAGGTGGAAAGCGCCGAAAGAAGCCTATCAATATCGCCGTCGGTATTCTCGGGCGTGAGCATCAGAACGGTGTAATCGGCATCCGAGAACTCCACCTCAATCTTCGCCTCTCTCAGGTGATCCGAAAGGGGTGTGCCCTCCTTGATCACGATCTTCAGCGGCTCGCCGTCGCAGACATCAAGGCCAAGGGATGCGATCTTTTCCTTTATATCTTTGGACTTGTTTGCCAGATCGGCTATTTTTTCGGGGTAATCAAGAGAAAGCCTTTTATTGCAAAGGTCGAGAGAACAGAGGATCAGATAGGAAGGACTCGTTGATGCAAAGAGCGAAAGTGCCCCTCTTGCCTCCGAGATATACTCGGGGTAATCCTTCGAGATATGAAGATATGCGCCACCGGTCAGCACAGGCAGAGTTTTGTGAGCCGAGTCGGCACACATTGCCGCACCAAGAGTTATGGGATGGCGATCCTCGGGGAGAAATTTAAGATATGCGCCGTGGGCGTTATCCACGAGAAGGGGTATGCCATTTTCCCGACAGACCTCGGCAATTCCCCCGACGTCGAGGGTGTTTCCGAGATAATCGGGAGAGGTTATATATACCGCTCTTGGCTTTTTCCTTGCCGATAAAACTGCCTCCCTCACGTCATCAGGGGTTATTCTGCACTCGCAGAGATGCCCCTCCCTCTCGGGATAGATAAACTCCACGTCAAGGTCCAGCAGTGCCGCCGCCTTGATAAAGGCGGTGTGGACGTTTCTCGCCGCAAGTATCAGCGGTCTGTCGCCCGAAACTCTCAGAGAGACCAGGGCAAGCATAGCCTTTATTGCGAGAGTCGAGCCCTCGGTGGAATAGAAGCTGTGCCCCGTGCCGTAAAGGGTACTGAGATTATTCTCACTCTCCCCTATTATTCCGTCAGCGGAATACAGCACGTCAGCCCCCGAGATCTCGGTGATATCAAATGCCTCAACTCCAAGCACTCCCACGCCCTTGTGACCGGGCATATGGAAACGAGACGACTTGCTCTCGGCATATCCTTTTACAAAATCAAAAATCGGTGTTGTCATTCTTCTGCGTTCGCTATGTTCAACATCACAGCGCACTCAATACGCTTTTTGAACAGCTCGCAGCCATACTTATATACGCCACCGATAGAGCCCGTGGCGTGGTAGGAGTTTGCCGCACAACCGCCCGAGCAGTAAAGCTGTGCCCAACACTCACGGCACTCGGGACGTGAGTAGGCGTTGCAGGTGCGGAACTCGTCCTGAACTGCGGTGTTGTGTACGCCCTCAAAGACGTTGCCGAGCAGATACTTCTCGTCGCCGACGAACTGGTGGCAGGGATAGAGGTCACCCCAAGGGGTCACCGCCATATATTCGGTTCCCGAGCCGCAGCCGGTGATACGCTTGTAGATACAGGGACCGTGCTTCAGGTCAAGCATATAGTGATAGAAGGTGAAGGGTCTGCCCTCACGCTTGCGCTTTATCATTTCCCCGGCAAGGATCTCGTACTGCTCAAAGAGCTTAGGAAGATCCTCCTCAGTCAGGGCGTAGGGGTCACCGGGGGGACAAACCACAGGCTCCATAGAAAGCTCGGTGAAGCCAAGGTCTGCCATATGAATAATATCGTTTGTGAAATCAACGTTATTGTGGGTATACGTGCCTCTTACGTAATAACCCTTTCCGCCACGGCTCTCAACCAGCTTTTTGAAGTTAGGCACGATTGTGTCGTAGCTTCCCTTACCCGTGTAGTCGACACGGAAGTGGTCGTTGACTTCCTTTCTTCCGTCGAGAGAGAGAACCACGTTGTGGCACTCCTTATTAAGGAACTCGATCATCTCGTCGGTGAGGATCATACCGTTTGTGGTATAGGTGAAGCGGAAGTTCTTGCCACGCTCACCCTCAACACTTCTGGCATATTCAACCAGGCGCTTTACAACGTCGAAGTTAAGCGAGGGCTCACCGCCGAAGAAGTCAACCTCAAGGTTGCGTCTTGTACCCGAGTTCTCCATAAGGAAATCAAGGGCGCGCTTACCCACCTCAAAGGACATAAGTGCTCTGTCGCCCTGGTACTTTCCCTGACTTGCAAAGCAGTAGGAGCAATTAAGGTTGCAGGTATGTGCAACGTGAAGGCAGAGCGCCTTTATCACCTTGCTGTTATTCTTAAAATTGGTCGCAAGTCCCTCGTATGCATCTGTGGTAAAGAGCTTTCCTGCCGCCTCCAGAGTTTTAATATCCTCGATACAGTCGAGGATCTCGCCCTCGTTCACGTCGTCGAGGTGACCGTATCTTGCCATGATCTCACGGACGATCTCGTCGGGTGTATTGGTCTTATACATCGAAATAATGTCGTAAGCCACCTCGTCAACGGTATGCACCGAGCCCGACGCAGTGTCGAGAACTATGTTATATCCATTCAGCTTATACTGATGTACCATTTATTTTCTCCAATCAACAAAAATATGGGCGCCGCTTAGTTTGCGACGCCCTTTGAAAACCAAATTACTTGTTCTGATTCTCGCACTGCTGGTTTGCAACGCCGCAAGAGGTCTTGCAAGCAGACTGGCAGGAGGTCTGGCACTCGCCGCAGCCACCGTTCTCTACGGTCTTTGCAATATCCTTAGTTTCGATAGTATTGATTCTCTTCATTGTATAATCCTCCGATTATTAATAGATTAACATTGTTATTATAGCACAAGGCAAAAATAATGTCAATAGGTATAAATAATTATTCTTCAATAGATTTGAGCGCCTTTTTGAACTGAATAGTGAACAGAATAGCCGTGAAGGTCACCGCCAGAAAATCGGCAATAGGCTCAGCAAGGTAAACACCCGTAGTCTTCATTCCCTCGCCGAAGAAGGTGGGAACAATGTATATCAAGGGAAGGAGCAGTACAAACTTTCGCATTATGGCAACCGCCATAGAGGACACCGCCTTGCCGAGGGATACGAAGGTCATCTGGCAGGCAATCTGTATACCGAAAATGCCGAGAACTGCACAGTAAATTCTGAGAGCTGACTGAGTAAAATCAAGCAGGGCTGCGTCCGAGGTGAATATCGAAGCAAAGCCACGGGGGAACAGCATTACCGCCGCCCAAATCGTCACCGAATAAATAAGGCTGCAGGTCAGGAGGAGTCTGAAAATGCCCTTCACCCTATCACGGTTTTTCGCACCGTAGTTATAGCTGATTATCGGCTGTGCACCCTGGGCAAGACCCTGAAGCGGGAGCATAGCAAACTGCATAACGCTGGTGAGAATGGTCATAGCACCAACGGCAATATCTCCGCCGTAGCCGAGGAGGGATGAGTTGAAGCAGACCGAAATAACGCTCTCGCTTGCCTGCATAATAAAGTGAGCCGAGCCAAGCGCAACGCAGGGCAAGACCAGCTTCATATCTATTTTGAGTGTGGAGAGCTTCAGGCGAAGAATAGACCTTTTGCCCGCAAGGAAAAGAATTACCCAGATGCAGGAGATCGCCTGAGATATAACGGTAGCAAGAGCAGCACCGCGCACACCCATATCCAGACCGAAAATGAACAGAAGGTCAAGGGCGATATTCGCCACAGCACCGATAACCACCGTAAGCATACTCATTTTCGCAAAGCCCTGGGCGGTGATATAAGCATTCATACCGAGGGTAAGCTGTACGAATATAGTGCCGATAGAGTAGATCTGCATATAATCTGCGGCGTATTTTATGGTGTTCTCGCTGGCGCCGAATGCCATTAGAAGGGGTCTGTGGAGGACGAGCATAACCACCGTCAAGACAACCGACACGATACACTGAAGGCTGAAGCAGGAGCCCATGGTGCGCTCGGCAGATTCATTGTCACCCTGCCCCATAAATATGGAAGCTCTGGGCGCACCGCCTCCTGCCACGAGGGCTGCAAAGGCAGAGATTATCATAATCAGCGGCATACAAACGCCAACGCCCGTCAGAGCAAGGTCACCGATGCCCTCCATGTGACCGATGTAAACACGGTCAACCACGTTGTAAAGCATATTGATAAGCTGTGCGGTTATGGTGGGCAGAGCTAATTTAAAGAGCAAACCGCCAAGTGGGTCTCTCCCAAGAAAATCGTTATCCTTAGTATTTTGCATTTTCCAAATTCCTTTCAGTAATTTCACACACGCCGTACTCGTCTATTATCTCACCTATTCTGTCGACGGAAATTCTGCCCTCAAGGGGGTTCTTCACGCTGAGAATGTCGCCAAGTACCGTGGCGTTAACGGTGGAACGCTCAAAGGAGAGGTCGCAGTCGATCATTTTGCAGTCCACGAGCTTCAGATTCTTGCAGTAGCAGAGTGGCTGTGTGCCTATAATGGTGCAGTTTTCAAAGGTCACGTCCTCGCAGTACCAGGCGAGATACTCGCCCTTCACGGTAGAGTTACGCACGGTCACGCCCCTGGCGTGCCAGAAGGCGTCCTTGGTGTCGAAATTACAGTTTTCAAACACCGAATTTTCTATGTACTGGAAGGAGTATTTTCCCTTGAAATCAACGTTTTTGAAATCGAGATTTTTCGCACGGAGCATAAAGTATTCGCTGACGAATTTACTCTCACGGGCCTTGATATCCGAGGAGAACCAGCCGAACTCGGGCGAGATAACGTCACAACCCAAAAGGCTCACGTCACGACACTCTCTCACAGCCTTGATGCCGTGGAGCTTCGAGCCCGTGATCTCAATGCCGCTTGAATACCAGAGTGCCGCACGGCAGTTCTCGGTCATTTCGCTGTTATTAATTTTTACTTCGTCACAATGCCATAGGGGATAGCGAAGGTTAAAGTAGCAGTTCTCTGCCCTGATATCCCCTGCCTCCTTCAGCGCACTCTCGCCATCGCAAGGTCCGTCAAAGGAGCAGTTTTTTATTTCCACGCCACGCTCGCCGTACAGCGCACGCTCGGCGTCAAATTTCAAATTCTCATAAATCATCATAGGTCACCCAATAATTAAGTAATACATATATCCTAGCACAAAATTTATAGAAATTCAATAAATTTTTGTAAATTCCCCTTGACAAACCCAATTTTGTCTGCTATAATTGTATAGCGTTTGACGGAAGGTTAGCTCAGTTGGGAGAGCATCTGCCTTACAAGCAGAGGGTCACAGGTTCGAGCCCTGTACTTTCCACCAAGGCTTGGAGTCGCAAGACTCCGAGCCTCAAACTACTCGGCTTGGTAGCTCAGTTGGTTAGAGCGCTAGCCTGTCACGCTAGAGGTCGTGGGTTCGAGCCCCATCCGAGTCGCCATTTTAAAAATATGCACTGCCGCTCGAACAGAGGAGGTAGTGAATGACAGTCCAGTGGACTGTCAGAGCCGACGGCGACCAAGGCGCGCAGTTCGCGCCGCGACCGAGCCCCATCCGAGTCGCCAATTTAATATGCGGATTTAGCTCATTTGGTAGAGCGCCACCTTGCCAAGGTGGAGGTGGCGGGTTCGAGCCCCGTAATCCGCTCCAAAAGAAAAAGCAGACCCTTGTGGTCTGCTTTTTCTTTTGGAACGGACAGGGGCGAGAAGGGGAGCGGTAGTGAATGACAGTCCGGTTGACTGTCAGAGCCGCGGAAGACCGAGCGCGTAGTCCGCGCGAGAATCGAGCCCCGTAAAAATCCAGACCGAAAAGGTCTGCTTTTTCTTTTGGACGAACGGGACTTCTGCGCACCAAAGCGGCGATTAGCCCTCGAGTTTTCGTTATTTGTTGCATTCGTTGTTTTTTTATGATATAATTATCTTAGGAGGTGTATTTATGAGAAAAAATGAAAAGCTTAACATTATAGATCGAGCAATCAAAAATATTGAGTTGTGCCGTTGTTATTTTTCTTATGATGAGAATTACTTTTACTATTACCCCCACGTTGTAAATGATAAATTTATCCTCGGACAGGAAGAGGATGACTTTATTCTTGACGGCTATGCTATAAGAAAAATATCACATCTTACAAAAGTTGAAATTAAAGACGATAAATGTAACGATATCAATAAACTAAACGGACTGACATTGGAATTAAAAAATCCGAATATTGACATATCGTCCTGGGAATCTATTTTTCTTTCGTTGAAACAGCTTGATACATTTGTTATTATCCAAGATGAGAGAAACGGTAACTATTCGATAGGAATCATAGAGAAGGTCTTAAAGAATAAAATATACTTTTTGGAATTTGATGCGGACGGTATATGGAGTGACGATAAACTTGAAATTCCGTACTCCTCGATCACCAGTGTGAAATGGAATACCCGATATGATACTGTTTGGAAAGCTTATTTCTCAAACAACACATTGAAATCAACACTATCTGATTTTTAAATTTACGAAGGAGTTTAACTATGACAAAGAATTCAGTTGGGCTTTCTATCTTTAAAACCATAGCCATTACGTTGATTGGGCTTGCATTGGCTTTTATTTCATTTATAGCAATCGTTGCAATATATGATATATTTGTAATGAAAGAACAAGTACCATATCTTTTTAGAAATCACATTCCATACCGTCAGATTCTGGTTATTGGCATTTGTATTGTCGTTTTCGTTTTGATGCTCTTGTTTAACAGGTGTGTTAAACGCAAATGGCTTTCTGCCTTGGTGAATATAATTGTTGTCATAGCACTTTATAATCCTTATTCTTTCTTTTTCACTTTTGCGGGGATTCCTCTTTGTATAAACGACTACTCGATTGAAAGTGAAGTTGAGTTTGACCAATGTGCAGATGATATGGATACCGATTTTAGTTATTTCCCAAAGTACGACGAATTCGATGAAGAAAATGTTCGATTTGTTGGCAAAATTTATAGTGGATTTTTCTTTTATCAGTCTATCACCGCGATCGTAGAATACGATGATTCCCAGAAATGCGAGGCAGACTACAAGGCTTACATAGACTCACATCAGTTTTTGACCGAGCCCGTTATTGACGATGATGGCGATTACCTAATTGCGGCACCCGAGTTTTATTACGAAGGAATCTTCTTTAAGGTTGTAACCGCAGGAGAAAAAGATTATTTTCCGAAGAAAATATATATGATTGGCATTGATAGAGACAACTCAACACTATACTACCTTTATCTTGATGACCACGATTTAGACTATGTAGCGGCGTCGGATGAGCAAGATCTTGAGGGCGAGATGAGAGATCACATTGCGGATCAGTTTAATCTCGGCAAATAAATACATTAAAAAAGCACCCACATGGGTGCTTTTTCTTTATAATTTTTGGAGTGTCTCCATTACGTAATTGCCGAAGGCTTCGCAGGTTGCGCCGGTGTTACGGCCTGTGATAACCAGCTTTTTCTCCTCAAAGGTACAGATATCAAGGGCACGTTCAAGCCTGTTTGCCCTATCCTGATAGCCGATGTGGGAGAGAAGCATTACGGCTGCACGTAGCATTGACGAGGGGTCGGCATAAACGTCCCTGCCCTCACGGACCATTCTGGGTGCAGAGCCGTGGATCGCCTCGAACATAGCGTACCTTTTGCCGATGTTGGCACATCCTGCAGTACCGACGCCGCCCTGGAACTCCGCCGCCTCATCGGAGATGATATCGCCGTAGAGGTTGGGAAGGAGAAGGATCTGGAAATCCTTTCTGCGCTTTTGGTCAACAAGCTTTGCGGTCATAATATCCGCATACCACTCGTCTGTGGTGATCTCGGGATAAAGGTCGGCAACCTTGTGGCAATCCTCAAGGAAATTGCCGTCGGTGGTCTTGATAATATTTGCCTTTGTAACGAGGGAAACCCTGGTTTTGCCGTTCTTTCTGGCGTAGTCGTAGGCGATACGGGCAATTCTGTCAGAGCCCTGCTTTGTGGTGACGGTGAAATCTACCGCAAGGTCATCGGTAACGTTGAAGCCCGACGAGCCAACGGCGTATCCGCCCTCGGTATTCTCACGGAAAATGCACCAGTCGATGCCCTCCTCAGGCACCTTGACGGGACGGATATTTGCGAAAAGGTCGAGCGCCTTACGCATGGCAACGTTTGCCGACTCAATGTTAGGCATACCGTCGCCCTTCTGAGGCGTGGTGGTTGGACCCTTCAGTATAATGTGACAGTTTTTCAGCTCTGCCATAACGTCGTCGGGAATAGCCTTTCCGCAGGCAATTCTGTTTTCAATAGTGAGGCCGTCAATGTCAACAAAGGTCACCTTTCCGCTGTCAACGAGGTCGGAAAGCATAAACTTCAGCACCCTTGCCGCCTCCTTGGTAATGATGGGTCCGATGCCGTCACCACCGCACACACCAATCCTTATGGTGTCAAGAGAGGCATAGTCGGTGAAGTCGCCCTGTGCCTTCATATCCTCAACTCTTGCCAGCTGGCTTTCAAGAATTTTTCTGAATTTTTCGCAAGCCGCATCAAGATTTTTAGTATAATCTATCATTTTTGTAAACCTCACTTTGCATTTTTGGTATAATTCAGCATTCCGCCTGCGAGAAGAATCTCTCTTTGGCGTGGTGTAAGAGCAAGGCTGAGCTCTACTTTTTCGCCACTTTCAAGGGTGAGATATGGCGTCTCGGAGGACCTGACAGCCTCAAAGAAGCCATCAATTCTGATAGCCTCACCCTCGGAAATTCTGTCGTAGTCGCTCTCATTTTTGAGGGTCATGGGAACAATGCCGAAATTAATAAGGTTAGCCACGTGAATTCTGGCAAAGCTCTTGGCAATAACCGCCTTTACACCAAGGTAAAGGGGAACGAGAGCCGCATGCTCACGGGAGGAGCCTTGTCCGTAGTTTGCACCGCCGAGAATAACTCCGCCGCCCCTTGCCTTCGCCCTCTCGGGGAACTCGGGATCACAGACGGTGAAGCAGAACTCCGAAAGCTTTGGAACGTTGGAGCGATAAGGCAGGATTTTGGCGCCTGCAGGCATAATATGGTCGGTGGTTATATTGTCGCCCACCTTTAAGATCAGCTCGCACTCAAGGTCTGCCGCAGGGGGCGTGCCCTTGGGAATGGGCTTAATGTTAGGACCACGCTCAACGGTCAGCTGTTTTGCGCTCTCGGGATCGGCAGGCATTTCTATGAGATTATCGTTGACCAAAAAGCTTTTCGGCATCTCGATTTTTGCCGCCTCACCCATTTCACGGGGATCGGTGAAAACGCCTCTAATAGCAGATGCCGCCGCCGTCTCAGGAGAAACCAGGTACACACCTGCATCTGCAGTGCCCGAGCGAGCGAGGAAATTGCGGTTGAAAGTACGGAGGCTGATGCCGCCCGATTTAGGCGAGAAGCCCATACCGATACAGGGACCGCAAGCACATTCGAGAATTCTCGCACCTGCAGAAATCAGGTCGGCAAGTGCGCCGCACTCTGCCATCATTGTATAAACCTGCTTTGAGCCGGGGGAAATAGAGAGCGATACGTCGGGGTGAATTGTCTTACCCTTCAGCATAGCCGCAACGGTGAGCATATCCGAAAGAGAGGAGTTTGTGCAGGAGCCGATGCAGACCTGGTCTATCTTCATACCCGAAAGCCGGCTGACTGCCTTTACGTTATCAGGGCTGTGAGGACAGGCCGCAAGGGGTGTCAGAGCCGAGAGGTCAACTGTATACTCTGCGTCATAGGTCGCATCGGGATCTGAGAAAAGCTCTATAAAATCGCCTTCCCTGCCCTGCGCCTTCAAAAACGCATGGGTCACATCGTCCGAGGGGAATATAGAGCTTGTCGCACCGAGCTCAGCGCCCATATTGGTAATAGTGGCACGTTGAGGCACAGAAAGTGTTTTCACACCCTCGCCGCTATATTCGATAACAGCACCGACGCCACCCTTCACACCGAGGATACGAAGGACCTCGAGGATAACGTCCTTTGCCGATACGTAGTCGGAAAGTGCGCCAATAAGGTTAATTTTTATGACTCTCGGCATGGTGATATAATATGCGCCGCCGCCCATGGCAACCGCCACGTCAAGGCCGCCTGCACCCATACCAAGCATACCGATACCGCCTGCGGTGGGGGTGTGGCTGTCAGAGCCGATAAGAGTTCCGCCGGGACGGGAAAATCTCTCAAGATGAACCTGATGGCAGATGCCGTTACCCGGGCGAGAGAACCTTACGCCGTGCTTTTTAGCAACCGTCTGTATGTATCGGTGGTCGTCGGCATTCTCAAAGCCCGACTGAAGGGTGTTGTGGTCGATATACGCCACCGAAAGCTGAGTCTTTACCCTGTCGATCTCCATAGCCTCAAGCTGAAGATATGCCATAGTTCCCGTAGCATCCTGTGTCAGAGTCTGATCTATACGCAGAGCGATCTCGCTGCCACGGACCATTTCACCGCCTACAAGGTGGCTTTTAATTATTTTTTCTACAATCGTATATCCCATAATATTATCCCGTAACCTTATTAAGATTGGTGAGCGCCGCCTCGATGTGTGCTGAGGTCAGTCTGTCTGCCGCCTCGGCATCACCACGCTCAATGGCGTCGAGGATCTCGCGGTGCTCGCCGACCGACTTTTCAAGCCTGTCCCCAAAGGAAAGCGAGCGCTTTCTGTAAAACTGAATATTTCTGTGAAGCTCGCTGAGAGTTTTGCATAGCAGACGGTTGCCCGACGCCTCGTAAATTATGCTGTGAAACTCAGAGTCAAGTTCCTTCAGATGCTCGGCATCACGCTTTGCAATATAAAATTCCGAAAGCTCAACCGAGTGGCGAAGACGGGCAAGGTCGCTCTCGCTGATCCTGACAGCCGCCTCAGCAGAGGCAAGACCCTCAAGTCGAATGCGTATCTTATATATATCCTGAAGCTCCTCGTCACCGATGCCGACCACCACAGCGCCTCTGTTAGGGTGAATCTCAACAAGCCCCTCGTCTCCAAGACGTGAGAGTGCGCCACGTATGGGTGTACGGCTGACGCCAAGCCTTTGTGAAAGAGAGATCTCGGTCAGGGTCTCACCCCTTTTGAGTTTACCCGAAAGTATCTCTTCCTCAAGGGCGAAAAAGACGCTTTCCTCAAGAGATTTGGCATTTTTGTTAACTATCATTTACATTTCTCCTTAAAACCAGGATTAAACGAGTCCACTATCTCATACAGTTCATCATCACCCATAAGGGTAAGTCTACCGTCTGCATAGAGATTATCAACCCTCTCCTTAACCTTTACCACAATATTGGAATGCTTCGTAACCTCTCTGTCACCCGTAAGGTCGTAGTGCTTATTGATCCAATAAGCGATGCCTGCGGCACCAGACGTACCCGAGATAGCAACCTCGGCAGGACGGTTAAGTATTTTATCGGTATCGAAAATGTTGTATATTTCGGTGTCCTTCATAAGTCCGTCGGCGTGAACGCCTGCACGAGTGAGATTGAACGCAGAACCGACGAAGGGTGTCATAGGAGGAATCTTATAGCCGAGATTTTTCTCAAAATACTCTGCGATCTCGGTAATCACGGTAGTGTCCATACCGTCGGCGCTGCCACGAATGGCGGCGTACTCCATAACCATTGCCTCAAGGGGAATATTACCCGTTCTCTCACCTATGCCAAGCAGCGAGCAGTTTACACCCGACGCACCGTAGAGCCAGGCGTTGACCGCATTGGTCACACCGTGGTAAAAGTCGTTATGGCCGTGCCACTCCAGCATATCCGAGGACACGTCAGCATAGTGGTGCAGACCGTAAACAATACCGGGAACGCTTCTCGGCAGGGCAACACCGGGATAGGAAACGCCGTAACCCATGGTATCGCACATTCTGATCTTAACAGGAATACCTGCCTCATCCGACAGCTCGTGAAGAGCGTTTACAAAAGGAACGACGAAGCCGTAAAAATCGGCACGTGTTATGTCCTCAAGGTGGCATCTTGGGCGTATACCTGCCTCAAAAGCCTGCTTCACAACTCTGAGATAATGGTCCAGCGCCTCGCCTCGTGAAAGGCCAAGCTTCTTGAAAATATGATAGTCCGAGCAGGAAACGAGAATACCCGTCTCACGAACTCCAAGCTCACGCACAAGGTCGAAATCCTCTCGCTTCGCACGGATCCAGGTGGTAACCTCAGGGAACTCATAGCCGAGCTCCAGGCATTTCACCAGGGCGTCACGGTCCTTCTTGGTATAAACGAAGAACTCCGACTGACGGATAATACCCTTAGGTCCGCCAAGGCGATGAAGCATTTTATAAATATCAACTATCTGCTCTGTCGTATATGGCGCGCGCGACTGCTGACCGTCACGGAAGGTGGTGTCGGTGATCCATATCTCCTCAGGCATAGAAAGTGGCACACGACGGTGGTTGAAGGCAACCTTAGGTATCTCGTCGTAGGGATATATCTCGCGGTAGAGATTTGGCTCGTCAACGTCCTGAAGAGAATATTTGTACTGGGACTGCTCCAGCAGGTTGGTATGTCTGTTTTTACTAAGCATTTCGGGCTCCCCCTTAACTTTGTATACTTGTATACAATTTGATTTTGATCCTATTATACTATATAATATGTGATTTGTCAATAGAAAGGCAGAAAAAATCCCGAGAGCATCGAGCCCATCGGGATTTTTGTAGGGGAATTTCGCCAGGGGCGAATATTTGCTCGCTCTACGCCTGGCAAACAGGTACGGGAATTTCGCTGGGTTTGATGAGCGTACGGGAATTTGCTCCGCCCTACAAGGCTTCCGACGCGGAAGCGGCGGAGCAATGTTTCGAACCCAATTCGCGCAATCGATGAATTTCAAAATAAGCAAATCATAGCTTTGAAATGCTTAATTTGCGTGCGCGAGTGGGTTCGGTTTTGTGCGGAGCACAATGAAAAAAGACAGGCGTCCATTCTTGGATGCCTGTCTTTTTTCATGGTGACCCGTACGGGAATCGAACCCATGTTACAGCCGTGAAAGGGCCGTGTCTTAACCGCTTGACCAACGGGCCGAGGTATGGTAGCGGATGTCGGATTTGAACCAACGACCTGCCGGGTATGAACCGGACGCTCTAGCCAACTGAGCTAATCCGCCATTTCTTGACTCTCGTCAAACCTCGCTTCGATATTATATCATAAGGCTTCTGAAAAGTCAAGTGTTTTTTTAATATTTTTTTCAGCTTACTTATTTTTGACGTACTCCGCCACTTTTTCGGGTAGCATATCAAGTGCGTCACCATTGTTTATCGCCTCACGGGCAGCGGTGGAGCTGACATTTTCAAGGCCCTCGGAGCATTTCCAGAGCTCGGTCTCATATCTGCCGTGCTCCCAGTTCCACTCCGCCTGCTCACGCTCCCACCTGAGGTCCTCATCGTTGCGGTAACCCTTGATAATCTTAGATATCTCGTGGTCGGTCATATAGTCGATGACGAGGCCGTTTGAGTAGCTGACCATAACGTTGTCAAGGTCATCGGTGGCAATCATCAGCATACGAACCCTATCCTCCACCGAGAAGGTGTAGGTCTTATTGGGGTTTGTGAAAACCACAACGTAAACCTCGTCGTACTTCTCTGCCGCACGACGAATAATGTCAAGGTGACCCTTGGTAACAGGGTCGTAGCTGCCGGGGAGAATTACGCTCATTCGGATACCTCCCTGCCCTCGAAGAACAGAATATTTACAAAGGTCTTCTTGCCGTAATGGGTGGATTTGATCGCTCTGTAACCCGAAAGACGGGGGTCGTCCATAGAGATCTCCTCTTCGCCCGATTCAAGAACAACTATTGCCCCGGGAATAATAAGCTCCTTTTCGGCAAGGTAATTTGCAGCCTCGGCACAGCACTCCATAGCATAGGGCGGATCAACGAAAACAAGGTCAAACTGCTCTCTGCCCGACGCCTTTCTGATATAGTTTTTCCAATCACTCACAAGAAAATGGCTGACGTCAAAGAAGCCTGTAGTTTTGCAATTCTGCTTTACAATCTCCATAGCCTCACGGGAGAGGTCAATAAAGGTGGCCTTCTGCGCTCCTCTGGAGAGAGCTTCAAGACCCATTTGTCCCGAGCCTGCGAAAAGGTCAAGAACACGTCTGCCCTCAACGTCAAACTGAATGGAGGAGAAAATCGCCTCCTTTATTCTCTCGGATGTGGGGCGTGTCGCATCGCCCTCAAGACTAACGAGCTTTTTGCCCTTTGCACTACCCGTAACAATTCTCATCATTTCTTTTTACCTCTTTTTTCTTCAAAGTATTTTGCTATCCTCTCGGCATCAGACACGCCAATACCCTTTACGGCGGCAAGCTCAGTGACGCTTGCGGTGCGTATCTTACCGAGGGGCATAGCGGCAAGCAGAGCCTTTGCCTTTGCGGGTCCAATGCCCTCTATCTTCTCCAGAGAGGAGTGTGTCATCGTCTTTATTTTACCCTTCGAGGAGGATTTTACCGCAAATCTATGGGCTTCTTCCTGCAAATTGTAAATAAAAGCGTACATATCAAACTCTTTTGCTATTGAAATCTCATTTTCACCGTCGGTGAGCGCACGGGTTTTATGGAAGTCATCCTTCACCATTCCGAAGACGGGAATCTCAAGAGAAAGGCCACGGAGGACCTCCCTTGCCACACCAACGTGGGCATCGCCACCGTCAACGAGAATCAGATCCGGCATCTCACCCAAAGAGAGCGTGCCGTCACCGATGTGAGAAAGTCGCCTGGTCAGCGCCTCACGCATAGAGCCGTAATCGTCGGCACCGTCGGTGGTTTTTATGGAAAACAGCCTGTAATCGCTCTTTTTCAGCCTTCCGCCCGAGAAAACGACCATAGAAGCCACGATATTCTCGTTTCCGATATTGGAAATATCGTACGCCTCAATACGCTTAGGCGCCTCGGCAAGGCCCAGAAGGGCGGTAAGCCTCTTGATATTCTTATCCTCCCTCTCACCCTCAAGGCGGTACTGTCTGGCGGCCTCGGCGGCGTTTTCAACAGCCATATTGCAAAGGGCACGACCGTCACCACGCTCGGGTACTCTGACGGCGATCTTATGCCCTGCCGAAAGTGAGAGATACTCCGAAAGCAGCGATATATCCTCATCATCCGCATCAAACGCCAGCATTACCTCCTTGGGTATGCTTGCACCGCCGTCGTAATGGGAGGCTATAAGCGAAACCGCCTCGTCCGAGCCGATAGTGTCTGCGGCAGAAAGTAGGAAGGAATTTTTGTTCACCAGTGCGCCCCCTCTTACCGAGAGCATAGACATCATACCGACACCGTCCACCTGACAAATAGCGAAAACGTCTCGGTTTACCCTTCCGTCGGCAACAACCTTCTGCTTTTCCGAAAGCTTGTCAAGGGCGGCAATGCTGTCACGTATAGCGGCGGCACGCTCAAACTCCATAAGCTCGGCGGCAGACTCCATATCAAGGCGGAGCTGCTCCTTTGCTTCGGTCACGTTTCCGTCCAGCACACGCTCAGCGGCCTTGATCCTTGCACGGTAGTCCTCCGACGACACCTTGCCTGTGCAAGGGGCAATACATCTTCCGATATCCTTGTAAATACAAGGTCTGCGCTTGCCTATATCCCCGGGGAAAGAGAGCTTGCAGCTTGGCAGAGCAAAGACCTTCATCACCGCATCAAGGGCGGTATATGCACCCGACGAGCTTTGATAGGGTCCGTAGTACTTTGCCCTATCGCTCCTTCTGTCACGGGTGACGTAAAGACGGGGATACTCCTCGTTAGTGACCTTAATATAGGGATAGGACTTTGAATCCTTTAGCCTTATGTTATACTTAGGCATGTGCTTTTTTATCAGCACGTTTTCAAGAGTCAATGCCTCGATCTCGGTCTTACAAAGAATGTAATCAAAATCCTCAACCAGCGAGACCATTTTCGCCGTCTTTGGCGTGTGATTATTGCCTGTAAAATAGCTGGTCACTCGGTTTTTCAGTTTTTTCGACTTGCCAACGTAGATCACACCGCCGGAGGCGTCCTTCATTATATACACTCCGGGAGTCTGCGGCAGTGAATTTGCCTTATCCCGAAGTCTCAGTAGTCTTGTCACGTCGCATCTCCTTTCGTGAAAATAAAAAGGGTAACGAGCTGAAACACCGTTACCCTTTTGGAGCTACACAAAGGTAACTCGTATTACTTCTCGCCAAACTCGCTGTCAATAAGCTCAGAGAGTCCATCTATTGCACTACTCTCGTCAACACCGTCGGCGATAAGCTTAATTTCAGTTCCCTTGGAAATACCAAGAGAAAGCACGCCGAGAAGGCTCTTCGCATTAACACGGCAGTCTTCCTTCTCAATCCAAATAGAGCTCTTAAAGGAATTTGCCTTCTGCACGAAGAAGGTTGCAGGTCTTGCGTGAAGGCCCACGCTGTTGCGAATAGTTATACCACGGGAAATCATTTTATCTCTCCTTAGATTTCGTAATAAATAAAGTATATCAAACTTTTTTCAAAAAATCAAGAGTTTTTCAAAAATAATGGATGAACTTTGACACTTTTTTGTCATTTATCCGATTTCAATATCAATAACCGACGAATCGCTGTCGCCCGTCTCCTCATAATAGAGAATTCTGTCGTCATAGTCCCTCTTTGCAACACGAAGGGCGGCGCTGCCGATACCGAATATGCACCAGAACAGATAGTATGCCGAAACGTCCGACCAGATGTAATTTACCATGCCGAACGCCATGACGCAGAAGAGCGCCGCACCGCTTACGGTGGAAAGGCTCTCGATCTGTGAGGAACGGAGATAAAGATGTCTCACGGCACGGTGGCGAAGTCGGGTTATGAGAAGCAGAAGCAGGCATATCAAGGCAAAAATTCCTGCCTCAAGTCCAAGCTCAATAAAGAGATTCGAGGAATCCGGATAGCCGAAAATACCAAGCTGACCCATCTCGTAGGCGAAGCTCTCGCTGCCGATACCGATACCGACGAACATGTTATTTAAGAACACCTCAAGGCTGTGACGCCAGAGGCTGAACATCTCCTCCGCCGTGCTGATGGAGGGGCTGTAGTTAAACAGCACGTCCAAAAAAGCGTTAGGTAAAGCAAGCACCGCAAGGGGAAGAACGAACAGCACGGGAAGCAGAAGCCAGGGCAAAAGATTCTTCTTGATAACGGTGTGGGCCAGAATGCCCAGAATAACTGCAATAACCGCAAACACCTCGCCCGAAATCACAAGGCCGAGAAGTGCAAGGATAGCAGAGAACACGTATATCGTTCTGGGCACGGTAGAGGACTGCCTGATCATTCCGATAGCAAACACGACGGTAGCCATAAGGCAGACTGCAAGTCCGTCCTGACGGGAAAGAATGACGTCAAGGCTTTCCATAGACACCGAGCCGACCCTCGCCCAAACGGTTACAAGCTGAACCACCGACACAAGTCCTGCGATGGCACCGGGAATAATTATAGTATTCGCAGCCCTGTCTGCAAGGCGGCGGTTGGTAATAAGGTTGCTGGATACGGTATATCCGAGAGCGAAGATTATCATTCTGACAGAGCCCGAGAAGGACTCGATGCCCTTGACAAAAATACCGCTTATAAGTATAAATACGAGCATAGCAATAATGAAAATATCATACTGCTCAATGAAAAGCACACGCTTACCGTAAAGGAACTTTGCCGCAAAGGAAATAACGATAAGAATAAGGATTGCGGCAAGAACGTTCTCGCTGTACGGAACGAGAGACATATAGGGCAAAAAAGCTATCGAGGATAGGAAAAGAAACTCGGGTGACTCAATGCCGATATAGATACAGATGATAACGAATATTGCCAAGGCTATGGTCCAGAGTGGGAACAGCGAGGAAAGAAGCGCAGGGATAGCTCCCACCAGAATGGAAATAACAGGGAAAATTTTTATCTCTCCCTCAAGAACGGTATGCCTTTTCATACAGAAAAATTCAAAGAAAAGGTAGTCTGTTGGGGGAGAATCCTGAAGCATGATCGGAATAGGCTTATCGGTGAGAAGGAAGGGTATGGAAATCGCCGCAAGCACGCCGCCGATTATAGGCGTTGCAATGCCCCCATCCTTTGAAAAGCCAAGAAAATACATAAGCACCGATATGAGACCGAAGCTGAGGATAGCCGTTCCGTACGCCTTTGCCGAAACGTGGGCGAGGAAGTGGGAAATGCTTCTGGCAAATCTGAAGAAGCCGCGGCTGAGGAGTCTTTTCAGATTTTTGGTTATGGAAATGCTGAATTCACGGGCAAAGAAGCCGTCGTTATATTCACGTGACGATCTCTGCTCGTCCTTGCCGAACAGGGCGTCGATAAGTGATGGCTTATTCTTCTGCATCCGCTTTCCTCCTCTTTTTCTTCTTTGGCATGAGCGACTCCTCGATCTCGGGGTGAAGCAGAAGCATATCGGGACGGCGCTCCCTGGTAATTTTAACAGCCTCCTCAAGTCGCCATCGGTCGATCTTGGCGTGATCTCCCGAAAGGAGTATCTCGGGTACTGCTCTGCCACGGAACTCACGGGGCTTGGTGTACTGGGGATATTCGAGAATACCCGACGCCACAGACTCTCCCTCGTAGCACTCGCTGGAGGCGAGAACTCCGTCAATAAGCCTGGACACAGCGTCAATAACTATGCAGGCAGGAATCTCTCCGCCCGTAACGACGTAGTCGCCAATAGAGATCTCCTCGTCAACGATCTCGTCGAGGACACGCTGGTCAACGCCCTCGTAGTGACCGCAGAGGAAGATGAGATTATCGTATTCTGAGAGCTCCTTTGCCACCTGGTGAGAGAACATTCTACCCTTGGGCGACATATAGATAACACGCTTTTTATTCCCTTTGGGAATATTTTTCGCAATACTCTCGTAGCAATCGTATATGGGCTGGCATGTCATGACCATACCAACACCGCCGCCGTAGGGGGTATCGTCGGTCTTTCTGTGCTTGTCGGTAGAAAAGTCACGGATATTATGGCATGCGACCTCAATCAGACCGCCGCTCTGGGCACGCCCGATAATGCTCTCGGAGAGCACACCCATCACCATATCCGGAAATAGTGTCATTACGTCAAATTTCATCTGCCGAATCGAAAAGTCCGGGGATAGGCATAACTGCCATACCACGCTCCTCGTCAATCTCCTTTATAAATTCGGGCACGTCGGGAACCAAAACCTCCCTACCCTGATACTTAATACTGTAAATACGTCTGCCTGCCACGTCCGAAACCTCGGATATTTCGCCGAGAGACTCGCCGCTCTCCTTGTGATAAACGGGAAGACCGATCATATCGGCAATAAGCATTGCTCCCTTTTTTACGGGAATATCGTCACGGTGAAGGTAAATAAGCCTTCCGCGGTAGGAAATAGCCTCCTCACGGCTCTCAATCCCCTCAATATTCATCAGAACGTGCTGTGCGGCAACCGAGGCGGAAAGTATGGCTCTCTCGGTAAAGGAACCGTCACGCTCCATAAAATATATCTTTTTCGCCGAGGTCAGGACCTTCGCACTGTCACAGAGATGCTCCACCTTAACAAGGCCACGCACACCGTGAGAGGTGACGATTTTTCCTGCCTCAAGATATGTTTTTTTCATATTTTTACTCCAAATTGTAATGTTTAGTTTGCTTTTTTACTCTTTTTGCGCTGATAAACACGCTTTTTGGGTGCGGTGTTTTTCTTGGGTGTAAGGAGCTTTACAACCTCCTCAGCGGCAAGAGATCTTGCCTGCTGCTTACTCATGGCAGAGGCAACGGCGCTCATTCCCATACAGCGGCACTCCACCGCATATTCACGGCAATTAGGGGTAGATTTCATGGTTTCGCCAAGGTCACGGAACTCGGGCGATGGCTGCTTATTTTTCATAGCAATGCCCTTCAGCGTAATCACAGCATCCGCCTTTGACTCGGGAGCAGGCTTACTCTCCTCACGAAGTATCTTTACGGCTGCCTCGGCTGCTGCCGCATCGGCAAGCTTTTGGTTTTTACCCTTGCCCGACGCCACAAGTCTTTCACCGATATACACCGCCCTCTCATATATCTTGTTGTGGTCGGGTCCACTTTCGGATATGGTTTTGTATACTGGCGAAGGAAGTCTGTGCTTTTTATCCGCACACCACTCCTGAAGTAGGTTTTTATAGCTCTGAATAGGGGCAGCCTCGGCAGAAAAATACACGCTGACGTCAAGCATACCCGAAACGAGCTTGATTACCCTTTCGATATCCATACCGCAGTCGATATATACCGCACCGACGATGCTCTCAAAGAGATCCTCCATAACCGAGGGCTCGTTTTCAATACCAAGCTTCGCATCGCCCTCGCCCATTCGGAGATATTTCTGCAGCCCCAAAGCACGCATGGAGAGAGAAAGATTTCTCTTATCCGACAGCTTGGAGCGAATATTGGAAAAGTCGCCCTCGTGAAGCTCGGTATAGATACCGTGCTCGTATCTCTCGGTCTTCTCACGAAGCATAAGGCTGATGATTGCGGTGGACAGCACGCTATCACCGAAGAACTCCAGCACCTCATTGGAGATTATCTGTCTTCCGCCGCGAATCTTATGCTCGTTACAGAAGCTGGAGCGTGTGAACGCCTGTGTCAGAAGGCTCTTGTCCTTGAACTTGTAGCCGATTTTCTTTTCTATTTCCTGAATATGATCCTTAAAATCCATTATTACCTCAATTTTTCTTATGGAAAAGCCGCCGATTTTCTAAGGGGCATATGTCTCCATTATAAATTCTACCCCTAATTTTAGCACTTTTACACTATTCTGTCAAGTAAATAAATGTATTTATTATGTGAAATAATTAACATATATAAAATATAGATAAAACGCTTGACTTTTCAGTAAAAGAAGTATATAATATTAGCCGAGAAAATGCGTTTGACAAAAAGTCGCACTTTCCGATTAATTAGTTTCTCAAAAAATTTTAATAAAAGGAGATTTACACCAATGAACAAGAACATTGTAAAAGTTCTCGCAATCCTCGTTCTCGTTTGCACCTTTGGCTCCCTTATGGTAGCTTGCAAGAAGCACGAGCACACCTTCGTAGAAGGCAAGTGTGAGTGCGGTGAGACCGATCCTAACTACAAGCCCGAAGAGACTCCCACTCTCGGCGACTACAAGCTTGGTCTCGGCACCGTTATCAGCCTTGACAGCTCTGCAACCGAAACCGCTCAGATCGACGGTACCATCGCAGCAGTTGTTCTCGACAAGGACGGCAAGATCGTTCTCTGCCGCATCGACGCTATCCAGAACAAGATTCCCGTAGCTGACGGCTTCGTAGAGGTTCCCGCAAGCTTCAAGACCAAGATGGAGCTTGGTGACGACTACAACATGGCAAAGTACGGCCAGAATCAGGACCGTAACGGCGACGGTGTTGTTAAGGAGTGGTACGAGCAGGCTAAGGCATTCGAGACCTGGTGCATCGGCAAGACCGTTGACGAGGTTAAGAACATGGCTACTCAGACTCAGGATGACGGTTACGTTATTCCCGCTGACGAGGCTCTTCTTTCCGCAGGCTGCACTATCCAGATCACCGACTTCATCGCTGCAACCGTTAAGGCTTGCAATGATGAGTTCGCAGTTTCCTTCCAGTCCGCTGGCAACTTCACCCTCGGTGTAGCTGCTAACTCCTACAACGACGGTTCCAAGGACGCTGAGGACGAGGCAACCGACGGCGCAGTTCAGGTTTACTCTGATATCGCAGCTTCCGTTGTTGAGAACGGCAAGATCGTTGCTTCTCTTAACGACGCAGTTCAGCCCAAGATCGGCTTCAACGTTGCTGGCGAGATCACCACTAAGACCTTCAAGGGCACCAAGAGAGAGCTCAAGGAAGGCTACAACATGGCAGCTTACGGTCAGCCCAACGTAGAGGGTGGCACCGTTAAGGAGTGGTACGTTCAGTCCGCTGCATTCTCTGCATACGTTGTTGGTAAGACCGGCGCAGAGGTTAAGGCTCTTGAGACCAAGGAAGTTAACGCTCACCAGATCTCTACTGACGAGGCTCTTCTCAACGCAGGCTGCACCATCCAGATCACCGGTATCAAGGCTGTTGTTGGTAAGTCTGTTGACAACGCTAGATAATCAAATCTAACACATAAAGGGAAAAGGGAGGATATCCTCCCTTTTTTCTTCCCGAGGTCTTTTATGAATCTTAAAAAAATAATTTCTCTTTTATTAATATTCGTATTTATTTTCGCCCTTTCCTCCTGCGAGAAGGAAAAGGTGCAATACAAGAACACCTCCTTTGCTTACTTTGACACGGTGACGACCATCATTGGCTTTGAAACGAGCGAGAAGGAGTTTACACGTGTAAGCGGCGAGGCTGTAAAGCTGCTTGGTGAATACCACAGGCTTTACGATATTTATAACGAATACGAGGGTATCGTGAATATCTGTACCCTTAACAAGCTGGTTGACGGTGAGCATCAGACGCTCAAGGTCGATAAGAGAATTATCGATATGCTCCTTTACGCAAAGGAGATGTATAACAAAACAAACGGCAAAATGAATATTGCCATGGGCAGCGTCCTTTCTATATGGCACGACTACCGCACGGCAGGTATTGACAATCCCTCTAAGGCAGAGCTTCCCCCTATGGAGCTTCTCAAGGAGGCGGCACTTCACACAGACATCAACAATCTTATTATAGATGAGGAAAATTCCACCGTTTATATCGCCGACCCCAAGATGACCCTTGACGTTGGTGCGGTTGCTAAGGGATACGCAGTCGAAATGGTGGCAAAATATTTACAGGAAATGGGCAAGACCAACTACGTTGTAAACGTTGGAGGTAATATTCGTACCACAGGCGTTAAGGCAAACGGCGAAAAGTGGCAGGCAGGCGTTGAAAGCCCGGATCAGGACGGCTCGTATATCGCATACATCGAGCTCGACGATCAGGCGAGTGTTACCAGCGGATCTTACCAGAGATATTACACCGCTGTGGTCAGCGCAAAATGCTCCAAATGTCAGTGGGTATACGACCAAAATCTCGGTATACCCGAGCTGGAAATTGAGCCCGGCACTCCCCCGTCAAGCCTTGGCACGGCTGTAAAATGTCCCCTCTGTGACGCAAGACTCAGAAGGACAAGCAAGCAGCTCCACCACATCATCGACTCCGAGACCCTGATGCCCGCCGAGGGCTTCCTCTCAGTTTCGCTTATCTGTGAAAGCTCGGCTGACGGAGACTGTCTCTCCACCGCCCTTTTCTGTATGTCTCTCGAGGATGGTATGACCCTGGTCAACTCGCTTGGGGGCGTTGAGGCACTTTGGGTAACCGAGGACGGAGAGATACACTACTCTGATAATTACAAGGATTATTGTTACAAATGATAGAAATTACCAAGGATATCAAGTACGTTGGCGTCAACGATCACAAGCTTGACCTTTTTGAGGGACAGTACGCCGTTCCCGACGGTATGGCATACAACTCATATCTTATCACAGATGAAAAAATTGCCGTTATGGACAGCGTTGAGATCGGCTTTGCCGACCTGTGGATAGAAAATATCAAGGCTCAGCTTAAGGGCAGAGCTCCCGACTATCTCGTGGTTCAGCACATGGAGCCCGACCACTCCTCCAGCATTGTGAGATTTACCGAAGCCTTCCCCGGTGCAACCATTGTTTCAAGCGCAAAGGCATTTAAGATGATGGAGGGCTTCTTCGGCATAGATTTTGCCGACAGACGAATCGTCGTCGGAGAGGGTGACACCCTCTCTTTGGGTAGACATACCCTGAGCTTCATCACCGCACCTATGGTGCATTGGCCCGAGGTAATTATGACCTACGATAGCGAGGACGGTGTGTTTTTCTCTGCCGATGCATTCGGAAAATTTGGCGCGCTTGACGTTGATGACGAATGGGCATGCGAGGCGAGAAGATATTATTTCGGCATCGTTGGAAAATACGGCGTGCAGGTTCAGGGTGTATTAAAAAAAGCGGCGGCGCTTGACATCAGTATCATCTGCCCTCTCCACGGCCCCGTCCTCTCCGAGGATCTCAGCTATTACCTCGATCTCTACAACACATGGTCGAGCTACAAGCCCGAGAGCGAGGGCGTGTGCATCGCCTACGCCACAATCTACGGCAACACCCGCCGCGGAGCAGAAATTCTCGCCGAGGAGCTTGAGGCTCTCGGTGTTAAGGTTTCCATCATGGACCTTGCAAGATGCGATATTCACGAGGCGGTCGAGGATGCCTTCAGATACGACAGGCTCGTTCTTGCGGCATCCACCTACAACGGCGGCGTATTCACTCCCATGAGAGAATTTATAGCTCATCTGACAGAAAGAAATTACCAGAACCGTAAGGTTGCATTTATAGAAAACGGCTCCTGGGCACCTATGGCGACAAAAACCATGAAGGCTATGCTCGAAGGCTCGAAAAACCTAAACTTTGCCGAGACAGAGGTGAGAATCACCTCGTCCGTAAACGACACCACTATAGCGAGCATAAAGGCTCTCGCAAAAGAATTATCCGAAATGTGACCAAGTCACAGATAATCTGTCTATTTTCTGTTATAATAAGAATGTAAAACAACAGAAAGGAATTAACCATTATGGCAAAATATACTTGTGACGCATGCGGCTGGGAATACGACGAGGAGGTTGGCGCACCCGATCTTGGAATTGCTCCCGGTACGAAGTTTGAGGATCTTCCCGAAGATTTCGAGTGTCCCCTTTGCGGCGTAGGCTTAGATCTCTTCAGCCAGGTCGCTTAATTTATTCAAAGCAAAAAGCACCCGATCGGGTGCTTTTTGCTTTCAGATCTGTTATTCTATTGACAACGACCACTCTTTACGATATAATTAAACTATGATGAATTGTTTTTGTCATTAATCAAAAGGAGAACCAAAATGAAAAGGTATATTTCTTTACTGCTTGCAATTTGCATCATTCTGACAAGTCTGTTCACCCTCTCGTCCTGCTTTTTACACATATGCATATTTTCTGATGAGTGGAGCTACGATGACACATATCATTGGAAGGCGTGCAGAGACAGAAACTGCGAAAGGGTTTCGGAAAAGGGAGAGCATGCCTGGGGTGTAGGCGAAATCGTCAAAGAGGCTACCCAGGAGGCTGACGGATTATCTATCCGAACCTGTCCCACCTGTAACGGCGAGAAGGAACAGGTTATTTTGTATACCGGAATGAGCTGGTCGGAATGGGGAGCTGCTTTTTCCGACAAAAACTTTGAAAACTTTACATACACCGAAAGAGCGATCTCGTCATATTCGGGTATTCAAGCTATTTCAACCACCGTATATAAGATTACCGAACACGAGGTTTACGCCTCCATCACGGTGGGAGGTACAACCTCCTCCGACAGCGTTAGAGGACCTCAGGTTGAAGCTGTAAAAGAGAGCTTGGTCAAGTCTATAAAGGATATGTTTCAATACCACGAATTTAAATATGACAGGGAACAGAGGGCTTATATCCTCACAGGCAAAATGAATATTCCAAACATTGGCAACGTAAAAACCGCAACTCTTAGATTTGAAGACGGCTTACCGAAAGAATTGGTTTACACATGCACAGTATATTCAAACGGACTTCCCGTTGATTGCACTTCAACTGTAACCTTCAGAGATTTCGGAACTACCAAGATCTGAATTAATAAATTTTAAAGAAAAAAGCACCCGATCGGGCGCTTTTTTCTATTATTCAAGCTTAGCCTTGAGAGCGAGATATTTCTCTCGGTAACGGGTCAGGATAAGGTCCATTGTCGCAAGAGAGACGTCAACAATAAAGAGTATTATATGGTCTGTAAGTCCAAGTATATACAGCATTGTGATAAAAGCCATATAAAGATATATCCTTGTGCTGAGCCGTCCCAAAACGTCGAAAAATTTGCCGCCGATGGATACGTTATAGGTGAAATACACAAGGGCTGCAAACATTCCTATCATAATGAGGCAGGTGACGTAATTTTTTCGCTGTACGCCAGGTGGAATATGGCAGGGACGAGGGCGATTACCCCAAGTATGCTTAGATTGTGTTTTCTTTTCTTTATGGTTGGAATATACGACACCAGCATACCAAACGCCATGCATCCGAAGGTGCGTGCGACGAAGGTAAGCTCGTACAGAAAGAGACCCTGCACCTCGGTATAGTAGTGGAAAAGGCCCATAGCAGCCGACACCAGGAGAAGGAAGACAAAGAATACCTTTCTGTTTCTGAGGAGTCTGAAGAACAGATAAAATACTCCAATAGCCACCGTGAGATAAAGCACGTACCACCAATATTTGAAAAGGTCAAACAGTACGTTGAGGTGGTTTTCCCTTATAAAGAGAGACACGCACACCGCATTGAAGGCGGCGATAAAGCAGAGGGAAAACATAAAAGGCTTCACCCTTTCGTACATAAGGCTCAGGGTGGCTTTTATAACCGAGCCCTTCTTCTTTTCAAATGCTCTGAGGAGGAAAAATCCGCTGAGCACGAAGAAAAAATCTACGGCAAGCTCTGCCACTGAAAAACTCTCTCCCTTACTCGTAAAGAAGAAGTTATGATAGTACAGCGGCCAAAAGCAGAGTATAAATCTGTATATCTCAATGAGGCCGTTTCTCTTTTTCTCCATAGTCGTCTCCAAAGGTGATATTAATAAGGTCTTAGCCCTTTACAATCTCGATGACAAGCTCCACGCATTTTTCCATAGCGTCAACCGACACGTACTCAAAGCGTGAGTGATAGTTGCCGCCGCCCGTAGGAAGATTGGGACAAGGCAGACCCATAAAGGAGAGCCTTGCGCCGTCGGTACCGCCACGGATAGCAACCGACCTTGCACCCATGCCAAGACGCTTCATAGCATCGGTAGCACGGTCAACAACGTACATTTTATCAAGGAGAACCTCCTTCATATTAAAGTAAGAATCGGTGAGAGTCAGCTCGATCACGCCCTCGCCGTACTTTGCGTTAAGCTTTTTGGCAACAGCCTCAAACTCCGCCTTTTTCTGAAGGAATTTTTCCATAGAGTGGTCACGGATAATATATCTGGATACCGCACTCTCGGTCTCGCCCTGAATCTCAATAAGATGGTGGAAGCCCTCGTAGCCCTCGGTCATCTCGGGAATCTCGTCAGGGGTGAGGAGCGAATCAAACTCCGAACAAACTCTTGCGGCATTGATCATTTTTCCCTTTGCGCTGCCGGGATGAATGGCTCTGCCGTTAACCTTAACGGTAGCAGATGCGGCATTGAAATTCTCATACTCAATCTCACCGAGCGCGCCGCCGTCGAGAGTGTAGGCATATTCCGCACCAAAGCCCTCAACGTCAAAGAGGTCAGCACCCCTGCCGATCTCCTCGTCGGGGGTGAAGCCGATGCATATCTTACCGTGAGGGAAATCCGCCTTAACGAGAAGCTCTGCCGCCGCCATAATCTCGGCAACGCCTGCCTTGTCGTCGGCGCCGAGAAGGGTCGTGCCGTCTGTCACAATAAGTCGCTGACCTGCAAGGTCACCGACGTAAGGATAATCCTTCATACCGAGAACTATTCCCTGCTCCTCATTAAGAAGAATATCGCCGCCCTCGTAGTTGATCATTTTCGCCTTGATATTCTCACCGGGCGCATCGGACGCGGTATCCATGTGAGCTATAAAGCCAATAGAGGGCATACCGTCGCAGTTAGCAGGAATAGCGCCGTAAACGTAGCCGTGCTCGTCTACTCTCGCATCGGTCACGCCAATTTCAATAAGCTCACGTACAAGCTCCTCTGCCAGAACTCTCTGTCCCTCGGTGGAAGGACAGCACTGGTTATTTTCATCAGAAGTCGTGGGGTATGAAACGTATTTTAAAAATCTTTCGTAAACTGTCATGTTTTTTCCTCTCATTTAATTATTCCTGTACTATCAGGAGAATCGGAGTTGAATGAGTCGTATTCCAACCCGCTTATCTCATAGGTTCCATTGTAATTGCTATAATATCCTACTACACGGACATTATTTCCCACTTCAAAAACAGAAAGCAGGCTTGAATTGTATCCAAGAAAGACTTTCATTTCATAGCTTGTGGAAGTATTTTCATCATAGTAAGATATTTCTGCATAATAGCTATCTTTATCAAGACCGACAACTGTTCCTTCAACCGATATTTTTCTATCAGTATAAATCCTGGGATTGTTATTCAGATCCTTCAAGGTAGTAACTCTTATGCCGTTATCGGGGATATTTGTAACTGTGTCGGTTATTTCTCCGTCAAGATCAAATCTCGCCTCGGGACATATAGAAAAGGAGGAAGAAGAAATAGTGTTGTTGTTCTGATTTACGCTTGCGTTACATTTGGTGATAATACAAACCGCCCCATCAGAAAGATCCGTGGCTGAATATGAGTAATTTTTGCTTGACTCAATACTTACGGTGAGATCAAAGCTTTCTTTTGTCACAAAAGAGACCGCCTCGCTGTCATTAACGGTGTTTGAGATCGCGTTTATAAAATTTGAAATATCGATGGTACAACCGGCGTTAAGTAAATCATCGTCAGAAGAAGTGATATATCCATCCTTTGAGGTTGTGGTGGTCATTGCACAAACCTCATCTACCGTCTTTCCGATAACGTATTTTTCAAATTCAGCTGCCTGCTCGTACCATTTCTTAATTACACCGTCACCATTCACGTCAAAACCGTACTTCCCCAACATATACTCATCCCCAAGCTGTTTTTTTGTCTTGAGGGAGCTAATTGAAGGTTCCTTATCGTATAAATAAGCAGCGTGTTCAAAAGCGTCTATAAAACAAGAAACGATCCTCGAATCATCGTCAATAACGATGATTGCAATAGTACCGTTAATTTGCACTTTATCCTTTTTCGACGAATTAAAATCAATCGTATAACCTGTTTTCAATGTGTAGTTTTTTTCTACAGGAACCTCCTCTTCAGGCGGATTATTTACAATCTCCAAAACCTTAACGGTTAATTCCTCACTAACGCCATTTTTACTTTTAAGAGTGATGGTCGCTACGCCGGGAGAAACGCCAAAGACAGCACCATCCCTAAAGACAGCAACGTTGCTGTCCGAGCTTTCCCAGTTAATTTCCACTCCCTTGGCAAACTCGGGATATACTGTATATTCAACGGTAGTACTCTCTCCAACGTATATCTCAACATTGCTGTTTTCTATAACAATATCCGATACCAACAAAGAAGTAAGATTGCAGCTTGAAAGCACAATGATAGCTGTCAACAAAAACAAAAGTAATAATACTCTATTTTTCATAATACACCTCTTATGCTTGAAAACACAAAAGGAGCTCAAGACAAAATTATCCGTCAAGAACTCCTTTCAATGGTTATTTGTAAATATTAGTTTGCAAAATTAGATATTTGCGAGGATTTCCTCAGCCTTTGCAAGCGCCTCGGGAATCTTGTCAATATCACGGCCGCCGCCCATTGCGCTGTCGGGACGTCCACCGCCCTTACCGCCGCAGATAGCCGCAACCTCACGAAGGATGTTGCCTGCGTGTGCGCCTGCCTTTACAGCCTCGGCGCCTGCCGCAACTGCAAAGTTAAGCTTGCCGTCGGATACTGCCGCAAATACCGCAACTCCGTCGGAGTACTTATCCTTAACGGTGTCGCAAAGTCCACGGGCCTGGTCGGGACGCATATCAACCTTAGCGGCAAGAAGTCTGAACTTGCCAACGGTCTTGAGACCTGCGAAGAGTGCCTCTGCCTTTGCATTTGCGATCTGGGAGTTTGCGCTGTCAAGCTCACGCTTCAGCTCCTTGATCTCCGCCTGAACTGCCGCCGCCTTGGTTGCAATTCCGTTAGGATTGGGAGACTTGAGCTCCTTTGCGGTATCACGGATAAGAGCGTCACGCTCGCCAAGGAGTGTAAGCACGCCAAGACCGGTAGTACCCTCAATTCTTCTCACGCCTGCCGCAACAGAGGACTCGGAAATAACCTTAAAGAGACCGATGTTACCGGTATTCTGAACGTGAGTACCGCCACAAAGCTCGGTGGAAGTAGAGCCGATCTTAACAACTCTTACCTCAGCGCCATACTTCTCTCCAAAGAGAGCCATAGCGCCCATCTTCTTTGCCTCGTCGGGGGTGGTAACGATAGTTTCAGCCTTCTCGGCAACGAGAATAGCGTTATTTACAAGAGCCTCAACCTGTGCGATCTCCTCCTGGGTCATCGCCGCAAGGTGAGTGAAGTCGAAACGAACTCTGTGCTCGTCAACGTAAGAGCCTGCCTGCTCAACGTGAGTACCGAGAACGGTACGGAGAGCCGCCTGAAGAAGGTGAGCTGAAGAGTGATTTCTCTTGATAGCATCACGGCGTGCGGTATCGATAGCGAGAGTCACCTCGTCGCCTACCTTAACAGAGCCGTTCTCAAGTTGGCACTGGTGAAGGTAAATGCCGTTTGTCTTCTTGGTATCAATAACTGTAAGAGAGCTGTCGCCAAGGGTGATAACACCGGTGTCACCAACCTGTCCGCCACCCTCACCGTAGAATACGGTCTTATCGGTAACGATAGTGCACTCTCCCTCAGAAACAGAGTCGCAGGACTCGTTGTCAACGAAGATAGAGAGAATCTTACCGCGGCACTCGGTATCGGTATAGCCGAGGAACTCGGTAGCAGGAAGATTTTCGAGAAGAGACTTGGAGCTGTCAGACCAGCCGGAGATATTACCTCTTGCCGCTCTTGCTCTCTGCTTCTGCTCGTCCATAAGAGCCTTGAACGCCTCCTCATCAATAGAGAGGCCTGCCTCCTCTGCGATCTCACGTGTAAGGTCAACAGGGAAGCCGAAGGTATCGTAAAGCTTGAAGGTATCAGCACCGGAAAGGGTTGTCTCACCCTTCTCCTTAGCCTCTGCAATGAGGCTGTTAAGAATGCCGAGACCTGCGTCGATGGTTGCGTTAAATCTCTCCTCCTCAAGGGTCATAACCTTGAGAACGTAGTCGTACTTGGTCTTGAGCTCGGGGTATGCGTCCCGGTTCTGTGCAATAACGATCTCGCAAAGACCGCGAAGGAACATACCGTTAATGCCGAGGAGCTTACCGTGACGGCAAGCACGGCGGATAATTCTACGAAGAACGTAGCCGCGTCCCTCGTTGGAGGGAATAACGCCGTCGGAGATCATGAAGGTAGCAGAACGAACGTGGTCGGTGATAACACGGATGGAAACGTCGTTTTCCCAGCTTGCACCGTAGGTCTTACCCGAGATCTCGCAAACTCTGTCAAGAAGGGCACGAACGGTATCAACCTCAAAGAGGTTGCCAACACCCTGCATTACGCAGGCAAGTCTTTCAAGACCCATACCTGTATCGATATTCTTCTGCGCAAGCTCGGTGTAGTTACCCTTGCCGTCGTTGTTGAACTGAGAGAATACGTTGTTCCAGATCTCCATGAATCTGTCACAGTCACAGCCGGGCTTACAATCGGGGCTGCCGCAGCCAAACTTAATGCCACGGTCAAAGTAGATTTCAGAGCAGGGACCGCAGGGACCTGAGCCGTGCTCCCAGAAGTTATCGGCCTTGCCGAGCTTTACAATATGCTCCTCGGGAACGCCGATCTTGTCACGCCAGATAGCGTAAGCCTCGTCGTCATGCTCGTAAACCGAGGGCCAGAGAAGGTCTGTGGGAATCTCGAGAGTCTCGGTAAGGAACTCCCACGCCCACGGAATAGCCTCCTCCTTGAAGTAGTCGCCGAAGGAGAAGTTACCGAGCATCTCGAAGTATGTGCCGTGACGCGCGGTGTGACCAACTCTCTCAAGGTCGGGTGTTCTTATACACTTCTGGCAGGTGCAGACTCTGTTACGGGGAGGCTCTTCCTCACCTGTAAAGAACTTCTTCATAGGCGCCATACCCGAGTTGATAAGAAGCAGGGATTTGTCGTTATTAGGAATAAGCGAGTAGGAAGGGAGACGAAGATGTCCCTTGCTCTCGAAGAATGCAAGATATTTCTCGCGAAGGTCGTTAAGTGATGTCCATTTCATTGGAATAATCTCCTAAAATTTATATTAAACACTTAATTATATCATAGCTTTAAATATAAAGTCAATATAAAAACCAAATTATTTCTCGATTTCAAAGTCTATAGCGACCTCGCCGAGAGAGGGAGAGGAAAGGGTGACGGTGGCATTACCCGTCTCGCCCACAGTTTTGACGTAAACTCCTGCCATACCGCCACGCAGAGACACCACCTCGGGACCAACCACCTGAAGGGGACCGTCGATACTTACCGAGACAGGCTCGTTTGAGAATACCAGAGTATTTCCGTTTTCGTCAACGGCGGAAATACGGATAGCACCCACGTCGTAGCTTGTATCCTCGTAAAGCTTCGTTCTGTAAGCCGTTGCGCTGAGAGTTGCCTTGGTCATTGGCGCCTTGGTAACGCTTTTCACTACCCTGCCGCCAACTATGGCGTCAAAGCGATAAACGGTGGAATTTCCGCCCCAATCGCCTGCATACTTAGTATAAAGATCAACGATATCGTTGTATCTCATACCGTAAAGGAGCATACACTGAGCCGCCTTGAAAAGAATTCTCAGAGGCAGATTTCCGTAGCCGTGACGTGCGATATAATTCAACACCTCGGTGAGAAGCTTCACCTGTCTTGGCTTCAAATTTTCTTCCTTTGCAAGAGCCTCACCGATGAAATCGTCAATGAGAATGGGACTATGATTCATATAGCGGAAGCTGTTGTTATATACCGAGGAATATTCCTTGATAAACTCACCGTTTTTATACATTTTTATACTGTCGGCATTGGTAAACGCCCAGATGTCGCCCTTGATGCAGGCGGGATGCTCGCCAATGTCCATAGAGGAGCTTATCTCGAGAACAGGCTCATCACCCTGAGAGGCGTAAACCGCCGCCGCAAGCTTGTGGTTACGGAACATATCAAGCACACCGTGGTAGCAGATTCTGTCGCCCGAGCCGAAGTCCTTGTGGGTATTATAATCCGCCATACACCAACCACAGCTGCCTGCAATATCGGTATGGGATCTGACGGCGTTAAGCACCGTCGCATGGCGGAGAGCGTGCTCCACTCTGTGATCCTCGCAATCAAAGGACTTTGTAGGATACATATGTCCGTTGTACTCGGTTATCATATAGGGCTTATCGGGGTTTGAGGTAACTATGCTCTTGGGAGAGCAGCCGGGCTTTTTGCCATCGTGGAGGAATTCGTTATAGGTATAAACGTCCTCGAGAAGCTGGCTTTTCATAAAGTTTCTGACGCCGCAGGTCTGCCTTGTGGGGTCAAGCTCGTGAGCAAGTGCGTTTGTCCTGGTGTAAAGCTCCTCGTTGTCTCTCGATTCGTTAATGCGCACGCCCCAAAGAATGATCGAGGGGTGATTGCGGTACTGAAGGATCATTTCCTCCACGTTTTTCACCGCCTGATCCTGCCATGCCTCGTCGCCGATATGCTGCCAACCGGGAATCTCGGTGATCACTAAGAGACCGATCTCGTCACAGCGGTCGATGAAATAGTGTGACTGTGGATAATGAGAGGTGCGCACGGTGTTGAGTCCAAGCTCGTACTTCAGAACGTCAGCGTCCATCTCCTGCATTGATTTCGGCATAGCATAGCCAACGTAAGGGTAGGATTGGTGGCGGTTAAGACCACGGAGCTTCAGTCTTCTGCCGTTGAGATAGAAGCCGTCCTTGCGGAACTCGGCATCGCGGAAGCCTATTTTCGTCTCACGAACATCCAGAATCTCAGCATCGTGGCAAAGCTCGGTCTTTATAACGTAGAGACATGGGCTGTCAATATCCCATAATCTCGGGTTTTCAATATAATTTTTGAGGGTCATCTCACCCTTTGCGGTGATTTCACCGAAAATGATCTCCTCGTCGGCAAAAAATGCGCTCTGTCTTATAGTAATACCTTCGGCAAGCTCGCCCGAAATCTTTATTTCGCTTATAATTTCACCGTTTGTATTGGGTTTTATGAACAGATCTGAAATATACGCCTCGCCCTTGACATCAAGATATACGTCACGGTAGATTCCACCGTAGGTCATATAGTCGATAACATTGCCAAAGGGAGGGATATTAAGGCTTTCTCTCGAATCCACTCTGACCGAAAGCTCATTTTCCTCGCCAAATCTCAGATTTTCCGAAATATTGAAGGTAAAGGCGGTGTATCCGCTGTAATGCTCGCCTATTTTCTCGCCGTTAAGGAACACCTCGGCGTAATGGGCAACGCCGTCAAAGGTCAAAAGAATATTTCTTCCTGCCCAGGATTCGTCGGCAAAAATGCTTCTTCTGTACTCCGAAACCGTCTGATACTCCTCCTCGCTGAAATAGTTAAAGGGGGTCTCGCATACGGTGTGAGGTATCCTTATCTCCTCGAAATCTGATTTTTCATAATCAAAGGCAAATTTCCAACCGTCATTCAGGTAAATTCTTTCCATATTACCCTCCAAAAGGATATATTTTCAAGCCTATTATATCACAAAGAAAATAAAAATCAACTCCTATTTTAAAACTTGACTCGACCGCAATTTAGTGATATAATAAATCAAACAACTTTTTTCGGAGAAAGACATGAAACTTGAACTTGTTGCCACCTGCCTTTTCGGCCTGGAGCATCTTCTCGGTGAAGAAATAGAGGCGCTGGGATACGAAAGAATTTCAACTATAGACGGTCGAATCACCTTCCTTGGCGACGAGGAGGCGGTTGCGCTGTCAAATATATTCCTTCGCTATGCCGAGAGAGTATTCATTAAGCTTGGGTCATTCCCTGCCGAGAGCTTTGAGGAGCTGTTTGAGGGCACGCGCGCACTTAATTGGCCCGACTTCATCGGCCGTGACGACCAATTTCCCGTCAAGGGACACTCGATAAAATCCAAGCTGTTCTCTATTCCCGACTGCCAGGCAATAGTTAAAAAGGCGGTGGTGCGCTCGATGACCGAGCGTTACGGCATAACTCAGTTCCCCGAGATGGGGGTAAAATACCAGATAGAGTTCTTCATTTTGAACAATATCGCTACACTGATGATCGACACCTCGGGCATTGCCCTTCACAAGAGAGGCTACCGTTCACACTCCCTGGGTGCGCCCATAAGAGAAACTCTGGCGGCTGCCATAGCAGCCACCTCCCGTCCAAGAGAGAACGTACTGCTCTGGGACCCTATGTGCGGCAGCGGAACTATCGCCATCGAGGCGGCTATGATGATGAAAGGCATCGCCCCGGGCAGAAGCCGTAAATTTGCCGCCGAGGACTTTGCATTTATACCCAAAGCGGTGTGGAAATCCGCCCGTGAGGAGGCATTTGACCTGGAGCACCCCACGGATTTTCAGGCCTTTGCCTCGGATATTGACCCGAAGGCTGTTGAGGTGGCTGAGAAAAACACCCGTCTTGCAGGTGTCAGCGATATAGTAAAGGTATTTCATCAGGACGCAAGGACTATTTCTGCCGACGGACGGCGTGGCACTATCGTATCAAATCCCCCTTACGGCGAGAGACTCGGCACTCTGCGTGAGGTAGAGACCCTCTACCGTGAGATTGGCGTACACTTCAAGAGCCTCTCCCCCTGGCAGGTATACATCATAACCTCCCACCCACAGTTCGAGAGATTTTACGGTCGAAAGGCTGATAAGGTAAGAAAACTTTATAACGGTATGCTTCCCTGCTATCTCTACCAATTTTTCAAAAACAAATAACGTGTTTTAACAAGAAAAAAGGTTGCAAAATCATTGATTTTGCAACCTTTTATTTACATTTTATTCAATTCCAAGCTCTTTTAGCTGTGGGAACAGAGGATCTTTCAAAAGTCGGCAGGTAGTCTCCGCCATCTCGCGAGTGGAGGTTTTGAAGCCGCCACGGTACCAGCTTATCATAACGTACACAAGGCCCGAAAAAGCGAATCGAAATATCATCTCTCTGGTACGTGCATTGTCATTTGGCAAAAACCTGGCAACCGATATTCTGTCGCTTATAGGGAAATTAACCGTGCGCTCGATCAGGTGGCCGACAAGACCCGATCTATCGAGAGCATCGAGCAGATCACGTTTTTCATACCAAAAAACGAAGTATTCCTCAAGCTCCAGAATAAGAGAACGGTGAGAGTCATTTCTTTTGTCAACGACAAATCCATTGTATTCCGCCATGGAATGATCAATAAGGGCAGACATGGCATCATCCTTGCTATCAAAATAGCGGTAGAACGCCTTTCTGGGCATATTCATCTTCTCGCAAATTTCCGTAATGGTAATTTCCTCATAGTGCTTGCCCTTCATAATTTCAAAAAGGCAGTTTTCAATTTCACGCTGTCGTTTTGCAGATTGTTCGGTCTTACAAAGCTTATACATAATCTTCCCTCTCAGGTTTGTTACCTTAATTATACAATATTCCCCATAAATAGTCAAGAAAATCTTATGTTTTTATTATTATGAATAATATTCAAGTAAACATTTGTATATTTTTTACATATTTGTATTTCTTTTTTTGTTAGGTGGTGTCACAAAGGTGGCACATTTGGGTCTTTTTTTATTATTTCGATTATGTTACAATAATGTTGCGCAAATATTAAAATAATTTTATTTTGGAGGATTTTTCAAAATGGCAAAGAAACCCGTTCAGCTTGATGAAAAGGGCAACCGCAAGTTTGGTATCCGCGACAAGCTCGCGTACGCTGCCGGAGATGCAGGCTGTAATTTAAGCTTTGGTCTCAAGGGTACCGTACAGACCTTCTGGCTGGTTTACATGATGATGGAAACCGGTCTCTTCTCTATCCTTCTCCTTATTGTACAGGCGTGGGATGCAATCAACGACCCGATTATCGGTTCTCTTATCGACAACGATCAGAGAAAGTATAAGATGGGTAAGTATAAGACCTACATATTCATTGGTGCAGTTGGCCTCCTTGTTGGCGGTGCAGCAGTATTCCTTCCCTTCCCCAAGGCTGATACTGTCGTTAAGGCGATCCTCTTCATTCTTGGCTACATCATCTGGGATGCTGCATACACTATGGCAAACGTTCCTTACGGTACTATGCTTAACATCGTTACCGAGGATGATCAGGAAAGAGCTTCTCTCTCGGTATTCAGATCTGTCGGCGGTATGATCGGAGGCATTCTTCCCGGTGTAATCCTTCCCATGCTTATCTGGAACAAGGTTACCTTTAATCCCGAAAATCCCGGTTGGTTCCTTGATAGAATTGAAATTCCTGAAGGTGCAGAAGACAAGTTTGCGATTGAAAACTTCCTTAAGAACCCCGTTACCGGCGAGGCTTACCAGACCGGCGACGCAGTGCTCAGCCCCCTTACAGGCGGTCAGCTTGAAGTTCTCGAGGGTAACATGGTATTCTGGGCAGCTCTCATCATGGGCGTTCTCGGATTTGTTGCATTCATGTTCATGATCAAGAACATCACCATTCGCGGCAATGAATATGCTCAGGTTAACGAAGAGGGCGGGTCCAAGGTTAACCTTATCAAGTCCCTTGGCACCTTCATGAAGAACCGTCCCGCAGTTGGTTGTACCATCGCGGCTATGGGTATGTTCCTTGGTATGCAGTCTGCTTCTACCGCAAATACCATCATGTTCGCTACCCACTTCGGTCAGGCAAGCCTTTCCGGTCTCGTAATGATGATCGGTTACCTTCCCATGATAATCTTCATGCCTCTTGCAACCAAGCTTGTTAAGAAGTATGGTAAGAAAGAAGTTGCTTCTATTGGTTCCATTGCAGGTCTCATTGGTAGTGCGATCCTCCTTATCTTCCCCCTCTGCCCCAAGGATATCCAGCTTGTTATTTACATGCTCGGTCTCGTATTCTTCGGTCTCGGAATGGGCTTCTATAACTGCGTATCTTGGGCAATGATGGGTGATGCTATCGACTATCAGGAATGGAAGTTCGGTAAGAGAGAGGAAAGCGTTGTTTACGCGCTTCATTCCTTCTTCAGAAAGCTTGCTCAGGGTGTTGGACCCGCTGCAGTTATCGCAATCATGGGTACTTCCCTTATCGGTTACGACTCCGCTCTCGGTACTATTGGTCAGTCTACCGAAACCGCAGCCGCTCTTTGCTGGCTCGTTGCAGGCCTCTACACCCTCAGTGCAGTTTGCCAGTTCGTTGGCGTTGCTGTTATCTACAACATTGACAAGAAGACTCTTGCAACAATGAAGGAAGATCTTGCAGTTCGTCACGCTGCAGCAGAGATTGCTGAATAAATTTAATAACTCTTAAGACGAGTGAATTTTCGCGGCGTCCGACAAAAAGCACCGTCGGGCGCCGTATTTTTTAAAAATATTTACATTAAGTTATTGATTTTACTATCATTTATTTGGTATAATGATAGATGTTAATAACGCAAATTTGATTAAGGAGCACTTTATGAGAAAAATACTCAAGTTAAACGAGGGTTGGCAGTTTATCAAGGACTGCGCTGATCCCAACGCAACCGAGGGCGCAACCCCTGTTAATCTGCCCCACACCTGGAATAACGAGGACGGCTACGACGGCGGTACATACTTCCGCGGCAGCTGTGTTTATTCCAAAACTCTCAACAAGGACGAGCTTGGCGAGGGTCTTCACTATCTCGAGATCCGTGGTGCAAACTCCTCCGCAGACGTATATCTTAACGGCGAGCACCTCGCTCACCACGACGGCGGTTACTCCACCTGGAGAGTTAACCTTACCTCCGCACTCAAGGACGGCGACAACGCGCTTGCAATCGTAGTTGACAACGCTCCCAACGAGACCGTATATCCCCAGATGGCTGACTTCACCTTCTACGGCGGTCTCTACCGTGACGTATATATTGTAACCGTAAACGAGACCCACTTCGACCTTGATTACTTCGGTGCTCCCGGCATCAAGATCACCCCTGCTATCGAGGGCAAGGATGCGAAGGTTGAGGTTGAGGTTTACACCACCGAGCTGAAGGAAGGTCAGAAGATCGTATACACCCTTTACGATAAGGAAGAAAACGAGCTTCAGAAGATCGAGTCCACCGACAAGCTCGTAACCTTTGAGATCAAGGACGTTCACCTCTGGCACGGACGCCGTGACCCCTATCTCTACTGCTGTGAGGCAGAGATCGTAGAGGGCGGCGAGGTTATTGATAACGTATGCTCCAGATTTGGCTGCCGTACCTTCAAGATCGACCCTGTAAAGGGCTTCATTCTTAACGGTGAGGAGTACCCCCTCCGCGGTGTATCCCGTCACCAGGACAGACTTGGCTTCGGTAACGCTCTCCTTCCCGAGCATCACAAGGAGGATATGGAGCTTATCCACGAGGTAGGCTGCACCACCATCCGTCTTGCACACTACCAGCACGACCAGTACTTCTACGACCTCTGTGACGAGTACGGTATGGTTATCTGGGCAGAGATTCCCTACATCTCCAAGCACATGCCTACCGGCCGCGCAAACACCATCAGCCAGATGACCGAGCTTGTTGCACAGAACTATAACCACCCCTCCATCGTAGTTTGGGGTCTCTCCAACGAGATCTCCATCGGCGGCTCTGACGCAGACCTTCTTGAGAACCACAACATTCTCAACGACCTCTGCCACAAGATGGACAAGACCCGTCTTACCACCATCGCAGCCGTTTCTATGACCAAGATGGATGATCCCTACCTCCAGATTCCCGACGTGGTTTCCTACAACCACTACTTTGGCTGGTACGGTGGCGACACCTCTATGAACGGCCCCTGGTTTGATAAGTTCCACGCTATGCATCCCTCTATTCCAATCGGCTGCTCCGAGTACGGCTGTGAGGCGCTTAACTGGCACACCTCCGATCCCCGTCAGGGCGACTACACCGAGGAGTATCAGTCCTTCTACCACGAGGAGCTCATCAAGCAGCTCTACTCCAGACAGTATATGTGGGCAACCCACGTATGGAACATGTTCGACTTTGGCGCTGACGCAAGAGCCGAGGGCGGCGAGAACGGACAGAACCACAAGGGTCTTATGACCATGGACCGTAAGTA
>JBGVPG010000012.1:0-22854 GCA_045126855.1 Eubacteriales bacterium | reverse complement strand
GTATTGGTATGCATAAATGACCTTTTTATGAATACATAATAGAAAATGAGAGGGAGCAAGGTGTATTTCAGCCTTGCTCCTTTTAGAATATATGTGCTGTTTAGTTCAACAAATTGGAATTTATCAGTATTACAACCTCTTTATCTCATTGGCAATCATAGCCACGGTTTTGGCGTTGGTATCAATTTTAATGGTACCCAGTGCTTGATACATCGGTATTCTTGCTATGCTTCGCTCAATTATATCTTCAGAACGAATACCTTTTTCTACATCCGCGGACAATCTTTCACGCAGAGTATTTTCATCGGCTATCAGAGAGACGCATTTCACCTCACAGTTCTGTGTATCCAACTTCTCAAGTATGGAATTGATAATACTCTGCTCATGCATCACCCAACAAAAAATGATATTCTCGTATGCAGAACACTTCAGAAAATTATTGAGCAAGTAACAAATATTATTTGTCACCATTGCTTTTGTTTCATCTGTTACTTGGAACGGATTTGCATCCCAGCACCAATCTCCGTCAAGAAATACGCTATTCGGCAAATCCTGTTTGAGCTGTTGGCACACAGTTGTTTTTCCAACTCCCATAGTGCCACCAATCATATATAAAGTTTTCATCATTCACACCTACAAATTCCGGATTTTCGGTGAGATTATTATACCACACCTTACGCCACCCTTATAATTAGAAAATTCCTTTGTTGTATTTTATCTGCACGGCGATTATCATAGCGATCCCGATAAAGAGACCGACGAAGAGCGTCGCAACGGCGATGGTTGCCACCCTGTCCGAAAAGCCGAAGATGCCGATTATACCGCTGAGCAAAAGTGACGCTGAAACAACAAACATCGCCCTGCCGAAAGCTCTGCCGTAGGCGGCTTTATCGGTGACCTTGGTCTGGTGGTAGTCGTGGATCAGGTCGGTTTTGCCTTTATAAATCGAGATGCTTATTTTGAGCATCGGGATTGCTGCAAGAAACAAAATTATAGAATACAACACCATAACTCTCACCTCGTCTATTGTTTCGGTTAATTCGCCCGATAGTAGCTGATCTCGCAGCTACCGTCATCGTAAAAAGTTTCGATTTCGTAGGTGAGCCTGCCGTTTTTGTATATTTCGTCGTAGAGCTCCTTCAGGCGATCGGTCTCACCGCTTACTTTGACCCAATCTTCGTCGGGCAGGTAAATACTAAGGTTATATCCTTCAATATCTCCGTTTTTCAGTCCAATGGCATAATATATTTCGTCATTTTCCCACTTATATCCCAAGCCGCGAAGATTCTCCAAGCCGTATATCAAAGACATCTCGTCCCAAAAGCGACCGATTGTCTCGTATTGCTCCTCGCTCGTTAGCTTAAAAACTCTTGATATGCCGTTGAATATCATTTCTGCACCTCAGCCTTCAAAAGATTCAGTCATCTTTTTCGGTTACGTCAATGAGAAAAATCTTTTTCTCAAATCCGCCACGCTTTTTGGCTTTTTCGGCTCTTACAGCTTCCAACTCCTCAAGCGTGTAACCACGTGCGATCGCCGCCGCCCGAATAAGCTCCAAAAGGTCTGCTAGCTCCTCGATGTTCTGGTCTTGGTGATATTCCGAGAGCTCCTCGTCGAGCTTCAGATCAAGCATCTTCAGATACTCCTCGTCCGAGAGAATTCGAGTTCTGCACTCATTCCCTTCCCTCTCTATGATGTCGGGAATCAAATCTCTTACAAGCTTGTTATATACTTTCGTTGCCATGGTTTTACCTCTGGGTTTCGCCCTTCCAGTCGAGGATACCGCCAAACTCAACAACATTTGTGTAGCCGAGCTTCACCAGCTTTTCGGAGGCTTCCTTGCTTCGTCTGCCGCTTCTGCAATACACGAGTATGAGCTGTGCCTTGTCGGGAAGCTCGGGAATCTCGGCAGTGCCGATTTCCTCGTTTGGAACGTTTATTGCTCCGGGTATATGACCTTCGGCATACTCATCGGGTCTGCGCACGTCGAGGATTATATAGCCCGACTCCTTCTTCATCATCTCCACAGCCTCGTCCATGCTTATCTGACGATAGCTGTTTGCGGAACCGCCGGGAGCAGAGCATGCTGACAGAAGCATTATTGAAAGAATAAAGGGCAAAAGCCTTCTTATTTTTCTCATAGTAAATCTCCGTGATTTTAGATTTTTCAATTATAGAAATTCCAATATTTCAGCGGCGTTTGTATCCGGCTTAACCTTTGGCATTACCTTTTCTATAATTCCCTTTTCATCAATAATGAAGGTGGTACGGACTACGCCGAAGCTGACCTTGCCGTAGAGCTTCTTCTCCTGCCAGACGCCGTAGGCCTTAATTGCCTCGAGGTCGGGATCGGAAAGCAGAACGAAGGGGAGATTATATTTTTCCGCAAATTTCAGGTGAGATGCGATACCGTCACGGCTGATGCCGATAACCTCGACTCCCCTTTTTTGGAACTCGTCGTATGCCCCTGCAAAGGCGCACGCCTGCCTTGTGCATCCCGGGGTGTTATCCTTGGGGTAGAAATACAAAACGACCCTCTTGCCGATAAAGTCTGACAGACTTATCTCATTTCCGTTTTTATCTTTTAGTGTAAAGCTTGGCGCACGGTCACCTATACTTAACATTCTAATTCCTCCTTTTAGAGCATTATTAAATTTTGCTCTGGATATATTTTACCACAAGACAAAGAAAAATTCAAGCCTATATTTTTTCATAAGATATTTGGCTTATCCGCCGAGTTTTTGACAACTTTGGTTGTCATTTTGCCCCAAAAAATAGCAGTTTTTCACGAAAATATCAGGCGTTTTGAAAATGAAAAACGTAAAAAAGGTTATTTTCGCCAAAAGGGGTTGACTTATTTAAAAATTAGTGATATAATATTTTTAATTATAAGGCAAAACAGGTGCAAGCCTGTGACGCAAAGCTATAGGGACCCAAGGGGTCAGCCAGTTGCTATTGATTTTCCCACAGCGGAAAGCGATAGCAATTTTTATTTTTCAAGGAGGTGACGAGAATGAAGGAAAAGATCAAAACGCTTCTTTCCGAGCTGTCAAAAAACAAAATATACTCGACGATAGCCTTTGCCCTTTCCGTCGTTCTGCTGTTCACCTGCTGCACGGTGTCATTTGCATGGCTTTTCGACCTTATGGATATCAAGCCCGATCTGTCGTTCTCTGCCGGTGCTCCCGATGACTACGTTCTTTTCAAAGTAACCTGTGCAAACGATACAAACGTACAAACGGTAGAGGAAACTACGAAATTAGGTACGGACGGTTTTTCGGTTTCGGACCTTCAGTTTGGCAAGATTGCCAACCTTGGTATGCTTGAAAATTCAAACTACATTTACTATGCCATAAGGGTGCCTAAGGAAAATGGATTCAGCGCATCCATCGGAGTTTCATACGGCGACACCGATGGTGACGGCAAGCATTTCAAGGTCTACCTGCCCACGAAAGATAACACGGGTGCCGTTCAATACGACGCAAACGACAACGTTATCACTTATTTGCTTGATGACGACGCAATCCTTAGCAATCTTGAGGCGTTAGAAACCGATGCTAACAGCAACGTAGATAAGACGTTTGTTAACTGCAGGATTGCCCTCTCGGAAAAGGCACCGTCAGAGTTTGCAAGCATTGATGAGTTGAACGCAATTTTCCCAACAACGCATAAAAGTCTGGTTACAGATACTAACGGCAATCCCGTCGTTGAAACTATTGAAATTGAAGAAGCGAGCGTTACCTCAGACTACTATTACGCCTACATAAAGCTTGAGCCCAACGTTTCAATTTACTCAGGATTTATTGACTACCTTTGGAACGATATGCCCTTCTTCCTTGCATACGAGATACGAGTGACTTTTGAAGTTGCAGAATAAAAGCACGAAAGGAGAAATGTGTATGATAAAAAATAAAATAATGCAGCACAAGGTTATCATAGGCATTGTGATTGCGGCTATTTCGATAGCATTGCTGGTATCCTCCTCCTTTGCGTATTTCAGAGCATTTGTAGACAGCGGTGGCGTCAACAGCATGATGGTTGAACTGATTTTTGACCGTTTAGACTTCACTGATTCAGCCATTGAAAATGATGCGAATTATAACCCTGAAGCCACATGGGGAACGGAACAGAATCCCTACGTTATTTCGCAAAAATATCACGTTCAGAACCTTTCCGTCCTTCAGAATTCGGGATTTTTCGTAAATAGAGTTGATGCAAACGGAGAGCCTATTCAAGCTCACTTCCTGGTTTGCACGCCCCAGGGACTCCCTGTGGCAATAGATTGCGGCGGCATGACCCTTTCTCCGGTTGGAACCCACGAGCTCCCCTTCACCGGTGTTATTAAAGGCGCACCTTACGATGGAGAGACTACATACAGTGGGTATGGAACATCCACGTCCACGATTGCAAATCTCACCGTACAAACATCTCTCAGCGAGCCTGATATCGGCTTCTTCGGTCGACTTGGCTACCACGGTACCAAGGGTACCAATGAAGACACGGGCGCACCTACCCTTACCGGTTATGCGGCTGTTGTCGAGGATCTTGTCCTTGCGGACGTGACAATTAAATCTCGCTTCAGCCTTGGTCAGACTTTGGCTGAATGGTGGGCTGCTATTACGGGCTCTACAGAGCATCTGAATCGCAAGGATGAAAGCTTTGAGAGCCATCACGTTGGAATTATCGCCGGTCACGCTGAATTTGCCACGATAAACAACGTAAGCGTTTTCTATAGCAGTGATAGCGTCAAGGCATTTGATCTTGTGTCAAATAACACGAGCGATACTAGCTACTACAGCTCCACCGGTTTGCTCGGTCTGCTCGACTGCGTTAACCCTGTTAAGGGAGATAACGGCGTTCTCGACGGTTCCAACTCAATCAGCGATAGTGACCTTGTAGGCGACGGCTCCACCGGTGGCGGCGGTGACGAAAGCGGCACTATGACGGGTTATTTCCTCGCAAAAAACCTCTTTGAGCGCCACGAGAATTATCTCTCTGCCAAAGGCATCACAACTAAGGATAAATACAGCGTCACCGAAATGAAGGACGCCGACGGCTCCGAGCTCTTTAAATCCGTCACCATGAGAGAAAGAACCGAAATCGGTTGGAATAATTGGAAATACTATAACTATTTCTATTTTCAGGACACGGTATTTACCTTTGCCATGACGACCAAGGTACCTGCCAACCAAAACGGAACCGTCACGGGAGATCCTGTAGACAATGCGATAGACTACGTTCAGAAGATCTGGGCAATTGACGAAAACTCCCGCCCTGCAATTTCTTCTGCAGAAACCCTTGACAACCTGCAATACGGTCCTGATCCTAATGCGACTCCCCCTATTTCTTATCGTCTCACAGCAACCGGTACGCTGACAAACAACGCATATTACGTCCTCGCCTATCACGATAAGGATGCAAAATGTCTTTACATCATTGACCTGACAGATACCACAGGTCGCCGTAATTATACCCGTAAAATCCCCCTTGAAAACAACGAGGAAGAGGTACTGGAAATCGGCTACGCCGAAAATACCGATGATATAGCTACAATCAACCTAAAAGGTGTCGTGCAGAACGTCTACGACTATTCATTCCAATACGTTTTGGATGGCACAACCGCTATAATCAAGAGACCGCACGATGATTACAAGCTTGGTATTACATCGGGAACCGTCAACGGCAACAAGTACGAATCTGCAAGCACAGCCGTGAGCAACGCAGCACACAGCGGTGGTGATTATGACGGATCGACTGCGTTCGTATATAATTGGACGTTCACTAAGGCGGCAGACTCTAACAAGTTCCGCATTACAGGGCAATGTACTTTTGGTGGACGAGGTGGATTCCTCTGGCTTCAGACATACTACAGATACTATTGGTCTGCGCTTAAATTCAACGCAGGTAGTGAAAGTATTGGATTTGATAATAGGAAGTTCCAAGACATAGATGACAGAAATTCGGATTTTGAGAACGTATCCTTTGATGACACAAACTATTTCACAGTCTTTGAGGTAAAGGCAAATACATTTGACGATGCAGGAAATATAACCAACGAGGCCGAAACCGGTAATAAGCTTCTTGCATCGAAAAACATCTTCCCCGATGAAGATTTCTACGATTTTGACCCCTCGAAATACGTTTTACAGTTTGTAGAAGGAGATGAAAACACCACCGCTGATGACAGCTACAAGCTTGTTCCAATTCGTTCGCTGAAGCTTAACAACGGACAGGGTGATCTGCTTGAAGAGCTTAATCACATTGTAAAGCTTTCTAAAACAACCCCCAGCAACTTCCAGCTAACCATCGGTGCAGGACTTGGATTTGACGGACTTGATGATGCGTTTGGTTTGAACAGCGGTGGAGTTGTCAACACCACTATTGGTACTTTTGATAACAATAGCTACTCTATACCAACCGGTATGATCGCATTCCAGCTTAACGCGGCAACCGAGGAAAATCCATCCTACATCAACATTATCGTTGCGATCGAGCCTGATCAGGAATCAATTGGTAAGGTTGGCTTATGGAAAATGAATAAAAGTGCATGGACATCAGGCTTTGATATTACAGACCCCGACGACCACTTCATGCTCCCCGTTTCCAAAACCGCGACAACAGCAGCAGACCTTCAATACGCCATTAAAATATCCGAGCGAGTGGTTGAGAGCGAGATTGAGGGCAAAAAAATCTATAACACCGTCCTTGATGCAAACGGAAACAACGAGACCTCCTATATCTACCTTGGTGGCGACGTGGCGCTGGTTTATTACACCTTTAAAATAACCGATATATCAGATGAGTCGGTATTTATGCTCGGCTCTGGAGACGGTCCTCTGTCGGTAGCATACTTCTCCGTAACAGGTGCTGCAGGTGAGGGTAACGACGGTATGTCGGGCTCTCCCCTCGGAAACGTTGACTTTGTCTACGCATTCAACAACAAAATCATAACAACCGATAAGCATTACGAGGGCGATGCTCCTCTAATCTCCCTTGAGGACTATGAAAAATACTACCCCTCCTACCTATTTGTAGGAATGCTTCCCGGTGAAAACAATAAAATCCAACAAGAGGTAATTTACATCAATCGATACATCAACACCTCCGACAGCAGCGGAACAAAGCGCCACCTACGTGTAGTTGGCGAAAGCAAGGCGGCGGTGCGCGGTGTGTCACCTATTATGCAGGACGTTCAGGATGATCTTGACGATAACTAGTATTTAAAAGAAAGGAGGCATGTATATGACCAAATTTTTAAATATAAAAAAAGAATATATTATGCCTCTTACCTCTCTTGTCGTGGTAGGCACAGCTTTGGTGCTTGCTTTATCTATGTTCTTTAACAGCTCTCTTGGTTGGCTTGCAAAGAACGACGCTGTTGAAGCAAACGGTATGAACGTATCTGTACGCGGAGTTCCCGATATAGACCAATATATTACCGTAGGTGGTGTGCGTGTTTCTGAGGATGCCACAAACATCTTCTCTGCCCTACGACCCGAAAATAATTATAACAAGGTTGAGTTTCAGTTACACGTAATTAACAAAACCGACGAGCCCATCAACTTCCAGCTGTTTATGGCAGCTCCAAAGGAATCTAACGATACCCCTTACGTTGTCGATGGACTTTACCATTATTTTGGTACGCAAATAAGAATTAATTCCATTAAAAATAGCGACAGTGATGTGCTTTCCCTCGTGGGAAATGACCGTTATCTGCTTACGCTGGACAACGCGCTTTATATTGGCGATAGCAGCAACCTTCCGCCTACCGCCATTAATCAGGAATACGATTTCAATTCCCTAACCGAAAAAACGCTTACCGGGGTTATTGAAATTTCCGCAGGCGACGAGTTGATTCTTGATTTTGAGCTTGAGTTTGTTGATAACGGCACTTTACAGAATGCTTATATCGATTTTGGCAATCCCAATGCTAAGGATACAGCAAAAGCCGCTCTTAGGCTATCCAGAACTCTGGTGTGCAGCGTTTCTTACGTAAAATAAAAAACTTATACTAGGCTGTCCGACGAAAGTTTGGGCAGCCTCTTGATTTTGCGCGCGGGCGGTGTTATAATAGTAGAGAAAAAGGAGGATGGAGCTATGGATGAAATGCTAAACGGAGCTGATCTTGACCCTGAGACCCCTGCTGCCCGGGAGACGAATGCCGAGGCAACTAAGGTCGAAGAGCTCGACGGCAAAAAGGGGCTAAAGCGTGGTATCAAGGTATTTTTCGTTGCCCTGCTTATCGGTCTTGTAATCGGCTTTGGCATAACCAGCCTTGTGCTTGGCATGGGCAACAGCCGTGAGAAGGAATACATAATTTCGGATATGTCCATCACCCTGACGGGTGGGTTTACACAGCAGAGCGCAAAGGGGGCGCTGACCGCCTTTGGCTCTCGCAAGGTGGGAGTTTTCATCAGCCGTGACGACCTCTCCATCACCACAATGAATATGGATACGGTGCAGTATGCCGCCTTTGTAATCGCCGCAAACGGCTTCACCGACAGCAAAATCGAGGACGACGACGGCATCACCTACTTCATCGCAAAGCAGACCAACGACAAGGGCATTTCCCTGCTCCACTACACCTACGTATACAAGTCCGAGGACGCCTTTTGGCTGGTACAGTTTGCCGTCCGTGAGGGACAGGCAGCATCTCAGCTTGAGAACATCTCGAAATGGGCGCACTCGGTGAAATTCAACTGACGGAAGAAGATTATGATACTCACTATTGATATTGGCAACAGCAATATAAATTTCGGCGTTTTTGAAGGCGACGAGGTCGGGTTTGTGGCGAGGATTGCCACCGATACCCATAAGACCGAGTACGAGTACGCCGGCGCAATAGCCAACGCTATTGCCATTTCGGGCATTGATAAGGAGAGCATCGACGGTGCGATCATCTCCTCCGTCGTTCCGCCTCTGAACGGCGTGATGAAGCAGGCGGTGAAGCTGATCTACGGCTTAAATGCCCTGCTGGTGGGTCCGGGTGTAAAGACCGGCATAAACATTCACTGCGACAACCCTGCATCGGTGGGTGCTGACATAATCTGCGCCTGCGTTGCGGCTCATAATCTCTACGGCTCGCCCTCCCTTGTGGTGGATATGGGCACTGCCACCAAGATGATGGTGATGAACGACCGTGGCGCATTTATCGGCGTTTCCATTATCCCCGGCGTGAAGGTCAGCCTCGACGCCCTTGCAAGGCGAACCGCACAGCTGCCTATGGTAGACCTTGAGGCACCGAAAAACGTGGTCGGAAAGAACACCGCCGACTGTATGAAGAGCGGTATTATCTTCGGCAGCGCATCTATGGTTGACGGTATGATCGACCGCATCTGCGATGAGGTCGGCAGCTCCCTTCCCGTCTATGCAACAGGCGGTCTTGCCTCGGTTATTATACCATATTGTAAACATAACATTACATATGACGAGTATTTGGTGCTGAAAGGCCTGAATATTATCTATAAGAAAAATCAATAAAGTATATTCTCCCACACGGGAATATAAATAAATTTATGCGTTGTACTATCCAAAGGGATAGACGACAGCAAGGAGGATTTATGACAAAAACAAACAAAAAGGGAATGTCGACCGAGACGCTGGTCATGCTTTCGCTTCTGACGGCGCTGGTTGCACTTCTCTCCTACATGGGCGGATTTATCAAGATCGGCGGTCTTGCATCAATCTCCCTTACCCTCATCCCCGTAGTTCTGGGTGCGGCGCTCTACGGTCCCTACGCAGGTGCGTGGCTTGGCGCAGTATCGGGCGTTGTATTCTTTATGACGGCGGATGCGGTGTTCTGGTTCGGCCTCAGCATCGGCGGAACGGTTATCACTGTACTTATCAAGGGTGCGTGTGCAGGCCTTGCGGCAGGCTACGTCTACAAGCTGCTTGAGAGCAAGAACAAGTACCTCGCCATTATGATGGCGGCGATTGCCGCACCTGTGGTAAACACAGGCATCTTCATCATCGGCTGCCTCATCTTCTTCATCGGCGCAGTCCGTGATATGGCGGCAGGCGCAGGAATGGGCGTCGGCGGATATCTTATCGTCGGCTTCGTTGGACTCAACTTCGTTTTCGAGCTTATCGTCAACATAGCGGTTGCCCCCGCACTTTCAAGACTTATTGATATTGCGAAAAAGAAATTTGCTAAAAAGTAAAAAAATAGAAAGAACCTTGGACGAGCCAAGGTTCTTTTATTATCATTGTAAAGATTTTTTGAGTAGAAATTTTCGTTTGTGACCAAAGGCGTAGTTGCCTACGTCGAGTGTCCAGCAAACGGGAATTTATGCCAAAAAATTACTTTACAGTTACAGCGGTGATGTGGGGGTTAGGACCATTGTACCAGTAAAGGAAGCCCTCAACGTCGATAACGTCGCCTTCCTTAAGCTCGCCAACTGCCTTGTAAACCTCGGTAGAGGGATCGGTAAGATAACGCTCTACGCAGAAGTCGTAGTCAGCGCCGTCCTTGGTAAGGGTGAGGTAGATATCATCGCCTGCTTCGCCGCCCTTGTAGGATACGCTCTTAACGGTCATACCCTTGAAAACAACGAACATGTTCTGCTTCTTAACAAGCTCGTCCTTGCCAAGAAGTGCGGTAACATCGGTAGCCTCAGCAACCCATGTATCGGTGCCAACAACCTCGAAGGTAGCACCTGCGTCAACCTCAATCTCGCCCTTGTACTCGGTCTTGTAGCCGGTAACCTTAATCTTTGCTCCGATAACAAGCTTAGTGTTATACTCTTCCTCGGTGCAGGTCATCTCGTATACGAAGTAACCACCGGTACCATCCTGAAGATAGATAGTAGCCTTATTGTCCCACCAGGACTGCTTAGCCTGGATGAAACCTTCGATAACAACCGCATCGTCAAGCGCTGCAGCGTCATACTGCTCAAAGGTCATAACACCCTCGGACTTCTTGTTGGTGTCAACCTTGGAACAACCAACCATAGCAAGTGCAAATGTTGCAATCACTAAAACAAGAGCCAAAATTCTTTTCATTGTGATTTCTCCTTTTTTCGTCAAAAGACGTTTAATTTTTAAGGCTTTTCGTACTTTAAGGTACAATTATATTATACACAAAAATATAAATAAGTCAATACTTTTTGTTTTTTATTTTTTGGAAGATGATCATCGCCTTTTCCTGTAATCGCAAAGAGCGTAAACACCGATTCCAGCCCACACAACACCGATTCCGGAGAGAAGCGCAATGGAAATTGTTGGCATTTTGCCAAGATCGCTCTTGCCGCTCTCATCCTTAGTAAACTCACCCAGCTTATAGAGCGATTCCACGCGCTTAAAGGTGTCGTCAAGCTGTGTGTCGGTTATCTTAATTCCACGGTTGACCGACTTGCCGGTTTCCTCGATCAGTGCGCCCGCCGCGTTGCGAAGAGAGGCAGAGCCGTTGAACACAGGTGTAATGAAGGTGTTATCCATGTTATTAAGCAAAAGTTTCGTAGCCTTGAGCTTAATGTGATAGTAAAGTTCGTTATCCTCGCCCTCGCGGCTGAGGTAATCCTGATACTCGGGAGAATTCTGCGCCTTGAGAGTTACGGGAACGTATCCCTCGGTCTGGGAGTAAGCAATCTGTGTCTCGTTAGTGAGAAGATACTGGGCAAAGAGCCAGGAGGCCAAAACCTCGCCGCTATCCGCCTTGTTAAACACGCAGATAGAGGGGCCCTGAGAGATCATAACGGGATTTTCGGGATCAAACTGGGGAATCTCGGTAACGGCCATGTTAAATCGTGCAATAGACTCCGAGTCGATCTCGTAATTGGGAGCATCGCTGCCCATCCAGGTAGCTCCGGCTGTAGAGTCAACACCGAAAATACATCTACCGGCATTAAGAAGGTCACCGGGATATGCGTTGGCAATATCAAAGGTGGTAAGGCTTCCTGCCGCAACGTTGTCGGCAACCATATAAAGAAGCTCCTTTGTACCATCGTTGAAGAGCAAAATGTCGCCGTCATCGGTAGAATACCCATATCCCTTCTGCCTCAGCATCTGAATCATCATGTTGTCGGTCGATTTATAAAGAAATGGTACCATGATTGTCTGACCGTTGATGTAGATAGGCGCGCCATTTTCGTTCACACCAACAGGATCCATAGCCTTCATAGAAACCTCGAACACGAAGTCCCAGGTAAGAACCTCCGGCATAGTAAATCCGAGCGCCTCAACAAGGTCAACGTTCACGTAGCATGCCTCGGTGGAGCGCATGAACGGAAGCGCATACTGCTGACCGTCGATCTGACCCTCTACGAGGAACTTTTCAACAATTTCATCGGCACTAACCGAATCAAACTTTACAAGACTACCGCCAAGACCGTACTCGGGGTCTGCCATAATCTCATCCAGGGGCAGAACAACGTTTGCGCCCGTCTTATAGGACGCGATATGGTCGGGATAGGTAATACAGACGTTGGGTGTAGTGCCGGTCTGTATATTGGTAAGCACTTCCTTATAAATGTCGTTGTAGTTATAGAAGGAACGAATAGTAACCTTGATATTGGGATAGATTTTCTGAAAATCCTCTACCGCCTTGCGGTAAATATCTCTCTGTGTCTGGTTGTTATCATTCTTTGACCAGAAGGTTATGTTGTAGGTAGTATTCTCGTCAAATTCCTCGGGCATTTCAAAGGAATCAAGTCCACGAGAGCCGTGGCATGAGGCGAGAAATACGAGGGAAAATGCGAGAAAAATCGCAAATATGACAACTTTGATTGACATTTTCATCCCTTAGTACCTCCTCTGGCAACGCCTGCCATAATCTTGTTGCGGAAGACAAGGAACAGAATTATTAAGGGAAGTGATATTACCACCACCGCCGCCATCATAGCGGGGATATTCTCACGTCCGAAGCCGTTTTCCCTTATCTGCTGAATGCCGTTTGAGACGAGGAAGTAATTTTCGTCGTCGGTAATAAGTCTCGGCCAGACGTAGGAGTTCCAGCACTCGATGACCTTCAGAATAGTGACGGTCACAAGGGTGGGTCGGCAGATGGGCACCATAACACGCATCATATACTTGAAGTCGCCCGTGCCGTCAACCTTTGCGGCGTAATAAAGCTCGTCGGGTATCTGCGCAAAGTTTTCCTTTAATAAATAAATGTAGAAGACCGAGGTAACCGAGGGGAGAATAAGTCCCGTGAAGCTGTTACGAAGGTCGAGGTTCGTAATGGTTACGAAATTAGTGATAATAACAAGCTCGTTCGGTATCATCATCATGGAGAGGAAGATAAGGAAGAGAATATTCTTGCCCCTGAAATTCAGCCTTGCGAAGGCGAAGGCGGCAGGAACAATTATAACGAGCATCAAAGCCGTGGTCAGAACGGTGAAGATTATGGTGTTGAAGAAGTAGTCAACAAGTGGCACCGAGCTGAAGGCGGTGAAATAGTTTTCAAGAGTGGGATTCTTTGCAATAAAGCTCGGGATCATCTCGGCATTGTATTCGCCGAAGGATTTAATGGAGCTGAGAATCATCCAATAGAAGGGGAAAAGGACTACCAGAGCCCAAATTCCAAGCAAAATGTAAACTATTGTTTTCTTTATCTTCTTAATCTGCTGTTTTTTCTCAGCACGGATGATAATTTCGGATTTGTTTTCCATAGCCTCTCCTTTCTTAATAATGGACCTTTTTACGGCTGACCATAAGGTTTATGGTGGTGATGGTCAGGACGATGGCGAAGAGAATTACCGCCGCCGCAGAGGCGAAGGAGGGATATCCGCCGCCGTCACCGTAGAGCATATCGTAGACGTAGCCGACTATGGTGTTCATTCCCGTGGCGTTAAGGTCTGTGCCAAAGAGGGCGACGGCATCGCTGTACGCCTTGAAGGCACCGATAAATCCTGTAATTACAATGTAGAAAATGCTGGGGGAGATCATGGGGAGGGTGATTTTTCTCACCATTCTTCCCTCGCTCGTGCCGTCGACCAGGGCGGCGTCGTAGTAGCTTTTCGGTACGGAGGCAATCGCCGAGGTAAAGATCAGCACCTTAAAGGGCATTACCACCCATACTGTGTAGAGGCAGAGGACCAGCATCTTCGCCCAATAGGGTCCGTCGATAAAGTCGACGGGGCTGATACCGAATGCACCGAGGAAGGTGTTCACCAGACCGTCGTTATAGACCGTAGGCTTGAAAAGTATCATAAACACAAGGCCGACCGCCAGGGTGTTTGTAACGTAAGGAAGGAAATATACCGTCTGGAAGAGGTTGCGCAGCTTCTCAATGGAGGAGAGCCCGAGAGAAATGAGGAGCGCAAGCCCCGTTGAGACGGGAACGGTGATGAATACGAGTATCAGGGTGTTTTTCACCGCCTGCAGGAAGTAAGGGTCACGCAGAACGTAGCCGAAGTTATAAAATCCCACGCCAAAATATGTTCCCGACGCGGAGTTATATCCCTCCTCGAAGGAGTATATCAAAACGTCTATCAACGGATAGACCATAAACACACCGAGAAACAGTATTGCAGGCAGAAGATAAAGCCAGGCTTTCAGGTTGTTTTTTTCCATAAATCAGCCTTCCTCCCTTTGGGTCATAATTTGTCATTTTACTAAATTATAACATAATCAACAATGATTATCAAGATATTTAGGGAATATTTTGTGTAATTCGAGCTGTCGTTTTTTGTTGACAAAGCCTAGTATATATGTTATTATTATAATGGTACAAAATTTTTAAGAAAGAAAAGAGGACAGACCAATGAACAAAAGCGTGATTCTTAATCGCCTTCTTGCCCTGCTTCTCCTTGCGTGCATGGCCATTTCCATGGTATCCTGCGACGTTATCAACGGAGTTATCAACGGCAAGCACGAGCATTCCTTCACCGAGGGCAAGTGCGAGTGTGGCGAGACCGACCCGAACTTTAAGCCCGAGACTCCTGCTGACGGTGCTATCAACGCAACCATCGCAGAGCTCACCGAGAAGTTTGACAAGGAAGCGACCTTCCGTGTTACAGCTACCGTTAAAGAGGTTATCAACACCGTAAGCGGTGAGATGGTAATCGAGGACGAGACAGGCTCTATCACCGTAAATGCACTGTTCGGTAAGGACGAGACCTCCTACGGCGAGCTTGAGGCAAAGCCCGACGAGGCAGACGAGATCGTTATCACCTGTAATCTTCAGAAGAAGAGCGGTAAGGTTACTATCGTAGCGGCATTCATCGAGAGCTTCGAGGCGAAGGAGCCCGTAGTTGAGCTTGAGACCATCACTATTGCAGAGGCTCTTGCTCTTGCGGCACAGTATCCCGAGGGAACTCCCGAGATGTACTACATCCGCGCTACCGTTAAGTCGGTTGCAAACCCCACCTACGGTGAGATGTATATCACCGACGAGACCGGCGAGATCTACGTTTACGGTACTCGCGGTGCTGACGGTACAACCTACTTTGACAAGCTTCCCGAGAGACCTGTCAAGGGTGACGAGGTTCTTCTTCTCTGTACCCTTAGCCAGTATAACGGTGAGAGCCAGGTTAAGATCGCGCACCTTATCGACTTCACCCACACCCCCGTTGTGATCGACCCCACCCAGTACACCGACGCTACCATCGCAGAGGCAAGAGCGGCAGAGGCTGACTCTCTCCTTAAGGTAAAGGGCGTTGTTGCCCGTATCACCTACGCTAACGGCAAGGTTCCCCAGGGCGTAATTCTTGTTGACGGTACTTCCTCTATTTACGTATACGGCGTTGACGTTGCAGGCCAGGTTGAGATCGGTAACACCATTGAGGTTGCCGCAAAGAAGTCCTACTACGTTCTCGGCTCTGAGCAGGATAACGCAAACAAGTTTGGCTACAAGGGCGCGTGCCAGCTTGACGATGCTATCCTTATCTCCAACGACAAGGGTAACACCGAGTTCGACAAGTCCTGGATCACCGAGAGCTCCGTTAAGGAGATCATGGATACTCCTGTAACCGAGGACATCACCAACCTTATCTTCAAGGTTAACGCACTGGTTAAGAAGGTTCCCGGCAACGGCTTCATTAACTACTACATCGACGATATCGACGGCAAGACCGGCTCTTACGTTTACACTCAGTGTAACGGCAGCGACTTTGATTGGCTCGATCAGTTCGACGGCAAGATCTGCACCGTATATATCGTAGCTCAGAACGCAAAGTCCACCACCTCCGGCTGTGTATGGAGATTCCTTCCCGTTGAGGTTATCGACGAGGGCTACACCTTCAACACCGACGGTGCTGCTGAGTACGCTGTTAAGTACCACGGTGTTGACCAGTTCCTTTCCGAGTACACCGGTAACCCTGCTCTTGAGCTTGTTACCAAGGTTGACTCCGAGCTTCTCGGCTTCACCGGTGCAACCCTTTCCTACACCTCCTCTGACGAAGAGGTTGTATACTTCACCGAGGCAGACGGCACAGTAACCTTCAACTGCGGCAAGGCAGGAACCGCTACCGTAACCGTAACCGGTTCTTACAATGGCAAGACCTACTCCGAGACCGTTGAGATCACCGTTAGCAAGAACGCTGAGATCGAGTACATCACCGTTGCAGACGCAATCGCTACTCCCTATGACACCGACGTTGTTGTTAAGGGTATCGTTGGCCCCTCTCTTGTAAACAGAGACGGCTTCTATCTCTTCGGTGAGGACGGCTCCATGATCGCAGTTATCGTAAACGATACCGCTATATTCGATACCATCGCAATGGGTAATGAGATCATCATCTCCGGTATGAGAGAGAGATTCATCAAGGACGACACCTACACCACCTACGGTCAGGATTCTATTGTTAAGGCTACAGTTGTTGCTAACTACTACGGAAACCACGCTTACTCCACCGAGAAAGCTATCACCGGCAAGACCCTTGCAGATATCGCTGCTCTTAACGCAACCGAGAGCCACTCTACCGAGCTTTACCTCGTAAACGGCGTTACCATTGAGGCTGTTGAGACCGCATACTACACCAACATCAATATCAAGGATGCAAGCGGTACTCTCTCCCTCTACTGCTCCAGCGCAAGCCAGTACAATTGGCTTAAGGCGTATGCAGGTCAGACCGTTACCCTCGAGGTTGCTCCCTGTAACTGGAACGACAAGACCGCTTACAAGGGATGCGTTCTCGCGCTTATTCTTGAAGATGGCACCAAGGTATACAACACCTACAACTGGAATAATCTTTAATTAATTCTCGAAAGGGCACCAAAAGGTGCCCTTTTTTTATTGACATCTACTCTCCTTGTGTGTTATAATTAAAGAAAAACAAAGGAGATTAAACCAATGGCACACGTTATTAATCTCAAGGCCGAAGGTCTTGAAAAGATCCGCGATATCAACCCCCGTCTCATGTCCTACAACGTAGAGATGACCGAGGTTACGGGCGGTACCTTCTGGAAGGCATACACCGAGGGACAGATCGCAGGTACTGAGGAGTTCCCCAAGCTTGAGGGCGGATTCCAGAACCACACTGCTATGGCAGGACTTATGCAGTACTATCCCCCCATTGACACCACCAATGAAAAGCTCATTCACCTCACCAAGGAGCTTGGCTCGGCTTGGATCAGAGTCAGCGGTACTTGGGCAACCAAGACCTACTACGACTTTGACGGCACAACGGGCGGCAAGGCACCCGAGGGATACCAGAGCGTTCTCACCCGTGAGCAGTGGGCGAACATCATTAATTTCGTGAAGGCTGTTGGTGGCAAGCTTCTCGTTTCCGCATCTAACTGCGCAGGCGACCACAAGGACGGCGCACCCCTCGACCTCACCCAGATCAAGAAGCTCTTTGCTCTCACCGAGGAGCTGGGAGGCAAAATCGACGCCTTTGAGTTCATGAACGAGCCCAATATGCTTCAGGTTTCGGGCGCACCTCTCGGTTACACCTTCGAGGACTACGTTCGTGACCAGGATATCGCAAACAAGTGGGTTCGTGAGAACTATCCCGAGTGCCTTATCGTAGGTCCCTGCAACACAGGTATGACCGACACCTCCGTTGAGGATTCGCCTATGGCAAAGATGGGCTCGGGCATCGGAAATATGATGACCATGGGTACCGTTCACGACCTTATGAGAGGCCATCAGGTAAAGATGGACGTTTACTCCTACCACTACTACAACGGAATTTCCGAGCGTCTTGCAGGCATGATGCCCACAGGCCACTGGCCTGCTGAGGCGGCGCACACCGACGAGTATCTTCAGGTTGCCCCCGGCATCTGCTATATGAATATCCCTGCGCGCGACAAGTACGTTCCCGGCGGCGAGATGTGGGTTACCGAGTCGGGTGACGCAGGCGGCGGCGGAGACACCTGGGCTTCCACCTACCTTGACGTGCTCAGAACCCTCAACGAGCTCGGCTCCTTCTGTACCCTCACAAACGGCGTTATCTTCCATAACACCCTGGCTTCCTCCGACTACGGCTTCCTTCAGCACGGTAGCTTCGACCCAAGACCCAACTACTTCGCAGCCCTTCTCTGGAACAGACTTATGGGTAGCGAGTGCTACAAGGTTGAGGACGCACCCCAGACCGAGGGCGCACACGTATATTGCCACAACGCAAAGGACGGCAGAGGAAATTACTGCTATCTCATCATCAATAACTCCCTCACCGAGGAGACCCTCGTTTCCGTACCCAAGCACTCCTACCAGTACGTCCTCACCGGCAGAGACGGTATGAGAAGTAAGGTTATGAGCCTCAACGGCGGCGACCTTGTGCTTGACGGCAACAATTCCCTTCCTAACCTCGAGGGCAGCCACGTTGACGACGGCACATTCTATCTCCCTGCAGGCAGCTGCGCGTTTATTGTAGTTTAATGCACCTCGGTGCATTTACTAAGCTTGCCAAAGTAAGCTTAACTTCACTTCAGCTTTGCTGAAACTTCACTGCGCACGGGGTTCCCCGAAACGAACGTAGATGAGTTTTGGGGGTTCGCGTGGCAACTTCACTTGAACATAGTTCAAACTTCACTTTTTCGGTGAAGTTCACTTCGTGAGTGAAGTTATCCTTCGGATAGTGAAGTTCGTCACAGGACGAGTGAAGTTTTGCCTGTGGCAAAGTGAAAAAAAGGACTCCTTTCGGAGTCCTTTTTCTTATTTATTCATGCCTTTTCTTGTAAGAGAAATACGATGCTTCTTAACGTCAACGTCCTTGATGCGAACCTCGATAACGTCGCCGGTCTTGAAGAGCTCGGAGGGGTGACGGATGAAGCGGTCGCTCATCTCGGAGATGTGGAGCAGGCCGTCGTGGTGAACGCCGATGTCAACGAAGCAACCGAAGTCAACCACGTTTCTGACAGTACCCTTCAGCTGCATTTCGGGCTTCAGGTCATTGATGTCGAGAACGTCGGTGGAGAGAATGGGTGCAGGTGCATCGTCACGGATATCACGGCCGGGCTTCTCAAGCTCGGAGATAATGTCCTCGAGGGTGGGCTCGCCGCAGCCAAGCTCACGGGCAAGCTTTGCGATGCCGTACTGGGTCGCCTTGAAGCGGAGGAGAGCGAGATTATTATTCTTCACGTCCTCGGTGGTGAAGCCAAAGCGCTTCAGAAGGTCCTCGGCAATAGCGTATGACTCGGGATGAACGCCGGTGGAGTCAAACACCTGCTTACCGCCCGGGATACGAAGGAAGCCTGCGCACTGGGTGAAGGCCTTTTCGCCAAGCTTCGGCACCTTGAGGATCTGGGAACGGGTCTTGAACTCACCGTTCTCCTCTCTGTACTTAACGATATTCTTGGCAACGGTGATATTGATACCCGAAACGTAGGAGAGGAGGGAGTAGGATGCGGTATTGATATCAACGCCGACACCGTTTACACAGCCCTCAACAACGCCGCTGAGAGCCTCGGTAAGGCGTGCCTGCTTCATATCGTGCTGGTACTGACCTACGCCGATAGCCTTGGGCTCGATCTTAACGAGCTCGGCAAGGGGATCCTGAATTCTTCTTGCAATAGAGATTGCGGAACGCTGCATTACGTCGTAGTCGGGGAACTCCTCGGTAGCAACCTTAGATGCGGAGTAGACCGATGCGCCTGCCTCGGAAACGATAGTGTACTTAACGCCCTTGGGACAGCTAGCGTCACGGATAACCTGCTCGGCAATAAACGCCTCGGACTCACGGGAGGCGGTGCCGTTACCGATAGAGATAACGTCAACGTTGTGCTTCTTAACGAGGCGGAGGACAACTGCCTTGGAGCGCTCGATATCCTCTCTGGGCTTTACGGGGTAAATAACCGCAGTATCAAGCACCTTACCGGTCTTATCAACTACCGCAAGCTTACAGCCGTGTGCATAACCGGGGTCGTAGCCAAGTACGGTCTTGCCCTTCAGGGGTGCGGCAAGGAGAAGGTTGCGAAGGTTCTCGGAAAAGACCTTGAGAGCGCCCTCGCAGGCGTCGTCAAAGAGGGTCGCACGAACCTCACGCTCGATCGCAGGGAACAGAAGTCTGTCGTAGGCGTCACGAATGGTAGCCATAAGATAGCTGAGCGCAGGAGACTGCTTATTGGTGATAACCTTTGCGACGATCTGCGCAATTCCGTCCTCCTCGGGAAGGGTTACAGCCACCTTGAGGAACTCCTCGTTCTCACCACGGTTGATGGCAAGGACACGGTGACCCTTCAGCTTCTTGATAGGCTCGCTGAAATCGTAGTAGTTCTCGTAAACGCTTGTCTCCTCGGTAGTGCCCTTAGAGGAGAGGCTGCCGTAATTCATAGTGAACTCACGGAGCATCTTTCTGATCTCGGCATTGTTGGAGATATCCTCGGCGATAATGTCGGACGCGCCCTGGAGCGCCGCCTCGACGGTGGGAACAGCCTTGTCCTTCTCGTCGGAAATGACGATAAACTGCTCGGCATATACGGGGATCTCGGGGTCGTATGCGTCCCTTTGCTCCATAATGTACTGTGCCAGAGGCTCCAGACCCTTGTCACGTGCAACAGAGGCACGGGTCTTTCTCTTGGGTCTGTAAGGAAGGTATATATCCTCAAGCTCTACGAGAGTTTTTGCATTGTTAAGGGCGAAGGTGATCTCGGGGGTAAGCTTACCCTGTGCCTCGATAAGGCTCGAGATTGTCTCACGCCTTTCCTCCATGTTTCTGAGGTAGTTAAGTCTGTCGTTCAGATCACGGAGGGTAGCGTCGTCAAGACCGCCCGTAACCTCCTTACGGTATCTGGAAATGAAGGGTATGGTGTTACCCTCGTCAATAAGAGCCACGGTCTCCTTGACCTGCTCCTCTTTGATCTTAAATTCCTCTGCCAGAGTCTTTAAAATGTCCATGTTTTCTCCTTATGTTAACCTTGTTTTTCAAGGATTTCTATTTCTTTGTCGCTAAGATACCGCCACTCGCCACGGCTTAGGCTCACGTCAAGCTCAATTCCGCCGAAGCTGACACGCTCAAGGCTCGTCACACGGTTATTTTGCGAGGCGATCATACGCTTGATCTGGTGGTATTTGCCCTCGGTCAGGACGATAATTCCCCTGTCCCGTGATGGCTCTAAAATCAGCTCTGCGCTCTTGCATTCGTAGCCGTCACCAAGGGTCACGCCCGACCTGAAAAGCTCCTCTGCGCCCTTTTTCAGGGGCTCAGCGGCGGTGAAATAATACTCCTTTGCCACGTGGTGCTTAGGTGACAAAAGACTGTGGGCGAGCTGACCGTTATTAGTCAGAATCATCAGTCCCACGGTGTCACGGTCCAGCCTTCCCACGGGGAAAAGCTCACGGCGGCGAAGCTCCTCGGGCAGAAGCTCTGTGACGTAGGGCAAAGACTTGTCGTCGGTTGCGCTGACGTATCCCTCGGGCTTGTTCAGCATAACGTAGGTATACTTCTGATAGAGCACTTCCCTGCCGAGATAGGTAACCCTGTTCACCGACGGATCAATATGCCGTGAAAGGTCTCTCTCGGGCAGACCGTCAACCAGCACGCCTCCCGATTTTGCAACCCTCGCAGCCTCCTTGCGTGACGCCACGCCAAGCTCGGATAAAAGCTTATCAATTCTCACAGCGTCACCTCCCACTTTCGGCGCAAATTTTACCAGCTATCATTATACCACAAATTCCGCCTGATGTAAAGAGAAAATAAATAGTATTTTTAATTTTTTAAAATTATTTCTCCCTCGGGCGTTACAAGACCGTCCTTTCGTGCCCAGCCGATTATCGTCTGATAATGGTCCATGTACGCCTTGGCGGAGAACTTACGAATCTGCCTTTCCAATACGGCGATGTATCGCCTTGTGGGCATAACCCCAATAGCCCTCAGCAGATTCGCATATTGGTGCAGAGTCATCATAACTACCTTCTCTCTGCCAAAAGGCTGTATAGGCCTTGGCTTCCCTTGAAAGAGTGAATGATTAGTTAGTAAGTTAGTATTATTATCTTCTTTATTATCTTCTTTATTATTGTATCCCATTTTGGGACCATCGATGTCCGATTTTGGGACAGGGACAGTCTCGTTTTGGGACAAACATACCGTCCCGTTTTGGGACAATGAATTTTGGTTAGCTACGTAGTGGCAGGTTTTTCCTCCCTGATTATCCAACTTAACTATGTATTGCTTTTCCAAAAGCTCGTTTAAAGCTCGATGTACGGATGATTTTCCCGACCCTGTTCTTTGGGCGATATATCTGACCGACCCATGGCAATCTCCCCCTGCTTTGGTGAATGAATATATGAGCGCATAGACCTGAAGTGCGACTCCGCTGAGCTCCAGCTCCTCCTTCATAAAGTCGTAAAGGACGTATCCCGTTTTCTTTTCGTTTTCCATTTTTTCGCATTTCTGCGAGGCCTCGTTTTCTGTTTTTCCTTTCAAAATTTTCGGGGCTCCGGTTGCCCACTTAAATAACTCGCACAAAGTGCGAACTTCACTCACGAAGTGAACTTCACTAACCGAAGGTTAACTTCACTCACGAAGTGAACTT
>JBGVPG010000011.1:0-2058 GCA_045126855.1 Eubacteriales bacterium | reverse complement strand
TACGCCGACGATTTCGGCATCTTCGAGATCGGCCACACCGTTGAGGGTAAGCGTGAGAATGGCGAGTGCGACGAGCAGAATAAGCTTGGCGTAGTTCTTTACTCCAAGACCCAGAGCGAGGAGGCGCTCTTCCTCCGTGCCACCCAGGCAGTTCGTGAGCTTGCAGAGGATATCCTCCACAAGTCCCCCGAGTTCGTTTCTGCAGAGCCCGACTACGACTTTGAGCATCCCGTAAACTCCTTCGACATCACCGTTGACGGTGCGAAGATCGGTTATATCGCCGTTCCTCACCCCACCGTAAGCGAGAATATCGATAAAAAGTGCGCCCTTGCTTTCTTCGAGATCAAGACCGAGGCATTTGCGAAGACTCCCGTCGGCTCTCTCAAGTACTCCGAGCCCTCTAAGTTCCCTGCAATCGAGATCGACGTTACCTTTGCCACCGATCCCCAGACCCTCGTGTTTGGCAAGCTCCTCGAGAGCGCAAGAAACGCCGCAGGCGAGCTTCTCTCCGATATGTGGCTGAAGGATATCTATCAGGGTGATGACGGCTATGCCGTAACCCTCCGCTTCGCATTCCTCTCCCGTGAGCGTACACTCACAAAGCAGGAGCTCACCCCCGTGGTAGAAGCCATCACCAAGGCATATTCCGAGCTTGGAATTAACGTAAAGTAAACAATAGATTACAAAAGCGACCCATTTGGGTCGCTTTTTTGTTTAATGACGGCTCTGCCGTCAATTCATGTGCGAAGCACAATTCATGCCGCAGGCTGATGAAATTGGCATTACGGCGCAAGATTAATTATCTTCTTGCCCCTTGATTTTGCAAAGCTCACCGCCTGATATGCGCCGCCGAAATTTCGCTTAACGTAGCAAATGATCAAATCGGCTTTGTCTGCCATGTATCGGTTGCGGTGGGTTAGGGCGTAACGCTTGGGAATTTTCTCAAGCTCAGGATAAATAATTGAGTCAAAGCCACTCGCCATATATTCCAGATGATTTTTTTGATAGCTTTCGGTAATATAGGGTGTGACGAATACCAACGACGAATTTTGATGCTTTTCGGTAAAGTCACGACAGCAGGCGTGGGCGAAGCTGTCAAAGCCACCGTATCCACCGAGGAAAAACTCTACGCTTCTGTCACCGACCGCCTCGTCCATAATTGACATAAGCCTTTTTCTCAGCTCCTCGCTTGCAATAAAATCCCTGTGTCCGAAAAAAGTTACTGTCATTTTTTCTCTCCTAAAGCCATTTAGATAACAATATGATAACACTATGTGTGTATAAAGTCAACTGATTTTCAAGTATAATGTTATCAAAATGTTGTTGAGGTGTTATCATGGCTACTAATAAAATTCAGACAGGCATCAGATTTGAACCCGAATTGCTTTACAAAATAACCCAAATTGCGAAGAAAAACAAACGCTCTCTTAATGCTCAGCTTGAATTTTTGGCTCAGACTTGCGTCGAGGAGTACGAGGCAAATAATGGCAAGATCGAGCTTGACGAAAACGAGATATACAGCAAGTAAGGCGACCGAAAGGTCGCTTTTTTTGTTTAATGACGGCAGAGCCGTCAATTCATGAATTGTCCTTCGGACATGAATTGAACCCTTGGTTCATGAATTGTTTTGCTTTGCAAAACATGAATTGACGACAGAGTCGTCATTAATTGCACTAACCGTGCCATTTTCATATAATGAAAATGTGCCGATATAGGCACAATACATTGAAACGGTAAAATTATATGGAAATAATATCCTTTGGCGGGGGAAGGAGAATGAAGGAGTGCCAGCGCCTTCTTGAGGGCGTGACGGCTCAGCTGTCGGGCAGGCTCATTCTTCTCCCCATACCAACTACCAGAGATAAAATATATATCAGCGGCAGCGATATGCCCCTTTCCGCCCTGACGCCATTTTTGGGCGAGGGAGTGATACTCGCAGGCTACAATATTCCCGATTGGCTTGTCCGTGAGGCGAAGGAGGGCGGCTGTCGGGTATACGACGGAGGAGGGGACGAGAGATTTCTCCTTGAAAACGCTATCATCAGCGCAAGGGGCGCT